>PLHD01000067.1 GCA_003138815.1 Acidimicrobiaceae bacterium | reverse complement strand
GTTCGAATCCCGTTGGGACTGCTCTGGCGCCGCGCGCGCCGGCGCTCTCGCGCCGCGAATCACGGTCAGTCCACCGCGCTGGCGCAGTGCAGGCACTTCGTCGCGGCCGCGGGCAGGTCGCTCGAGAGGCACTCCGGGCAGGTCTTGACCGGCGCCGGAGCCTGCGGCGGGCCGAAGACCGTCTTGCCCTGCTTGGCCATGTACGCGCGGTAGGGAACCACCAGGACGAAGTAGATGACGACCATGAAGATGATGAAGTAGATGATCGCGGAGATGAACGCGCCGAGGCTGATGAACTGGCCGTTGAGCGTCCACCCGAGTCCCGGGCCGCTTCTCGAACCTTCCAGCGCGTTGACCAGCGGCGTGATGATCGAGTCGGTGAACGCCTTGATGAGCGTGCTGAAGGCCAGCGCCACGACCAGGCCGACGGCGATGACGATCAGATCTCCCTGCATGAGAAAGCTCTTGAATCCCTTGATCATTGTTCTTCCTTTCACTTGGCCACCCAGACCTTACCGAGATTGGCTTTCACCCATCGTGCGCTGACGGTGCCGACCGGCCGACGGGGCGCGGGAGCGCTGGGCGACGGACTGCCCGGGCGTGCGGGCACGAACCGGCGACGGCGTCCGGGTCGCGAGGACGATCTAGGCCGCGAAGCCCGCGATAGCCGCGGTGCGCTCGTCGATGCGCAACTCGAGCTCGTCTATCCGGCTCATCAGTTCGGCGTCGGGGCGGCGCAGGAGGTGGGGTTCCCTCTCCGCCTGGCGCAGGCCCGCCCTGGCGTGCGCGGTCGCGCGCAGAGCGTTTCGGCGCAGCTGATGGCGCGACTCGGGGCTCACGACGTCGGTGCTCGTCTCGTAACGCGCCACCGACTTCTCCGCCCGCGCCAGTTGCTGCGCCGGGCGAAGCGAGGGAGCCCGCGTCCACAAGGCGCCGTCGATCATTAGCACGATTGCCGCCGCGAGGGCCGTATCGATGATCCGGGGAAAGAACAACGTCTGGTCCGGCCCCAGCACCGAGAGGAAGACGAAGACGATCGGCGTGAAGATGAAGACCGTGAGCGCGTGGCTGCGTCGAGACGTGAGGGGCACGATCGCCGCCAGCACCACGCAGAGCACCACGAGCGACGCCGGACTGTCGCCGAGCTTGGTCACCAGCGCCGCGAGTCCCACGCCGGCCAGGGTGCCCGCGGTGCGCGCGGTGGCGCGCGGGATGACGGGTCCCAGATCGGGACGCAGGATGAACGCGACGCTGAGCGGGAGCCAGAAGGCGTGGGGTCCGTCGATGAGGTGGGTCAGCGCCGCCGCCGCGACGGTGGCCGTGGCCAACAGGACTGCGAAGCGGAGCCGGTCCGCACTCGGCAACGGTTCCAGCGTCGACGGGGGCACGGGCGGGATCTCGATGCTCTTCTTGAACGTGGGCTGGAGCGCCTTGGCGTACTGGGCGCTCTGGGGGGTGTGCTCCTGGGACGGAACGCTGTTCGCGAGTTGCTGCAGCTCCCCTCGGGCCGCGACGGCCGAGTCCCGCCTGAGGGTCTCGGCGACCTCGCCGAGCGCGGCGCAGAACGCGGGATCGGGTTTGATCCGTCGCCGATTCATCACCGCGGCGAGTTCCCCAATCTGCAGGGCCACCAGGAAGCAGTCGCGCAGTGCCACGGCCTCGGGGTTCGCGGCCGCCTGCGCGCTGCTCGCCGTGCTCAGCGCGCTCTGGGCCACGTCGAGCGCGAACACGGCCTGGGGGCGCACGTCGCCGGCCGGCGACTGCCCGATCGCCGTCATGAGCGTGGCCAGCGCGCTGTAGGCGTCGGCCAGGCACAGGCGCTGGTCGTGCTGGCGGCTCCGGTGATCGGTCATCATCGCCACCAGCGTCACGAGGAGCCCGCCGCCAGCGACGTAGAGCCCGGGCTGGACGGTGTAGGTCGTCGTCTGCAGGCCGCTGCCGAGGATGGCGCCGAGCAGGAAGTACATGCCGGGTGCCGCCAGGAACGACGTCTCGATGAGTCCGGCCACGAGCGCGACGGCGCCGAGGAACGACCACAGCTGCCACGTGCCGCCGACGTAGTGCAGCTCGAGGGTGCCGAGGCAGGTGCCAACGCCGCCGCACGACGCGACGCCGGCGAGCCGCACGCCGCGGTCGCGCCAACGGTCGACGCCGTCCTGGCTCACCGCCCAAAGCGCCCCGATGGCCACGAAGATGGCTATCGAGCGCTGATTCGTCACGAGACCCACGATGAGCGGTATCGCGATGCAGAGCCCCGAGCGGAGAGAAGCCCGGGCCTGGGGTGAGACTGTCGAAAGTCGGACCACGTGGGGTCCTCCTTGTGGACTCGCAACTCGCCGAGCACCAAGGCGGGCCCTGGCGCAGTGGTTCAACCGATTGTAAGGGGACGGCGTGACCCAGTGGGGACCTCGCCTGGTGGGGTCCCCGGGCCATCGTGAGCTGGCGGGGCCTTATATTTGTCTCATCAGTACTGAGAGCCAGCCCCGCAAGAATAAGAGCGTCCTTCGCCGCGTCATCCCGGTCGTGGTCATGGGGCTCGGCCTCTACATCGTCCTGCCCGCGCTGACGCGCGTCGTTTCGGCCTGGCCGCGTCTCGCGACGCTCGGCCCCCTCTGGCTGCTCGTCATGTTGGTCGCCGAACTCGCGAGCTTCGCCTGCCAGATGGCGCTGCTGCGGCTCGTGCTTCGAACGAGGGGGTGGTTCTCGGTCATCACCGCGGGCCTGGCCGGCAACGCCGTTACCAACACGCTGCCCGGAGGTGACGTGGTCGGAGCTGGGGTGCAGTTCCAGATGCTCGCCACGGCCGGCATCGATCCCGACCAGGCGGCCGGCGGACTCGCGGCGTCGTCGGTCATCGGGATCGCCGGACTCTTCATGCTCCCGATCTTCGCCCTGCCGGCGATACTCGCCGGGATGCCCGTCAGCGCCGGACTCGAGCACGCCGGGATGCTCGGCATTGGAGGCTTCGTCCTGATCCTGGCCTTCGGCACCGTGGTGCTCACGACCGACCGGACCCTCGAGCAGCTCGGCCGGGCCGTCCAGTGGACGCTCAACGCGGTGGCGCGCAAGCGGGCCCGGACGGTCGACCTCCCGGCGCGGCTCGTCGCCCAGCGCAACCTGGTGCGATCCGACCTGGGACAGAACTGGTGGAAGGCGGTGCTGCTGATCGGCGGCAGGATCGGCCTCGACTACTGCGCCCTGCTGGCGGCGCTGCGCGCCACCGGCGCGAAGCCCAATCCCGCGGTCATCCTGCTGGCGTACGCCGCCACGGCGGTCATCGCCCTGGTCCCGATCACGCCGGGCGGGATCGGCATCGTCGAGGCGAGCCTGAGCGGGCTGCTCGTGCTCGCCGGGGTGCCCGGCGCCAGCGCCATCGTCGCCACCCTGGCCTTTCGCCTCGTGACGTACTGGCTGCCGACGATTGGCGGCGGCGTCTCGTACATCCTGTTTCGACGCCGCTACGGGCCCATCCAGTCGAGCGCCTCGAGACCGCTTCCCGGATCCCTCGAACCACCGCAGTAACGAGAGGCCGCGCTCGGGCTTATCGGTTCGCGATACCAGCGATGCTGCGGGCGTCGAGGCGCAATGTTGAGTGGTCCGTCTCGATTGGCGCGAGGGCTAGCGTTGCGCGCAGAGGTCTCAAGCCAGAGGGGGACGGCAGATGTCAGGCCAGACGGAAAAGGAAGCGGAGTACGCCCAGTCCAGGCGAGGACGGATGTTTCGTCGCGCCGACCGGAGCGACGTTCCGCTGAGGACGATCTTCGCTTCCGTCTTCACCGTCGCGGCCGTGTACGTGGCCGCCATGGTGTTCTACCGCCTGCGCGAACTGCTCATGCTGATGTTGGTGGGCGGGTTCGTCGCGCTCATCCTGAACCCGGCGGTAGAGGCCTTGCAGCGCTGGAAAGTACGACGCCGGGGCCTCGCCGTGGCGATCGTCTCGCTGTTGTTCCTCGTGGTCTTCCTCGGGCTCGCAGTGACCTTCGGGTACCCGCTGGTGAACGGACTGACCCACCTCGCCAACACGCTGCCCTCGTACGTCAGCAAGGCGCAGCACGGCAAGGGCTGGATCGGCCACCTGCTCAGCCGCTACCACGTCGAGGCGTGGATCAAGAAGAACTCGTCCAAGCTCATCTCGCTCGCCAACGGACTCAGCAAGCCCGCGCTGGCGCTCGGCCGAGGGGCGGTCACCGTGGTGCTGGCCATGCTGATGACGTTCGCCTTCGTGGTGCTGCTGCTGTTGGAGGCCCCGAAGATCCGCGCCGTCGTCGTGTCGATCATGTCACCGGAGTGGATGGCGAGGATCTCCAGGGTGAGCGGCCGCGTGAGCCGGGCCGCGACCGGCTACGTCCTCGGCAACATCCTCACGTCGGTCGCGGCGGGCCTCGTCGTCTTCATCACGCTGTTCGCGCTTTCGGTGCCGTTCGCCTTCCTGTGGGCCCTGTGGGTGGCGTTGGTCGACTTCCTGCCGACCATCGGCGGGGCGCTCGCGGGGATTCCCACCGTCTTGTTCGCGCTCGGCCATTCGCTCACGGCCGGGATCGTCACCGCCGTCGTGTTCCTGGCCTATACCCAGATCGAGAATCACATACTCAACCCGGTGGTGATGAGTCGGACCGTCAAGCTCAATCCCTTGACGGTCTTCGTGGCGGTGCTGGTCGGCGCCGAGGTGGGCGCGTGGATCGGCGGCTTGTTCGGAGGCCTCATCGGGGTGCTGCTGGCCGTGCCGGCGGCGGCCACCATCCAGGTAATCGTCATCGAAGCCTGGACGACCACCGAGTTCGTGCAGCACAACCGGCGCGTCAGCGACAACGTGAGCAACGAGGGCGACGCGGCGCTCGACGGGTGAGCGGTTGTCGGCGTGAGCGCGTCGTAGCCACGTACTGCGACGTCGCCAGTCGCCCAGGGCAATGCCTCGGCTCTATTTCCGACAGCGACCTCACGGATATGCTCGGCTCGTGACCAGTTACCAGCCCTCCGCCAGTCGATACGACGCCATGACCTACCGACGCTGCGGGCGCAGCGGACTGCGGCTGCCCGCCATTTCGCTAGGCCTGTGGCACAACTTCGGCGATGACCGGCCCTTCGACACCCAGCGCGCCATCGTGCGACGGGCGTTCGACCTCGGCGTCACCCACTTCGACCTGGCCAACAACTACGGCCCCCCGTACGGCAGCGCGGAGACCAACTTCGGCCGCCTGCTGCGCGAGGATTTCTCCTCGCTGCGCGATGAGATGGTCATCTCCACCAAGGCGGGATGGGACATGTGGCCCGGCCCCTACGGCGACCTGGGATCGCGCAAGTACCTCCTGTCGAGCCTGGACCAGAGCCTGACCCGGATGGGACTCGATCACGTCGACATCTTCTACCATCACCACTTCGACCCCGACACCCCTCTCGAAGAGACCATGGGGGCGCTCGACTCGGCGGTGCGCGCGGGCAAGGCGCTCTACGTGGGCATCTCGTCGTACTCGCACGAGCGCACGGTCGAGGCCGCGGCCATACTTCGCAGCCTGGGCACGCCCCTGCTGATCCATCAGCCCTCGTACTCCATGCTGAATCGATGGATCGAGCACCGGCTGCTCGACGTGCTGGGCGACGAGGGGGTCGGGTGCATCGCCTTCTCGCCGCTGGCCCAGGGTCTGCTGACGAACCGCTACCTCGACGGCATTCCCGAGGGCTCGCGGGCCTCGCGGGACACGTCGCTGTCGCGCGACATGCTCAGCGAGCAGAACCTCAGCCACGTGCGCGCGCTCGCCGAGATCGCCCGCGACCGCGGCCAGCTCGTCTCCCAGCTCGCAATCGCGTGGGCGCTGCGCGATCCACGCATGACCTCGGTGGTGCTCGGTGCGAGCAGCGTCGAGCAGCTCGAGCAGAACCTCGCCGCGCTGGACAACCTCGAGTTCTCCCAGGAGGAGCTGGACCGGATCGACCATCACGCCGTCGAGAGCGGGATCGATTTGTGGCGAGAAGTGGCGTCGAGCTGACCAAGTCCGGCGCAGCGCGCTCACGGTACGGTCCGTCGGCACCGGGCGAAGGCGGGGGCTGGCGAAACCTGAGGAGACCTGGAAGCACATCCACGCAGAGCGACGGTCGATGGTCGAGACCTGGGCCGCGCACTCCTGGCGCGCCGGCTGGTCGGTTCCGGACGTCGCCGGACGCGTCGTGGTCGCGGCCGAACAGACGCGGGAGGGCCTAGCGATCCTCGCCGACCGGGACTGAGCCGGACGGCGTCCTACGCCTTGAGCGACACCGACTGGCCCGGCTCGAGGACGACGGCGACGGCGTGCGAATGGCTGGCCTCGAGCTGCGAGCGCAGCTCCTCGGGGGTCCCGGCCAGGAGCGGGAAGGTGCCGTAGTGGTAGGGGATCATTCGAGAGACCCCGAGCAGGTTGACCGCGTACGCGGCTTCGCGCGGTCCCATGTTGTAGTGACCGTCGATGGGCATCAGGCAGATCTCAGGCGCGTAGAGGTCGCGGATGATCGACATGTCGCCGAAGACGTTGGTGTCGCCCGAGACGTAGACCGGCCCGCCCTCGCCGGCGGGCAGGCCGATGACGAAGCCAACGGGATTGCCGCCGTAGGCGTTGGGTGAGTTCTCGAAGACCGCGACGCCGCAGGAGTGGTCGGCGCTCACCATGGTGAGCGACACGTCGGCCAACTTGATGGTGCCGCCCTTGTTCATCTCGACGATGTTGACGACGCCGACGGAGGAGAAGTAGGCGGCCATCTCGGGCACGCACACCACGGTGGCGCCAGTGGCGTGGGCGAGCGGCACGACCGAGCCCATGTGGTCGAAGTGGCCGTGGGTGACGGCGATCGCGTCGACCCCGCCGAGCTCGTCAAGGGTCAGGGGGCACTTGGGATTGCCGTCCAGCCAAGGATCGAAGATGATCCGCGTCCCCGACAGGGTGGTCAGCAGCACCGTGGCGTGCCCGAGCCAGGTGAGTGAACCCAGGTTCCCGGTCGGCACGCTCACCAGTTCCTCGTCGATAGTAAGTGCAGCGATCATGTGCGCTCCTTTGTCAGGTCACTTTCAACGAACTAGTCGCCATGCTGAGCGATTGTAGGACACGATCGACGTGGTTTCCGGGCGACTTGGAACGGACCAGTCCCGGGAGCAGGGTGCCCAGACCGCGACGTCAGAAGCCCGCACGTCTGGCCCGGCGCAGGAGCCGCGCGGCACCTACGGATTGCCGCTCAGGACCTTTCGCCTCCGCTGGTACTCTTCCTCGTCGATCTCGCCGCTGGCGAAACGACGGTCGAGGATCCTCATCGGATCGTCGTCACGACCTGGTGTGGGCGGCGGACCGTGGGGATGCGATTGGTCCGACCATTGGCCGTAGGCGTGGGGGTGACGATGCTGGATTGCCGAGATGATGAGCCACGCAATCGCCCCCAGGAAGACGATCAGAAGAATGACGAACAGCAGTCCGCCGCCCTGGCGCTGGTAGAAGCCGTATCGATCCATTGGCATGGGGTCGCCTCAACTTTCATTCGTCAGACCTACTCACTCTACTTTGCGGATTCGCGCTTCAAGCGCCCGTCGACCGGTCTCGTGGACGAGTCCCACACGCAGAGTCCGCTCCGCCGCAGACGCGACGACGCCCTGAATCGGCCGCGCCGGAGCAGGGATCGGCATGGCTCGGTCACGCTGAACGACGTCGCGTCGGGACTCAGCGCTCAGCAGAGCCAGGACCGTGGTGCCGGACTGTTGGCCATCACCATCTGGTAGTAGGTGAACTGGCTTGTCGACCCCGTCAGGCCGGCCGTGAAGAAGAGCGACACCAGGAGAGCGCCGCCGCGCCGGCCAGCACCCGTCCATTTTCACGAAGAACCCTCATCGGGACCTTCGCCGATTGCAGAACTTTCATCGATGACCATACTTGTTGCATGCTTCCGTGAGGCTCAGAAATGCCACTTTTGACGGTTGGTCGAGAGACGGTTGTTCGGCGAGCTTCTTGGTCCGCGAGGCCCTCGGGGAACTGGCGAGGTGCCCACCGGGTTGGGCCGCAAGTTCGGATCGATTGTGCTGAGAAGTGGTGACATTCGGCCCTAACGCCGGGTGCTCGGGAGGTCTACGGTCGGGATTGAGGGCGAAGGTACCGCCTCAGGGCGAGGCGAGAACGGCCCTGCAGAATCGAGGCGGAAATGGCACTCACCAAGTCTTCAATTCAGGAACTTGACCTACCCGTGCTGTCGGGCATGTCGTGGCCATCGTGGAGGTGGCTGGACGAGATGTTCCACGACGCGGACTGGCGCCAGATGATCAAGATCGAGGAATGCACCGAGGGCGATTCGATGGTCGTACGAGCCGAACTGCCCGGTGTCGATCCGGACAAGGACATCCAGGTCGAGATCGTCAACGACGCGTTGGTGATCACGGCGGAGAAGACGGAGTCTCACGAGAAGAGCAGTGACCACGTCCACCGCAGCGAGTTCCGTTACGGCTCGCTCACCCGGAGCGTCCCGATCCCCAAGGGTGTCGATGAGTCGACGATTCACGCCACCTACAAGGACGGGGTCCTGGAGATCCGCATGGCGCTGCCGAGCGGACTGGCCAAGGAGGCGACGCGCAAGGTCGAGGTTCAGCGCGGTTGATTCGACGTCGTAGGTAACAGACGTCGAGCAAGGTTCTCTGCCGCGGAGGATGTCGGAGGTTGGACGACATCATCCGCGGCAGAATCACGTGGCGGCCAAAGTGACGGAGTTGCCCGATCCAGAGAACTGATTCTCCAACTCTCCGATCATCGTGATCGCGCAACGATCGGTCATCGGTCGTCGGTCGTCGGTCGTCGCGGACCGCCCTTCGTCAGTTGCCTCGCAGGACGGTCTCGAGACCCTCGAAGCCGGGTGCGGTCCGGGCCCAGGGGTAGGCCTCCTCCACGAGGGCCGCGATGTCGAGAAGTCGGTAGTCGTGGTAGTGGCCGGCGGTGACCTGAAGCCCGAAGGGTAGTCCCGTCGGGAGATGGCCCATGGGCACGCTCAGCGCGGGATGGCCGGTGACGTTCTGCATCGCCGTGGAGTAGACCTCCGGCGGCAATCCGTGCACCGTCGATCCGGCGTCGAGCCGGCCGTCAGCCAGCCAACCCTCGCTCGCGACGCTCGGCGTGAGCAGCAGCCCGTGCTCGCCCAGCAGCTCGTCCAGCGTTCGCACGTACAGGAACCGCCGCCGCCGCGCCGCCAGGTACTCCTGCGTCGAGACGTTGAGGCCGGTCGTGAGGAACTCCTGGCTGGCCACGTGGAGTTCGTCCATGTGCGACTTCACCCACTCGCGACCGAGCGACGCGACGTGCTCGGCGGTCGTGACGGTGAACCAGTCGAGGTCAGGATTACCTTCGGGAAAGAAGCCCTCGGGTTCGCGCCACTCGATCGGCGCGTCCAGGAGACCGGCGACCGCGTCGGCGGCCGCGTGGAACGCGTCGCGTACCGGCGCCGGCAGCGGACCGAGCGGGGAGGTGCGATCGGCGCCGATCAGGGTCACGGGCCGGCCATCGTGGCGCACCATCTGGGCGGTGAACGCTCTCGGCAGCGCCGTGGGGTCGCCCGCCACCGGCCCGACCATGACGTTGTAGAGCAGGCGAAGGTCGTCGCTCGCGGTGGCCAAGGGCCCGTCGGTGGAGTAGTCGATCCAGTCGGGAGCGGGCCATCGCCCGATCATCCCGTTGGTGGGCTTCAGGCCGGCGAGCCCGCAGAGCGACGCCGGGATGCGGATTGACCCGCCGCCGTCGGTCGCCGTCGCGACGCCGACGAGACCCGCGCAGAGCGCCGCGGCCGAGCCGCCGCTCGAGCCGCCGGGCGAGTAGTCGGGGTTCCACGGGTTTCGCGTGATTCCCGTGAGCAGGCTCGCGGTGTAACCCTCGATGGCGAACTCGGGGAGGGTTGACTTTCCGAGGACGACCGCGCCGGCGTGCAGCAGGCGTCCGGGTACGACGCCGTTGGACGTCGCCTTGGGAGCGTCGCGCAGCGCCAGTGAGCCCTTCCTGGTCGGGTGACCCCGCCAATCCTCGAGATCCTTGATCAGCGTGGGCATCCCCAGCAGCGCACCCGGCACCCGTTCACCGCGGTCGATGCTTGCGGCCTCTGCGAGCGCGTCGTCGAACGACTCCTCGGCGGTCACGTTCAGCTGCTCGGCACGAACCAGCCGCTCAATCGATTCGGTGACGAGGGCCGTCGCCGTGAGTCGTCCCTCGCGAATGGCCCTCGTGAGATGAGTGAGTGGACCGGTGGGCGCGGGCATTGGTCAGTCGATGACTGGTTCGCCGCGGTCAGCGACCAGGGGCTGGCCCTGCTCGGCCCAGGCCAGCATTCCGCCGTCCATGTTCACCGCGTCGAAGCCCTGCTCGAGGAGGAACCGGCCGGCCCGCGACGAGCGGCCGCCGCTGCGACACGTGCAGACGATCGGACGATCCTCGGCCAGGTCCGCGAGGTGATCGGGCAGCTCGGCCAGGGGAATATGGACCGCCTGGGGAGCACGCCCCAACTCCCACTCGCTCTCCTCTCGAACATCGAGCAGGAGCGCGCCGCCCTCCACCAGGTCGCGGGCCTCGGTGACGTTGACGTTGCGCAGTTCTGGCACGGCTCTCCGTTCGCTGGTGGCGGGCACTGCACCATGGTCGACGTCAGTAAATCTACTTCTAAACTTCGGGAGTGAGCTCTCCGGAATTGATATCCACCATCCGCACCTCCGAGCTGCTTCCCCTGCTCGACAGCGACGACCGCCTTTACATGATCGACGTCCGCGACCCTGACGAGGTCGCGGACTGGCAGATCCCCGGGGTGCACAACATTCCCCTCGTGCAACTCGAGGATCGGCGCAGTGAGGTTCCCGGTGACGCCCACCTCGTGGTCATCTGCGCCATGGGCGCCAGGGCCCGACAGGGGGCGGAGATCCTGGCCAGTCACGGAGTTGCGAGTTCGGTGCTCGAGGGCGGCATGGCTGCCTGGGCGTCGACCTACGACAGCGTGACCGGCAACTTCGCCGAGGCGACGGTCGTGCAGCTGCGTCGACGGGGGAAGGGATGCTTGTCCTACGTGATCGGTGCCGGCACCACCTGCGTCGTGATCGACCCCTCGCTCGACCTCGATCGGTACGTCCGGATCGCCACCGAGCATCAGTGGGCAATCACGCATGTCTTGGACACGCACCTGCACGCCGACCACCTCAGCGGCGCCCGCGGTCTCGTGGCTCGTACGGGCGCGGCCCTGTGGCTCAATCCGGCGGACCCGTTCTCCTTTGCGTTCGAGCCCCTCGTCGACGGGCGCGCCATTGAACTGACGCCTGGCGTCCAGCTCACGGTCGCCTCGGTCAGCGTGCCGGGCCACACCGAGGGCTCAACCATGTACCAGTTGGGCGACTACGCCATCTTTACCGGCGACACCTTATTCCTAGAGAGCGTTGGCCGGCCCGATTTGGCTGACCAGGCCGAACCATTCGCCCACAGCCTGTACCGCAGCCTGCACGAACGGGTGCTCCCGCTCAACGACGCCATCATGGTCTTTCCCGCTCACTACGGCGCGGCAGTGCCAGTGCACACCGGTGAGTTCGTGGCGCGTCCGCTGGGCGAGCTGCGTTCCACCTTGCCGGCCCTGGCGTTGAGCGAGGACGAGTTCGTGGCCTGGGCCATTGCCAGCGTGAAGGACCGGCCGCCCAACTATGAGCACATTGTGCTCGTCAACGCGGGGCGTGAAGCGTTGGGCAGCGAAGCGGCGGCGATGGAACTCGGACCAAATCGCTGCGCAATTGCCTAGCGCCTGACCTCCAGCGGGGGTCAGGGAGCTGCATGGAATCACCTCCTGGAGGGGCGTCGGGCTGTGAAGGCAACATCATTCTGTACCCGAGGCGATCCGCAAGGACTACTGATACTGGCTATCGAGCGGCGCGCGGCAGAGGGTGGAAGACTCTGATGATCCGCAAAGTGAGTACATCAGATGAGATTCGTGGAGTGCCTATTCGAGGACGCCGCCGTCACGATCTCCCTGGTGGCGGCCCGTATAGTTCAGTTGACCGTTTCGTTGCTCGCTGACCAGTCGGCCCGCAGCGGACCAGGGAGGGCCAGTGCAGTTCTTTCGGGTCCCGCTCCGCTCTTCGAGGCACGCAGCGAACGAATGGTCCACGTATCGAGGAGCACTTGTTGCCTCGGGAGGAAGGGCCTCGCGTCGGGCCATTGGTGTACGCATTCGCGAACCTCGAGCGCTTGGAAACATTCAGCGACTCGGTCGGCAACGGCCCTTCTGAAGTGCTAGATCGTGGTTGCCTCGACTCGGATCACGTCGCTCGTCCATCAGGTAATTGACTCCGTGTCAAGGTTAGCGTCAGGTTTCGTCAATCGTCATAAGAAGTGGTGCGTCAATTGGCCACGAGTCGAGTGAAACGACGGGAGAAAGTCACGCGATATTGCCAAGACATTGGATTACGAAATCGTGACATTTTCAATAGCCAGCGAAGGCCAGTCCACGCAGGAACCGGGGTTGGACATTCACACGCCCTTATCAGGGCTTTTATGTCATACAATGAATCGAGAGTCGCGCGTTTACTTGAAAAAGAAAACAACTGGGTATTCGCATTCGATACGCGACTTACATATACTTACTTCTGAGGTAACGGCCGTGTCTTGTGATGAGGCGCTATCTTGCTGCAGTGACACGCTGTGCCGCATTATCTGAAATAGAAGGTTGATTAAGGTCAGCCCTTATAAATGGAGTGAATCACAAATGAAAACCACCACTAGGGAAGGATTCTTAATGAATACTTTTAGACGGATACCTCGCTACATGGTCAAGGCTCTCGCAGCTGGCGCCGTGCTCGTTGCGGCAACGCTGCCTTTGGCAGTCGCAACTGAAGCTGGAGCTGCGGCCGTCCCGGCCAGCAGTTACCTGACGCTTACGCAAGTGGGCGGCGTGCCGGCGAATGCAGACCTCGGCGCCGCAGGTTCTCCAGCGATTTTTGCCCAGGGCTGGACCGGAACCGGAACGTTCGTTCTCAGCACTGCTGATGGCTTGAATCTGGCCGGCGGAGGTAACGCGGCGGTGACTTCAACTGCAGTTGGCGTCACCTTCACCGCTGGTGCCGAGTCGCCAGCTTCTAGTGGTGTCGCTGCGCAGGTTGTCACGACCATCACGGCTGGTGCAGCAGTGCCCGCTGGTTACTACCCCGCGACAATTACGGACGCAGCTGGAACGGTGACGATCCCGAACGCGTTCTACGTGGATGCGGCACCTACGTTTACGTCGATGGCTCCCGCGTCAATCCCTGGTGGAAACTCGAACATTCCGGCGGTCGTGACTGGTACTGGCTTTACCCCCACTTCTGGCTCTACCCCCGGTACGACAGTGGTGTTCGGTGTCGGTAGCGTCGGTGGCACCATCACACCTTCGTCAACCACCTACGTGTCACCTACCACGCTGGACGTCATTGTTTCTACGGGGACCTCTCCTACCGGGCTCTACGCGGCTACTGTGACTAACGCCGACGGCGGAAAGACCACCGCAACCACTGGTCTCACCGTGACTGGTCCTACGATCACTGCAATCAGTCCTGCATCGTTGGCAGTTCCAGCTACTGGCTCCGCCACGACGACCGTCACCATCACTGGTACGGGCTTTGAGACGGGTGCTGTAGTTTCGATTACCGCCGGCGGCACCGGTGTGACGGTTGGAACCGTCACCTACACCAGTTCTACGTCGATGAGTGTTGCGCTGACTGTCGCATCTGGCACCGGCGCGGAGCAGAGCACCTTGAAGATCACTAATCCTGACTTGAGCTCGGCGACTTTGGCTGCCGGACTGGGAATTGGTACGGCAAGCGCTGCTGCGGCCACGGTTACCGCGGTAACTCCTAGCTTGTCACTGACCATTGGATCGGTTGCCAACCTGACGATCACCGGTACGGGCTTTGGTCCTGCTCGGACGACCGCCGGGCCCGCGGCTGTTACGTTCCTGTCAACTGCTGGAATTGCAGACACGCATGTTGTCTGCTCAGCTGTGACGGTGACCTCGGACACCTCGCTTACGTGCACCCTTGCTGTTTCTACTGGCGCCATTTCGGGACCGCACGCTGTCGAAGTATTGGGAAATTCCGGTAATACGGTGGAGAGCAACGTGCTGGCTAACGCGCTGACAATCCTTGGCCCAACAATCACGTCAGTCGCGCCTGCCTCGGTTCCCGCGGACTTCGTTGGAGTGCTCACTTTGACCGGTACCGGATTCAGTGCTGGTACGCTCACCGCCACAGTGCTGGCTGGAGCAACCGACTCGGAGACCGGGGTTACGGCGGCGTACGTCAGCCCGACCCAGGTAACAGTCACTAACACCGGTTCCACCATCTCGGCGCTTGACAGCCCCGCGATTGTGACGCTCACCGACAACGGTGCGCTTGCGAACTTCGCGGTTCCGGTAGTCATTCCGCCGACAATCACTAGCGTCAAGTACGCCGGCGCCACCACTGGTGTTGGCCAAGGCGCGACGGCACAGCCGATCACCATCGTCGGTACCGGTTTCTTGCCGGCTCCGACCGTGACGTTCGGTGCAACGTCGGGAATCACTGCGACCGTGGTATCGGTGACCCCGACGGCGATCACCGCGACGGTCAAGGTGAGCGCTACGGCTGCTGTTGGCGCTGGCCTTCCGGCCAATGCCTTCACAGTGACGAACACCAATGGCGGCTCTACTGGTAGTACATTGACAGTTGATGCTGGCGTCGGAACTCTATATTGGAACCCCGCGCACACCATCACTACTGCATCGGTGAAGAACGGTACGAGCGGGACTCTTGTCCTCTACTCCACCGGCATTGCGGCCGGGGCGACTGTTGCCTCCAGTAGCGGTCTCGTAACCTTGGGTACGCCAGTTGTTTCTGTTGCTGCGGGCACGATTTCCATTCCTTGGATCGCTGCCGCGATCGTTGGCACGGTTCCGGTCGGTCTAAGCGTGACGGTGAGCAACGTCGATGGTGGATCATCGGCGTTCGCCCTCACCGTGTCCCCAGGACCAACCGTGGTCGGCTCTTACTACGTGCCAACATCGGTCACGAACTTTGAGGTCACCGTCGTTGGTACGGGTTTTGAGACGGGGATGACGGTTGCGAGCAACAACGCTGCCTACACCGTTTCACTCGGAAACATCAACTCAACGAACACGGCAGCAACCCTGTTGGTCACGACCACCGCGGCTGCTACCTCGGGTACGTTTGCCACCATTACCTTCACCAACCCAGACCTCGGCACAGTGTCGTTCGCTCTGAACGGTGGACCGGCGCCCGTTGTGACTGTCGTAACGGTTACTTCGAAGCCGAAGATCACGAGTGTTACTGGTTTCCCAGTCCTCATCGGTAAGTGGACCACGCTGACCATCCACGGCGCCAACCTTGCCGGCTTGGTTGTGAGCAGCAACGGCGCTTCGGTTAAGAAGTTGAACGGTGGAACGACACTGGTGAAGATTTCCGTGAAGCCTACGGCGGGTAAGAAGGCCGGCGTGTACACGCTGACCGCACGCACCGCTCACGGCTCAGCGACGTACCAGTACAGCCAGAAGAAGAAGTAACTATTCTCTGAGTAGACACACCGCCCCCTCCGAAAGGAGGGGGCGGTGTGTTGTTTTAAACGTGCCGCGGTGCGGGCATTTAGCCAAAGGCCAATTAGGCCCGGGAGCCGAGACTGGCGTTGGGGACTGATCAATCGGTTGACCACAAAGATCCGGTTGGCGTGTCGTGCACCTGGATACGTGAGCTGGTCATCAGATTATGAAATGAGTCATATCGCTGACCCCTTGAATTCGACTGGATTTTTCCCGAGCACGACAGGACAATTCGCTGAGAGGGTGTTGTAGTTGCGTTTCGCTGCCGGCGATCTACTGACTCGTCGTGTCAATCTGCTCGGCTTGGGTTAGGAACTACTAGCCAGCCTCCAAGTTGAGCCGTCGGCGCTGTCCAGAACGTCAATTCCAGCCTTCGACAATACCTCTCGCAGCTCGTCGGCTCGCTCGTATTCTCCGTTGGCACGAGCGCTTTCTCGTACCGCGAGAATCCCATCGACGAGTGTGGTTGGGTCAATGAATCCGACTCCGCCAGAGGCGGCGAGCTGGACGAGTTGGGCCAACGCTTCGAGCCCCTGGGGGCCGCTGCTAACTGCGATGTGCCCCAGAGCAACCGGATCGCTTACGGGTTCGGGCGCAATGTGCTCGGTTGGAGCCTTCCCGGACGAGGTGAGCGTTCGTAGCTCCTCCAGCGGGGTAGTAGATCCATTGGCCAGGACCCTGAATTCGTCGCCGAGGCGCCAGTACCCATTGGACCGGCCCAGGACCTTCAATGAGTCGCTCTTCAGGTCAATGATCAGCGCCGTATGCTCGTCGACACCCAGGGTCGCCACGTCCCCGGGAAGCTGGCTCTCCAGTAGTCTCAGTCGACGTGCACCGAGGTAGCAGCAACTGGTGTCGTAGTTGCTGCCCTCCTGGTTGTCGAAGTGAGGGATTATGACGCATTTTAGTCCCATGGCCGCGGTGACGTTGAGGCCTTCCAGCCAATACGGTTTGACGCCGACCTTGTAGATCTCGTAGATCGGTGCGGTGAAGGCCCCCAGGGTGAGTGCCGCCGCGGACGCGAAGCAGACCGTTCCGTCGGCGTCCAGCACCCCTTGGAGGTCCTGGGCGAGTCCTACTGGACGCCACTGGCTGAGTGCCCACGTCGGGCTGCCCGGACCGGCGAAGACGTAGTTGGCGGCCCGGACCTGCTGCTTGAAGATGGTCCGCTCGAGGTCGCTCGACTCCTCGTACGAGGTGAAGTGGAGGGGGGCGAGCGTGGTCTGCAGGGAAGTGGCGAAGTAGTCGACCAGTTTCTCGGTCATCTGGGGAACGTTCTCCTGGAAGCCGTAGGCGGTATCGAGGTTCACCGCGCGGACCTCGCCCAGTCGGCCCAGCACCTCGCGGTGGATCTTGGTCATCCCCGGGGCGGTCTCGCCCGAGCCCAGCAGTACGAGCACGCCCTTAGTCACGCTCGCATCGTACCGGCCCTGTCGGGGCCAGGCGACGGGGCATTGGCTAAGTTAAGGCCATGAGTGGCGTCGTGTTCCAGGTCCGAGAGCGTGCGAAGGGCAACGTCACCACGCCAATGGTGCTGTGGGCAACGGTGATGGCGGGGGTGCTCTTCCTGCTCGAATCGCGTCTGGCGCCGCAGGCGACCACGGCGTGGGTCGGCGTTGGCGTAACCGCCCTGTTTGGGATCTATCTCGGCTGGCGTCGTCGAGCGGCCGCGGTCTTCGTGGCGCCGTTCGTGAGCTGGCTCTTCGCCTGGTTTCCCCTGTGGATCGCCGCGATGATCCACGAGGGCGTCCTTCGTGGACTGTTGTGGGGACTCTTCCTGATCACGATTGGCTGGATTGCCATTGGCTTTGGGGAGTTCGTCTGGCTCGGGGCAGTGGCATTCCTGGTGCGCATGTTTCGTGGACCGTCCGGCCGCGCCGAGCCCGACGTCGTCATCTTCGGGCCTGATGATCTCTAAATGACTTCTCGCGGGGATCAAGAAATGTGGCGCCTGTTCGCTCAGGCGTTTCTTCATTGTCCTGGCGGGCCATCTGTCTCTCCGCAGTAGTTGGCCGGTCCCCATCCTCGTTGCTCCGCATCACGCAGCCAGAAGGCTCAAACAAAGAGTCGACCCAGGTTCTTGAGATTCCTGGCCCACAGTCTCCGCAGCACGGGGGAGGCGACGCAGGAGCCCAGGGGACCCAGCCCCCACCAGGGAAGGGTCAGCTCCTCGCTCCACGTCACGAGAGTGCCGCCGGGCGTAGGAGCGAGGGTGAAGGCGCCGCGGCCCGTGACGAGGCCGCGGTGCTCGACGCCCATGACGGTGTTCTCCACCCACAGCGTGATGGTCATGAGGTCCTCGGTCTTGAAAGGCCCCACCTTCGTGGTGCATCGAAACGACGTGCCGACACCCTCGCGCTGGTCGCCGAGGAACTCGATCGCGACCGCGTCGCTCATCCATGTCACGTGGCGCTCGACGTGGCGCAACTCCTGCCAGACGACCTCGGGGGCCACCGGGTAGGTGGCGCTCACGGTGACCGTGGCCACTACGAGTTGACCGCTGGCGCCAGTCGGCGCCAGTCGTCGAGCGGGGGGTTCGAGAGGTCGCCGCCGAGCAGCTGGAGGCAGACGTGGTCGGCACCGGCCTGGCGGTGCTCGTCGATCCTGGCGAGCACCGCGCCTTCGTCGCCGTGTACCACCATGGCATCGCAGAGCCGGACCGAGCCGCCGCGCACGAAGTCCTCGTCGACGAACCCGAGACGCCGCCAGCTGTTGCGGTAGTTGTCGAGCCCGGTGTAGATCTCGAGGTGGGCGTGGGCGCGCTTCAGGAACTCCTCACGGTCCTGGCCGAGCACGACGGCCTGCTCGACGCCGAGGAACTTGTCGCCGACGGCCAGGCGGGCCTGGTGCGTGTGCTCGGGCGTCACGAGGTACGTGAGCACGCCGTCGGCCAAGGTGGCCCCGAGTTCGATCATCTTCGGCCCGAGCGCGGCGATGACCCGGGCGAAACGCTGGTCGCCCTCGGGGGAGAACATCGGCGCCGCGTCCATGGCGGTCAGGTACTCGCGCATGGCGCTGAGCGGGGTCACGTAGTCGTGGCCACGCAGGCGCTCCACCAGCGGCTGGTGGCTGACGCCGAGCCCGAGCACGAAGCGCTCGTCGAAGGCCGCGTTGAGGGTCTTGGCGGCGTTGGAGGCGCTCACCGCGTCGCGGCCCCAGATGTTGGCGATCCCCGTCGCGACGACGATCCGGCTGGTGGCGTGGAGCAGCAGGCCGGCGCTCGTAAGGGCCTCGCGGCCCCACGCCTCGGGAATCCACATGGCCGCGTAGCCGAGGGACTCGAGTTCGCTCGCGATCTCGCCGCTGCGCGCGGCGGGCAGCGATTCGTGGGTTGAGGTCCAGATGCCGACGGTGCCGCGAAGATGTTCCAGGGATGATGGCCAGGCGCTCATGGTCAGAGCCTAGGGAAGGTTTGCCCGGGGCGCTCGGCGCAGACCACAATGGACCATGGCATATCTCGTTCTGGCGCTGACCGCATGGATGCTGCTCAGCGCCTCGACGGCGCTGCGGCCGGGACGGCGGGGGGTCTTCGCGGCCCTGGCCTATCCGGTGGGCTGGGCCGCGGGCGAACTGCCGGCCCAGGCGATCGTCATCGAGGCTGCTCTCGTCGGACTGCTCTGGTGGTGGGGGTGGCCGCGAACTCACTGGCTGGGCTTCGTCGTCATCCTGCTCGCGGGCATCGTGGTCCTCGAGAACGTGGTGCTGGTCGCGATCTCCTTCTATTCGCGCCACATAGTGCGCCGCGCCATGGCCAAGAACCCCCGGCGCCCCCTCGCCATCCCGCGGCCACGCGACGACCATTTCGGCACGTGGTGGCGCACCGCGCTGCAGATTCCGTTCCATCCGCGCGACATGCAGCTCATCCACGACGTCGCCTACGGACCGGCCCGCCGGAACCGCCTCGACATCTGGCGCCTGTCCACGACCCCCAAGAACGCGCCGGTGATCTTCTACATCCACGGAGGCGCCTGGACCTTCGGGAACAAGCGCGAGCAGGGCCGTCCCATGCTGCACGAGTTCGTGAAGCGTGGCTGGGTGGTGGTGGCCTGCAACTACCGCCTCGCGCCCAGGGATCCCTGGCCGGCCCAGATCGAGGATGTCACGCGGACCCTCGGGTGGATCAAGAAGTACATCGCCAACTACGGCGGCGATCCCGACCAGGTCGTGGTCTCGGGCGGATCGGCGGGCGGACACCTGGCGGCGCTGCTGGCGCTGTCGGCCGACAACCCGACGTGGCGCCCGAAGGACGTCGAGGGAGTGGCGGACTGGTCGGTGCGCGGCTGCATCTCCCTCTACGGCGTGCTCGAGACGACGGGCGACGAGGAGCACTGGCACGGGCTCGGACGGGGGCTGCGAATCCTGCTCGAGGGACGCGTCGTCAAGAGGACGTTCGAGGAGAACGAGGAGCTCTATCGCCAGATGTCGCCGATGCACCAGATCCACGTCGACGCGCCGCCGTTCCTGGTGATCCAGGGCGGCAACGACACGCTCGTCGACGTCCACGTGGCCCGGAGGTTCGTCGACGAGTTCTCCCGCAGGGCGCTGGCGCGTGTCTACTACGTGGAGCTCCCCTTCACCCAGCACGCCTTCGACCTGACCGCGAGCCCTCGCACGTCGGCGACGACCCGCGCGGCGGTGGCGTTCGCGCTCTCGGTCACTTCGCCGCGGCCGAGCCTTTCGCCCGCGCTCGTCGCCCAGTACCAGGCCCCGCCCACCGAGCTGTTGGTCGAGGTCTCGTCGGGCGAGTGGGTCCCGGCGCTGGCGGCGGCCGGCGAGCTCGGGCCGTTCGCCGTCGTGAGCGCCGACAATCCCTTCTCGCGCGTGCTCGGCGCCGAGGCGAACGGGCTGCGCCGAGACGAGCTCTCAGGAGTCCTCCAGCGCCACGGCGTGCGGGCGGTCCACACGATCGCCCACGACCTCTCGGGCCGGTGGCCTGACGAGCAGGGCTTCGCGCTGCTCGGCCAGAGCCACGAGTTCGCGTCGGCGCTGGCCCAGGCGTTCGAGCAGTTCGCCTTCTACGACGTCAGCGAGCACGCCGTGCTGGTGTGCGCCAGCCAGGACGGCGAGGTCCTCGTCTAGCCCTGGCTCAGCGTGACCTCGACGGCGACCTCGGCGCCGTCGAGGAGCTGCAGATCCGCGACGGCGCCCGCGGCGACGAGGTCACGCTGGGCCCGGCGAAGGGCGTCCAGCACCGCAGGCGGACCGGCCACGACGCAGCGCGAGACCTCGGCGCGCTGGGAGACCTTGGCCGTGCTCTTGGCCCGGCGCACCGCCTCGAGCACCTCGCAGACCGGGAAGTAGATCGACCCGGGCGTCGTGACACTTCCGAGGCCGAGCTCATCGACGCTCGGCCACGCGGCGAGGTGCACCGACGACGTGTGCCACCAGTGCCAGACCTCGTCGGTGACGAAGGGGAGGAACGGCGCGAGGAGGCGCTGGAGCACCGACAGCGCCAGCGAGAGCGCGGCGCGGGCCGAGCGGGTGGCGGGGCTGTCGTTCTCGCCGTACGCGCGGATCTTCACGAGCTCGACGTAGTCGTCACAGAACGACCAGAAGAACGATTCGACGCGCTCGAGGGCGCGCGCGTAGTCGTAGCCGTCGAGCGCCACGGTGGCCTCGCCGGTGAGCTGGCCGAGCAGCGCCAGCAGGTCCTGGTCGATTGGCTCGGTGACGTCCGACGGCGCGGTCGGCGGAGCCCCCTCGAGGCGGCCGAGCACGAACTTTGACGCGTTCAGCACCTTGATGGCGAGCCGGCGGCCGATCTTCATCTGCGCGTCGTCGACCGCGGTGTCGGTGCCGGGGCGCCCTGACGCCGCCCAGTAGCGCACGGCGTCGGCGCCGTGCTGCTCGAGCAGCGGCATGGGGGTGACGACGTTGCCTACCGACTTGCTCATCTTCTTGCGATCGGGGTCGAGCACCCAGCCCGAGATCAGCACGTTGGTGAAGGGCAGCGAGTCGTGCTGGAGGTGCGACCGCGCGACTGTCGAGAAGAGCCAGGTGCGGATGATGTCGTGGCCCTGGGGACGCAGGTCCATCGGGAAGACGTGGCCGAACAGCTCGGTGCCCCAGTGGCCGGCGATCTGGGGGGTCAGCGAGCTCGTCGCCCACGTGTCCATCACGTCGGGATCGCCGACGAAGCCACTCGGCTGGTTGCGCTGGTCTTCCACGAAACCGGCCGGCACGTCGCTCGAGGGGTCGACCGGCAGGTCGGCGACGGCGGCGACGATCGGCGAGTCGAAGTCGATGACGCCATTGGCGTCCACCGGGTACCAGACGGGGAACGGCACGCCGAAGAAGCGCTGGCGCGAGATGTTCCAGTCGACGTTCAGGCCCTCGACCCAGGACTTGTAGCGGTGCCTCATGTAGTCGGGGTGCCAGTGCATCTCCTCGCCGCGAACCAGCAGCTCCTCGCGGTGCGCGAGGGTGGCCACAAACCACTGGCGCGAGGTCACGATCTCGAGGGGCCGCTCGCCCTTCTCGTAGAACTTCACGGGGTGGGTGATCGGGCGCAGCTCACCGATGAGGCTGCCGCTCTCGCGCAGTCCCTCGACGACCGCCGCCCGCACCTGGTTCACGGTCTTGCCCTCGAGGTTCGCGTAGAAGTCGTGGGCGGCCCGCGCGTCGCGCGACGGCCAGCCCTCGGACCCGAAGTCCGCCGGCAGGAACCGGCCGTCGCGGCCGATCAGCGCCCGGGTCGGCAGGTCGAGCTCGCGCCACCACACCACGTCGGTGACGTCGCCGAAGGTGCAGATCATCGCGATGCCCGATCCCTTCTCGGGCTCGGCGAGTTCGTGGGCGACCACCGGCACCTCGACGTGGAAGAGCGGGGTGAGCACGTTCGTGCCGAAGAGGTGCTGGAAGCGCTGGTCGTCGGGATGGGCCACCAGGGCCACGCAGCTCGCCAACATCTCGGGACGCGTCGTCTCGATCTCGATGGTGCCGCTGCCGTCGGCCTTGGCGAAGGCGACGCGGTGGTAGTTGGCCGGACGTTCGCGGTCCTCGAGTTCGGCCTGGGAGACCGCGGTACGAAAGTCCACGTCCCAGAGCGTCGGCGCCTCGCTCGAGTAGATCTCACCGCGACCCAGCATCTCGACGAAGCCGCGCTGGCTGACGGCCTGGGCGAGCGTCGAGATCGTCGTGTACTCGAGGCTCCAGTCGATGCTGAGGCCGAGGAAGCGGAAGATCTCCTTGAAGATCTCCTCGTCGATGGCGGTGAGGCGGTGGCAGAGCTCCACGAAGCTCTTGCGCGAGACGCTGATCTTGTCCTTGCCGGGCTTCTGCGGCGGCGTGAAGCCCGGGTCGTAGGGAAGCGACGGGTCGCAGCGCACCCCGAAGTAGTTCTCCACCCGGCGTTCGGTGGGCAGGCCGTTGTCGTCCCAGCCCATCGGGTAGAAGACCTTCTTTCCCCGCATGCGCTGGTAGCGCGCGATGATGTCGGGGTGGGTGAAGCTGAACACGTGGCCGATGTGCAGCAGACCCGAGACCGTGGGCGGCGGCGTGTCGATCGAGTAGACCTCGTCGCGCGGGGCGTCGCGGTCGAAACGGTACGTCGACTCCTCTTCCCAGCGCTCGAGCCACGTCCGTTCCAGACCGTCGATTGTGGGTTTGTCGGGGACTATCTGGGGGGTCGGAATGGGGGCGTCGGGCATGGTTGACATAGTTTAGAAGAGTGATTCGCCTCTTTGATTCCGTCCACGCCGAGGTGCGCGACCTGACGCTGCGCGACGACGGGCGGGTGTCGATGTACGTGTGCGGTCCCACCGTCTACGAGCTGCCCCACCTGGGACACGGGCGCTTCACGCTGGTCTGGGACGTGGCCCGCCGCTGGTTCACGTTCCAGGGACTGGACGTGCACTTCGTCTCCAACATCACCGACATCGACGACAACATCATCGCGCGCGCCCTGCGAGACGGCGTGAGCGAGGCCGAGGTCGCACGGGTCTACGAGAACGAATGGTGGGAGGCGATGACTCGCCTCGGGGTCGCGCGCCCCACCGACGCGCCCCACGCCACGCAGTACGTGGACCAGATGGTCGAGCTGATCTCGTCGCTGCTTGCGAGCGGCGTGGCCTACCCCACCAGCGACGGCGTCTACTTCGACGTCAGCCGGGTGGCCGACTACGGGCTCCTGGCCGGACAGCCCCTCGACTCGTTGCGCGCGGGCGCGCGCGTCGAGGCCAACGACGAGAAGCGCTCGCCCCTCGACTTCGCCCTCTGGAAGAACGCCAAGCCCGCCGAGCCGTCCTGGCCCGCGCCCTTCGGCGACGGCCGCCCGGGTTGGCACACCGAGTGCGTGGTGATGTCGCTCGGGCTGCTCGGCGACGGCTTCGACCTGCACTGCGGGGGGTTCGACCTCAAGTTCCCCCACCACGAGAACGAGCGTGCCCAGGCGGTCGCGGCGGGGCGCGCCTTCGCCCGGCACTGGGCCCACAACGGCTGGGTGATGGTGGGCACCGAGAAGATGTCCAAGTCGCTCAACAACTTCACCTCGCTCACGCACCTGCTCGAAGAGACCGACGCGCGCGCCTACCGGCTGCTCGTGCTGCGCTCGCACTACCGCTCGCCGATCGAGGTGACCCCGGCGACCATCGCCGACGCCGAGCGAGCGCTCGCGCGCCTGGACGCGCTGGCCCGACGCTTCGCGCTGCCCGCGCTGGCGGGCCAGTCGCTGGAGGTGAAATCAAGTTTTCACTGGGAGGGGCTCGGGCAGGGTCTCCTCGAGCGCGTGGCCGCGAAGCTCGACGACGACCTCGACACGCCCCTCGCCGTGGCGCTGCTCTTCGACGCGGCGAGCAGTGCCAACTCGCTGGCCGACGCCGGCGACGAGGATTCCGCCCGGGGTCTCGCCCTCGCCGTGGCGGCGCTTTTCGGCGCCCTGGGACTGGCCCTGGAGAGCGCGGGTGACGAGGTCGACGAGGCCTCGGCGGCCCTGGTAAGGCAGCGCGATCAGGCCAGGGCCCAGAAGGACTGGGCCGAGGCCGACCGGCTCCGCACCGAGCTGGCCGCCCTGGGCTGGACCGTCGAGGATTCGGAGTCCGGAACCCAGATTCGCCATTGACAAGAATTGTTTTGGCGGGGGCCGATTCGTGAGGTAATGTTGCTGGTTGAGGTTGCCGTTGTGGTTCCCTCCGGATTTGGCGAAAGCCAGTCCAAAGAAACAAGGAGGCCCACAGTGGCTGTAGGAACCGTCAAGTGGTTCAACGACGAGAAGGGCTGGGGATTCATCGCTGTCGATGGCCAGCCCGACGTCTTTGTTCACTACTCGGAGATTCAGGGAGATGGTCGCAAGACCCTCGTCGAGGGTCAGACCGTAGAGTTTGACATCGAACCAGGCGACCGCGGCCCGTTGGCCAAGCGCGTCATCCTGAATTAACCAAGAAAACTTGCTGTACACAACCGCCGCCTTCGGGCGGCGGTTGTTCTTTTTCTGCTCACGTGTGTTCCAAGAGGCAGTGTCCTACTTCTCAACCTTCCAGGAGTTCCGAGCATTGATGCACTCTCCCGGTACCGTCGATATTTGATTCGCGCTGCCTCGGCTGGGTGCATCCTGCGCTGCGAAGCACACGGGAAGAGCCCTCGTCACTCGTACCAGCCTCGAAAGAGGGGGGGCCCTGGGACGGAACCGGCAAGTGTTGGTCCGAGAGGGTCAGCATCCGGACGGTGAGCGAGTGCCGGCTGTTCTGTTGGTCAAGGCGAACCGGTGTGCCCAAATAGGACACACGCTGTGTAAAGTGGTTTTGTTACTCGCGGGTAACCAACGTGAATACCTGAGTACAGGAATCGGACTTCGAAAGTGGCAACGTGACTGAATTCTCGATGGAGTTGAACGACGACCAAAAGACATTGCAGGACTGGGTGCACGGCTTCGCGCTGAACGTGATGCGCCCGGTCGCCCACGAGTGGGACGAGCGCGAGGAGACGCCGTGGCCGGTCATCGAAGAGGCGGCCAAGCTCGGGATCTACTCGCTCGACTTCATGGCCAACGCCATCTCGGACAAGACGGGCATCTCGATGATGCTGGTGCTCGAGGAGCTCGCCTGGGGCGACGCGGGCCTGTGCATGGCCTTGATGGGCACGACGCTCGGCGTGGCGGCGATCATGGCCAACGGCACCCCCGAGCAGCAGATGGAATGGATACCCCGGTGCTTCGGCACCCCCGAGGACATCAAGCTCGCGGCGTTCGGGGTCTCCGAACCCGACGCGGGCAGCGACGTCTCGGCGCTTCGCACGAGGGCGGTCTACGACGAGGCCAGCGACGAATGGGTGCTCAACGGGACCAAGACGTGGATGACCAACGGCGGCATCGCCAACGTGCACGTCATCGTGGCGTCGGTCGATCCCTCCCTGGGGTCGCGCGGGCAGGCGTCGTTCATAGTTCCCGAGGGGACCAAGGGCATCCGCATGGGCCAGAAGTTCAAGAAGATGGGCATCCGCGCGAGCCACACCGCCGAGGTCGTGCTCGAGGACTGCCGCGTCCCGGGCAGCTGCCTGCTGGGCGGCAAGGACAAGCTCGACGACAAGCTGGCGCGCGTGCGCGAGGGCAAGAAGGCCACGAGCCAGGCGGCGATGGCGACCTTCGAGGCGACGCGCCCCGCCGTCGGCGCCCAGGCCATCGGCATCGCCCGGGCGGCCTACGAGTACTCGCTCGACTACGCCAAGGAGCGCAAGCAGTTCGGCCGCGCCATCATCGAGAACCAGGGGATCGCCTTCAAGCTGGCCGACATGAAGACGCGCATCGACGCCTCGCGGCTCCTGGTGTGGCGAGCGGCGTGGATGGCGGCGACGCGCAAGCCCTTCCTCAACGGCGAGGGCTCGATGTCCAAGCTCTACGCCGGCGAGACGGCGGTCAAGGTCACCGAGGAGGCGATCCAGATCCTCGGCGGCTACGGCTACGTCCGCGACTACCCGGTCGAGCGCTGGCACCGGGACTCGAAGATCTACACGATTTTCGAAGGGACTTCGGAAATACAGCGCCTGATCATTGCAAGGGCCATTTCGGGCGTGCACATCAGATAGTCCTGAGAAGCGACTCGGGTACTTTCCGTTTGCCGCGGACACGATCAAGGACCGCCGGTTGCGACCGACGCGCAAACCGGTTAATTGGCATCCGCGAACAAGTCGGCCGGCCGTAACGGCCTCGTTCTTCAGGAGCGTGAATCTTCGAACTTCCGACCAATAATCGGACCGACAGAAAAGCGACCGGCCACAACGCATGCAATGAAAAGGAGCCCCAGCCACGCGTGTCCGTTGAATGTGTATATGGCGGGCGGTAAGACGCCGAAAGCGAACAACAAGTTACGGTTTAGTAAAAATCCAAAAAATTTGCTCACGTGCATCTCCTGATAATCGTTGACTTAGTCAACGATTAATACCGTAATGTGTTTAGTTGACTTTGTCAACTAACTGGTATGGTTTGGCGTGCCCCCGAATAAGCGCGACGTGAAGTTGATGGTTGCAGCTCTGTTCACGATGAATGCCGGTCTCGAACGAGCGAGACGTCAGCGGAAGGGAGCCGCCACATTAAGTCTGTTGCAAACCATCGCTAATCATGACGGAGCGCGGCCCTCCGATATTGCCGGTCTTCAGGGAGTTCATCCCTCACTCGTCACCAGACAAATTCGAGAACTTGAAATTGCTGGTTATGTAGAGGTCAAGGCTGACCCAACGGATGGACGATCGAATTTGGTCACGTTGACGGACAACGGAACTGTCGAACATCGTCGGTTGGAGAGTTTTGGCCTGAAGCGATTTTCGCTTTTTGTCCGCGATTGGGAGTCGGAGGATGTTCGGCGCCTGACAGAACTCTTGTGGAAACTTCAACAGTCAATGAGTGCTGTCTCTTCTCGTGAACAGCGGAGACCCGGCGACGTGACCTAGACGATCAGGAGTGTCATCACGTCAGTGGGTAAAACTGCCGCCACCCGGTGCTCGACAACATGCTGTCCATCATTTCCCAAAGATGCCCCGAAAACGTCGCTTTGTAGAGATGAGCACGGTACAATGCATTCATGTCAACTCCTGTCAGTCAAGCCCGTGTGTCTCAGCGTGGTCAAACCAGTCTTCCGGCAGAACTAAGGCATCGTTGGGGTATCGAGGACGGTGGCGAGATCGCCTTCGTTGACCTCGGCGACGCAGCATTGGTACTGCCCGGAGGAATGGCTCGAGCCAAGGCTGAACTGAAAAGCGTCCTCACCGCGCGCTACAACGCTGGGTTAGCAGCAATCGGCGACCCCGACCTCGCCGATCAGTAGTGAACGTCGTCCTCGACGACCGCCTCTTGATCGAGGAGCTTCTCGTTGGCAGTCGTAGACCGGGAGTGCAACTGCACACCACTGCCTACTGGTACTACCGCGCATGTCGGGCCGCTGTACTTGGCGCCGGCGGGCATCTTTCTGGACCATTCCGGGAATTGGAACCACAAGATCAGGAGCGCGCGATTAGCGCAATGCTTCAATTACCGAATGACATTGGCCTTCCTGACACACGACAACTCGTACCGCTCATGGTTGAGATTGCCGGGCGCCACCCTAAGTTGAACCTACTCAACCTTGAGGCGGTGGCTGCGGCCCGCGCTCTGGCCGCCACGATCTGGCTGTCACCAGAGGCAGCGAACGGAGTCTTGCCGGCTGTTCTTGATGGCGAACTTCTAGCGTGGGAAATCGTCACTCCGAAGTGATGCAGACCGCGACTCGCAATGGCGCTCGCGCGAGAGCCATTAACGGGGACCGGGATCGGACCAAATCGGGTCTAAAACTGGTCTTCCCATTCATTTGTGGGTCCATCTCTCTTCGAAAGGTGTCGCGACCAGTACTTCTGGTCGCACCTATAGGAACTACACGATCTTCGAAGGCACCTCGGAGATCCAGCGGCTGATCGTCGCTCGAGCGATCTCCGGCGTCCACATCCGCTGACGCGGCGGTCGGCGGCGCGCGGAGTAGGTTCTCCTACGATGACCGCGCCCCTCAAGATAGTGACGCTGTGCACCGGCAACGTGGCGCGTTCGGTGATGCTCGGCTACATGTTCGCCACCATCGCCGAGGCCTACGGCGAGGACTGGAACGTGCGCACCGCCGGCACCCATGTCACCGAGGGCTCGGCCATGAGCTCGCGCACCCGCGAGGCGCTGACGGGTATCGGCGAGCTCGGCGAGCACCGTTACGGCGCCCACCGCAGCCACCAGCTGGTGCTCGACGACGTCGCGTGGGCCGACGTCGTCATCGCCACCGAGGCGGGCCACGTGGACTTCGTGCGACGCAGCTTCGCCGAGCACGCCGCCAAGTCCGTGCAGTTGCACCAGTTCGTGCGTTACGCGCCCCTCGACGCGACGTTCGTCGAGCAACTCGCGCAGGTGTCCTCGATGGAGCCCGAGGCCAGGTTCGACGTCGCGGACCCGGCCGGCGGCGACCAGGCCGTCTACGACGCGTGCGCGCAGCAGCTCTGGGAGCTGGCCCAGACTTTCGCGCTGCTCATCCGCGACGACGAGCCCGGCCAGGAGACCGCTGAAGAAAGCGATTCTTGAGGAGTCGCTCGCCAGGCATCAAGAAGACGACGCGCCGTACGGCCTTCTCGCGGCCCGAAGAGGCCGTCCAGGTCAGAACGGTCGAGCGAAATCAGTCACTTCATTGACCGCTCTGAACTACTCGACAGTCTCCTAGTCCTGCTGGACTGCGCGCAGCCCGCCCCACGCCAGCGTGGCGCTTCGTGCGGCGAGCAGTTCGGCTTCGTTGGGAGACGGCGCGGGCCAGCCCTTGGCGGCCTGCTGCTCGAGCCACGTCACCGCCGACGCCTCGGCGATGCCGACGACCCCCGCGGCGAGTTGGCGGCGGTGATCGTCGCTGATCGAGATGTCGATGAACGGCTCGAGGAACGTGGCGAGCACCATCTCGAGGTTGCGCAGCTCGCCGATCATCTCGCCCTCGTGGCTGTGGATGAACAGGACCCTGAAGGCGTCGGTCTCTCTGATGACCAACTCGAAGTAGACCCGAAAGGCCACCTCGATCTTCGCCCTCGGGGAGTCGACGCCGGCGACGGCATCGCCGAGCGAGGTGAGCAGCTGCTGGGCGGTCTCGGCGACGATCTGGCGGTAGAGATCGGCCTTGGATTCGAAGTACTGGTAGAGGACCGGCTTGGTGAAGCCGGCCTCCTTGGCGATGTCGTCCATGGTCGTTGCCTGGAAGCCCCGCTCGGCGAAGATCTTGCGCCCGGCGAGCAGGAGCTGCTCGCGCCGCTCGAGGTGCTGGGGGCGGTCGTCGTTGATAACCATGATTCAGAACACTAGTGAATCCTGCCGCGATGGCGTCCGTGGGTCGCGAGGTGTTGGTCGCGAGGTGTTGGTCGCGTGACAGCGTGGCGCCGGCAGGACTCCGCCAGCGTCGTCGCGGCGGGCACGTCGACTGCGAACGCATCGATCTCCCATCCAGCCGCCTAGTGAAGGGTTGGACCACACTCGACGACTGGATGAGAGGCTGCAAAGTGCAAGCAACACTATTGATGCATTGGTCCTAAACTAGCGAACCCCGGCACCCCCGGAGTTGATCCGCCGTTCTGGACCCCCGTCAACGGGCCAATTGCCACGCTGGACGCGTCCAAGGAGGTCAGGTTCGCGTCGACCTCGCCCCGGGCGCTGATCAGCGATCCCACGGTGAGCGCCGAGAGGCTCGACGCGGCCCCGGACTTGGTGTACGCCGTCGACGATTCCACCACGATGGTGCGACTGAACCCTTGGGGGTCGGTGATCGTCACCGAGTTCCCGCTCAGCGCCGTCACCCGGCCGCTGAGCTCGGCCAGCTGAAGGTCGATGGCGGCGGCCGTTGTCGCGCTGGAAGTCGACGCCTGGACCATCACGTGCCCGCCGACCGCCAGGTCCGACGTGGTGATCGTCGTCGAGCCCTCGTTGAAGGTCGTGGCCGAGTTGATGGCGTAGGTCGTGGACGCGCCGCTCAGGCTCTGGACCGTGATCGACGTCGCCGACACCGCCGTGATGACGCCGCCCGCGCAGTCCGCCGGGTCCATCGCCCTGGGTCCCGGGCTCGCGGCGCCGGCGTGGGTCGCCGGCGGCGTGCTGGTCGTCGACGCCGCCGAGGCGATGCCCGCTCCGCCCGCCACCAGACCTACCCCCATGGCCGCCGTCGCGGCCAGGCGCTTGGTCGTCATCGGCTTGGCGCGGCCCTGGTACTTCTTGTTCTTGCTGCGGTGGATCTTGTTCATGACGCTCCTCTGACTTCCCTCGTTCGAGACGTTCCCGAACAGACACCATCATTCGGGTCGAAGGTGAGCGTCGAGGCGGATGCGCGTAAGAAGCGACTAATTCGTGGAGGTCTCGCGCGAGGCCTTTGGACGAAAGGGCAAGAGGGCCCCGCGCGGCGCGGCGCGGGGCCGCGATGGTCGTTAGAGCCGCGCCGCCACCGGTTCCCTTATCGAAGTCACATCTGGTTCTAACAGTGCGGCGAGGCGTTCGGGGAGACGCGCCACGTTGAAGTGCTCGCGCGCCACGTCGAGGTTCCTCGCGAGCAGTCCTTCGTCGGGGTCGGCGAGGAACCTCTCGATCGCCGCGACGTCGGCCAGGTCGAAGAACTCGAAGCCGTACGACATGATCTCGCGCGCGACGGGGTAGGCGAAGAGAGCGAGCGCCCGGCGGTGGGTGACCGATTCGAGCACGGGGTTGCCGAAGCCCTCCCACGTCGAGGGCATCACCACCAGGTCGCACGCGGCGTAGGCGTCGTGCACGCTCGCGCCGCCGACCAGTCCGCGTCGCACCTCCACCGACGTTGCCGCCAGCAGCCGATCGAGCTCGGGGCCGTAGCCGTCCTCGGCCGGGCCGAGCAGCCACAACACCGCACCGAGGGACTGCGCCAGCTCGAGCGCCCCTTCGACGTTCTTTCGAGGGATCGCCCGGGTGGGAAGCAGGAGGAGCACCTCGTCGCCTACGCCGAGCGCGCTGCGGGTCAGCTCGCGCCGCCCCACCGGGGGAGTGCAGTCAAAGGAGTTCATCAGCGTCGTCGCCTCGATGCCGCGTTCGTGGAGCTGGCGTCGCGAGAGTTCGTTGATCGTGACGTGGCGCCAGCGGGGCTGGTCGCGCGGACCTTCGAGGTGGGAGAGGTGGTCGCGCTGCCAGGGAAGGTCGTGGTGGTGGAAGAGTGCCGCTCGCCCGTCGAGCGCCTGGTACAGCACGTCGCGTGCGGCGATGTTGAGTGGCAGCGCGGCGAGGTTCTCGACGATGACGAGACCCGCGCCCGCGATCGCCCGTTCCAGCTGGTCGAGGTTGGGCGCGCGAGCCGCGCCGATGGCCAGGCCCGGCACGAGGACGTCCACGGGCCCTTCGCCGGCGACCTCGGTCACGTCGTGGCCGAGCTGGCCGAGAGCGGCCTTCCACTTGGCGGCCTCGATGGAGACGCCGTCGGTGCCGCCCAGGCGGAAACTCAGCAGAACGAGACGGGCCACGGGCTCAGGCTATGCGCGACCGAGGCAATTGCCCGCCCAGAGTAGAGTTGTCGGTGCGGCGAACTGGCGTCAGCGCCCCTTTCTGGAGGACCCTCGGTGGCCAAACGTGCTCTGATTACCGGCATCACGGGTCAGGACGGCTCCTACCTCGCCGAGCTGCTGCTCGCCGAGGGATACGAGGTCATCGGCGTGATGCGCCGCAGCTCGACGGTCAACATTGAGCGGATCAGCCACATCCAGGAGCGCCTCACGCTGGTGTCGGGCGACCTGATGGACGAGATCTCCCTCATCAACGTCCTGCGGGACCACCGCCCGAGCGAGGTCTACAACCTGGCCGCCCAGAGCTTCGTGCAGGCCTCTTGGACCCAGCCGGTGCTCACCGGCGAGACCACGGCGCTGGGCGTCACGCGCATGCTCGACGCCATCCGGATCGTGGACCCCGAGATCCGCTTCTACCAGGCGAGCTCGTCGGAGATGTTCGGCCGCGTGCGCGCCGTGCCCCAGAACGAGGACACGCCCTTCTACCCGCGCAGCCCCTACGGCGTGGCCAAGGTGTACGGGCACTGGATAACGGTCAACTACCGCGAGAGCTACGGCCTGCACGCCTCGAGCGGGATCCTCTTCAACCACGAGTCTCCCCGGCGCGGACTCGAGTTCGTCACGCGCAAGGTCACCCACGGCGTGGCGCGGATCAAGGCCGGCCTCGACCACGAGATACGCCTCGGGAACCTCGAGTCCCAGCGCGACTGGGGCTACGCCGCGGACTACGTGCGCGCGATGTGGGCCATGCTCCAGCGCGACGGGCCCGATGACTTCGTGATCGCCTCGGGCCAGACCCATTCGGTCCGCGAGCTCTGCGAGGTGGCCTTCGCGACGGTCGGACTCGACTACCGCGATCACGTGGTCGTGGACCCGGCGTTCATCCGTCCCGCCGAGGTCGACCTGCTGGTCGGCGACGCCACCAAGGCGCACACGCTGCTCGGATGGAAGTGTGACACCGACTTCTACGCACTCGTCGAGATGATGGTCGCCGCGGACACGAAAGCCCTGCAGCGTTAGTTCCTTGATGCCCGACGCGCCACCCCCCGTTGTCGCCCTGCACGATGCCGTCGTCTTCGCGGGCGGATTCCCGCTGCTCAGCGGGGTCGACCTCGATCTCGGCGCGGGAACCCTCAGCGTGGTCACCGGCGCCAACGGCGCGGGCAAGACCAGCCTGCTGCGCCTCCTCGGCGGTCTCGTCGCGCTTTCGGGCGGCACGGGGACCGTCGCGGGCGTCGACCTGGGCAGCGGGGACCTGCGCCAACTGCGTCGCCGGGTCGGTTGGCTCGGCCACGAAGGATCGTTCTACGACGACCTCAGCGTGCGAGAGAACCTGACCTTCGCCGCGCGGGCCCTCGGGCGCCCGACCGGCGAGATCGCGCCGGCGGTGGCGCGCGTCGGCCTCGAGCACCGCATCGACACGTCCGCCAAGCAGCTGAGCGCCGGGCAGCGCCGCCGCCTCGGGCTCGCCTGGCTGCTGCTACGACGAGCCGAGTTGTGGCTGCTCGACGAGCCCTACGCCTCGCTCGACGACGAGGGCCGCACCTTCTTCGACGCGCTGCTCGGCGACGTCGTCGCCGGCGGCGCCACGGTCGTGGTGAGCGCGCACGACCCCTTGCGCAGCGCGGCCCTGGCTCCGCGGACGCTGACCCTGGCGGGCGGGCGAATCGTGGGGGACGTCTCGTGATCCGCACCGCGCTGCTGGTGGCGGGAAAGGACCTGCGCATCGAGCTGCGCAGCCGCGTGCTGCTCTGGCAGGTCGTTCCCTTCGGGGTCATGGCGCTGCTGCTGTGCGGCCTGGCGCTGGGACCCGCGCACGCGGGGAACTCCCCGGCCGGGCCGGGGCTGTTCTATCTGGTGACGCTGCTGGTGACGCTGCTCATGATCAACCGATCCCAGGCGGTCGAGCGGACCTCGGGGACCAGATCGTCGGTCGCCACCCTGGGCCTCGACCCGGCGGGGGTCTTCCTGGGAAAGGCCCTAGCGCTGGCGGTCGAACTCTGGGTCACGGGCCTCGTGCTCCTCGCCGGGGCCGTCCTGGTCCTCCATACAGCCCTCCACGGGGCCCTGGTGGCGCTGCCGAGCATCGCGGTGACGCTCGGGGCGCTGGCCGCCGCGGGCACGCTGTACGGCGCGCTGACGGCCGGCGGCGACGGATCGGCGACCCTGCTGCCGGTGCTGGCCCTGCCGGCCTTCGCGCCCCTCCTCATCGCCGGGGAGCGTTCCTTCAGCGCCGCCCTGCACGGCGGAGCGCTCTGGGAGTGGTGGGTGATCGCGGCGGTGGCGCTGGTCGCGTACCTCGCGGTCGGGATTCTCCTTTACGGTGTTCTGGAGGAATCATGACAAAACAGCTCTTCCCACGCCTGCTCGGACCGGTCACGCTCGTGCTCTTGGCGCTCACGGCGTGGCTCGGGCTGTGGGTCACGCCGCGCGACGCGGTCCAGGGCAACCTGGTGCGGCTGGTCTACGTGCACCCCGCGGTCGCGTGGGTGGCGCTGTACGTCTCGTTCGGCACCGCGACCATCGCGAGCGTGCTCTACCTGTGGAAGCGCACGAGGTCCATTGTGATGGACCGCGTCGCGCACTGCGCCATGGAGGTCAGCGTCGTCTTCATCGTGCTCACGCTCATCACCGGCTCCATCTGGGGCCGGCCCACGTGGGGCGTCTGGTGGGCCTGGGACGCGCGGCTCACGTCGACCGCGATCCTCGGGGTGCTGGCGCTGGGCTACCTGGCGCTTCGCCGGGCCAACGACGACCAGGCTTTGCGCGCCCGACGCAGCGCCGTGTTCGCGATACTGGCGGCGATCAACGTGCCGATCATCCACTTCTCGGTCGACTGGTGGAAGACCCTGCACCAGGGGGCGACGGTCTTCACGGCGAACCGGACGCTCCTGATCCACGGCCTCATGGCCTGGACGCTGCTCGTCAGCTTCCTCGGCTTCACGCTGCTCTTCTTCTGGCTGCTGCGCGCCCGCTACCGCCTCGAGGTGAGCCGAGAGAGGGCGCTCAGCGTCTCGCTCGACGAGGCGCTGACGCTGCGTCGGCGCGAGGGGGCGTTCTAGTGGGCTACGTTGACGCGGGATACGGGTTCGCCTTCGGGGGACTGGCGCTCTACGCGCTGTCGATCTGGTGGCGGGGACGACGTGTCAAGCGCTGAGTCGACGCCCGATCTAAGCCCGGTCAGCCCACCGAAGTCGTCGAGCCGCGGCCGCTGGCGCTCCATCGGCGTGCTCGCGGTGCTGGCGCTGGCGATCCTGGCGCTGCTCAGCCAGGGACTGCTGCACTCGCTCAACTACTTCGAGACTGTCGACCAGGTGCTGGCCAAGCGCGCGTCGTTGGGCACCGAGGTGATCCGCCTCGAGGGCGTCGTGAAGCCCGGCACGATCACGCGCACGTCGAGCGGCGCGTCCTTCGTCGTCACCGGCTCGGGCGACCACCAGGTGTACGTCGTGGCGCACGGATCGCCGCCGCAGCTCTTCCAGGCGAACATCCCGGTGGTGGTCGTCGGGCACTTCACCACCGCGACCTCGCTGACCTTCGACGGCACCCAGATCCTCGTCAAGCACACCGCGTCCTACATCGCCGCGCACCCGGCTCGCGTGAAGGCACCCAACGGGAGCGTCCGGTGACCCTGACCTGGCTCGGACGCGTCGCGCTCTACGTGGCCTTCGCGGGCGCGCTCGGCGGAATCGTCAGCCAGGTGGTGGCGCTTCGCACGAAGCGCCGGGCCCGCGCGCTGTGGTGGGCCGGCCTCGCGCTCGCGGGCATCGTCGGCGCGGTCGCGGTGATGGAGTTCGCGCTCGTCACGCACAACTTCTCGCTCGCCTACGTGGCCGAGAACAACGCGACCTTCACCCCGCTGCTCTACTCGATCACGGGTCTGTGGTCGGCGCTGGAGGGCTCCTTGCTGCTGTGGGCGCTGCTGCTGGCCGCGATGACGCTCGGCGTCGTCGTCTACTACCGCCGCGAGGCCACCGACGCGGTGGTCGGCTGGGCGACGGCCGTGCTCTTCGGCGTGGGCGCCTTCTTCACGTTCTTGATGATGGGTCCGGCCGATCCCTTCCTGCACAACCCGTCGGTGGTCCTGCAGGGAGCGGGGCCCAACGCGCTGCTCCAGGACAATCCGCTGGTGGCCATCCACCCTCCGCTGCTCTACGCGGGGTTCGTCGGATTCACCGTGCCCTTCGCCTTCGCGATCGCGATGCTCATCACCGGCCGCGTGCAGGACCGCTGGCCCCTCGAGCAGCGCCGCTGGACGGTGCTCGCGTGGGGCGCCCTCTCGGTGGGTATCGTCCTGGGGGCCTGGTGGAGCTACCAGGTGCTCGGCTGGGGCGGATTCTGGGGCTGGGACCCCGTCGAGAACGCGGCGCTGCTGCCCTGGCTGACCGCCACCGCCTACATCCACTCGGTCATCGTCCAGGACCGTCGCGGACTGTTCAGGGTGTGGAACCTGTCGCTCGCGATCGCGACCTTCGCCCTGACGGTGCTCGGCACGTTCTTCACCCGCTCGGGGGTGCTCCAGAGCGTTCACTCGTTCTCGTCGAGCACGCTGGGCCCCCTGCTGATCGGCTTCTTCTTCGTCACGGTCGTTTCCGGCGTGGCGCTGCTCGCCTGGCGCGGCGACCGGCTGCGCTCGCCCGTGGGCGTCGACCAGGCGCTGTCGCGCGAGGGGCTCTTCGTGGCGAACAACGTGCTCTTCGTGGGATTCGCAGTCGTGGTGCTGCTCGGCACGGTCTTCCCGCTGCTCTACGAGGCCGTCAATGGGGCCCAGGTGAGCGTGGGCACGCCCTACTTCGCCTCGATCGCGGCGCCGCTCAGCGTGCTGCTGCTCGCGCTGATGGCGGTGGCGCCGCTGGTGAGCTGGCGCAGCGCCCAGGCCCACGTGCTGTGGGACCGGGTGCGCGTCACCGCCTGGGTGGCCCTCGCCACGGTGGTGCTGCTCGTGCTCTTGCACGTGCGCCGTCCCGCCGAGCTGGTGGCCTGCTTCCTGGCCGTCGGCGCGGCCGGGGCGGCGCTGCGGACGCTGCGCGGCGCGTTCGTGTCGGCGAGGCGGCGCTCGAAGTGGCACTCGGCGTTCTTCGCCCCGAGCACCGGCGGCATGGTGGTCCACCTCGGCATCGTGATCCTCGCCGTGGGCATCGTGACCTCCACCTCGTACGCGTGGCGAAGCGAGGTGGCGCTGGCCCAGGGCCAGCGCACCGTGGTCGACGGCCAGTACGTCTCGTTCGCCGGGCTGCACCAGGTGAAGGACTCCCTCGAGACCGCGACCCAGCTGGTGATGACTGTCGACGGCCACCAGCTTCGTCCCGCCATCACGACGTTCAACGGCCGGACGGGCCAGACCGTGGGCACGCCCGCCATCGACTCCAATTTCCTTCGCGACGTCTACGTGACCTTCGACGCCATTGGCGGCAACGGCGCGACGTCGGGCGCGCAGGTCCAGAGCAGCCTGCCGGCCGGATCGGTGGTCGTGGGCGTGACGGTGGAGCCGCTGCTCGCGTGGCTGTGGATCGGCGGGCTGGTGGTGGGGCTCGGCAGCGTCCTCACGTTCCTGCGCCGGCGCCCCGCTGACGAGGCGGCGTCGTGAAGCGTACCGTCATGATCGTGTCGGTCGCGGTGCTGGTCCTGGTCGTGGCGCTGTCGGCCTTCCTCGGCACGCGACACCCGGTCGGCGACGCCACCAGCGCGCCCAGTCCGCTGCTGGGCAAGATGGCCCCGGCGCTCGCGGGCCCGGAGCTGGGCGGGGGCCGCTTCAACCTGCGCTCGGACCTCGGGCGGGTCGTCGTCGTGAACTTCTGGGCGTCGTGGTGCGGGCCGTGTATCGAGGAGGCGCCGAACCTCTCGACCTTCGCGTTCCAGGAGCGTCACGACAAGGTCAGCGTGATCGGGGTGGTCTTCAACGACACCGTGTCGGCCGCCTCGGCCTTCGCGGCGCACTACGGATCGCTCTACCCGTCGATCGTCGACCCCAACGGCCAGATCGCCAACCGCTACGGCGTGACGAACCCGCCGACCACGTTCGTCATCGACGCCCGAGGCCGCGTCGAGGCCTCGTTGCTGGGACCGGTGAGCACCGCCCAGCTGCTCGCGGTCGTGAAGCGGGTGCAGGAATGAGGGCCGTGCGCTCGTTCTGGACGTGGGTCGGCGCCCTGGTCGTGGTGCTCGCGCTCTGCGTCGGCGCCGCGCCGAGCGTCGCGACGAGCGCGTCGCGAATCAACCATCTCGAGACGCTGGTGCGCTGCCCGTCGTGCGAGGACCTGTCGGTCGCGGTGAGCAACGCGACGTCCGCGATCGCCGTGCGCCACGAGATCACCGCCGACGTGCGCGCGGGCAGGTCCGACAACCAGATCCTCACCTCGCTCGAGGACGCCTACGGGACCTCGATCCTGCTCAGCCCGCCGACGTCGGGGCTGGGGATCCTGCTCTGGGCGGTGCCGCTCGGCGTGGGGCTCGCCGTCGTGGTTGCGGTGGTGCGCATCGCGAGGCGCCGCACGTGAGCCGCGACGCGCAGATGCTCGCCGACGAGATCGCGCTGCGCGAGGCCTCGCTCGCGGACGCCTCGCGCGAGCTCAGCGCCGGAGAGCTCACCCGCGAGGCCTACGAGGCCATCGAGGCCCGCGAACGCGCCGCCATCGAGGTCGCCCGCGCGCGCCTCGAGGAGCTCTCCCACGCCGCGCCCGGCCAGGCCGTACGCGTCCGGGCGCGAAAGAAGCGCTACCTCGTGGTCGCGGTGGTCTGCTTCGCGCTCGTGCTCGGTGTGGTCCTGTGGGCGGCGGTGTCGCCGCGCCAGGCGGGGAACTCGATAACGGGCTCCCTCCAGCTCGGGCGCGCCCAGAAGATCCAGCAGCTGCTCGGCGAAGCCCAGGCGGACATCGCCAACGGGAACGTGGTCGCCGCGCTCGCCGCCTACCGGCAGGTCCTGGCCATCGACGCGACGAACGTCCAGGCGCTCACCCAGTCGGGCTGGCTCGACTTCTCCGCGGGAAGTTCCGACCGCGACGCGGCCCTGACGACGCTCGGGGTGAAGTACCTTCGCGAGGCGGTCACCCTGGCCCCGCGCAACCCCGCCCCGCGCCTCTACTACGCGATCGTGGCCGACTCGACGCCCGGGAACCGGGCCCTCGCCAAGGGCCAGTTCGAGGTGTTCCTGGCCCTCAAACCGTCGCTCGGCCAGATGGCGATCGCCAAGCCCTTCCTGAAGCAGCTCGGGCTCCGGTCCTAGACCCCGACCCCGAGAATCGCCAGCAGGACGCCGAGCGCCGCACAGGCGAGCAGCACGCTCACGACACCACGGCGTGCCAGCAGACACCACACCAGCGCGGCGCCGAGCACGGGGACCTGCCACCAGAAGTGCAGGGACAGCCCGAGCGGGACCGCCGAGCCCGCGATCGCGCCGATGACCGTCGGTCCCGCGCCGAGGAGGAACGACGCCGCGGTGCGGTTCGATCGCGCCTTCGAGAACAGCGGCGCGCCGAAGAGCACGAAGAGGAACGAGGGGCCGAAGGCGACCAGCGACGCGAGCAACGCGCCGGCGAACCCGCCGGCCGCGTAGCCGACGACGGCGATGGTCTGGACGACGGGACCGGGGGTCACCTGGCCCAGGGCCACCGCGCTCAGGAACTGGGTCCCGCTCATCCAGTGGTACGTGCTCACCACGTCGTGCTGCATCAGCGGGACGATGACGAACCCGCCGCCGTAGGAGAGGGCGCCCACCTTGAGCGCCACCCAGCTGAGCGCCCCGACGCCCCCGAGTCCCAGCGCGTGGACCCCGGCGCCGCCGGCCATCGCGCGCGGGCTCAGCGTGCCACGCGACCTCAGGGCGACCTCGGCGAGCCCGCAGGCCACGAGCGCCACCACGAGGTAGGCGCCGAGCACCGCGGCGCTCACCGCGCCGATCAACGCGTAGGCGACCCAGCGCAGGCGCTGGCCCCTCTCCTCACCTGCGCGCAGCCAACTCGGCGCCACGAGTCTTGACGCGGCGCGCAGCGCGACCGCCGGCACGGCCGCGCCGGCCCCCGCCGCGGCGCCGAGGATCCACGTCGGTGGATGGTGGCTGAGGAACACGGAGGAGAGCGCCATGATGAGCGCGAGCCCCGGCGCGATGAAGCAGAGCCCCCCGAGCAGCGCCCCGGGCGCGCCGCGCAGCTTCCACGCGCAGTAGATCGCGAGCTGCGTCGAGGCCGGTCCGGGCAGCAGGTTGGTGGCGGCGACGCCGTCCTCGAACTCCTTGGCGTCCATCCAACTGCGTTCCTCGACGCACATGCGTCGAAGCAGCGCGATGTGGGCGGGAGGTCCACCGAAGCCGATGACCCCCAGCCTGGTCCACTCGCGCACGATCGTTCGAAGCGCCACCGGCGCGCCGGTGTGGCCTCCGTCGGTCACGCGACTCCCTACGGGTCAGGCGGTCACGCGACAGGTGTCGTCGCCACGGGCCCTCGACGTCAACGTCACGAGCGTGCGTTCGGCACCGAGTCCTTCGAGCATCCCGGCGATGAGCCCGCGGTCGACGGCGCAGAGCACGGGGTGATGCGTGGCCGCGGAGCCGAAGGGACAGTTCTCCGAGACCACCGACTGGCCGGAGTCGCTCTCCTCGGCGCGCGCCGCGAAGCCGTGCGCGGTCAGCAGCCCGGCGATCGAGGCCATGGCGGTCTTGACCGAGCGGGTCGAGTCCATCGGCGCCACCGCCGCGCCGAGCGTGCGCCCGTACTCGACGCCCACGTCGTGGGCCATGGTCTCGGACGCCTCGGGTCCGAGACGCTCGAGGGCCATCTCGAGCAGCGCCACGAGGAGCGCGTCGCGGCGCATCGAGCCGTCCATGGCGAGGCCCGCGTCGAGCACCCGGTACCCCTTGGCGGGTCGCCCCACGGTGGTCTTGTGCACGTTGTCGAACGTGACGTACCCGGCCTCGGAGAGCCGCTCGAGGTGGTGGCGCACGACGTTGGCGTGCACGTCGCAGTGCCGGGCCAGCTCGGCGGCGGTGGTGCCCGGATTCTCGCGCAGGTAGAGGTAGATCTTGCGCCGCGTGCTGTCGCCGAACGAGTGGGCCAGGCTCGTCACCGTCGCGGTGAACAGAGCCGGGTCGAGCTCGCCTTTCACGGGCGGAGGAGTCATGCAAAAAGTCTAGGAGCCAAAGCCCCCCACGCGCCGGTAACCTCAAGAAGCCCCCTCTAAAGGAACTCCCGTGACACTTGATCCCCAACTGCGCAGTGACCTCGCCTCCATTGTCGAGCCCCAGCTGGTGCGAACGCTGGGCGAGCTGCACTTCCTGGGCGCGCTCGACGAGGTCGACGGGGCGCCGCGCGTCGAGCTCATCCTGCCGGTCACCGGCTGGCCGAACCTCGCCCTCTTGGAGGCCGCGATAGACCAGCGCGCACCCGGGGCCCGGGTCGTCGTGCGCTCCATGGACGACGACGAGCGGCTGGGACTTCGCAACTTCCTGCGCGGCGCCATGGCTGCGCCCGAGGGCCCCGGCCAGCACGCCCACGCCGACGCCCCGCCTCGGTTCCTCGACAAGCTCTCCAAGACGCGCGTGCTCGGCATCTCGTCGGGCAAGGGCGGGGTGGGCAAGTCCTCGGTGACCGTCAACCTCGGCATCGCCCTCGCCCAGGCCGGCTACCAGGTCGGGATCCTCGACGCCGACGTCTACGGCTTCTCGGTGCCCAAGATGCTCGGCGCCACCAACGACCCGATCGTCCTGGGCGACACGGTCATCCCGACGCTCGTGCACGGCGTGCGCTGCGTGTCGATGGGCTACTTCGTCCCCGACGAGCAGCCCGTCATCTGGCGCGGTCCGATGCTGCACAAGGCGATCGAGCAGCTGGTCACCGAGGCGTGGTGGGACGAACCGGACTTCCTGCTCATCGACATGCCGCCGGGGACCGGCGACGTGGCCCTGACGCTCTCGGAGGTGCTGCCGCGCATCGAGATGTACGTCGTCACCACGCCCCAGGCGGCGGCCCAGCGGGTGGCCCAGCGTTCGGCCTACGCCGCTCGCAAGCTGAAGCTCTCCGTGCGAGGGGTGATCGAGAACATGAGCTGGTTCACCGGCGACGACCAGAAGCGCTACGAGATCTTCGGATCGGGCGGCGGGGCCCAGCTCGCCCGCGAGCTCGGCATCGCGCTGCTCGCCCAGATCCCCCTCGAGACGAGGCTGCGCGAGGGCGGCGACTCGGGCGAACCGGTCGTGGTGAGCTCGCCCGACAGCGAGGTCGCCCGGGCCTTCACGGCCCTCGCGGCCACGGTGGCGGCGCAGGGCCCCGCGCGCGTCTATCGTCAGGAACTCAAGCTGGTCTAGCCGGCGGATCGGAGGCGGGGATGGAACTGAGGGGCAAGACGGCGGTCATCACGGGCGGGGCCAGCGGGATCGGCCTGGCGACCGCACGACAGTTCGCCTCGTCGGGCGTGAACCTGGTGCTCGGCGACATCGAGGACGAGCCGCTGCAGGCGGCTGTCGAGAGCCTGCGCGCCGAGGGCGCCAAGGTCATCGGCGTGCGCTGCGACGTCAGCCAAGAGGTGGAGGTTGCCGGCCTGCGCGACGCCGCCCTGATGGAGTTCGGCGGCGCCCACGTCGTCTTCAACAACGCCGGCGTCGCCGCGGGGGCGGCGATCGGGACACCCAAGAAGATCTGGGACTGGGTGCTGGGCGTGAACATCAATGGCGTCATCAACGGCATCAACGCTTTCGTTCCGCTCTTCCTGGAGCAGAACGAGGGCCACGTGGTGAACACCGGCTCGCTCGCCGGGCTCGGGGGCGTGCCCGGCATGGGGGCCTACTGCGCGAGCAAGTTCGCGGTCGTGGGGATCTCCGAGACCCTCTTCCAGGAGCTCCTGCTGTCGGGCAAGAACGTGGGCGCGTCGGTGCTGTGCCCGGGGTTCGTCCGCACCCGGATTTTCGAGTCCGAGCGCAACATGCCGAGCGAACTGCGCAGCTACAACGAGGATCCGACGGCGCGGGCCATCAGCGAGATCGCCCAGAGCGTCGTGAACGCGGGCATCGACGCGAGCGAGGTGGCGATGGCGGTCGAGAACGCCGTTCGCACCAACCGGTTCTGGATCCTCACCCACGAACGCGCGGCGATCCGCACCACCGAGCAGCGCCTGGCGTGGATGAAGGGCGGCGAGCCGATGGGCATCAACCTCGACGCGGCGACCCGGCCCTAGCGGTCTATCCCATTTGGCAGCTGGTCGATGGGCCAGTCGAGCAGCGTCACGGCGCTGCGACAGGCGAAGCGGTCGGTCATGCCGGCGACGTAGGCCACCGCCTCGTGCAGCGCCGCCGCCGGGCTCTCGACCTCGCCGCCGCGCTCGGCGACGTCGGGTATCAGCTGGGGGAGGGCGGCGAAGTGGTCGACCAGGGCGCGCAGCATCGCCACGACCGCCGACGCCTGCTGGCGCGAGGCGCTTCGCAGGTAGATGGCCTCGTAGTTGAAGGAGCGGAAGGCCCCCAGCGCCTCGGCGTGACGGGCGTCCATGCCGATGACGCCGCTGGTGCGGATGGTGCGGATCATGGCGTTGATGAAGGCGCCGAGCTGCTGGCCGCGGCGCTCGCCGCAGCGCTCGCGCACGAGCGAGGGCAACTTGGCGGGGTCCATGATCCCCGCCGAGACCGCATCCTCGAAGTCGTGGCAGACGTAGGCGATCCGGTCGGCCCAGCTGACCACCTCGCCCTCGGGCGTGCTCGGCGCCGGCCTCGACCACGAGTGGTTCGCGATGCCGTCGAGCGTCTCGGCGCAGAGGTTCAGGGGCGACAGCGAGACGCGGGCCCCCCAGATCGCGTGGTCGAAGCCTCCGAGCACGAAGGGATCGAGCGCCTCCTCGCTGGCGTGCCCGCCCGGCCCGTGCCCGCAGTCGTGGCCCAGGGCGATCGCTTCGGTCAGCGCGACGTTGAGCCCGACCGCGCGCGAGACGCCCGTGGCCACCTGGGCGACCTCGAGCGCGTGGGTCAGGCGGGTGCGCATGTGGTCGTCGGGGAAGATGAAGACCTGGGTCTTGCCGGCCAGTCGTCGAAAGGCACTCGAATGCAGTATCCGGTCCCGGTCTCGCTCGAAGCAGGTCCGGAACTCGTCGGGCTCCTCCTCGCGGGCACGGTGGCCGGCCCCGCGGCTCCTCGTGGCCCGCGGGTTCAGCAGCCGGTCGAGCTGCTCCTCGCGCAGCTCCAGGGCACGGGAGACGTCGCGCGCGTCCGCGGCCACCTCGATGGTGGCCGCGGAGTCCTGGTGGGCCACCGTGACGTCGTCCGCGCCGCCCTCGTAGCCCTCCATCGTCGCGGCCCAGCGCCGGTTGCGTTCCGAGGCCGGTTCCTTGCTCACGTCCTCCATAATGCCCCATGGCCGTAGCATGAAGAAAGTCGCCCACGTGACAGAGGAGTCGTAATGGACATTCGCATCGGCATCGTGCAATCAATGAAGGAGCTCGAGGTCGAACTGCCCGAGGACGCCAACCGCGAGAAGGTGATGAAGCAGGTCGAGGCCGCCTTGGGGGGCGAGTCGGTGCTGTGGCTCACCGACCGCAAGGGCCGCCGGGTCGGCGTGCCCGCCGCGAGGATCGCCTACGTCGAGTTCGGCACGCCCGCCAGCGAGCGCGTCGTCGGTTTCGGCACCTCCTGATCGCTGGGCCTCCGTGATCGACTACCACCTGCACCTGTGGCCGCACTCGGAGTCTTCCGTGTGGTTCAAGCTGGACCAGATCGCCGCCTACTGCGAAGAGGCAGCCGCGCACGGCGTCACTGAGCTCGCGCTCACGGAGCACTCGCACCGATTCGTCGACGTCATGTCCACGGTCGGTCCGTTCTGGCTGAAGCTGGGCCACGAGCCGACGAGTGCGATCATGGCCGATTACTTCGACTGGCACGCCCGCAACTCGCTCGAGCAGTACGTGTCGCTGGCCCAGCTCGCCAAGGACGAGGGACTGCCGGTCAAGATCGGCCTCGAGGTCGACTACTACGCGGGTCAGATGGATGAGGTGTCGGGACTGCTCGCGCAGTACCCCTTCGACGTGCTGATCGGCTCGGTGCACTGGCTCGGGACCTGGCAGTTCGACGACATCGACAATCCCCGCGAGATGCTCGAATGGACGACGCGCGACGTCGACCAGTGCTGGGCCGACTACGCGGTCGCCCTCGAGGAGCTCTGCGCGTCGAACTCGGTCGACGTGCTCGCTCACCCCGACCTCATCAAGGTCGCGGGCCATTACGCGACCCAGCCAGGCGAGTACTGGGAGCTCATGGCGTCGGCCGCCGCCCAGGCCGACGTGTCGGTGGAATGCTCCTCGGCCGGCTGGGTGAAGCCGATTGGCGAGCAGTACCCGGCCGAGGGGTTCCTGGACCGGCTCGTCGCCAAGGGAGTCACGTTCACCACCGCCAGCGACGCCCACCGTCTCGAGCGGGTGGGCGAGCGCGCCGGCGACCTCGCGGGGCTGCTCGAGGCGCGAGGCATCAGCCAGCTCGCCAGCTACACCCTGCGCCAGCGCCAGATGGTCCCGTTGCGAGCGGGCTGATGGCGACACTCCCGGAGCTCGCCTCGCTGCACACGGACCTCGACGAGCCCACGGTCGATCACCTGCTGCGCCTCACCGCGTCGTGGTCGCTGCTGGCGGACCTGTCGTTCTCGGACATGCTCTTGATGGCCAAGGTCGGCCCGGCGCCGAGCGGCGCCGACGTCGACTTCGTGGTGCTCGGCCAGCTGCGCCCGAACAACCGCTCCACCCTCATCAACGAGGACCTCGTCGGCACGCTGCAGCCTCCCGACGCCTGGCCCCTGGTGCGCCTGGCCTTCGAGAGCCCCACGCGGATCGTGGGTGAGGCGAGGGTCGACCACGTGGACGACCTGGTGCCGGTCTGGTGCGTGCCGGTGCGCTTCGGGGGCCGCGTCGTGGCGGTGCTGGTGCGCCTTCAGGGGCCGCTGCGGGGCCCGGCCTCGCTCTACGAGAAGGCCTACCTCTCGATCTTCGAGCGGCTCTGCGACATGGTCAGCGACGCCACGTTCCCCTTCCGCGAGGATGACGTCGCCGGCCCCGGCCTGCCGCGCGTCGGCGACGGTATCATCCTGATCGACGGCGAGGGACTGGTGGAGTTCGCGACGCCGAACGCGACCAACGCGCTGCACCGGCTCGGCATCTACGCCCCCGCCGAAGGGAGGTCGCTCGGCGGACTCGGGGTGCGCGTGCGGGCTCTCGAGCGAGCCCTGGGGTTCGCCATACCGGCTATGGAGGAGATCGACCGCGGCCACGACGTGGCCATCGTCTTTCACTGCGTGCCGTTGCTCGAGCACGGCCAGGTGACCGGCGCGGTGACGCTGCTGCGTGACGTCTCGGACCTGCGCCAGCTCAATCGCGTGCTCCTCAACAAGGAGGCCGCCGTGCGCGAAGTGCACCACCGGGTGAAGAACAACCTGCAGACCATCTCGTCGCTGCTGAACCTGCAGGCGCGCCGAAGCGACGAGGTCGAGACCCGCACGGCGCTGCTCGAAGCCGAGCGACGGGTGCGCTCGATCGCCGTCGTGCACGAGGTCCTGTCGCGCGAGCCCGGCGAGGAGGTGGTCTTCGACGAGATCGTTCGCTCGCTGGTGCTCCTGGTCGAGGACACCGTGCTCGCGCTGCACCCGGTGGAGATCGTGGTGAACGGCGAGCTGGGCATCCTCTCGACGGACCTCGCGACGCCGCTGGCGGTGGCTCTGGCCGAGCTGCTCACCAACGCCGTGGAGCACGCCTTCACCGAATTCGGTGGCGACGACAACGAGCACGTGGGGGTGGTGACGCTGAACCTCTACCAGGAGGAAGGAAACGCCATCGCCGAGATTCGCGACAACGGGCGCGGACTCGGCGCCGAGTTCTCGCTCGACGTGCCGACGAGCCTGGGGCTTTCCATCGTGCGCGACCTGATCCGCGCGCAGCTGCACGGCAGCATCGAGATGAAGTCAGTGCCTTCGGACCAAGGCGGCGGGACGTTCGTGCGCGTCGTGGTGCCTACGACCGCGCGGCCCTAGGCCATTGTGTTGCGACGACGGGCGGCCAGCCACTGCTTGCGCAACTTGCGGCGCTCGTCCTCGGTGGTGCCGCCCCAGACGCCGGACTCCTGGTTCGTCGCGAGCGCGAACTCGAGGCAGGCCTTCTGGGCGTCGCAGTGGTCACAGACCCGCTTGGCCGACTCGATCTGATCGGTCGCCATGCCGGTCGTGCCAACGGGGAAGAAGAGCTCCGGCTCAGTGTCGCGGCATGCTGCCAGCGAGCGCCAGTCGGCGTCATCCCAGGCGTGGGTACGGTTCCATATCAACGACATTCTGAATCCTTTGGATTGTAATTTCTCACGAAATTATGCCGGCAGCGAGAACACGCCGGGAGTTGAAATTTTACTTAAATCCCTTCGTGATTACAAGGGGCGATTTGACTTTTTCTGACCAGAACCGGCCGACGGGCCGTCATTTACCTGCAAAACTCTGGGCCATGAGCTTGATCTACGCCCACCGTGGACTGCACGTCGCCGCGCGCGAGAACACGGTCGCGGCCTTCGAGGGAGCCGTGGCCCTGGGCGTCGACGGGGTGGAACTCGACGTCCGGCGCACCGTCGACGGCGCCCTGGTCGTGCACCACGATGCGAGCGTCGCCGCCATGGTGATCAGCCGGACCCGTCAGCGCGACCTTCCCGCCTACATCCCGACCCTGGAGCAGGCCATGGAGGCCTGCGCGGGCGCGGCGGTGAACGTGGAGATAAAGAACCTCCGCCACAAGTCCGAGCCGACGTACGACGAAACGGGCAGTTTCGCGCGCCAGGTGGTGACCCACCTGCGCGAGATGAGCCGGACAAGTTCGGTCATCATCTCCTGCTTCGACCTGGAAACCTGCTGCGTCGTGCGGCTCTTCGATCCCCAGATCCCCGTCGGTTGGCTGCTGTGGCACGTCGATCTGCGCAGCGCCCTGACCCAGGCCCACGTGCTGGACATGAGCGCGGTGCACCCCCACCATTCGCTGGTCGACGCCGGCGCGGTCGACGCGGCGCGCGAGCTGGGACTGGCGCTCAACGTCTGGACGGTCAATGCTCCCCGTGACATCGAGGCCATGGCGGCGCTCGGGGTCGACTCGATCATCACGGACGATCCGGCCGAGGCGCTGGCCCTGACGCGGCCCAGGCGTCGGACTGAGGCCATACGTCCTTAGGGGGCACCTCCCGCAATGGAATAGATTGGCAGCATGAACGTTGTCGTATGCGTAAAACAGATCCCCGACCCGGCTGCGCCCCAGGCCCTCGAGCCCTCGCACAATCTGGATCGTTCCGGAAAGCTGATCCTCGATGAGGCCGACACCTACGGGGTCGAGATGGCCCTGCAGCTCGTCGACAAGGCCGGCAGCGGTGAGGTGACCGTCGTCTCCATGGGCTCGGCCGCCGACGTGGCGGGACTGCGCAACGCGCTCGCCATGGGTGCCGCCAAGGCCGTCATCGTGAGCGACGACTCGCTTCGCGGCACCGACGCGCTCGGCACCGCCAAGGTTCTCGCGGCGGTGATCGGCCGCGACATGCCCGACCTGATCCTGTGCGCCACCGAGTCCTCGGACGGCTACACCGGCACGACGCCGGTGCAGCTCGCCGGGCTGCTCGGGCTGCCCTCGATCACCTTCGCCAAGTCCGTCACCGTCGACGCGGGAGCCGTGAAGGTGGACCGCCAGACCGAGTCCGGCTACGACGAGGTCAGCGCCCCGCTGCCCTGCGTGGTGACCGTCACCGCCGGCGTCGTCGAGCCGCGCTACGCGTCCTTCAAGGGGATCATGGCCGCCAAGTCCAAGCCCGTCGAGGTGCTGAGCGTCGCGGACCTCGGCCTGGGTGGCCAGGTGGGGACGGCCGGCGCGCGCCAGGAGATCACCTCGGTCACCGCCGCCGAGTCGCGCCAGGGAGGCGAGAAGCACGTCGACGAGGGCGACGGGGCTCTGAAGATCGTCGCGTACCTCGAATCAATCAAGGTCCTTTAGGAGCATCATGGCACTTTCATCCATCTGGGTCGTCGTCGAGCCCTCCAACGGGGCACTCACCACGACGTCGCTCGAACTGCTCAGCCACGCCCGCAGCCTGGCCGCCGACGTGCGCGCCATCACCTGGGGCGAGGACGCCGCGTCGCTCGCCGCCGAGGCCGGCGAGTTCGGCGCCACCACCCTCTACGACGTCGGTGACCTCGCCGGTGCGCTGCCCGGCGTGCCGGTCGCCTCGGCGATCGCCGCACTGGTCGCCAGCTCGGCTCCCGACGCCATCCTGTTCCCCTCGAGCTACGACGGACGCGACATCGCGGGACGACTGTCCGCGCGCCTCGACCGTCCGGTGCTGACCAACGCCACCGGGCTCACCGACGAGGGCGGCCTCGTCACCGAGCACCCGGCGTTCGGTGGAACGCTGATCGTCAAGGCCCGCTTCACCGGCGAGGGCCCCGGCCTCATCGTCGTGCGCGCGAAGTCCTTCGTCGTGAGTCCCACCGAGGGCCTCGCGGCGACGGTGGTCGCCGCTGCGCCCGGCGACGCCGGTGCGGAAGGTGCCGCGCGGATCGTGACGAGCCACGTCGAGGAGCGCACCGGTCCCAAGCTCGAAGAGGCCGCGGTCGTGGTCTCTGGCGGGCGCGGACTTGGCGAGGCCGGCAGCTACGCGCTGATCGAGGAGGCCGCCAAGTTGCTCGGCGGCGCCGCGGGCGCCAGCCGCGCGATCGTCGACGCCGGCTGGGTCCCCTACTCGCACCAGGTCGGCCAGACCGGCAAGACCGTGAAGCCCACCGTCTACATCGCCTGCGGGATCTCGGGCGCGACCCAGCACATGGTCGGCATGAAGGGCTCGAAGAACATCGTCGCGATCAACAAGGACGCCGACGCGCCCATCTTCCAGATCGCCGACTTCGGGATCGTGGGCGACGTCCACAAGGTGCTGCCGGCGCTGATCGAGGCGCTGAAGGCCCGCGGATAGTTATACAAAGCATTTATTCCTAAACCCCGGCAAAAGGATGTGCTGCGCTGGGAAAGTGTTCTACTCTGTCAGAATCCTAAGGACGGGGGCACACCGATGAGTACCTTCCACCCTGCGACGTCCTCTCGTCGCTGGTGGACTCTGGCGGTCTTGAGCATTGCCCAGCTGATGGTCGTCCTCGATGCCACGGTGATCAACATCGCCCTGCCGCGGGCCCAGCTCTCGCTGGGCTTCTCGACGGCCAATCGTCAGTGGCTCATCACGGCCTACGCCCTCGCCTTCGGCTCGCTGCTCCTGCTCGGCGGGCGCCTGAGCGACCTTCTGGGCCGGCGCAACGCGCTCTACATCGGCCTGGCCGGCTTCGCCCTGGCCTCGGCGGCCGGGGGCGCGGCGCACACCTTCTCGGTGCTGGTCACGGCCCGAGCGGTGCAGGGTGCGTTCGGTGCGGTGCTCGCCCCGGCGGCCCTCGCGTCGCTGACGACGACCTTTCAAGACCCCAAACAGAGGGCGAAGGCCTTCTCGATCTACGGCGCGCTGAGCGCCTCGGGGGCGGCGATCGGGCTCCTGCTCGGCGGGGCCCTCACCCAGTGGGCGTCGTGGCGCTGGTGCCTCTTCATCAACCTCTTCTTCGCCGCGTTCGCCCTGGTGGGCGTCGCGCTCTTCGTCGACGCGGGCAAGAGCGAGCACGAGACCCGCCTCGACCCGATCGGCACGGTGCTGGGCTGCGGGGGCCTCTTCTTCCTCGTCTACGGGCTCTCGCACGCGGTCACCTCGAGCTGGTCGAACCCGGTCACCTGGAGCTGCCTCGTGGCCAGTGCCGTACTGCTCACGTTGTTCATCCTCTGGCAGCGGCGCGCGAGGTTCCCGTTGCTGCCCCTGCGCCTGGTGACGAACCGGACGCGCGCGGGATCGCTGATCGGGCTCTTCATCACCGCCATCGGTCTCTTCGGCGTCTCGCTGTTTCTCGCGTACTACCTGCAGAACACGCTTGGCTACTCGCCACTTCGAACCGGGGTCGCGTTCCTGCCGTTGGTGCTCGCCATCGCGCTCTCGGCCACGGTCGCGAGCGCGCGCCTGCTCGCCAAGGTCGGTCCGCGCCCGCTCGTGCCCGTCGGCATGATCCTGGGCATGCTCGGCATGGTCCTGTTCACGAAGCTGACGGTCCACGCGGACTACGTGGGCAACGTCCTGCCCGGACTCATCGTGACCGGCCTCGGACTCGGACTGATCTTCGCCCCCGCCACCGCGAGCGCCACTGCGGCCATCAAGCAGGCCGACGCGGGCGCGGCCTCGGCGCTCGTCAACACCTCCCAGCAGATCGGCGGGTCGGTCGGCACGGCGCTGCTCAACACCCTGGCGGTCTCGGCGACGATGCGCGCGATGCCGCTGAAGGGCCACGCCGCGTCGGCGTCGTCCCACGCCTACGAGGTGGCCAAGGCGACCCTGCACGGCGACGCCGTGGCCTTCTGGTGGTCCGCGGGTTTCTTCGGCGTCGGCGCCCTGCTCACTTTCGCGCTCTTGGAGTCGGGCGTCCCGGAGCTCGAAGGCGACCTGGTCCCGCTTCTGTAGATCAGATCAGATCAGCGGCCAGGGGTAGGGCGGCCAGTCGCCGTCCTCGTCGGGCAGCGGATAGTGGCTGTGGGCCACGAGTTCGGCGCAGCGATCCTGGGCCATCGCGAGCTCGCCCGGGCGCAGGTAGCGCGCCAGCTCTCCGGTGGACCCCCTGGCGAACTCGTCGAGGCGGTCCATGAGCCCCGGCGCGACGGGCAGACCGGCGTACTCCCAGATGACGGTGCGCAGCTTGTTCTGCTCGTGGAAGCAAAGCCCGTTGTCGATCGCCCAGCAGCGCGCACCGTCGTAGAGCACGTGGCCGGCCTTGCGATCGGCGTTGTTCGCGACCACGTCGAAGGCCGCCAGCGCGGCGAACCAGTCGTGGAACTCGGGCAGCTCGCGCAGCGTGAAGTAGTGGTCCTCGAGGTTGTCGTCGACCCACCACTGCAGCGAACCGGTCCCGAAGGGCGCGTCGTCGCGCGCCACGGTCGTCGGCACGAGGTCGGTGCCGAGCAGCGAGTCGAGCTCGTAGGCGGCGACCTCGCGCCGCCAGAGGCCGTCGGCGAAGTCCCACAGCGGGCGCTCGCCGGCTTCGGCCTTGTAGCAGGCCTGGGCGGTGACGCCGTCGAGGGTCACGCTGACCAGCAGCGCCTGATTCGACGAACCGGCCACCCGGCCCTCCACCTCGATGGAGCCCTCGCCCAGCAGCCTGCGCTGTTCGTCGCGGGTCATCACGGCCTAGCGGATCGGGGGGCGGTGTCCATTGGTGCGGGGACAGTCGTGGCCCTTGGGATCGAGGGGACCGCCGCAGAGCGGGCAGAGGGCCCGTCCGGCCTCGACCAGGCGGGTGACGGCGATGGCGAGCCCGCCCGCCCACTCCTTGGACAGCGTCAGCTCGAGGACGTCGTCGGTGTCGAGCGACTCGAAGGTCACCTCGACGGTCTGATCCTCGTCGTTGATCGCGACGGCGATGTCGCCGGCGACGAAGTCGGGCTCGTACTCGGGCTCCAGGGTGAAGTCGTCGGGCAGCTGGCCGGGCCGGACCATGCTGGCGATCACCTGGCTGAGCCATTCGGCCAGGGCGCTCAGCTGGAGCTTCTCGCACTTGACGATGACGAGGCGGCGGCCCTCGCGCGCCTGGAGCAGGAACAGTCGCGAGCCGACCTCGCCGCGCACGCCCACCATGACCTTGTCGGGATTCTCGAAGACGTAGTTCACGATGGCGACAGTTCCCGCAGGCTCTGGGTGCTGTTGACCGTGAGGACCACGGGCGTCGAGTCGGTGAACCCGATGGCGCTGACCGAGCACGTCGAGATCACGGTGCGCTGGAAGAGGTCGAGCGGCACGCCCTGGGCGTAGGTGACGGCGGCCTTGATGGGGTCGGCGTGGCTCACGACGACGATGGTGCGGTTGCGGTGGCGCGTGGCCAGCTTCTCGAGCGTCACCCAGATCCGCTGCTGCATCTCGGAGAACGACTCGCCCTCGGGGAAGCGGAAGGTGCTCGGAGAGTGCTGCACGGCGTTCCATTCGGCCTTGCGCTGCAGCAGGCCCAGCTTCTTGCCGGTCCAGGTGCCGAAGTCGCACTCCAGCAGCCCCCGCTCGGTGACGGCCCGCAGGCCCAGGGACTTGGCGATGGGCGCCGCGGTCTCGCGAGCGCGCTCGAGCGGCGAGACGTAGAGGGCGACCGGCTTCTTGGCGAGTTCGCCAATGCGCTGGGCCACCGCCTGCGCCTGGGCGGCGCCGCGTTCGGCGAGGTGGAGCCCCGGCGCGCGGCCCGGCAGGACCGTGCCGGTCGTGGCGGTGGCGCCGTGGCGCACGAGCAGGATCGTGGTGAAGGAGTGCGACGGCGCCATGAAGCGACTTTAACGCCGGGCTAGGACGAGGCCAGCGGGATGCGGCGCGGACCGGGGTCCTGGTCCTGGGGCCAGCGCTTGCGCGAGAGCTGGGCGAGCCGGTGCAAAAGCGCCACGGCGCCGGGATCGTCGTCGCCGGGTCGCGTCTCGATCAGGCCGTTCTCCTTCAGCGCGCTCATCAGCTCGCGACCCTTGTCGGTGCGCACGATGACGAGGGTCCACTCGTGGAACGCGCCGATGCCGCCGGTGGAGATGTCGGCGTGCTCGGCGGCGAAGTCGGGGCAGCGCGTGCACCCTTCGCGCGTCCAGGCGTGGGCTTCCTTGAGCGGCACCTCGTGCAGGACGTCGTCGTGGGTCCAGATCTGGAAGACGCCCTTGATGTTCATCTTCTTGATGTCGGCGCGCCGAATGTCGTACTTGGCCTCGAACAGCTCCTCGAAGATCGCGTCGTCGAAGGTCTTGGAACAGAGCAGGCCGATGGTGAGGCTGAGCCTGCGCGCGATCTTGCCGGCCTTGCGCGCCGCCATGACGCCCGGCGCCGAGGCCATGCAACCCATGCCGACCACGGCGATGCGCTCGGCGCCCTGCTCGACGGCCTCGGGGTAGGCCAGAAGGTTCGCGGAGTAGGTGTAGCGCGACTTGGCCGTGTCGAGGACCTCCTGGCGCGTGCGCGCCACCCGGGGTTCGGCGCGCCACGTCGAACCGTCGCCCTCGAGCCCGCTCACCAGCGCCGCGTCGATGACGTCGTTCTCGAGGGCGTAGATCAAGAGCGCCGACACGAAGCCGCCGTCCTGGCCGTTCTCGACGACGGAGGGGTCGCTGGCGCGCGCGAGCAGGACGTCGCCGATGCCGTAGACCTCGTCGTCGGTGCGCTCGCGCGCGAACAGCTTCGTGTCGACCTCGCCCTCCCAGTTGCGGAAGCGCGGGCAGGCGCGCGTGCACAGCGTGCAGCCCGTGTCGCCGTGGGTGCAGCCCTCGCGGCCGCCGTCGATGTCGACGTGCCACGGCTTGTAGACCCCGTTGGCGGTTTCGTACTCGAGCACGTCGTGGGGGCAGGCGATGACGCAGGCGGCGCAGCCCGTGCAGAGGCCCGACGTCACGACCTCGCTGAAGAGCTCTCGCCAGTGTGGTTTCTCTATTGCCATGGTGCAACCTTACCGAGCAGGCCGCCCGATCCATATGCCGGTACGCTGGCGCGCGTGCCCGAGGTCCTGGAAGTCGAGTCGTACCGCCAGCTGGCTGAGCGGGTCGTGGGCGCGACCATCGTGCGCGGCTGGGCCGACGCCTACGCCGCCAAGAAGCTCCCCTCGCCGTCGTCGTGGGCACGCGCCGTGAAGAACCTGACGGTCACCGCCACGTCGCGACGCGGCAAGCTGCTGCTGATCGAGACGAGCGGCGTCACGCTCGGCATGCGCTTCGGGATGACCGGCGTGCTGCTCATCGACCAGGACGCCGGCATCGACGGCCTCTTCTACGGCCCCCACTCGTACAAGGCGCAGTGGGTGCGCGCCGGCCTCGAGTTCGCCGACGGACGCAAGCTCGTGCTGCACGATCCGCGCCGCCTCGCGCGCTGCGAGATCGATCCGGACCTGAGCGGGCTGGGACCCGACGCGCTGAGCCTCACGCGCAAGGAGTTCACCCAGATCGTGCGGATCGGGCGCGGCGAAGGACCGGCGATCAAGGCGCGTCTCCTGGACCAGTCGGTCGTCGCGGGCGTGGGGAACCTGCTGGGCGACGAGATCCTCTTCCGCGCGGGGATCGACCCTCGAACGCCGACCGCGCTGCTCTCCTCGGACCAGCGCAACCGTCTCTACAGCGCGTTCACCCGCACGATGCGCACCCTGCAGCGCCGGGGCGGATCGCACCTGGGCGAGCACATGGAGGGCCGCTTTCCGGGCGGGCACTGCCCTCTCGACGGCGGCGCCATGCTCTCGAGCGCGGTGGGCGGGCGAACGACCTACTGGTGCTCGACGCACCAACAATAAGAATTCACCAAAAGGGGGCCGCCGGCCCGGCGAGGTGAGAGAGACTGGTCCGATGTCATCGTTCGTCTCGCACTACGGCTACCTGGGACTCTTTCTCGTCTCGGTCCTCTCCTCGGCGTGCATTCCAATCCCCTCGGAGGTGGCCTACGGGTTTGCCGGCGCGCTCTGCACGACCGCGCTCACCGGCCACGTGCGCTTCTCGCTGTGGGCCGTGATCCTCGTGGGCGCGCTCGGTTCGCTCGTGGGCTCGGTGATCGCGTACGAGGTGGGGCGCAGCGCCGGACGGACCATCGTCGACCGTTGGGGCAAGTGGCTGCTGCTCACCCACCAGGACCTGGACTCCTCCGAGCGCTGGTTCGAGAAGTACGGTTCGGTCTCGGTGCTCGTCGGACGGGTCATCCCGGTCGTTCGCAGCTTCATCTCGCTGCCGGCCGGCATCGCCGAGATGAAGCGCGTGCGTTTCGCGGTGCTCACCTTCGTCGGTTCGGTGGCCTGGGTGGCGCTGCTCGCCGGACTCGGCTACGCCGCGGGCTCGAACTGGAACACGGTCGGCAAGGACTTCCATTTCGCCGAGATCCCCATCGCCGTCATCATCGTGCTGGGCCTCGTGGGGGCCTTCTGGCACCGCGTGCGCACGGTGCGCCGCCACAACGCCGGCTAGCCCTCGAGCGCCTTGAGCACCCTGGCCGCGTGACCGTCGGTGCGCGGCGCGTACCACGCGTGCTCGATCCGCCGCGTGGGACCGAGCACGAACGTCGAGCGGATCACGCCCACGACCGCCTTGCCGTACAGCATCTTCTCGCCGTAGGCGCCGTACTTCGCCATGACGGCCTTGTCGGGGTCGCTGAGCAGGTCGAAGCCGAGCCCGTACTTCGTCCGGAAGGCCACGTGCGTGTCGGGCGGGTCGGGCGAAACCCCGAGCACGGCCACGCCGAGCTCCTCGAACGCGCCAAGCTCGTCGTTGAACTGGCAGGCCTCCCTGGTGCAGCCCGGCGTGTCGTCGGCGGGGTAGAAGTACAGCACGAGACGCCGCCCGGCGAAGTCCGCCAGGGCCACTTCGTCGCCAATCTGGTTCGTTAACGTGAAGAAAGGGGCTTTTGCGCCCACTTCGAGCCGTGCCATGTCGCTCCTGTCAAGTTTCCACACAATCTGAGGTTCTGTCACGTAGACTAAATGGGAAGCTCTAGGAATTGAGCTTGGGCCCACACTTTCGAACGCCGGTTCCGGGTCCAACCGAGAAACGACCGTTGTCCCGTGAGTAGTGATACCCAAGAAACCGTGACGTCTCAGGACCTGTACGCCACCAACAAGACCTTTACCGACCTGGGGGTCCACCCGGACCTCTGCGAGGTACTGACCAGCCAAGGCATCATAAACGCCTTCCCGATCCAGGCCATGACGATCCATGACGCCCTGGCCGGCCGCGACGTCTGCGGCAAGGCCAAGACCGGCTCGGGCAAGACCCTGGGCTTCGGGCTCCCGATGATCCAGCGCATCGCCGCGACCGAGCGCCTCGTCGTGCGAGACGGCGGGCCCGCGCGTCCGCGCGGTCTCGTGCTGCTGCCGACCCGCGAGCTCTGCGTGCAGGTCCACGAGGTGCTCGAACCGCTCGGTGCCGCGCTCGGACTCCACGTCAACGCCGTCTACGGCGGCGCCGACATCGAACGCCAGGTCAAGTCGCTGCGCCGGGGGTGCGACATCATCATTGCCACGCCGGGCCGCCTGATCGACCTCGGCGACCGCGGCGAGCTCAAGGTGGAGGGTCTCGACGTGCTCGTGCTCGACGAGGCCGACCGCATGGCCGACATGGGCTTCATGCCCCAGGTCGAGTGGGTGCTGCGTCGGATCGCCGAGCATCCCCACCAGACCCTGCTCTTCTCGGCGACGCTCGACGGCGCGATCGACCGCCTGGTGAAGCGGTACCTGACCGATCCGGTCTTCCACGAGGTCGCCAGCGACACCCAGACCGTCTCGCTCATGTCGCACCACTTCCTGACGGTCCACCAGATGGACCGGATCAAGGTCGCGGCCACGATCTGCAAGTCGACGGGCAAGACCATCATCTTCTGTCGTACCAAGCGCGGCGCCGACCGCCTCGTCGAGCAGCTCCAGAAGGAGGGCGTGAACGCGGCGGCCATCCACGGCGACCTGCGCCAGAGCCAGCGCGAGAAGGCGCTGGCCGACTTCTCCGCCGACCGGCTGCCGGTGCTGGTCGCGACCGACGTCGCGGCGCGCGGACTGGACATCAACCACGTCGACTGCGTGATGCACTGGGACCCGCCCGAAGACCACAAGGCCTACCTGCACCGCTCGGGACGCACGGCCCGCGCCGGCTCGACCGGTGTCGTGGTGTCGCTGCTGCTGTGGAACCAGACGATCGACGCCGAGATCATCATGCGCCGCCTGGCCCTGAAGCGCCCGATCATCGAGGTGTTCTCGAACGACCCGAACCTGAAGGACCTCGCGAACTGGGATCCGACCCTGGAGGACTCCCTACGGTGAGCAAGAAGGTATTGCCGGTCTTCTCCTACGACAAGAAGGTCCAGCGGGCCCTCGTCGTCGTGGCGCATCCCGACGACGTCGACTTCGGCTCCGCGGGCACGGTCGCCACGCTCACCAACCACGGTGTGGACGTGGCGTACTGCCTCGTGACGTCGGGCGACGCCGGTGGCGACGACTCGTCGCACACCAAAGAGGAGCGCACCGCGTTCCGAGAGGCCGAACAGCGCGCCGCGGCGCTCGAAGTGGGCGTGACGAACGTCACCTTCCTTCGCTGGCCCGACGGGCAGGTCGAGCCCACCCTGCTGCTGCGCCGCGAGATCTCGCGGGTCATACGCTCGCACCGTCCCGACCTGGTGATAACCCAGAGTCCCGAGCGCAACTGGGACCGCATCCGAGCGAGCCACCCCGACCACCTGGCCGCCGGCGAGGCCGCGCTGCGCGCGGTCTACCCGGACTCTCGCAACCCCCACTCCTTCCCCGAGCTCGCTCGCGAAGGCTTCGCGCCGCACACCGTGGAGACCGTCTGGCTTTCGGGCAGCCAGCCCACCATGGTGGTCGACATCACCAAGGTGTTCGACCGCAAGCTGGCGGCGCTCCAGCGCCACGAGAGCCAGGTCGGCAACATCGACGGCCTCGAGAAGATGCTCAAGACCTGGGCCCGCGCGACGGCGAAGAATGCCGGCCTTCCCAAGGGCCATCTCGGCGAAGGCTACCGGGTCGTCCAGACCGGTTAGCCAGCGACCCGGCGCCCCTGCGCCGTAGTGTTGGCCCATGGGTCGCGACTCGAAGAAGCACTCCGACAAGCGAACCCCCATTGCCGAGCGCCGGGAGAGCCACGGGCTGGGCCAGTTGCTGAACGGAGTTTCGCGCGAGAACCTCCCGACTCAGGTCCTGGCGGGGGTCACCCTCCTGGCCATTGCCATCCCCGAGCAACTGGCCACCGCGCAGTTGGCCGAAGTGCCGGCCTTCACCGCGATGATCGCCTTCATCACGGCCACGTTGGTCTTCTTCTTCGTCGGCTCGAACCCCATCGTCTCGGTGGGCGCGGACTCGACCATCGCTCCGCTCTTCGCGGTGGCGCTGCTGCGCCTGGCGCTGCCCGCGTCGAGCCAGTACCTCGCCCTGGCGGCCGCGACGGCGGTTGTCACGGGCCTCATTCTCATGACGATTGGGTTCTTCAAGCTCGGCTGGCTGGCTGACTTCCTGTCGCTGCCGATCGTCGCCGGCTTCATGTGCGGCATCGGCGTCATTATCATCGTGCACCAGTTGCCGCGCGTGTTTGGCGTCAAGGGCGGCGGCAACTCGGTGGTCCAGCGCCTCGACGAGCTGGTCCACAACCTCCACCACGTGAGCGTCTGGTCGATCGTCATCGCGCTCGGGACGCTGGCGGTGATGGTGGTCGGCGAGAGGCTGAACCCCCGGCTTCCCTGGGCGCTGGGTGCGGTGGTCGGCGCGACGATCCTCTGCGTGGCGATGTCGCTGACGACCCACGGGGTCCAGGAGCTGGGTTCGGTTATCGCGGGCCCTCCGACGTGGCGCCTGCACTGGTTCAGCATGCACGAGTGGAGCGTCGTCGTCACCACGGCGCTGACGCTGGTGATCGTCATCATCAGCCAGACGGCCGCGACCGCGCGCACCTCGGCCGACGAGATCGGCGTGGCCGATAACCTCAGCCGCGACTTCGTGGGCGTGGGGCTGGCCAACGTGGCCGTCGGGCTCGTGGGGGCGTTCCCCGTGAACGCGAGCCCGCCGCGCACCACCGTGACGTGCCTGGCGGGCGGTCGCACCAAGTTGGTGGGCCTGGTCGCAGGGATCGGCGCGTTGGTCCTGTCGCCGTTCGCGTCGGTCGCCCACCGTATCCCGCTGGCCGCGCTCGCGGGGGTGCTGCTCTTCATCGCCGGTCGACTCATCAAGATCGGGCCACTGCGCATCGTTTGGCGCACGAGCCGCACGGAGTTGACCCTGGCGATCGTGACGGTGCTCGGCGTGGTGTTTCTCGGCGTGGAGTTGGGCCTGGTGATTGCGGTGGGCCTGGCAATCCTGGACCGAACCTGGCGATCGGCGCGTCCCAAGATGGTCGAGCTCGGTCGCCGCCAGGGAACGACGAGCTGGGAGCCGCTGGGCCAGCACGGTGTCAACCGCGTCGGCCACATCCTGACGGTGCTGTTCGGCGCGGACATCTACTTCGCCAACGCCGGCGTCTTTCGCCACGAGCTGCACGGGTACCTGGCGAAGCGTCCCGACACCCGCCACCTCGTCATCGACGCCGCGGCGATCTCGAACATCGACTACACCGGGCTGGTGATGCTGAGCCAGGTCGTGGCGGACCTGGCGAGCGACTCGATCAGCGTCTCGTTGGCGCGGGCCAACGCCGAGGTGCGCCGCAAGCTCACGACGTCGACCGACCGGGCGATTCGCCAGATCCATGTCTTTGACAGCGTGGACGGCGCCGCGGTCGACGTTCAGCAGCATCGCAAGGGCTAATCCGCCGGCCCCGGCGGCCGGGTCAGCCGATCACTGCCGCGCGGCGTCGTCGACCGCGGCGATGAACTCGCCCTGGGCCGCTCCGATCGCGGCCTTATCTCCGCCGGGTCCGCGTAGGAGGAAGGCCGCGCCCACCGCCAGCGCGACGCCGGCCAGTGGACCGGCCAGGTACACCCAGTAGCTGGTGAAGTTGGTGGCGATCAGGTCGGGTCCGAAGGTCCGCGCCGGGTTCATCGATGCGCCCGAGATGGGGCTGGCCCACAGGCCGGCCAGCGCGATGTAGCCCCCGACCCCCAGCGCCCCGATGATGCCGATATTCTGCGCGCCCGAAGCCGTGCCCAGGATCACGCTCACCAGGCCCGCGGTCAAGATCATCTCCATCCAGAAGGCCGCCATCGAGGAGTAGCCGTGGGACGGGAAGTTGGACCCGTAGGCGGCCGAGACGTTGATGACGGCGTGCAGGAACAGCGCGGCCAGCGAGGCCCCGATGAGCTGGACGATGATGTAGCCGGGCACGCGGCCCCACGGAAAGTCCCGGCGCAGCGCGAAGGCGATGCTGACGGCCGGGTTCAGGTGCGCGCCGGACACCTTGCCCATGAACATGATGATCGCCATGACCATCAGCGCCGGCGCGGTGACGGCCGCCTCGCGGCTGATGGTGTTGGGGAAGGCGTGGGCCATCATGCCCCCGCCCGCCGCCACCAGGACGAGGAAGAACGTGCCGAGCAGTTCGGAGAACAGGCGCCGCCACTCCTGGCGAGGATCCTTGAAGTTGGCGATTCGCTCGACGACCTCTTGCTCGTAGCGAGCGAGGGCTCCGGTCCTTGGCGTTTCGGGTTGCGTGCTCATTGTCACCTCATGTTCGGATCAGGTTGGCTCTCGGTTGCCCGGTCGAGTCGCCCAGTACGCAGTCAGTCGAGCACAGGCTACCGGAGCGTCATTGCTCGAATGGCCACTCCAGCCGGGCGCGCCGGCCTGGTGGCGAGCGATGCACGGGCCCGCGCCGTGCGGGGCTCTGTCACGAGGTCATCGTGGCGAGAGCACCGCAGGGCGCGTGAAGGCTCAGTCGGCCGCCAGCTGGCGAAGCACGAAGTTGAGCACGCCGCCGTGGCGATAGTACTCGGCCTCGGTGGGGGTGTCGATGCGCAGGCGTGCCTCGAACCGGACCACCTCGCCGTTTGACCTCGTGGCGCAGAGCGTCACGCTCGGCACCATCTCGCCGCGGTTGAGCGGGTCGAGACCCGTGATATCGAAGACCTCGGTGCCGTCGAGCCCGTGCGTCGCCGCCGATTCGCCGGGCAGGTACTGCAGGGGCAGCACGCCCATGCCCACGAGGTTGGAGCGGTGGATCCGCTCGAAGCTCTCGACGAGCACGGCCTTGATGCCGAGGAGCTTGGTGCCCTTGGCCGCCCAGTCACGGCTGGAACCGGTGCCGTACTCCTTGCCGCCGAGGATGACGAGGGGGGTTCCCTCGCTCGCGTAGGCCATGGCGGCGTCGAAGATCGACATCGCGGTGCCCTCGGGCAGCTTCACGGTGACGCCGCCCTCGGTTCCCGGGGCCATCAGGTTGCGGATCCGCACGTTGGCGAAGGTGCCGCGCACCATCACCTCGTGATTGCCGCGCCGGGTGCCGTAGCTGTTGAAGTCCCCGGGCTGCACGCCTCCGTCGGTCAGGTAGAGCCCGGCCGGTCCGTTGGCCCGAATGTTGCCCGCCGGCGAGATGTGGTCGGTCGTGACCGAGTCACCCAGCCTGGCGAGGACCCGCGCCCCCTCGACGTCCTTCACCTCGCCGGGCTCCATCGTGAGCCCGTCGAAGTACGGCGGGAGCTTCACGTAGGTCGAGCGATCGTCCCAGGCGTAGGTGACGGCGTTGGTCGTGGGCACGGCCTGCCAGCGTTCGTCGCCGCCGTAGACGCTGGCGTAGCGCTCGGTGAACATCTCGGGCGTCAGGGAGGCACGAACGGCCTGGGCAACCTCGGCGTCGGTGGGCCAGAGGTCGCTCAGGAACACCGGCGCGCCGTTGGAGCCCGTGCCGAGCGGCTCCTGGCTGAGGTCGATGTCGATGGTGCCCGCGAGCGCGTAGGCCACCACCAGCGGCGGGCTCGCGAGGAAGTTCTGCTTCACGTCGGGGTGGATGCGACCCTCGAAGTTGCGGTTGCCCGACAGCACCGAGACCACCGAGAGGTCGTGCTCGTTCACGGCGTCCGAGACGCCCTCGAGCAGCGGGCCGCTGTTTCCGATGCAGGTCGTGCAGCCGAAGCCGGCCAGGTAGAAGCCGAGCTGGTCGAGCGGGTCCACGAGGTCGGCGCGCTCGAGGTAGTCCATGACGACGCGGCTGCCCGGAGCCAGNNCCCGCCGCGACCAGCACGGCGGGGTTCGAGGTGTTGGTGCACGACGTGATCGCCGCCACCGTGACGGCGCCGTCACGCAGCCGGTCGGCCGCGGCGGTACCTCGCACCTCCTTGGGCTCACGTGCGAGCGCCGCGAGGAAGGCGCCCCGGGCTCCCGAGAGCGAGACGCGGTCCTGGGGGCGCTTCGGCCCGGCCAGGCTCGGCTCGACCGTGGAGAGGTCGAGCTCGACGGTCTCGGAGTAGACCGGCTCGACGACCCCCTCACCGTGCCAGATGCCCTGGGCCTTCGCGTAGGCCTCGACGAGCTCGAGCTGATCCTTCGCCCGGCCAGTGAAGGCCAGGTAGTCCAGCGTGACCTGGTCGATGGGGAAGATGGCGCAGGTCGCCCCGTATTCGGGCGACATGTTCCCGATGGTGGCTCGCGTCTCGAGCGAGAGCGACGCCACGCCGGGCCCGTAGGCCTCGACGAACTTGCCGACCACTCCCTGACCGCGCAGCAACTCGGTGATGGTCAGCACGACGTCGGTGGCGGTGACGCCTTCGCGCGTGGCGCCGACCAGGCGCAGCCCGACGACGAGCGGGATCAGCATGGACGTGGGCTGGCCGAGCATGCCCGCCTCGGCCTCGATGCCGCCGACGCCCCAGCCGAGCACTCCCAGGCCGTTGACCATGGTGGTGTG
>PLHD01000017.1 GCA_003138815.1 Acidimicrobiaceae bacterium | reverse complement strand
TCCCCCACCTGATCCCTTGATCAATTGCTTGGGCGAAGACGAACCGAATCCGCTGGACGGTCGAGACCGAGAGGCCGCTGTCGAGCTTCTGAGAAATCAATCGGTCGACGTCGGCGGCCGATAGATTTGCCACCCGCTTACGCCCTAGCGTCGGGATGATGTGGTGATCGAAGATCCTCTTGTAGTTGGTCGACGCGCTCGGAGCCACCTGGTGGCGCAGCACGTCCTCATACCAACTGTTGAAGAGCTGGGCGACTGTGAGCGTCGCGTCGGGCAGCGGGATGCCGTCGTCGAATTGGCGCTGCAGCAATTTCAGCTTTTTCACCACCTCAGCACGCGTTTTCGCGCTGACCGTCTTTCGCAGCAACTTGCCATTTGGCCCGTATCCAAAGGTCAGGACACCCAGCCACCGGCCATCTGAGGATCTTTGGTAGATCGAACCCTCGCCATTGCCCCTCGAACCCGCCACTTCAAGCCTGCTTTCGCGTTGCTGACATCGTTGCTGACAACGGTCGCAATGAACGCGAAACTGAACAAAATGGAAATAAGAAAGTTCCTCTGACGAGGAGAAACAGTGGTGGGCCGTGCAGGACTTGAACCTGCGACCCCTTGCGTGTCATGCAAGTGCGCTACCAGACTGCGCCAACGGCCCCTAAGGGCTCAACCCTACCATTTGTCACGTCCAATTCGAACGTCCTGATCGCCCGCACTCAACGCAACCGAGTCTGCGAATCCTGCCGAACTGGCGGGGTCATGAGGTCCAGCGCCATCTGGCCAGCATTGTTTTGGAGGACTTGCTCGAGGAATACCTCAACCGTCGCGCGAGCGTCGTTGAGGGCATCATGCCCGCCGGGTTTCACACCGTAGTGCGCACAGAGATGCCCCAGGCTCCGACGAGGCCGAAGTTCACGACTCGGCTCTATGAGAAGGTCTTGCTCGATCACATCGATGGTCTGCAGGTCCGAATACCGGAGCCCGTCGGCATCAGGCCCCCTAGCGAAGATGGACTCGTAGCTCCGACGGAACATCTCAAGGTCAAATCTCACGAGATTGGCACCCACGAAGTACGCGTTACGTCTCTGATTGACTCGCAGGATCTCCAGGGCGTGCACCAGACCCGCTTCGACGCTGTAGACGGGCTGAGAATCCTTCTTCGCTTCGATGTCCCCGACGGACAGGCCATGAACCCTCCTGGCGCCCTCGGAGATTGGCCGGTCCGGAATGACGTAGAACTGCTCGATCCACGTCGGCTGGCCGTACTGGTACGCGCAGAATCCGTAGGATATGGCCCTCTCCTGGCTCACGTCAAGACCCGTCGTCTCGGTGTCGAAGCCCACGATGAGCTCGGGCACCTGAAGAAATTTCTTCGCCACGCATCTACCTTTGCAGCCGCTTGTCACATCCGTACCCGACCAACTTACAAAAGATCGCGCTGCGCCCCGGTCCGCGGGAGAACGCCTCCTCCACCCGCCTCCTTCTCGCCGGAAAGCAGCCCGGCCGCATCAGGATGCCGCCTTCACGTAGGTGCAGGCCTCGCTTCATGGTGAAGTCCCGGGTGCACAGAATCCTTCGGGGCCGTATGGTGGTTCCATGAAACTGCACGCTCTAGGAAGAACCGGAATCAAAGTGAGTCCCCTCTGCTTGGGAGCCATGATGTTTGGGGAATGGGGCAATCCCGACCACGACGACTCGGTGCGAATCATCCACCGCGCCGTCGACGCCGGCATCAACTTCATCGACACGGCGGACGTCTACTCCCAGGGTGAATCCGAGGTGATCGTGGGCAAGGCGCTGGCCTCACTCGACCGTTCGAAAATCGTGCTCGCGACCAAGGTCCACGGGAACATGGGCGATGACCCGAACTCGCAGGGCAACTCGCGCCGTTGGATCATCGCCGAGTGCGAAAACAGCCTGCGCCGACTGGGCACTGACTACATTGACCTCTACCAGATCCACCGCCCCGACGAGTCCACCGACATCGACGAGACGCTCGGAGCACTGAGCGACCTGGTGCACGCCGGCAAGATCAGGGTCTTCGGCAGCTCGACGTTCCCGGCCGAGCAGATCGTCGAAGCCCAGTGGGTCGCCGAACGGCGAGGACGAGAGCGCTTCCGAACCGAGCAGCCCCCCTATTCGATTCTCGTGCGCGGCATCGAGCGCGACGTCCTCCCGGTGGTCCAGACCTACGGGATGGGCGTCATCTCGTGGAGTCCGTTGGCCGGCGGTTGGCTCTCCGGCCGGTTCGGCGAGGGCAAGGACAACGTGAGCCGCCGTTCCGAGCGGATACCGGCCCGCTACGACCTCAGCATCCCGGGAAACCAGCGCAAGCTCGAGATCGTGACCCAGCTGGCCGAGGTGGCCGACGAGGCGGGACTCAGCCTGATCGAACTGGCCCTGGCGTTCGTGCTCGAGCACCCCGCCATCAGCGCCGCCATCATCGGACCGCGGACCATGGAGCAGCTCGAGTCCCAGCTGTCGGCGCCGGACATCCGTCTCGAGCCGGCGGTACTGGACCGCATCGACGAGCTCGTCGCCCCCGGAACCAACGTCAATCCCGAGGACGCCGGCTGGGCGCCTTCGGTGCTGACGAATGCCCACAAGCGCCGGCGCCGGCGCTGAGGGCCCTTGTCGGGTCCCCACTCGCCGCCGAAGGGTGGTGGTGGGGACCCCTCTTATCCTTTCGCCAACTGGGCTGGCGTGACCAGCATGGATCGAGATCCGCCTGCTGACCAGTAACCTTGATCGATGATGTCGAACCAGAGCCGCTACCGAACCCTGGCCGTCGTCGGAGCAGTCGTGGCTGGGTCACTGACGATCACCCCCATCGCCCAGGCCGCCGGCCAGCTTCGAGGGGTCGTCATCACCCATCGCCTGGAGTTGAAGTCGCGCTCCAACGTCGCGTTCTCCATCAAGCTGGAGGATCAACTGCTCGCCGGACTGCGGTACCTGCCGGTGGCGCTGAAGCCGGCAGTCCACAAGCCGGCCACGAGCACGCCCGCGCCCACGACCACTTCAACGACAACCACTACAACGACCTCGACCATCCCGACCTCGACCACCCCGACCTCGACGACGATCCCGTCCACCACGACCACGACCACGTCGACGACAACGACAACGACCATCCCCAGGAAGACGCGGGCAACGAGTCCGACCAAGCTGCAATCGGGGACCTACGTGTGGCGCTACAAGTCACTTCCCTCCTCGCTCAGGGCCCTGTGGCGCGTGGGAACCAACAACGTGGTCCTCGAGGGCGCCCTCATGCGCTTCCAGTACGATCACGGTCTCACCACGACGGGAGCCATCGACACCGCGACCTGGGACGCCCTCATCGCAGCCGCCAACCACCACGACGTCAACCGTCTCAATTACAACTACGTCGTGGTGAGCAAGAACCTACCCCAGACCATGCGGCTCTACGTGGACGGGAAGCTGCGCTACTCGTCGCCCGTGAACACCGGAATCTCGGTCGCCCCAACCCAGAGCGGCACCTACCCGGTGTACGTGCGCTACACCACCACGACGATGTCGGGCAACCTGCCCAACGGCCAGCCCTACAGCGACCCCGGCATACCGTGGGTCTCGTACTTCCACGGCGGTGACGCCCTGCACGGGTTCATCCGCGCCAGCTACGGGTGGCCCCAGAGCCTGGGTTGCGTCGAGATGCCCTTCGCCAACGCCAAGATCGTCTGGCCGCGCACGCCGATCGGAACGCTGGTCACCGTCAGCGGTTAGCGCAGCACCGCGAGGTCCAGGCGCACAACGGCGGCGCCCCCTCGGCTCAACTCAGGCTCTTCTCGAGTTCGTCGGCGAGCACCTCCACCGAGGTGACGACCCGTGAGGGCTTGTAAGGATAGTGGTCGGCCGCCCCGGCGTCGGAAACCCCCGAAAGCACGAGCACGGTGTGCAGGCCGGCCTCGAGTCCGGCGACCACGTCCGTGTCCATCCGGTCGCCGACCATCGCGGTCGTCTCGGAGTGGGCGTTCAGCCTTCGCAGCGCCGAGCGGATCATCAGAGGGTTCGGCTTTCCTACGAAGTAGGGAACCTTCCCCGTGGCCTTGCTGATCAGGGCCGCGACCGCACCCGTCGCGGGCAGCGGCCCATGGACGCTGGGCCCGGTCGGGTCGGGATTGGTGGCGATGAACCGCTTCCCCTCGCCCACCAGCCGCACGGCCTTCGTGATGCGCTCGAAGCTGTAGGACCGGGTCTCGCCGATAACGACGTAGTCGGGGTTGTTGTCGGACAGGGTGTAGCCCACTTCGTGCAAGGCGGTCGTCAGGCCGACCTCGCCAATGACGAATGCGGTGCCCTTCGGGCGCTGGGAGTCGAGGAACACCGCAGTCGCGAGGGCCGAGGTCCAGATATGGTCCTCGGGAACGTCGATGCCATTCCACTTGAGCCGGGCGCTCAGGTCACGTCCCGTGAACATCGAGTTGTTCGTGAGGACCAGGAACGGCGTCTCCGTGCGCCGCAGTAGGTCGAGGAATCGATTCGCACCCTCGATCGGATGCTCCTCGCGAACGAGGACCCCGTCCATGTCGATGAGCCAAGACTCAATCTCCGATGCATTCGTGATGTTCGGCCATGTCTGGGAGGTCTTGGCAGGGGCCATCGCGCGGCTCATCTCCTTCGTCGGCTGGATCTCTATCAACGACCCTACCTGAGCGGCCGCCGCAGCCAGCACCACGTACTGCTCACGGCCGCGGCGGCCGCGCCGCGTCCACGGTCCGTCGCCGTTCGACGCCATCGGCGACGGTCACGTGAGATGAGCAGTCATCCGCGCACCCTCCTGCGCATCCTGGCCCCACGAGCGCGCAATGAAGCGAGCATCCCGGGGTGACACGAAGCGAAACGCCAACCACCAGAGAGGACGTAGATGTCGGGAGGCTTGAAGCGTTCCGCACCGTCTCAGCGCATGGCGACCGCGACCAGACAGTGGGCCCACCACACAAAGGGCTGGCACCCCGCTGACATCCAGAACCCGTACCGCTGGGCGAGCAGACAAATCCTTAGGCGGAAATCAACTCCGGTGCCACACCTCGTGGCAGGTCCGGTCAGTTCTGGAAGCCTTGCGCCACCGTTTCCCAACGCGTCCCGGAATTACGATTCGCCCTTCAGGACACTGCGGCGTCGCTGGTACTCATCTTCGTCGATTTCGCCACTGGCGAAACGCTTGTCGAGGATCCTCATCGGGTCGAAGCCGCGGCGTCCCTCGCCATGACCATGACCATGACCGTGACTGCGGCCATCCTCGTGTCGGCGCCGGCCACGACACTGGCAGTTTCCGTCGCAGCGCTTCTCGTCCTGGCTGGCGCAGTGACAGCGCTTCTTGCACGCGCCCACTCCGGCGACGACGAACAGCGCCGCCACAATCAAGACACCGAAACCCTTCTGGCACTTGCCATCTTCACAGTTCATAGTCAGCCTTCCCAAATTGTCGTACCTGGCCACACTCTCGCCGCTGCCCGCGTTCGCAAACAGGGACGAAGGTCACTTCTCGTCCGTTTCGCGCGCCGCGGACGGATTGCTGTCGTCTTCGCCGGTGCGTCGGGTGACGAAGGCGTCGACTCTCAGAATCTCAACCTTCTCGGCGCTCCCTTTCAAACTGTGCCACTATGAACGAAACGCTCCGCAACTGCGGTGCAGTTGCCCAGGAAGCCGTGTACCCGAGTCGTCTGACCGGAAGATTGGCGCACGGACGTGGCGTGGAGGAGCCTTCATGCAGGACACCTATCGACTGCAGCGCTTCGTTGAGGCGCAGGACCACTCTGGAGGCTACGACCAGGCACTGCGCGAGATTCGCGCGGGGCGCAAGGACTCGCACTGGATCTGGTGGGTGTTCCCGCAGATCGTCGGCCTGGGTCGCAGCTCGACGTCGCGGGAGTACTCGATCTCATCGATTGACGAGGCCAGGGCGTACCTCCTCCACCCGGTTCTCGGTCCACGCCTTCGAGAGGCCGCGGCGGCCATCAACGGCCATCACGCAATGGGCATCTCCTCGATTCTGGGCTGGGACGACGTGAAGTTTCGCTCTTCGATGACGCTCTTCATGAGGGCCGATCCCGGCGAGGCGCTGTTTCGAGACGCCATCGATATCTTCTTCGACGGTGTGCCCGACGCCACGACCGACGAGATACTGGGGAATGACCAGCGACTCGCCGGTGGACCTCAGGGGCCCCGGTGAACGCGAGAATGCATCGAGGTCCTCGAGGTTATGGTTGCGCGACGGCCGGGGGTCCGCTTCCGAACTCTGCTCCATCTCTCGTTACCAAGTGATCCGCCGCCATGATCTGTTCCGCATTCCACGCCTGTTCAATCCTGTCCCTTCCAGCGGTTTTTGCCGCGTAGAGGGCCATGTCCGACGCTCGTAAGAGAACGTCGCTGGAAAGTCCATGTTCCGGAGACGTTGCGATGCCGATGGACAGCGTCGGTGGCTTGGGCAGAACCTCGTCAGGGGCAATTGGAATCTCCAGTTCGGCGATTCGCGCTTGCAGTTCCTTGGCCCGCGCGTTAGCGGCATCCCAGGAACACCTTGGCAGAACCACGGTGAACTCTTCGCCACCGTAGCGACAAGGGACGTCAGAACCACGAAACAGGTCGAGGATGACTCCCGCAACGGCGCGCAGTACAACATCGCCCACCGCGTGACCGTAGGTGTCGTTGAACTCCTTGAAGTGGTCAACGTCCATCTGCATGATGCTGACCTCATCATGGTTGCGAGCAGCGCTGCTCATTTCACGATTGAGAGTCTCTTCCATGAATCGCCGATTGAAGAGGTTGGTCAGAGGGTCCCTGATCGAGAGGTTCTTCAGGGTCTCGCGCAGATTGAAGTTGGCCATCCAAATGGAGATCTGCTCGCCGACCAACAGCGCATACTGGCGAAAAAGATCAGTGGCCTCGGTGGCGAGAACGGCTTCCTCTGTCGACTCACGAACGCAAACCGTCAGGACGCCCAGAATCTCACCCTGAGCCAGCAGCGGGCGACAAAGGGTGTGGACGCCACCACTCTTTACGAGATGCTTGCACGGTATGTCCCCAATCCTCGATTCGTACTCGTGGCCTCGCCGGAGGGCCCAGCAGTCATCCGGCGAAAAGGGCTGTTCGTTCTTCGCATAGCCACCCCACGAACACTTCGCTTCCAACTGGTCTTTCGAGGGGTTCAGAATGCTGAGCGAACCATCGGTACCGAACATCTCCTGAGCCGAATGCTCAATGACCTCATAGGCCTCTTCTCTGGTGACGCACGTGCTGAGCATGTCAACGAGATTGCCGAGAACGGTGGCGGCACGATTGCGCTCCCGCAACTCTCCGATCGTCAGGACCATCTCAGCGTTAATCGACTCTCGTTGTGAACTGATTCGTGCGATCCGATTTCGAAGCTCGTGAATGGAGTACGCGATAAGACATCCGAGGACGAAGTAGATTGCTACCCGGCGCAGCCGAACCGAGTCCGGAACTTCGACTGGCACGATCGATGCGACGAATTCAAGCGCCACCACTGCACAAAGGACAGTGGCCGACTTCCACGGCTCAAGGTTGAGAGCGGTCCACATGACCGGGAGCAACACCACAAGTCCGACGCCCGAAGTCGTGCCTCCGGCGGCCAGGATCAATGCGAGAGCGGATCCGGTATAGAGCAGGGGGATGACGATATTGGCCCACGTGGGGAGCACCTTCCACGGAAGAAAGATGCTCGCCGCCGTCAATCCAAGCAGTATCACGCTGAGAACGGCAGCGGACATTGACACGGGCCCCGGCGGGAGGGCCAGGCTGGCTTCAACCACTATCGCGACGACAAAGAAGGGCCATGTCCGCGAAATCAGATCCGGACCACCCAAGCGGTGCTCGGTGGTTGAGCGAGCGTTGGGCAACGCCAATTCTTGCACCGCCATCTCGTCCCGCTTCTTCAATCGTCTCTGATAGAAACAATACTCAACCCGTGATCTGATCCTTTCCAAGTGTGAGACGCAGCCCCCGGACCCCTCGCGATTCAACCATCTCGAAGAATCCGCCCCAAGACGAGCCATCGGGCACTGCAGGATCTCGGCAGAGAGGACCAGGCCCGGGAATCTTCCGTCTCAACCACCTTCACTCGGTGTCAAGGCCCCTGCGCTCCCCGCGCACGTCCGTGGGATACAAAAATACGCGGATACCCAATTAATCGTGTGGACCAGTGGTCTACCGGTCAATAGAGGCACAATGGCCAGACCGGATCATTCGGCTTTCGAGGATTCCTCGGGCCGACAGTGACGCAGTTCTCGCCGTGCCACAGTAATTTGGCATTCTCCGAGGCCCGTACTGCGGCACGGCTGACGCCACACCACAGCAAAAACCGCGCTACCACTGGAGGCGGCGTCCGGATTCGAACCGGAGTACGGGGCTTTGCAGGCCCCTGCCTAACCACTCGGCCACGCCGCCAGAACTGACAATCCTACCGGGTCGTGGTCTGCGTCAGCGCTTCTGGAAGAACCGGTAGGCCAGCAGGCACAGGGCCACGACGATGGCGACCTCGAAGACGAACCCCAGCGTGGAGGCCACCACGCCGACGATCCCGAGCACTATCTCGAAGACGATGATGACGAGGATCACCGCGAGAATGACCTTGAAGATGTTCACGATGTCCCCTTCTGCCCGTTGGCCTCATCGTAGGCGCCGTCGACGGACCGCGTAACGCGATTATTCTTGGGTAGTGACCAGATTCCTGCGAACCACCGCCGTCCTCGCCCTGGGTCTCATCACGTCCGGGCTGGCCCCGTCGGTGAACGCCGGCGCCGCCAGCGCCGTAAGGGTGACCAGCACCGTCACCACCTCCATAACGGCCACGATGCCCGTGATCCGGCTCAGTTTCAGCGTTCCCGTTCGCGCATCGGCGCTGCCGGCGCTGACGACGAAGCCCGCCCTCGCGACCATCTGGCAGCAGATCGGGCCGAGGGAAGTGCAGGCCGTGGTGAGGAGCAAGCTGACCCCCTCGATGTCCTACGCCATCGACGCGCCAAGCGCGATGAAGTGCGCCGGGCACTGCACGTTCACGACCACGCATCCGTTGCTGTCGAGCGTCGCCAGCAATGCCGAGTGGGAGGTGCAGCTGCTGGCCGAACTCAAGTACCTGCCACTCACCTTCACGCCTTCGGTGGCCCAGAGCGACCCGACCCAGCAAGTGCCCGGCGCCTACTCCTGGGCCTATCCCAATTTGCCCGCCGTCTTGAGTTCCCTCTGGCGTGGAGGCCCGGACAACGTCATCGTGAGGGGCGCGCTGATGAAGTTCCAGAGCGACAACGACCTGCCCACCACCGGCGTGTTGGATGCGCCCACCTGGAACGATCTGCTGGGCGCCGCGCAGTCCGGCACGGTCGATCCGGACCCGTACAACTACGTGGTCGTGAGCGAGGCATCTCACGAGAGGCTGACGCTCTACGTCGCCGGCACGGCCACCTTCCACTCGCTGGTCAACACCGGCATCTCCGTCGCGCCGACGGCGTTGGGCACGTACCCGGTCTACGTGCGGTACTCGAGCCAGACCATGACCGGCACGAATCCCGACGGCTCGCACTACAGCGACCCGGGCATCCCCTGGATCTCCTACTTCAACGGCGGCGATGCCCTGCACGGCTTCATCCGCTCCACCTACGGCTGGCCCCAGAGCCTCGGCTGCGTCGAGATGCCCTACACCTCGGCCAAGGCCGTCTGGCCCCACACCCCGATTGGGACGCTCGTCACCGTCGAGTGACCGGCGCCGGGCCCTACGGGGTAACTTCGGGCCCGAAGGCGTGCCGACCTCGCTGGGTGGCGATCTGCACCCCGGCGGCTCCCAGTTCGCTCGCCGTGCCCACGGCCGCCTGGCCGAACTTGTTGCGGACCTCGTCGACGGCGTCGCGAAGCGCCTCGTAGCCGACCTGACGCTCGCGCGAGACCTGCTGGGCCTGACCGCGAGTACTCAGCGATGTCTGCTCGAAGCCAAACGTCAGCTGCATCTGGTTGGCGCTGCGCTCGAGGAATGAGGAGGCGTGCACGGCCAGAAGCCGAACCGCGTGGTGCAGCTCCACGCTGCCCAGCAACGCCTCGGCGATCGCCGCGATCGCGAACTCGTCGTCGACCCCGAAGGCAAGCGTCTGGGACCGCGACACGCTAGTGAAGTCGTCGAACCTCACGATCACCGTGATCGTTCGAGCGACCCGGTCCTGGCTGCGCAGGGCCCGGGCCACGATCGCCGAGTGGCCCCGCGCGGCGTCGACCAGTTCCTCCACACCGTGCAACGAGCGCAGGAACGTCTGGTCGTGTCCGATCGACTTGGCGACCCGGTCGACCACCACCTCGCGGTTGTCCTCGCCGCGGGCGAACGCGCTGAGCGTCGCGGCCATGGACGGACCCACGTGGCTGGCGAGGGTCCCCTCGTCCACCTTGGCCAGGTCGCGCACCCACGCCAGGCCCAGCTTCTCGAGCTTGGCGGCGGTCGCCGGCCCCACTCCCCACAGCGCGCGCACCGGCAGCTCCTCGAGCCACTGCGCCTCGAGCTGCGCACTCACCCAGACCACTCCGGCGCCGTCGACCAGTTCGCCGTCGACGACCCGCGGCTTGGAGCGCTTGGATGCGAGCTTCGCGAAGAGCTTGTTGCGACCGAGCCCCACGCCGCACTGCAGTCGCAGCTCCTCGTTGATGCGCGTTCGCAGCGCCTCGGCCGCCTCGATTGGACGCACCCGCAGGCGACGGAGGCTTCGCAGGTCGGCGAACACCTCATCGAGCCCGAGGGGCTCGAACTCGGGCGTGAGGTCGCGGATCACGTCATGGAACCTGCGCGAGTAGGCCTCGTAGCGATCGAATCGTCCCGGCAGCACGATGAGCTCAGGACAACGACGCATCGCCACGACGGTCGGCATGGCGCTGCGAACCCCGTAGCGGCGCGCCTCGTAACTGGCGCTGGCCACCACTCCCCGTCCCTGCGACCCTCCTACGGCCACCGGCTTGCCCCGTAGTGACGGATCGTCGAGCACTTCGACCGACGCGAAGAAGGCGTCGAGGTCGATGTGCAAAAGGGGTGCCTCGTCTACCGAGGGCCCCTCAGAAGGAGAGTTCAACGCAGCGGAAGGCTTCACCGAACGCCACCCCTACTTGTCGGCCGGCCTGCTCGGCGCGTCCGTACACGACATTGCGGATGGCCTCGTCATCGCCGCCCAGCTGCGAAACGTGCGCCAGGACGGCCTTCAGCTTCGTGTCGATTGTCAGGGTCACGTCGGCGACGACGTCGGGCTCGTGGGTGCCGCTGAGCAGCAACTGGTCGACCTGGTGGGGCTCGCCCTGGCCCGGGAAGTACAGGGGCATCGCCGCGGCCGGGGCCACGGCGTCAAGCAACGCCCAACCGGCCTCTCGGTGGTCGTGATGGTTGACGTAGACGCCACCGAAGAACGTTGCCGTGGGATCCGGTCCGAGCACGACCTGCGGCCGGTACCGGCGCACGAGTCCGACGAGGGTCTCGCGCAGCGCCTCATCATTCTCGATCCCGCCGTCGGGACGCTCGAGGCAGGTCACGCTGGAGGCCCCGAGCAGGTCCGCGGCCAACTGCATCTCCTCGCGGCGGGCCGATCGCAACTTGGCGGGATTGGCCTTGACGGCGTGCGAGCCCTTGGCCCCGTCACAGATCACCACGAGATGCACCGCGCAGCCTTCGCTCGCCCACAACGCCAGGAGGCCTCCCGCGGCGACGTCGGCATCGTCAGGGTGCGCGTAGATCGCCATCGCCGAACTTGGTCTCAGCCGCAGGGCCCGCATCTCTATCCGCGCAGTTTGGGCGCGGTGGTCTTAACCAGCATGCCGATCTCGCGGGCGAAGTCCTCGGTGCCTTCGAACCCCTTATAGACCGAAGCGAAGCGCACGTAGGCCACGTCGTCGACCTGGCGAAGCGCCTCGAGGGTCGCCACACCGACCTCTTCGCTCGTAACGTCACGGTTCAGCAGTCGCATCGACTCCTCGACGCTGAGCGCCAGCGCCTCCATCGCCTCGGCGTCAACGGGTCGGTTCTTGCACGCCGATCGCACACCCCTCATGATCTTGGCCCGATCGAAGAGTTCCCGATCGCCCGAACGCTTGATGACGTAGAGGCCAATTTCCTCGAGGCGCTCGAAGGTCGTGTAGCGCTGCCCGCAGGCCGAACACTCGCGACGTCGCCGTATCGCCACACCGTCCTCGGCGAGCCGGGAATCAACGACGCGGTCATCGTCTGCCGCACAGAAGGGACAGCGCATACAGGTCACGATACACCCAAATCCTTGAAAATCTAAGGAATTAGGACGTGCTCACCGGGCACGACCACCGATGAGCCGAGTTCGCGGACGAGGTCTCGACGCGCGATCGACGGATCGACCGGATTCATCAACCGGGCGATCGAGTTGACCGTGTCGCCGCCGTGAACGACGTAGACCATACCCGAGGCGAGCACGGAGCTGTCGGCGAGATCGCCGGGCAACCCGGCGCCGGTGACCCCGCCGAACGCGGCCCCCGGCAGCGCGAGGATGATCAGCCCAGTCACCAACCCAAGTGCGACAAGGGTGCGTCGACGTCGTTGGAGCATTCGCGCCCGAGCGGCGCGGCGTGCTGCCAACGGTCGACCGGTCCGCACTGGCTCCACTCCCTGGATGCTCACCAGGCGAAGCCGCCGCGGCTCGAACTCTTCGTACTCCTCGACCTCTGCTAGCTCAATCGCTGCCATTTCCGACACTCCTGATCGTGTGCGAACACCTGTTCGTATATGATAAAGCGAACACGTGTTCGTTGCAAGTGTTTTATCAGCAGCCAGTGACATCCCGGAAAAATGCCGAGAAATAGGCACTTTTGGCGGTGCGAACGCCCTCTGAGGCCACAGCGTGACCGACGGGTGCAGTTACAGGGAAAGCGGAGCGGCACCGCAGATTCTGCGAAGTTCCTCGTACGAGGTTGCGAACACCGCGTTCGGCGTTCCGCACGCCGCCCAGAGTCGTTCGAATCGGGAGAGCGAGTCGTCGATGAGTGTGCGAAGCGGTTCAGGCCAGCCCACGGGCGACACTCCCCCGATCGACTGGCCGGTGGCTGCTCGCACCTCGTCGGACGTGGCCTGACGTACCTCGTTGGCCTTCAGGAGTTCTCGAAGCCGATCAACGTCGGTGCGCGATCCACCGCTCTTGATCACCACCACCGGCTGCGCGTCGATCATGAACACCAGGGTGCTCGCGATGGCTCCCACGTCGCACCCCAGCGCCGTGGCTGCATCGGCGGCCGTTTTGGTGGGCACGTCGAACTCACGGAACGGGCCGAGCGCTCCAAGCGACTCGAGAAGGCTCGCCACGCGGAGTGCACTGGGATGGAGGTCCTCCGTGCCGGCCATGTCCCCTAGGCGCCCTCGACCGACTCGCCCAGATAGACCGCCCTCACCCGCTCGTCGTGCAGCAGGTTCTGAGCCGAGTCCCCAAAGACGATCCGCCCGTTCTCCATCACGTAGCCGCGGTCAGCGAGACGCAGAGCCTGCGACGCGTTCTGCTCGACGACCAGGACCGTCGTGCCGCTGTCGCGGATCTCGCCAATGATGCGAAAGATCGTCTCGATGATCATGGGGGCGAGCCCCATCGAAGGCTCGTCCAGCAGCAGCAGACGCGGCTGCGACATCAGGGCTCGAGCTATGGCGAGCATCTGCTGCTCACCGCCCGAAAGGTTGCCGCCCAGTTGCTTGCGGCGCTCCTTCAGAATCGGGAACGTCTCGTACATCCTGTCGGTGTCGTCGCTGAATGATCCGCGGCGCCGAAAGGCGCCCATCTCGAGGTTCTCCTCCACGGTCATCTGGGGGAAGATCCGGCGACCTTCAGGCACGTGACTGATGCCGAGCGAACTGAACTGATGCGCCTTGGTGGCCGAAACGTCCTGTCCCTCGAAGAGGATCTTTCCGCTCGAGGGCGCGTGCAGCCCGGAAAGCATGCGTAGTGTCGTGGTCTTGCCGGCGCCGTTGGCACCGAGCAACGTCACGATCTCGCCCTTTTGGATGTCGAACGAGATGCCGTGCAGTGCAGTGATCGCGCCGTAGCGAACCACCGCATCTTGGACCTGGAGCATTACGTTTGCCCTTCCATCTCTTCGGCCGACGAGCCGAGGTAGGCCTCGATGACGTCCGGGTTGGATCGGACCTCTGCGGGCGTACCTTGCGCGATGACGCTGCCGAAGTTCAAGACGTAGAGACGCTCGGCCAGCGACATCACCAGCTTCATGTCATGCTCGATCAACAGGATTGACACGCCCATGTCGTCTCGAACCTTGCGGATCAGATTCGCGAGGCCGAGCTTTTCCGAGGGGTTCGTCCCGGCGGCCGGCTCGTCGAGCAGCAGGACTTGAGGATTGGTGGCGAGACCTCGCGCGATCTCGAGTCGACGCCGGTCACCGTAAGAAAGGGACGCCGAGAGGGTGTTGGCCTTCGCGCGAAGACCCACGAAGTCGAGAAGTTCGACGGTCTTGGCGTCGGAGGCCCTCTCACCTCGGCGAGTGACGGGGCCTTTCACCATGGCACCCACCGCCCCGAAGCCCCGATGCGACTCAGCACCGATCTTCACGTTCTCGAACGTGGTGAGGGCGCTGAACATGCGCGAGGCTTGAAACGTTCGAGCAACGCCGGCGCCACTCACCTTATGTGGCTTCTTCCCGATAATCGAAATAGGTTTCCCGTCGCGACCGACAAACGTGATCACACCCTCTTGGGGCTGATACACGCCAGTGAGTGAGTTGAACAGCGACGTCTTTCCCGCACCATTGGGACCAATGACTGCCAGTATCTCTCCGCGATCCTGATGGAGGCTGACGTCGTTCAGCGATACGACTCCGCCAAAGCGCAGAGTGACGTTCTGCACGTCGAATATCCGGTCATCGCTCACGGCGTGTCTCCCGTCAGCAACTCATCCATGTGGCCCTCGCCGGCTTCGGCCATTCCGATCTCACGCTTGCGGCGCCTGGATGGAACTAAGCCCGCCGGTCGGAAGATCATCATTATCACCAGCAGTGCCCCCACGTAGATATAGAGGTCCGATGGCTGGTATCCGGCCGGTGGCGTGTGAATGAGATACATCGAGAACGTCTGGATCACAAGAGCCCCCAAGACAACACCCGCTATNNGTCTGCCCGGCGGTGATGACGCCGGCGAAGCCCGCGCTCGCTGCTCCAATAGCGAAGGCCATGACCTTGTACTTGAGCGGATTGATCCCAATCGACTCCGCCGCAACCTCGTCCTCGCGGATGGCCGTCCACGCCCGGCCGACGCGGGAGTGCTCCAGCAACGAAAACGCCAAAATGAAGATGACGACAAAGAGCAGCGTCAGGTAGTAATAGGGCACGGGACCTAGCCCCCATACGTACTTCAGAAAACCGGCGTGAAATGAGAAGTGAGGAATTGCGTTGGTTCCTTCGGACCCTCCGGTGATGCCGTACAGATTGTTGGCGAAAATCGTGATGATCTCACCGAAGCCCAGCGTTACGATGGCGAGATAGTCGCCGCGAAGACGGAGCGTCGGCGTCCCCAGGAGCACTCCGGCAATCATTACTATGACAATCGCGATTGGAATTGCGTAAAACGTGTTGAGATGAATTCCAAATGGAGCGGGTGTTGGGAGTGCACCGGTGACCCATGCGGTCACGTAGGCGCCGATCGCGTAGAAGGCAACGAAGCCCAGATCGAGCAGGCCGGCAAAGCCGACGACCACGTTCAGCCCAAGGGCAAGCAGGACGAATATCGCGAGTTGCTCGACCATTGCCGCCTGCCAGAACGGATCGGTCACGATGTGCGGCAACACAATTGCTACCACCACGAGTAGAAGCCGCAGTCCCCACTTCACTGGCTTGTGTTGCGCAACGGCGCGCGGAGCGCCAAGCGCCTTGGAGGTGACAGCCTTCAATTGTTCTCCCCTGGACACCCAGAGGGTCCAGGCGCCGAACAACAACAGCACGAACACGAAGAATTCCAGATAGCGAGCAGTCGCGAAGAGACCAAAGAAAGAAGTCTTTTCGGTAAAGGACCCGGTGAAACCAGCAGTGGGCGTCGCGGTGCTTCCCGGAGGTCCAGTGACGACTGCGATGATGGCCACCACCGCGACGGAACTGAAGAACCTGCCAACGTGAGGCATGCGCAAGAATCGCATCATCATGCCGACCTCCCCAGGCGCTCGCCCAGGATTCCAGTCGGGCGAACCAGCAGGACGAGCACCAGAATGCCGAAGGCGACAACGTCAAAGTAGGCCGCCTGGACGAAGGCGATCGAGAAGCTTTCCGCGACACCCAGCAGGAGACCGCCAATAACTGCGCCGCGAAGATTGCCGATGCCGCCAAGCACTGCGGCGGTGAAGGCCTTCAACGCCGGAGTAAAGCCCATCGTGTACACGACACCGCTCCCCAGACTGAACAGGAATCCTGCGGCCCCGCCCAGCGCCCCGCCCAGGATGAACGTCAAGACAATTGTTCGGTCAATGTTGACTCCCATGAGCGACGCCGTCTCGGCGTCCTGCGCCACTGCCCGAATACTGCGTCCGAGCTTCGATGTCGCAACCAGCCGATCAAGGCCGATGAGCATGATCAGTCCGGCAATGAGGATGACCAGGTAGTACATCTGCACCGGAGCGCCGAAAATCGTGAAAACCGGATGATCGATGTAGATCTGAGGCATCGATATGTTGTAGCGACCGAACTCCTTGCCGGCCAGGTTGAACATGAAGTAGGACGCCCCAATGGCGCTGATCAGATACGCCAACTTTGGAGCGTTCCTGCGGCGCAGCGGCCGGTACGCAACTCGCTCAAGCGCAATCGCCATGACCGCTCCAGCCGTCCCTCCGGCCAGGACACCAAGAGCGATGAGTCCTATCGAGGCCCATCCACTGGGCAGCGAATTGCCGACGACGGCCTTCAGAAGAAAATAGCTGGCGAACCCACCCGACATGAATATTTCCGAGTGGGCAAAGTTGATCAGTCGCAGCACTCCGTACACCAACGTGTAGCCAATTGCCACCATTCCGTAAATGAATCCCGTAGCGATGCCGCCAACCAGAAGTCCCCAGAACTCCAGGCGCAGTGTTGCGAAGTGACTCGTCAGATAGTGGCCAAAAGCGCCCAAGGCTTCCCCCAAATTTGTGCCGGTCAAAAATTGTAGGCCAAATCCAAGAGGCCGGGAACACATTGTCCCCGGCCTCTTGGTCAATCAAATTGCCTCTGGCTTAACTGTGACCAATCGAGACGATGTTGCCGCTCTGCACCTGGCCGAAGTCGACCGTGGAGGAGCGGGTCAAGTCACCGTTGCCCTGGAACTTGATCGTTCCAGTGACACCCTTGAACGTGAGCTTGTGGAGCTCAGTCACAATTGACTCACGGAACTTCTTCAGGTTCGAGACGGGCTTCACCTTCTGCAGCGCCGCGATGATCATGTTCGTCGCGTCGTAAGCCTGCGCCGCGTAGGTGGCGTTGTTCGCAGTGAAGTGCGCGAGGGCCTTGTACTCAGCGGCCAGTTTTCCGGTCAAGTTAGAGTTACCGCCGCCTGCCTCACTGAGCAGTACGTTGTTCGCAGCCGAAGCGGGCGAGGTCCCGGCAATCAGCGCCGTTGACCAAGATCCGTCACCCGACATGATTGTGCCCGTGTAACCAGCGGCGTTGAGCGCACCGAGGAGAAGACCAAAGTCGCAGAAGTAACCACCGTAGAAGAGGCCGCTCGCCTTGTCAGCCACAATCTGCGTCGCCGCAGCCGTGTACTGCGACACCGAGGCCGTACCGCCGCAAGAACCAGTCTGGGGGTACGTGTAAGGGGTCACGGTTGCACCGTTAGTTGCAGCCTGCTTGGCGACAACGGTGGCGAGTCCTGCTCCGTAGAAGGAACCGTCGTTCACGACAATGAGGGTCTTGAGAGCCTTCGTCTTCACGAGATAGTTCGCATCGGCTGCACCTTGGACGTCGTCACCCGCAATGACGCGCATGAAGTTGTTCTTCGTACCAAACGCCAGTGCGGCCGCAGTGGCCGAAGGGCTCACCGTCGCCATGTCAGCGTTGGAGTAGTACGGCTCGGCAGCCTTGGTCTCACCGGAGAACGAGGGACCGACAACGGCAACGACGTTCTTGTTCGCCACAGCCCCCTCGGCCTGTGCGGGCGCCAGCGTGCTGGAACCCTGGGAGTCGTACTTCTTCAGCTTGAGGGTGAAAGGCAACTTGTGGGTCGCGTTGGCGTTGTTGATCGCCAACTCCACGCCAAAGACCATGTTCAGGCCCAACTGAGCATTTCCACCCGACAACGGTCCTTCATATCCAATGGTGTACGACGGCTTTGACGCAGCTCCTGAAGTCGATGCGAGGCCGACTGCCGGCACCACCATCAACAGCAGGGCACCTGAAGCCACCGCAGACACCGTCTTGTTCAAACGAAGCTTCATAGGCTCGTCCTCCTCAACTGTGTTGGTTTACTTCCCCGTCGGTCTCCGGTCCCGTCACGTTACTGTCACGAAGAGAAAACCGACACGGACTTGTATAGGCCACTTTGGCCATCGCAGAACGTTAGCAGCCACATAAGAGCTCCGTAAGTGCAGCCATCGTTACGATTCTGCGACGAATCGTCGTTCAGAAGTGAGGCGAACAGGTGTTTGATTTCGTGTCAGGTCTGGACTAGTCTACGAACAACTGTTCGTCCCGAAGGGATCCCCATGGCTGAAGTACTGACACCGATGCGTCGCCAGATATTGGAGTTCATCATCACCTGTCAGCGGGAGCGCAACTTCCCCCCCACCATCCGAGAGATCGGTGACCACGTGGGACTCAAGTCGCCCGCCACAGTGGCGAACCACATCGAGGTCCTGAAGAATGCGGGGTTCATCGAGAAGAATCCTCAGCAGCCTCGCACGCTTACGGTACGTCTTGATGTCGAGAACCCTGCCCCCGATCAGCACATCCGCCACATCCCCTTCGTCGGTGACGTGGCGGCGGGAACGGGTGTCCTCGCTCAAGAGCACACCCACGAGCTCATGTCGATTCCAGAGCAGTTCGCGGGCCGCGGCGACAGTTTCGTCCTGCAAGTACGCGGCGAGTCCATGATTGAAGCGGGAATCCTGTCCGGCGACTACGTCGTCGTGCAGCGACAGAACACGGCCAACACCGGCGAGATCGTGGTCGCGGGGATTCCCGATGGCGAAGCGACGGTAAAGCGCTACTTCCCCCAGGGGGCCCGCGTCGTCCTGAAGCCGGAGAACTCGAGCATGGAGCCCATGGACCTCGCCGCCGGCGACGTGGTGGTCTTCGGGCGCGTCATTTCAGTCCTACGTAACTACTAGCGGATCGAGTCTCCGTCTGGCTACGCCAGCCACCGAGCCAGGACTTTCGCGAACTCGTCCAGTTCGCTCAGGCTCACGAACTCGTCGCTGCGGTGGGCCAGAAGTGGGTCGCCGGCCCCGAAGTTAGTGGACGGCACTCCGATCTCGGTGAAGGTCGCCACGTCGGTCCAGCCGACCTTTCCTCGCGCGGGCCGGTTAGTCAGCGCTACGAGGGCGGAGAGGCGTTCGTTGGAGAGCGCAGGCGCCGCCGCGGGCGCCCAGTCGACGACCTCGAAACCGTCGCCGTCTTCGAGGAGGTCACCGAGGAAGGCGCGCAGCCGCTCCAGGGCTTGGTCCCGCGAGCTGTCGGGCGCCACACGGTAGTTCAGGGTGCACCGTGCCAGGTCGGGGACGACGTTGGGCGCGACACCTCCCTCGACGCTCACCGCCTGCAGCTGTTCGGTGAAGTCGACCGAGTCGACGGAGGTCGTGCGCGGCTGGTACGAGGCAACGCGCTGCAGCAATGCCCCGAGCCGATGGACCGCATTGCGACCGGTGAATGGACGCGACGTGTGCGCCCGCGACCCGTGCAGCTCGATCTGGACCCTCATCGTGCCCTGGCAACCTGCCTCCACCGATCCGCCCGTCGGTTCACCGAGCACGGCCGCGTCAGCGTCGAGAAGCTCCGGCCGCAACTGGGCAATCTCCAAGAGTCCGGACTCGGCGCGGGCGATCTCCTCGCGCGCGTAGAACACCCAGGTGACCTCCACCGAACGAGGCGTCGGATCCTTGGCGAGTTCGAGCATGACGGACAATGAGCCCTTCATGTCACAGGCCCCGACGCCGAGCAACCGGTCTCCTGCGATCGCGGATTCGCCGGCGTCGCCGGGCACCGTGTCGGTGTGTCCTGCCACGAGCAGGCGGGTCTTGTGATGACCCGTGGTGCGCGCCACGACGTTGTCGCCGATCCGCTCGACGTCCAGCGCCGCATTCGTGCGCAGCTCGGCCTCGATGACGCCGGCAATCGTTGATTCGTCTCGGCTCACCGAGGGTATCGCCACGAGGGCCAGGGCGTCGTCGAGTCTGCTCACGTCGCGACGCCGTGGTCGCGCAGGATGTTGTTCAGTGCGACCTTGTCGTGGCGCTCGCCCTCTTCCATGCGCCTGATGATCAGCACGCACGGCAGGAAGTACTCGCCGCCCGGGTACTCGCGGCGCCGGCTCGCCGCAACGGCCACGCAGTAGTCGGGCACGTGTCCGCGCGAGACCTCCTCGCCGGTCTGGGCGTCGATCACCGGTATCGAAGGGTTGAGGATCGTCCCGGCCCCGAGAACGGAGCCGCGGCCCACTCGAGCACCATCGACCACCATGCAGCGGCTCCCGATGAACGCGTCATCCTCGATGACCACCGGAACCGCGTTGGCCGGTTCCAGCACGCCGCCGATTCCGACGCCGCCGGCCAGGTGGACGTTGGCGCCGATCTGGGCGCAACTGCCGACCGTGGCCCACGTGTCGACCATCGTCCCCGGCCCGACCCACGCGCCGATGTTCACGTAACTGGGCATGAGGATGACGCCGGGGCTCAGGTAGCTGCCGCGCCTCGCCGACGCACCGGGCACCACGCGAACGCCACGGCGCTCGTAATCGCGCTTCAGTTCCAACTTGTCCAGGTACTCGAAGGGGCCCACCTCGCTGCGCTCCAGTCCGCGCAGCCGAAACAGCAGGAGGATCGCCTTCTTCACCCATTCGTGCACCACGACCTCGCCGCCGAGGGCGATCTCGGCGACGCGCAGCTGGCCGTCGTCGAGCTTGGTGATCACCAGCTCGACGTCGCGTCGAGCGTCCACGTACTCGGGGGACATCTCGGCGATCTGCTCGTACCACTGGTCGATGCGCGTCTCTAGCGAACTCATAGCGACAGCGTACTGGCGGTGCTCAGGATTCCCGGAGCCGTGACGCCGCCAGCGCCATTCGCTCGTCGGGCTGGACGACCGCCAGGCGCACGAAGTTCGCGCCCGGCGCGCCGTACAGCTCGCCCGGGCTCACGATGAGGCCCGACGTCTCGGCCAGCAGGGTCGCCAACTGCCAGCCGTCCATGCCCTCCTTCGAGAACCACAGGTAGAAGGACCCATCGGGCATCGCCGCGTCGATGTCCAGAGCCTTCAGCGCGTTCGAGAGCAGCTCCAGGCGGGCGCGGTAGATGGACCGCTGGCGGTTCACGTGCTCGTCGTCGCGGTACGCCGCCGCCACGGCGGCCTGCACCGGACCGGCGATCATGAAGCCGGCGTGCTGGCGCACCGAACGCAGGAACGCCACCGTCGCGGGATCGCCCGCGTAGAACCCCGCTCGCAGTCCCGCCAGGTTCGACCGCTTCGAGATCGAGTGCACCGCGAGCACCCCCTCGAGCCCATGCTCGAGGATCGAGCGGGGACGTCCGGCCCAGGTGAACTCGGCGTAGCACTCATCGCTCGCCACGAGCACCCCGTGGTCGCGGCCCCACTCGGCGATGCCCTCGAGGTCATCGAGGACGCCCGTCGGGTTGGACGGCGAGTTCGACCACAGCACGAGCGCCCGCGCGACGTCGTCGGGGCTGATCGAGGCCAGGTCGAGTCGCCCGTCGATCAGGGTGACCGGCACGGCCCTCAGCCCCGCGAGCGTCGCGCCCATGGCGTAGGTCGGGTAGCTGACCGCCGGATAGAGCACCGTGTCGCGCTCGGGGGCGCGCAGGTGCAGGTAGCCGGAGAGCGTGCCCACGAACTCCTTGGTGCCGACGCACCCGGCGATCTGATCGGGAGCCAGCGTGACGCCGAAGCGCCGGTCCATCCACTGGCCCGCGGCGAGGCGGTACTCCTCGGACCCCGCCGAAGCGGGATAGCCCCGCGCGCCGCTGGCGCGAGCCAGCTCCGCGAGCGCCTCGTCCGGCGGCGCGTCGACCGGCGTGCCGATGGAGCAGTCGATCGGACCACCCTCGTGCTCGCTCGCGATCTTCCTCAGCCCGTCGAGGCGCTCGTAGGGATACGGGGGCGGGGTGAAGGTCATCGCGGCACCCGCCATTCGCTGAAGCGCGCCACTCCCACCGGATCCAGCACCACGCGCAGCACCACGTTCTCGTCGGTGATCGTCGTGTCGATGACCTCGCCCTCGCGATGGGCGGCCGCCACGAGTTCACCCCGGTCGAGCGGCAGGTACAGCGTGACCACGCGGTCGTTCGTGCGCAGGCGGTCACCGATGGCGCCGATCACCTCGTCGAGGTTCTCCCCCGTCAGCGCCGAGACCCAGACGCTGCCCTCGTAGAGCTTGGAGAGGTCCTTCGCGCGCGAGCCCGGCACGTCGGCCTTGTTGAAGACCAGGAGCTCGGGCACGTTGTCCGCGTCGATCTCGTGGAGCACGTCGCGCACCGCCGCGATCTGGATCTCCGCGTCGTCGCTCGCGCCGTCCACGACGTGCACGAGCAGGTCGGCCAGCTGCACCGACTTGAGGGTGCTCATGAAGGCCTGGACCAGCTCGTGGGGCAGATTCGAGATGAAGCCGACCGTGTCGGTGAAGAGCACGGTCTCCCCGCCGGGCAGCTGACGCTGGCGCGTGCGCGGGTCCAGGGTGGCGAAGAGCCGGTTCTCCACCTCCACCCCGGCGTCGGTGAGGGCGTTCAGCATCGAGGACTTGCCGGCATTGGTGTAGCCGACGAGGGTTACTTCGCGGTGGCGGCCGCGATCGCGGCCCTGGCGCTGGACGCCGCGGGTGCGGTCGATCTGCTTGAGGTCGTTGCGGATGTGGTGGATCCGGTGCACCAACCGGCGACGGTCGGTCTCGAGCTGGGTCTCGCCGGGTCCTCGCGTACCGATGCCGCCGGCCTGCTGGGAGAGCGAGCCCTCCGCCCGGCGCAGCCGCGGCAGCCGGTACTGGAGCAGCGCCAGCTCCACCTGGGCCTTGCCCTCGGGCGTGCGGGCGTTCTGGGCGAATATGTCCAGGATCACGGCCGTGCGGTCGATCGCGGTGCGCCCGAGGATCTTCTCCAGGTTGCGCTGCTGGGCCGGCGAGAGATTGTGCTCGAAGACGACCGTGTCCGAGTCGACCGCGAGGCATATCTCGCGCAGCTCCTGGACCTTGCCCGAACCCACGAACGTCGCCGGATCGGGTGCGTCGCGGCGCTGGACTATCCGGGCGACCACGTCGGCTCCGGCGGTGTCGACCAGCAGCGCCAGCTCGTCGAGCTGACGCTCCAGCTCCTCGCCCGTCACGCCCGGGAACTGCACGCCGACCAGCACGATCCTCTCGCGGAAGGTCCGGTCAATCAGGGTGTTCGGGATGTAGGTCAAGCCTCGAGCCACTCCACGTTGGCGATGAACTGAACGGGGCCGCCCAGCGAGGCCCTCGCGCCGTCGAGGTGCACGCGCAGCGCGCCGCCGGGATTCTCGACCACCACGTCGTCGCCGGCCAGGCCATCTCGGTGCAGGACCGCGGCCGCCGCGCACGAGCCGGTGCCGCACGCCAGCGTCCATCCCACGCCGCGTTCGATGACCCGCAGGCTGACGTGTCCACGATCGCCCTCCGAGACGAATTCGACGTTGGCCCCGCCGATCTGGTCGGACCATGACGCGGCGAGTTGCTCGCGCCTGGCGTCGCTCCACTGCACGTCGTCTCTTACCACGACGTGCGGATTGCCCACGTAGGCCACCCCCAGCGCACCCTCGAGCGTCTCGCCGAAGGTGACCTCGCCCATGTCGACGCTGCCCCAGCCGCGGTACTCGTCCAACTCGAGGGTCACCGTGCGCGGGCCGGCGGGCGTGTGCACCTCGAGCGTGTCCCACTCGGCATGCGTGGCGTGGCGCACCGCGGCCGCGAGGCACCGGATGCCGTTGCCCGACATCTCGGCCCCGGAGCCGTCGGCGTTGAACAGGACCATCGAGACCTCGGATCCAACGGTCGCGACGAGCAGGCCGTCGGCACCGACGCCAGTGGCGCGGCTGCAGACGCTGCGGGCTCGCTCGGCGTTCCACCACGGAGCGGCGCCGTCCTCGATCACCTCGACGAGGAAGTCGTTTCCCGCGCCGTGCCATTTTTGGAGAGTACGAAGTGCCACTGCCCTCTATTCTCGCACGAAGCCGTCGGGGCCATTCAGCACCTCGGCGAGTCGACTCTGCGCGGCCCCGGGCTCGTCGAACCACTCGATTCGCGGGTCCCGCTGGAACCACGACCGCTGGCGCCGCGCGAGGCGTCGGCTCTGGGCGATGGCCTCGGCGACGCACTCGTCGAGCGCGACCCCCTCTTCCACGTGGCGCAGCAGCTCACGGTACCCCACTGCCTGGCGCGCCGTGCGGCTGAGCCCCCGCGGCGACTGGGCCAACGCCCGCACTTCGTCGACCAGGCCCTGCTCGATCCAGGCGTGGAACCTCCGGTCGATGCGCTCGTCGAGCAACTCGAAGTCGACGCGCAGCCCGACCTGGACCACCCTCACGGGCCCGTAGGTCCGCAGCCCGGCGCCGAAGGTGGAGAAGGGACGACCGCTGCCGAGGGTCACCTCGAGCGCGCGCACGATCCGGCGCGCGTTGGTCGGCTCCATGCGGCTGGCCGCCAGCGGGTCGAGCTCGCTCAGCCGCGCGTACAACAGGGCGAGCTCCGCGTCGGCCCGCGATTCGAGTTCGGCGCGGACCTGCGGGTACTGGCCGGGGATCTCGAAGTCGTCGAGCACCGCTCGTCCGTAGAGTCCGGTGCCCCCCACGTACAGCACGGCGCCGCCACGATCCCCGACGCCGGCGGCGCTCGCTCGGGCGGCCCGCTGGTACTGCGCCACCGTGAACTCCTCACTCGGCTCGACGAGATCGAGCAGGTGGTAGCTGACCTCGTCGCGCTGCGCGCGCGTTGGCTTCGCGGTGCCCAGGTCCATGCCTCGGTACACCGTCATGGCGTCGACCGCGAGGATCTCCACGCTGCCGGCGCTCTCGAGGGCGAGGCGATGCGCCACGGCGGACTTGCCCGACGCCGTGGCGCCCACCAACGCGACGGCCCTGGCGCCGTGGCCCGTCACGAGCTCAGCAGCGGGATTCGAATCTTGTGGCGCGGCCCGCGGACGACCGACGAGAGCTCGCCGCGCAGGTGGTACGGCGCGCCGTGCACGACGTCGAGCGTCACCAGCGCGCCCGCGCGCAGAGGCTCGGCGGTGACGGGAAAGTGGACCAGCTTGCCCTGGCGCGTGCGCCCGCTCAGCATCTGGGCGTTGCGCTTCGACGGTCCCTCGACCAGCACCTCCTCGCGGCGACCCACGCGGGCCTCGTGCTTGCGCAGGGCCGAACGGTCGAGCACTTCCTTCAGGCGCTCGAAACGCTCCTTGATCACCGCCTCGGGCACGAAGTCCTCGACCATCAGCGCCGCCCGGGTGCCGGGCCGCGGCGAGAAGATGAAGGTGTACGCCGAGTCGAACTCGGCGGCGGCGGCCACCTCCAGCGTCTCGTCGAACTCGGTGTCGGTCTCACCCGGGTATCCCACGATGATGTCCGTCGTGACCGCCAGGTCATCGATGCCGCGTCGCGCGCCGGCGAGCCTCTCCATGTAGCGCTCCGCCGTGTAGCCGCGGCGCATGGCGCTGAGGACCCGGTTCGACCCCGACTGCAGCGGGAGGTGCAGCTGGTTGCACACCGCCTGGGTCTCGGCCATGGCCGCGACGGTCTCGGGGCGCAGGTCCTTGGGGTGTGGGCTGACGAAGCGGATCCGCTCGATGCCGTCGACCTCGCCGAGCGCCCGCAGCAGCTGGGCGAAGAGGGGTCCGCGCTTGGTGATGTCGCGCCCGTAGGAGTTGACGTTCTGGCCGAGCACCGTTATCTCGCTCACCCCCGAGCTCGCCAGCATGGTCGCCTCGTCGACGAGGTCGCGAAGCGGCCGGCTGATCTCGCCGCCGCGCACCGCCGGCACGATGCAGTAGGCGCAGGAGTTGTCGCAGCCGGTCTGGATGGTCATCCACGCCGCGTAGGGAAGTTCGCGCACCGCGTAGAGCGCGGGCGCCATTTCCCGATTGGCCTCGGGGTCGGGCGCGTCGAGGACCTCGACCAGCGGACCCTCGCTCCTCGATCGGCGCAGCAACGAGGGCGCCGAGGCGAGGTTGTGCGTGCCAAAGACCACGTCGACCCACTGGGCCCGCTTCAGTATCTCGCCGCGGTCCTTCTGGGCCATGCAGCCGCCCACGGCGATCTGCATCTGGGGCCGCTGCTCCTTCAGCTGCTTGAGCTGTCCCAGTGCGCTGTAGAGCTTCAGGTCGGCGTTCTCGCGGATCGTGCAGGTGTTGAAGACGACGACGTCGGCCTCGAGGTCGCTCGCCGCGGGCACCATGCCGTCGCCAATCAAGAGCCCGGCCAGGCGTTCGGAATCGTGCTCGTTCATCTGGCATCCGAAGGTCCGGATTGCGAAGGTCCTAGGCGTCGCCACGACCTCCAGCCTACTGAGCACTCTTGAGTTCACCACGGGCCGCATCGTAGGTGACGGCGACGCCCGCCGACACCACGCAGACCAGTCCCACCAGGTCCCAGGTCGTGATGGCCTGACCGAGCAGCAGCCATCCGACGCCGAAGGCCACCGCGGGATCGAGGGCGAGCAAGACGCTCACGATCGAAGGCTTCAGCCGGCGCAGGGCCTGAAGCTCCGCTCCCAGGCCCAGCGCAGTCCACATGATCGCCACCAGCAGCATCCGTCCAAACAGGTACGGACGGCCGACGAAGAAGTGGGCGGAACTGAGTGACATCGGAAGCGTCACGAACGCGGCGATCGACATCGAAACCGCTAGGCCCTCGAACCCGAGCGTTACGCCCCCGACCCGGTGCGAGGCAAAGGCGTAGGCCGCCCAGCCCGCACCCGATCCCGCGGCGAAGAGTATCCCGGTCAGCGTGAGACCGCCGCCCGGATGTACCAGGGCCAGCACGCCGAGTCCCGCGAGCACCACGAAGGCGAAGTGTCGAGCGGTCCGCCTGGCGAGGGCCGCCACCAGGAAGGGCCCCAGGTACTCGATCGCGACGGCACCACCCAAGGGAATTCGGGCAATGGCCTGATAGAAGCACAGGCTCATGAACGCCGTCGACACTCCGAGCGCCAGCGCCGCCACCCACTGCTGGCGAGTCCAGGTCCAGAACCTGGGGCGGGTCAGAGCCATCAGCACGACCGCCCCGAGGAGGAACCGCCAGCCGGCCGACGCGGAGGGTCCGATGACGGCGAAGACCGGCTTGACGAGCGCGGCGGACCACTGGACCATGATCGCCCCGCCCAGCACGAAGCCCGCGCCGCCGAGCGCGCGGCGCTGCGATTCCTCCATTCGACGGCTCAACGAGTGACGAGGCCGGTTCGATCAGCCTCCAGCGTCAGCACGCGGCCCGCAACTCCGTGCTGGGCGAGGAACTCCCGAGCGGCCTCGACCACGCCCGGGCCACTCTGCTGGGTCACCAGGCCCAGCATCGTCGAGCCCGCCCCCGACCAGCACGAAGCCGCGGCTCCCCCGTCGCGCAGCGCGTCGAGCAGGGGCCGGGCGAACTCCAGCAGGCCCATCCGGTAGGGCTGGTGGAGGGCGTCATCCATCGCCGAGCTCACGAAGCCGCGGTGGTCGCCCAGTCCGGCGATCAACAGACCGAGCGAGCTGAGGTTGCGGGTCGCGTCGGCGAAGGGCACCTGGGTCGGCAGCACCCGACGGGCGTCAGCCGTGGACAGTTCCTGTTCGGGAATCACGACGACGAAGCGCCAGGCATCGTCCAAGGGCAGGGAGCGCGCGACGACCTCCCCGTCGTCGCGGACTCCGGCGACGACCAGGCCGCCGAGGAGCGACGCGCCGGCGTTCTCGGCGTGCCCGTCGACCCGGGCGGCCACGGCCAGCGGGTCGCCGGCGCCCGCGGCGGCGGCGGCGGCCACGGCGAGCGCGGCCGAGGACCCGAGTCCCCTCGAGAGGGGGATCTCGGACTTCACGTGAACCTTGAAGCTCGAGTGCCCGAGCACCTGCGACGCCACCCTCACGGCGAGGTTCCTCTCGTCGTCGAACTGCCCGGCCCCGCAACCCTCGCTCGAGACCTCGAGCGAGGCCGAGGGCTCGATCGACACCTCCACGTAGAGCGCCAGCGCCACGGCCAGCGCGTCGAAGCCAGGACCAAGATTGGCCGAGCTGGCCGGGACGCGCGCGAACATGGTTTCAGCGTAGGCGTTGCCAGAGCGAGGGCGGTGACCCGGTGCCCTGCGCCCTCAGGGCGAATCGGTAGGTCTTCGTGCCGTGCACGATGAGCCATCCCACGAACTCGCCGCGACGGACCCCGACGGTGAACCTGCGCATCCGCAGCGACACCGGAAGGCTCTGCCGAGTCGACCACCACGAGACGAGATGGCTGCGCGCGAGCGCGAACGTCACGACGTGCGATCCCCAGCTCAGCGTGCCGACGACGCTGGTGCTCGAGAAGAAGTGGTGGTGCTCGCTCGCCAGCGCGGAGTCCGCCAGCGCCAGCGCCGCGTCGCCCGCCGGACCCAGGAGGTCGCCGCCGCGCTGTCCGAGCACCACGGCGTAGAGGACCCGGGTGGACGCTCCCAGGCGGAACGTCATCGCCATCACGTCGCATCCGCCCGCCTCGGCGGTCCGGCCCGACTTCACGCCGATGACGTTGTCGGCGCCGAGGTAGGGGGTGAAGGTGCCGAGGGTCCCCGCCACGGGCAGCGCGACGCTGGTCTGGGCGACGATGGACCGCACCAGCGGCGACCTCATGATCAGCACCGCCAGGTCGGCCTGGTCCAGTGCGGTCGAGACCGAGCCGGAGTCGAAGCCCGAGACGTCGACGTAGTGGGTGTTCGCCAGGCCGAGCGACACTGCGGCCCGGTTCATCAGCGTGACGAAGGTGCCCGTGCCGCCCGACACCATCGCCGCCAGCAGCGACGCGTAGTTGTCCGCCGAATGCACCAGCAGGCCGCTCAGCAGGTCGATCTCGCACAGCGACTCCCCGGCGGCGACGGCGGCGACCGATTGATCGCTCCGCTTCATCGCCTCGTAGGCACGGACCTCGCCGGGGTTCACCGTCAGGCAGGGCCCGGTCTGGCCCAGCGACAACGGCAGCTTCTCCAGGGTCACGAAGGCGGTCATCATCTTGGTCAGGCTCGCGATCGGCACCACCCGGTCGTTCCAGCTCCGCGAGATGCCGAACGAGGGAATCACCAGGGCCGCGTCTCCAACCTTGGGCCAGGCCAGCGGTGTCGCCCTGGCGGCGGGCGTCAGCGGCGCCAGCGTCATCTCCGCCACCGCGGGACGGCCCAGCAGGGGCACCTGCATGGCGACGATCATGCCGGCGCCGATCGCGGCACCCAACAGCATCGATACCGAGCGCGTGAAGAGCCCGCGACGCACGACGTGACGGGGTCTGCGCAGCGACATCGGAAGCTAGAGCGACGTCTGCTGGTCGTACTCTTCGGGCGTGACCAGCACCTTGCGGGCCTTGGAGCCGTCACCCGGCGCGACGATGCCCTCCTGCTCGAGCTGGTCCATCAGCCGACCCGCGCGTGCGAAGCCCACCCGGAGCTTGCGCTGCAGCATCGACGTCGAGCCCTGCTGGGTGCGGATCACGAGATCGCGGGCCTTGGCCAGGACCTCGTCGTCGTCGTCGCCCGGGCCGCCCGACGAGCTGCCGGACCGACCCAGCGGCACCTCGAGCGCCACCACGCTCTCGGCGCGCCCGCCTTGGGCGCGCCAGAACGCGACCACCCGATGGACCTCTTCCTCGGAGACCCACGGCGACTGCAGGCGCCGAGCGATGTTGCTCGAACCGGTCACGAGCAGCATGTCGCCCTTGCCGATCAGCCGCTCGGCGCCGGCCTGGTCCAGGATGACCCGGCTGTCGGCCAGCGACGAGACGGCGAAGGCCATGCGGCTGGGAATGTTGGCCTTGATGACGCCGGTGATCACGTCAACGCTCGGGCGCTGGGTGGCGAGCACGAGATGGATTCCCACCGCCCGGGCCATCTGGGCGATGCGCACGACCGACTCTTCGACGTCGCGCGCGGCGACCATCATCAGGTCGTTCAGCTCGTCGACGACGATCACGATGTACGGCAGCTTCTCGGGACCCGGCGCCTCCTCCACGTCGGATTCGAGGCCCGTGGCGCGCTCGATGGCGTCAGCCACCTGCGCGCGAACCGTCGGCTCGGCCACGAGCTCGCCGCGCGCGATCATCTCCTGGTAGCTGGTGATGTCGCGCGCGCCGCTCTCGGCCAGCAGGTCGTAGCGCCGCTCCATCTCCTTGACCGCCCAGGCGAGCATCCCCGCGGCCTTCTTCGAATCGACGACCACCGGCGCGATCAGATGGGGCAGGTCGTTGTACTGGCCCATTTCCACGCGCTTGGGATCGACCAGCATCAGGCGCAGCTGATCGGGGGTGGCACGCATGACCAGCGAGGTGACGATCGAGTTGATGCAGGAGCTCTTGCCCGCTCCGGTGGCTCCCGAGATCAGTATGTGGGGCATCTCGCCCAGGTTTATGATCACCGTCTTGCCCGAGATGTCGCGGCCGATCGGCACGTCCAGCGGATGCTTCGCGGCGACGGCCTCGTCGGCGGCCAGCAGGTCGCCCAGCGCGACGAGGGTGCGCTGACGGTTGGGCACCTCCACCCCGATGGCCGAGCGACCGGGGATCGGCGCCAGGATTCGCACGTCCGGCGAGGCCATCGCGTAGGCGATGTCCTTGTTGAGCGACGTCACGCTCGAGACCTTCACGCCGGGTCCGAGCTCGAGCTCGAAGCGCGTGACCGTCGGACCCACGGTGTAGCCCAGCAGCGTCGTGTCGACACCGTGCGCGGCCAGGGCCTCGACCAGCTCCTCGCCCGCGGCGTCGGTGGCCGTGCGGTCCTGCTTCTGCTCCCTGGTGCGGTGCAGCAGCGACCGGGGAGGCAGCTCCCATTCGCTCGCCGCCGGCGAGAGCTTGGGCCGGGTGACCACCGGCACCTCGACGGGCGCGGCGCCCACCTCGTCGTACTCGGCGATCATCTCCTCGGGGAACTCGTCCTCGTAACTGGCCGGCTCCGGAATCGGCTCGGCTTCGATCTGGGCCGCTCGGCGCTGCGCCTTCGCGTCCGTGACGGGCTGCACGCCATCCTCGACGTCGCCGAGAGTACGCTGGTCGCTCCGGGGACGACCGACCCACCATCGCGCGAGCAGCCGGCCCACTGCACGGATCAATGCCCCGGTCCCGGCCGCGAGCGCGCGCAGCCCGATGCCGGTCGTGACCATGATCGCGACGACGAGTATCGCCAGGAGGAACACCAGCGCGCCGGCCACGCCGACGAGCCGTTCGAGCCCTCCGCCGAAGACGACGCCCAGCCAGCCGCCCGCGTGCGCGAGGGCCTTGGTGCTGGCGTGCAACGGGGGGCGTCCTCCGGCGAGATGGCCGAGACCGCAGATGCTGAGCAGACCCAGGGCCACTCCCCAGCCGAGTCGGGCGCGCTCGACCTCGATCTTGCCCCAGATGAGCGCGACACCCAGACCCAGGAGGATCACCGGCAGGGCCATGCGTCCCACGCCGAAGAGCAGAGCCAGGGCCTTGGACATGGCTCGCCCGATCGGACCCAGGGCGCCCGCCTCGGCGAGCAGGACGAACAGCCCCGCGACGATGAGCGCGACTATCCAGATGTCACGTTCGTGTCGCTGCCAGAGGGTGGGGGCGCCAGAGGAGGAGGGGGCGCGCTTCGCCGTCTTTCCCGCTGGTTTCTTACGATGCCGAGCTTGTGCCACAACCATCCAACTTACCGAACGCGAGTTCGTAAAGGGTGCCAATCGTCGTAGGCTGTCGAGGTGACGCTGACCCCCCATCGATCATCCCAGGAACTCGCGGCGCGACTGGGCACCAATGCCCTGGTCTGCGAGGTCGTGGCCTCGCGCCCGCTGAGTTCCTCAGTGCACGAGATCGTGCTGGGCGGTTCGGCCGTGGCGCTCGCCGGGGTGCCAGGCAACGACGTCATGATCCGACTCGCCGCCGGGCCGGACTCGTTCGTGCGGCGTCGCTACAGCGTGCGCGACGTCGACACCGAACGCGACCATCTCACGCTCTGGGTGAGCACCGCTCACACCGGACCCGGCAGCACGTGGGTCCAGAACGCCGCGCTCGGCGACCCCGTCGACGTCGTCGGCCCCCGCGGCAAGATCGCGCTCAGCCCGGTCGCCGATTGGCACCTCTTCGCCGGCGACGTCACGGGTCTGGCCGCTTTCTACCGGATGGCCCAGAGCATCAAGGCCCCGGGGCGCGCGATCTTCATCGTCGAGACCAACGCGAGCGACGACGCGCTCACGGCCCACTTCGACGAGGGAATCGGCGTCACCGGGATATTCGTCGACCGCGACGGCCGCGCGGGCAGCGATCCCACCGGGCTCTTGCGCGGCTTGGCCGCCTTCGCCCTTCCACCCGATGAGGGCCACGCCTACCTCTTCGGGGAGTTCGCCGTCACCAAGGTGCTGCGCGAAGCGCTGCTCGACCGCGGACTCGACGACACGGTCATCAGCCGCAAGGCGTTCTGGCGCGCCGGGCGCAGCAACGGCGAACGGGGCGAGCCGGACAAGGACGAGAGCTAAAGGACCATCACGGCCGTGAGCAGCACCGGCTGACGGCGGAACTTCTGGCCGAGCAGTCGGCCCGCCGCGCGCTGGGCGACCTTGTTCAGTGACTGCTCGTCGCGGTCGCCCTCTTTGAGGGCCGACTGGAGCGAATCGCGCACGTTGTTGGTCACCGCGAGGATGACCTCCCCGTCGTGCTCCCCTACGAACCATCCTCGGGACGTCACCCGCACCGGCTGGATGATGACGCCGCGGTCCTTGTCGACGCCCGCGGTGATCTGCAGCACGCCGAACTCGGCGAGCATCCGGCGCTCCTCGAGCGGGGTCTCGTCGAGGTCGCCGACGCTGCCGTCGATGTAGTGGAATCCCGCCGGGACCTGTCCCGAGCGATGGATCCCCGCGGCGGTCACCTCGATCTGGTCGCCGTCCTCGCAGATCAGCACGTGCTTCTCCTTGAGGCCCATCGAGAGGGCGAGGTCGGCGTGGTGGACCATGTGACGGTACTCGCCGTGCACCGGGACGAAGTTGCGCGGACGCACGAGCTGATGGAAGGTGCGCAGCTCGCCCTGGCGGGCGTGGCCCGAAGCGTGGACCGGCTCGTGGCCCGAGTGGATGACCTCGGTGCCCGCTCGGTGCAGGTCGTCGATGACGCGCCCGACCGACCACTCGTTGCCCGGAATCGGATGCGAGCTCAGTATGACGGTGTCGTCGGCGCCCACCTTGAAGTTGCGCGCGTCGCCGCGCGACAGCTTCGACAGCGCGGCCAGCGGCTCGCCCTGGCTGCCGGTGCAGATCACGCAGACCTCGCCCGGGGCGAAGCGGTCGACGTTCTCGATGTCGATGAAGTCGGCCGTCTGGACGTGCAGCAGATGGAGCTTGCGCGCCAGCTTGACGTTGGACTCCATGGAGCGGCCCATGAGGGCGATCTTGCGGTTCTGCTCGAGCGCCACGTCGATGATCTGCTGGACGCGGTGGATGTGGCTGGCGAAGCAGGCCACGACCATGCGTCGCTTGGGCCGCTCGAGGAAGAGCCGGCGCAGCGCGCCGCCCACCGAGCGCTCCGAGGCGGTGAAGCCGGGCTCCTCGGCGTTGGTCGAGTCGCACAGCAGCAGCGCCACACCCTCGTCGCCGATGGCGGCCAGGCGCGAGATGTCCGTGCGGCGCCCGTCGATGGGCGTGAGGTCGAGCTTGAAGTCGCCCGAGTGCAGGACGATCCCCACCTTCGTGTGGAAGGCCAACGCGTGCGCGAGGGGCACCGAGTGGGTCACGGGAATGAACTCCACCTCGAAGGGCCCGATCCGGCGCCGCTCGCCGTCGGCGACCTCGATGAAGGTCAGGTCGTGGGCGACCTTGGCCTCGGTAAGGCGGTGGCGGGCGAAGCCCAGGGTCAGCGCCGAGCCGTAGATCGGGACGTTGATGTCCTTGACGAGGTAGCGCAGCGCACCGGTATGGTCCTCGTGGCCGTGGGTGAGCACGATCGCGTCCACGCGATCGCGTCGTTCGATCAGCCAGCGGAAGTCGGGAAGGATCAGATCCACGCCGTACATCGTGGGCTCGGGGAACATGAGGCCGGCGTCGACGATGACGATGCGTCCGTCCTGCTCGATCGCGGCGCAGTTTCGGCCGATCTCGCCCAGACCGCCGAGGAACGTGACGCGAACGGAGTCCTTAGCCACGCGCACCGCGCAGTAGTGCGATGACGTCGGCGGCGGCGAGGTCGAGGGCCACGTCGCTCGGTCCGTGAGGCAGGCGACACTGGCCGACCGCGAATCCAAGTGCTCGCATCGCGGCCTTGGAGGGCATCGGGTTCGGGTACTGCTCGGTGCTCTCGAAGGCGCAACTGGGGGCCACGCGCTCGTTGAGCGCCCTCGCCTGTTCCCAGTCGCCTCGCTGCACACTTCGCACGATGCCGGCGAACTCGACGCCGGCCCAGTGCGCGGCGACCGAGACGATGCCGGCCGCCCCAATGGCCATGAAGGGCATCAGCAGCGCGTCGTCGCCGCTGTAGAGGTCGAGCTCGTCGCCGAGCACGGCCTTGGTGTGAGCGGCCGACACCAGGTCGGCCGAGGCGTCCTTGAGCGCAATCACGTTGACGTGCTTGCGCACGAGGTCGATCGTCGTCGCCGAGGCGACCTTGCGCCCGGTTCGCGACGGGATGTCGTAGATCATGAGCCCCAGAGGGGTGCTCTGGGCCATCGCGCCCAGGTGGGCGGCGATGCCCGACTGGTTCGGTCGGGCGTAGGCCGGGGTCGTGGCGAGCACCCCGGCGACGCCGGTGGCCGCGACCTGGCTCGTCAGGGCCACCGAGCGTGCGGTGTCCGACGACGAGGTGCCGGCCAGTACCGGCACGTTGACGGCCTGGGCCACGCACGAGAAGAGGTCGAGCTTCTCCTGATCGGAGAGGGACGACCCTTCTCCGGTGGAGCCGGCGACCACGAGCCCGTCGCTGCCCTGCTCGACGAGGTACCTAGCGACCTGGGCCGCGACGTCGAAGTCGACCGATCCGTCGGAGGAAAATGGCGTGACCATGGCCGTGAGCACAGTCCCGAATCGCGGCGAAGTCATACCCCGAAGTTACCAGCCACGACCAACCTTCGAAAACCGCTCATCAGAGGAGCGAATCGATGCCGTCGAGAAAGCGCGGCGTCGCGTCAACCGCCGCCAGCGCCAGCGCCACGCCCTGGACGAAGCTCTCGCGGTCGAACGAATCGTGGCGAATCGTGAGGCCCTCGCCCGGACCGCCGAAGAGGATCTCCTGGTGCGCCACGAGCCCCGGCAGACGCACTGAGTGGATCCTGACGCCGTCGGCCCCGTCGGCCCCGCGGGCCCCGGGCAGGGTCTGGCGTGTCGAGGGGTCCTCGAGTGGCGCCTGGCCCGCCTTGGCGCGAGCCGCGGCGATCGCGCGCGCGGCGGCGATCGAGGTGCCCGAGGGAGCGTCGACCTTGCGGTCGTGGTGCAGCTCGATGATCTCGGCACGCTCGAAGTACGGCGCCGCGATCGCCGCGAACCGCTCCGAGAGGACCGCGCCGATCGCGAAGTTCGACGCCATCACGACGCCCACCTTCGCTCCGGCCTCCTCGACCGCCTGGCGCTGTTCGTCCGTCAGCCCGGTCGCGCCGACGACGAGTGCGACGCCGTGGGCGGCGCACCACCGTGCCGAGGACACGACCCCTTCGGGGTTGGAGAAGTCGACCACCGCGTCGACGCTGGCCGGGTCGAGGCCGTCCAAGGCGGCCACGTAGCGCGCTCCGAAGAGTTCGGCGGGCTCGTGAAGGTCGACGAGCGCCACGAGGGAGAACTGCGGGCAGGCGCCCAGCCCCTGGGCCATCACCTGGCCCATTCGACCGGCGCCACCGACGATTGCGAGCGACTTCACACATGAACCTTATCGCTGCGACTTCGACGGCTCTCCCACAGTACGGTGCCCGCGGCGGCGCCCAGGAGCAGCGTGCTCGCGATGGAGACGATCAGGCCCAGCTCGATGTACGGCGCGTGGTAGTGGAAGTGCACCGTCCAGTCACCGGCGGGCACCGTGACCTTCTGAACGAGGCCCGAGTGGCTGACCGTCAGCGTGACGCTGGCGCCCGTCCTCTCGTTCAGCGCCGTCGCCCGCCAGCCCGGCAGGTACGCCATGCTGCGCACCAGCGTGACGGGTTCGGCAGCCTTCACGCTCACCCACGAGTCGCCCCACAGGACGCTCCTCACCTTGGTGATCCGGCTTCCCTTCGTAGACCCTTCCAGCCAGTCCGGCCCGGGCACTCGAGCGGCCTTGAAGATCGCGAGGGTCCCGACGGTCGTGGCGAGGCGCCACGAAGGTGAGGAGAGCGCCAGTTGGAAGGGCGTGTCGAGCTCGTAGCCGACCGACTTGGTTCGCGCCTGGGTCACCGTGGCGTCGGCGACCTCGACGCCGCTGGCGGCGCTCAGGGTGAAGCCCGCCGCCCCCTGGCCCACGTCGGGGAAGTCGAACGTCACCGTCTTGGCGCCCGGCGAGACCTCGACCGGTCCGAACGCGCGGCCGTTCGAGTCAAGCAGCCGGATGCTCACGGGACCGTTCGCGACGCGCTGATCGCGGAACCCGCCCACCGAGATGGTGCGCACCTTCAGCAGCTGGCCGAAGTACCGCTGCGCCGTGGGCGTCACCTCGGGCGCAAGGCACCTGTTCGAGGGCGGAAGGTTCGCGCCGAGGACCGTGCTGAGCTCGCTCGACGACACCGCGACGACGGCCAGGCGCAGCTGGGCGAACGTCCCGTTCGCGAGACTGCAGGGATTGAGGGCCGCCACCGGATGCGTACCGGTGACGTTGCCGTAGATCGTCGCGATCAGCGAACCATAGCCCTGGACGCTCGGCAGTTGCGTGAAGACGTTCATGTTCGGCGAGCCCAGCTCCTCGAACTGCAGGAAGTGCGCGCCCGACTCGTCGACGAGGGCGAAGCGTCCCTGGTTGCCCAGCAGCGACACCGCGCTGGGCCGCGAGGGCGAGACCGGGACGCTCCCGCCGATCAGTCCGGTCGAGGAGAAGAGGAGGAAGACGACGACGTCGACCGCCAGGATCGCCAGCAGCCAGCCCACGACCCTGGTCGAACGGCGCCAGCGAAGCAGCAAGACGCTCGCGGCCAGCGCCACCACCAGATGCAGCGCCAGCGTGAGCGTCTCGCCGCGAGCGAGGCTGGAGGCTCGCACTTCGACTCCCACGGAGTGAACGATGGCGCCGCCCCAGACGAACATGGCGACGCACAGGGCCGCCGCTGCGATGGCGGGCGACAGCGTGATCCATCGAGCCCGGCCCTCAAGCCCGGCCGAACGGGTGTCTCGGGCCTGCATCCGGTCCAACCACCATCCGAGCAGGACCGAGGCCGCGAAGTCCGCCAGAATGATGTTGCGGCTCTGCAGGCGGGCGCTGCCGAAGAGCGGGATGGAGTGGAAGAGGTGCCCGAGCGGCGTCGACGACCCCCAGGTCGCGACCCACCCGACCGCGCCCAGGGCAACGTAGAGCACGTAGTCACGCTGGGCCCGCACCCAGCCGCGCCGGGTGACGCGCAGGAGAAAGGCCATGGTCGCCACCAACGCCAGGATCCCCGCGTAGCCGGAGACCTCGGCGAAGCTGTAGACGGAGAAGTAGTGCGGCTGACCCCACAGGCCGTTGCCGCCGAAGACGTCCTGGACCAGCATCGAGGGAATCCATTGCACGAAGTGCGAGCCGGCCCCGAAGAACCCGTAGGAGATGCTCGAACGCTGAGACAGCCCGATGAACGACCAGCCCGGCACCAGCTGCACGAAGGCAACTCCCGCTCCCCACCCGACGCCCAGCGCGACGCTGGCCAGGTACGTCGCTCTCGCGCGCCACGTGCTGATCGTGTAGGAGGTGCGCATCAGCAGGATCACCGGCACGACGACCATGGTGACCAGCTCGATCTCGGCGATGGCGCGTGGCTCGCCGGTCAAGAAGGTCAGGCCCCACAGGAGCGACAGTCCAACCGTCCAGGGCAGCGCCGTGCGCGCGCAGGTCCGCCACTTCGCCGTCGGCTCCAGTTCCTCCAGGCGCCGCGAGAGCGAGAGCAGGATGAGCACGGCCCAAGGGATGAGGGCGAATCCCTGCGCGACACCCAGGTGCACGACCTGAGCGATCATCGCTCCGGTGTAGCTGAAGCTCATGGCCGCGGCGAAGGACGACAGGGTGCGCAGCCCGTGCCAACGCAGCAGCGCGAACATGCCAACGGCGGCCGTGACGTAGACGACGATGAGGTTCAAGACCCACGCCGCGATCGGCGGGATGAACGCGAAGATCACGGTCATCGGGTAGAGCGCTCCCGCGTTGAGCCCCCCGAGCAGCGGCGTGCCGGAGTTGGCGTAGAGGTTCAGCAGCGGCAGGTGGCCCGAGGCGATCTGGCGGCCGCTGAGCACGCGCAGCGGGAAGTTCTGGATCACGTTGTCGTCGACGATCGCGGGATGACCGAAGAGGGCCGGAACGGTAAACAACAGGGTCGGGATGATGGCCATCCAGGCCAGCGCCAGCCGGTCGGCGCGGCAGAGCGGGCGCCACCAGCGAGGCGGCGCCGAGGCGGGGACGCTACTCACGGCCTACCGCCCTGAGAAAACAACGAGGCCGTGCCCCACAGTCACGCAGACTGCAGGGCACGGCCGTTGAGGACTAGCGGCGACGCGGTCGTGGACTGCGACGCGAACCGCCGTCGTCGGGCGAGAACGTCGGGCCGCCAGGACCCAAGTCACCGATCTCGTCGGCCAGTTCAGCCTCGAAGGCGGCCTCGAACGAGGAGGAGGAGGACTTCTGGGGCGCCGCGGCTTCGCGACCACCACGGTCGCCTCGGTCACTGCGCTCGCCTCGGTCACTGCGCTCGCCTCGGTCACTGCGCTCGCCTCGGTCGCGGTCACGGCCGCCACGGTCGCCTCCCTCACGAGGGGGACGTGGCGCCCGGTGCGTGTCGCCTTCGTCGCCAGCGACGTTGGCGTACTCGCCGGCGAGCGACAGCGAGACCTTGCCCTGAGGATCGATGTCATCGACTCGAACCTCGACGGCCTGGCCCAATTCGACGACGTCCTCGACCTGGCCAATGCGCTTGCCGCCATTAAGGGGCGCCATCTTGGAGATGTGCAGCAGTCCATCGCGGCCCGGCATGATGCTGACGAACGCTCCGAACTTGGCGATGTTGACGACGCGTCCCTGGTAGACGGCACCGACCTCGGCCGTCGGCGGGTCCAGGATCAGGGCGATGCGTCGACGAGCTTCCTCGACGGCACGTCCATCCTTGGCGCCGATTGTCACCGTGCCGACGACACCGTCGTCGTCGACGGCGATGTCCGCACCGGTCTCCTGCTGCAGGGTGTTGATGACCTTGCCCTTCGGGCCGATGACCTCGCCGATCTTGTCGATCGGGATCTCGATCGACACGATCTTCGGCGCCACTTCGGCGACCTCGCTGCGAGGCTCGGGGATCAAGTCGGTGATCACCTTGAGGATCGTGAGTCGCGCTTCCAGGGCCTGGTGAAGGGCCTTGGACAGGACGTCCGCCGGGAGTCCGTCGATCTTGGTGTCGAGCTGCAACGCCGTCACCGCGTCGGCGGTACCGGCGACCTTGAAGTCCATGTCGCCGAACGCGTCCTCGGCGCCGAGGATGTCGGTCAACGTCACGTACTTGCCGCCGTCGTAGACCAGGCCCATGGCGATGCCGGCCACCGGAGCCTTGATGGGCACGCCCGCCGCCATCAGCGACAGGCTCGAGCCGCAGACCGAGGCCATGGAGGTCGAACCGTTGGACTGCATGACGTCAGAAACGACGCGCAGCGTGTAGGCGAACTCCTGCTCGCTCGGCAGCACGGGGATGAGGGCCCGCTCGGCCAGCATTCCGTGGCCCACTTCGCGGCGCTTGGGAGCGCCCACGCGGCCGGTCTCGCCCACCGAGTACGGGGGGAAGTTGTAGTGGTGCATGTAACGGCGGAACTCGTCGGGGGTGATGGAGTCGACCTGCTGGCGCATGCGGGGCATGCCCAACGTCGTGACGTTGACGACCTGGGTCTCGCCGCGCTGGAAGAGCGCCGAGCCGTGGGTCATCGGGAAGAGGTCGAGCTCGGCCGAGAGCGGACGGATGTCGCTCACGCCTCGTCCGTCGATTCGCACGCCCTCGTCCACGATGCGTCGGCGCACCAGCTGCTTGGTCAGGGACTTCACGGCCGCCTTGACCTCACCGGCGCGGTCGGGGAACTCCCCGGCCAGCTGCGCCATGATCGAGGTGGTCGCGGCGGTGAGCGCCTCGGCACGAGGCTGCTTTTCGGTCAGGCTGTTCGCCTCGCTGAGCGCCTCTCGGCCAATGGCCTCGACGCGAGCCAGGACGTCGTCCTCGTAGTCGGCGAAGGTCTGGTACTCGAGGGCCTTGATGGGGCCCCGCTCGGCCACGAAGGCCTTGACGAGTTCGCGCTGCAGGTTGATCGCCTCGCGGATCCAGAGCTTGGACGCTTCGAGGCCCGCAGCCAGGACGTCTTCGCTGACCTTGGGCGCGCCGTCTTCGTACTTCACGAACGATCCCTCGGTGCCGCCGGCTTCGACCATCATGATGGCGATGTCGGCCTCGACCGAGTCGCTGAGTGCGCGACCGGCGACGACGAGCTCAAAGGTGGCGGCGTCGCCCTCGGCGAAGGTGGGGTGCGGCGCCCACTCACCGTCGGTGGTGTAGGCCATGCGCACGGCGCCGATGGGACCGTCGAACGGGATCCCCGAGATCATCAGTGCGGCCGAGGCGGCGTTGATGGCGAGGATGTCGTGCGGGTTCTCCTGGTCGGCGCTGAAGATCGTGCCGACGACCTGGATCTCGTTGCGGAAGCCCTTGGGGAACGAGGGGCGCAGCGGTCGGTCGATGAGTCGGCAGATCAGCACCGCCTGGTCGGAGAGCTTGCCCTCGCGACGGAAGAATGCACCGGGGATCTTGCCCGCGGCGTACGCGCGCTCCTCGATGTCGACAGTGAGGGGGAAGAAGTCGATGCCCTCGCGCGCGGTGCGTGCGGCGGCCACGGTGGCCAGCAGCATCGTGTCACCGATGCGGGCCAGGACGGCCCCGTCGGCGAGTTGCGCGAGGTGTCCCGCTTCAAAACTCAGTGTCTTCTCGGTGCCCGTGATTGGGCTACTTACGCGGATTGCGTCAGTCATGGAATTGCTCCTTATGTGGTTAGCAACACTCCGCCCGGATCCCAGTGAGCAACCTTCGCAGAATGCGACTGTTCTCCACTGGCCTCCGAGGCCTCGGATATGTTGCGCACGACGACGGCGTCGCCGTGCAAACTCGGCTAGCGACGAATGCCGAGACGACCGATCAAAGCGCGATAGCGCTCGACATTGCCGCGCTGGACGTAGTCCAGCAGCCGGCGACGTTGACCAATGAGCTTCATTAGTCCACGTCGGGTGTGATGATCACCCTTGTGTACCTTGAGGTGCTCGGTGAGATGCGAGATCCGGTCGGTCAGGATCGCGATTTGAACCTCGGGCGAGCCCGTGTCCGTGGCGTGAGCCTGATAGTCCTTGATGATCTGCTGCTTCTCAGCCATAACGTTGTGTGCCTTATGAGTCGGGGGTCCCGTTGCGAGTCGCCCACTTGACGGCCCACACGATCAGCGTCGCTGACCGAAGCCCTAGCCTAGCAGCGCGGAGGCCTCAGGGTTGAATTTCGTGTAAACGTCCAGGGTTCGCTCGACGTCGGCGCCGATCTGGCTGACCAGTTCGGCCGCATCGGAGAACTTCGTCTCGCCTCGCAGGCGCGTGAGGAACGCCACGTCAACGCGTTCTTCGTAGAGGTCGCCGCTGAATCCCGGCACGTGCACCTCGACCAGGAGATCCCCGTCGTCGTAGAACTGCGGCCTCGTGCCGACCGAGATGGCGGCCGGCCACCACGATCGGTCCGGCATGCGCACGGCGCCGGCGTAGATGCCCAGCGACGGCAGCTGCTGGCGAGGCGCCAGGGCCATGTTGGCGGTGCGGAAGCCGAGCTGCGCGCCCCGGGCGTCACCGTGTACGACCGACCCGCGCAGGGTGAACGGCCGGCCGAGAATGGCGGCCGCGCCGTCGAGGTCGCCGTTGGCCAGCGCGCGGCGCACCTCGGTCGAGCTCCACCGCCGAGAGCCGCTGTAGATCGGGGCGGGATGCACGAGGAAGCCGTGCGAGCGCCCCTCGAGGCGCAGCGTCTCCACGTTGCCTTCGCGCCCGTGGCCGAACACGAAGTCCTCGCCGACCACGACGTCGCGCGCACCGAGTTCGCCGACGAGGACCCGCTCGATGAAGGAACGGGCCGACTCCTGGGCGAGGGCGTCGTCGAAGGTGACCACCCGGACCTGCTCGATGCCGAGCCTCGCGAGCCCTTCGAGGCGCTGGTCGAGCGTGGCCAGCTGCAGCGGCGCCCGGTCCGGCGCCAGGGTCAGCGCGGGGTGCGGGTCGAAGGTGACCACCGTGGGTACCGCCCCGTGCTCGAACCCCAGCTCGCGAACGTGCTCGAGCACCTTCTGGTGGCCCTGGTGCAGACCGTCGAAGACGCCGATGGCCGCGGCGCTCGGCTCCAGGCACTGCTGGGTCTCACCGTCGCGTAACACTTTCATCGCCGCCAACCTACCCTTGGACCTCGCCGGACTCGACCGGCAGGACCAGCTCGGGCTTCCAGTGCTGGCCGCGGGGACGCAGGATCGCCACGAGCACGCCCCCTTCGTCGAGCGCCGCGATCTCGGGGGCGGCAAAGGTGCCGTCGACCGTGATGCGTTGGCCCATTCGGATTCGACGCTCCTGGTCGGCGCTGAGCACGGTGCGCTCGAGCTCGGTGACGAACGCCGCCGCGGGCAGCAGCGGCGACGCGTTGGCCTTCACCAGGTCGCCCAGCTGCTCGAGCGTCACCGCCTGGTCCACGTGATGCGCTCCGCTCGACAGACGCCGCAGCGCCGTGAGGTGCCCGACCGTGCCGAGCCTCTGGGCGAGGTCGCTCAGCAGCACGCGCACGTAGGTGCCCACCGAGCACTCCACCTCAAAGTCCCAGAGGTCGGGGCCGTCGCCGGGTGCGAGAGAGAATTCGGTGATGGTAATCTCGCGGGCCTCGCGCTCGACCTCCAGGCCCTCGCGGGCCAGCTCGTGGAGGCGACGCCCGCCCACCTTGATCGCCGAGACCATGGGCGGCACCTGGGTCTGGCGGCCGAGCATCTGGCGGGCGGGGGCGTTCATCTCCTCGACCGTGAGTCCCGCCACGGGCCGTTCGTCGATGACGGCGCCGTCCGCGTCGAGCGAGTCGGTCGCGACCCCGAGGCGCACCGTGCCGCGGTAGCGCTTGACCTCGCACTGGGCGAAGCGCAACAGCCGCGTCGACGGGCCCACCCCGAGCACCAGCAGCCCGGTCGCCATGGGGTCGAGCGTCCCGGCGTGACCCACCCGGCGTTCGTCCAGGATCTTCCTCACACCGGCCACCACGTCGTGGCTCGTAAGCCCCTTGGGCTTGTCGACCAGCAGGAGCCCGTTACTCGTCGTCATGGCTGTGGCGACGCAGAATCTCCTCGACGGCGGCGCCGTGGGCAATCGCGGGGTCGGCCATGAACGAGAGCTTCGGCGTGCGCTTCATGCGCGTCTGCGCATTGACCGCCGCCTGGATCTGCGCCCGGCGCTGTTCGAGGGCCGCGCTGGCCTCCTCGCTGAGCGAGTCGAAGAAGACCATCGCCTGGCTCATGTCCGCCGAGGTGTCGACCCCCGTGACGGTCAGCAGTCCGATCCGCTCGTCGACGTCCGAGATTCGCATGAGTTGCTCGGAGATTATCTCGCGCAGGACCTGGTTCAGTCTCGCCGTTCGGGGATAGGGGTGGCGTCCGCCCGAAGAGTGAGCCATCGCTACGCCGTTCGAGGAATCTCGCGCTCCTCGAAGGTCTCGATGATGTCGCCTTCCTTCAGGTCCTGATAGTCCGAGAGCCCGATGCCGCACTCGAATCCGGCCTGCACCTCTCGGGCGTCGTCCTTGAACCGGCGCAGCGAGGTGACCGTGCCCTTCCAGATGATCGTTCCCTCGCGCAAGAAGCGGACCTTCGATCCGCGCGTGATGACGCCGTTGAGCACCGAGCAACCGGCGATCGCGCCGATCTTGGGGACCCGGAAGACCTCGCGGACCTCCGCTTCGCCGGTGACGACCTCTTCGAAGACCGGCGACAGCAGACCGAGCATGGCCGACTGGATCTCCTCGATGAGCTTGTAGATGATCTCGTAGGTTCGGATCTCCACCCCCTCGGCCTCGCCGAGCTCTCGCGCGCGCCGGTCCGGACGGACGTTGAATCCGATGATCGTGGCGGTCGAGGCGTTGGCCAGCTGCACGTCGTTCTCGGTGATCCCGCCCACGCCTCGGTGCACGATGACCAGCTTCACGTCGTCGCGCTCGAGCTTGCGCAGCGACTCCGTGCAGGCCTCGAGCGAGCCCTGCACGTCGGCCTTGAGGACGACGTTCAAGGTCGCGGTCTCGCCGCGCTGGATCTGCTCGAAGAGGTCCTCCAGTCGGGCGCCGCTCGTGGACGCGGCCGGCTGGTAGCCGATCAGACGCGCACGGTGAGCGCGGGCCTCGGCCAGCGAGCGGGCGTGCCCCAGGTCGTGCGCTACGCGCATCTCGTCGCCGGCGAAGGGGGGCTCGCTGAAGCCCAGGATCTGGACCGGAGTCGAAGGGCCGGCCTTCTTGATCTGCTTGCCCTGATCGTTGATCAGGGCCTTGACCTTGCCGTAGGCGGCGCCGGCCACCACGGTGTCGCCCACCGAGAGCAGTCCCTTGAGGACCATCACGGTGGCCACGGGCCCGCGGCCGACCTCGAGGTTCGCCTCGAGAACGGTGCCTACGGCGCGTCCCGTGGGACGGGCGGTCAGTTCGGCGACCTCGGCAACCAGCAGCACCTGCTCGAGCAGCTCGTCGATGCCGGTTCCCTGCAGCGCCGAGATCTCCACGCAGATCGTGTCGCCGCCCCACTTCTCGGGCACGAGCCCGTGCTCGCTAATCTGCTGGAGCACGCGGTCGGGATTGGCGTCAGCCTTGTCCATCTTGTTCACGGCCACGATCACCGGCACCTCGGCCAGCTTGGCGTGCTCGATCGCCTCGACGGTCTGGGGCATCACGCCGTCGTCGGCGGCGACGACCAGGATGACGATGTCGGTCACGTCGGCGCCACGGGCGCGCATCGCCGAGAAGGCCTCGTGTCCGGGGGTGTCGATGAACGTGATCGGCTTGCCGTTCCACTGCACCTGGTAGGCGCCAATGTGCTGGGTGATGCCGCCGGCCTCGCCGGCGACCACGTTGGTCTTGCGAATCCGGTCAAGCAGCTTGGTCTTGCCGTGGTCGACGTGACCCATGACGGTGACGATCGGCGCACGAGGAACCGGGGTGATCTCGTCGTCCTGGTCGTCCTCGTCGAAGAACTTGGCCAGCAGCGCGGCCTCTTGCTGCTCGCCCGGGTCGACCAGGTGCACGGAGGCGCCGACTTCGGCGGCGTACAGCTCGATCATGTCGTCGGTGAGTCCCTGAACCGCAGTGACGATCTCGCCCTGGAGGAACAGAAAGCGCATGATGTCGGCGGCGCTTCGGTTCAGCTTCGGCCCGACGTCCTTGGCGGTCGAGCCTCGCTCGATGATGATCTCGCCGTCGGGCACCGGCGCGCTGCTCGGCTGCCACGTAGTCATCTGGGTCGGCTCGAGCTCTTCGACGTTGCGACGGCGACGGCGAGTGGTCTTGCGCTGGCTTCCGCGCGGACCGCCGGTGCCCCGACCAGCGGGGCCTCCGCGACCGGGACCGGCAGCCGCACCGGTCGTCGGCCCGCCGGTTCGCGGACCGCCGAATCCTCCACCCGCACCACCGGGACCTCCGGGTCGGGACGGTCCGCCGGTGCGCGGCGCGCCGGTAGTGGGTCGAGACCCCATCGGACGCGGCCCGCCCGGGCCCGAAGGTCGTCCGGTCGAGCTCGGCATCGGTCGGCGCGCGCCGGGGGGCGGCGGGATTGGACGGCCCGAGGCGCTCAGAGGTCGCCCGGGGGGCGGCGGGATTGGACGGCCCGAGGCGCTCATCGGGGGACGGGTCGAAGGGGCGCTGCCCTCTCCCGCCTCTGCTCCGACCGTGCGTTGGGTGGGGCGCATCGTGACGGGTCCATCGGGCGAAACAGTGCGCGACGGCACGGCCTTGACCACCGGCGCGCTGGAACGAACGACCTTCGGAGCCGGCGGCTCGGCGACGGGCGCTGGTGCGGGCGCGGCCTCGCTCGAAGGGACTGGCGCCGGCGGCGGCGACTCCTGAACGCTGGCGGCCGGTGCAACCGGTGCAGCCGGTGCAGCAGCGACTCGAGTCGCGCGAACCGGCGCCGGTGCGGCGTGCTCTGGGACTTCAGCCGCAACCGGTGCGGCGGCGGTCGCCTTGGTGGCCTTGGTGGCCTTGGCCGCCTTGGCGGCGGCTTCGGGCTGGACTTCGCGACGCAGTCCTTCGGCGTCGACGCGTCGGCGGATCCGGTCGGCCTGGGCGTCTTCGATGGAGGCAGAGGGGCTCGAGGCCCCGATGCCCAGTTTTTGGGCGAGACCTAGCAACTCTTTGCTCGTTAGACCGAGTTCCTTGGAGAGCTCGTGTACCCTAATCTTCTTCTGAGCCAAAACGTTCCCTTAAATCCTGTGCCGCACTACCTGCGGGCACAATTATCTATTCTTCCACACCTACTGATGCCCCCAAGTCACTACTGGCGTTATACAGCCCAAGTAGTGACTCCAGGTCACCCTGGTTCACCCCTGTTCGAAGCGCCCTGGCCACGTGGCTCACCCGCAGCGCCTTGGCGCACGCGAACTCCCGGCAGCACCACACTCCCCGACCAGTCCCACGACCGAGGTACCAGCCCGCGTCGGCGTCACGTCCCGCACGGACCATCCCGGTGTCGTCGCGCCGGACGCGGCACACCACGCAGGTTCGAACCGGGGCTATACCTCGTCCTCCACGACCACGTCGTCGCCAACCTCTTGGACGACGACAACCTCTTCGACGTCGCCGTCGGCGTTCACGGAGATATCGTCGACGACGACCGCTTCCACAGTGCCATCTTCGTCCACGACGGTCAAGACCGTCTCGTCGACGACCTCGTCGCCGTCGGTCCAGACCTCTTCGACGACTTCTTCCTCGTTCCCCTCGTTCTCCGAACGGATGTCGATGCGCCAGCCGGTGAGTCGCGCGGCCAGTCGGGCGTTCTGGCCCTCCTTGCCGATGGCGAGCGAGAGTTGCTGGTCGTGCACGATGACCGTGGCGATGCCCTCTTCCTCGTTGAGGCGGACCTCGCGGACGCGGGCGGGCTGCAGGGCGGCCTGAATGAACTCGATCGGGTCGTCGCTAAAGGGAACCACGTCGATCCGTTCACTGCGCAGCTCGTTGGTGATGTTGCGCACCCGCGAACCCCGCGCCCCGACGCACGCGCCGACGGGATCGACCATGGCGTCGTTCGAGGCGACCGCGATCTTGCTACGATGTCCGGGCTCGCGAGCCAAGGCCTTGATCTCGACGATGCCGTTGGCGATCTCGGGCACCTCGATCTCGAAGAGCTTGGCCACCAGCGCGGGGTGGGTGCGGCTCACGACGATCTGGGGGCCCTTGCTGGTCTTGCGCACCTCGACGATGTACACCTTGATGCGTGCGCCGTGCTCGTAGCGCTCGAAGGCGATCTGCTCGGCCTGGGGAAGCAGCGCCTCCACCCGGCCGAGGTCCAGCAGCGTGTAGCGGTTGTCGTTCTGCTGGACCGTGCCCGAGACGATGTCCCCTTCGCGATTCGCGAACTCCTCGTACATCTGGCGGCGCTGGATGTCGCGGATGAGCTGCATGAGGACCTGCTTGGCGGTCTGGGCGGCGATGCGACCGAAGTCCTCGGGCGTGGCGTCCCACTCTTTGGTGACGTTGCCCTCAAGGTCGAGCTCCAGGCCCCACACCTTGATCTCGCCGGTCTCGGGGTTGATCTCGACTTCGGCGTCCTCGGCGGAGTCGGGACGACGCTTGTAGGCGGCGAGCAGCGCGTTGGCCAGGGCGATCAGCAGCTCCCCTTCGTCGATGTTCTGGTCACGTGCAATCTGTCCTAGAGCTTCAAGGAACTCAAAGTTCGCCATGATCAACCTTTCTTGCTCGTCGTTGAGGATTTGGGCTTGGCGCGTGAAGGGGAAGGCTTGGCTTCGGCGCCCCACTTGAAGACCGTTCGGGCGCGCTCGACGCTGGCAAACGGCACGACGACGCGGCCGTGCTCGGCGTCATCGAGCGTGACCGAGGTCTCGCCGGCGTCGACCACGGTGCCTTCGAGCCGACGGGTCGGCTCGCCATCGCGGATCTCACGCAGGGTCACGACCTCGCCCACGGTGCTCTGGAAGTGGGTTGGCGTGCGCAGGCGACGCTCGAGGCCGGGGCTCGCGACGTCGAGCGTGTAGCGCCCGGGTATCGGGTCGTTGACGTCCAGCCACTCGGAGATCGCCCGGTTCGCCTTGGTGAGCGACTCCAGGTCCACGCCGCCGTCCTTGATCACGGTGACGTGCAGGGTCCCGGCAATGAGTTCCAGATCGTAGAGGCCCAGCCCGAGCGGAGCAAGCAGTGAGCGCAGTGGTGTCTCCAAATCCATGGCCATCGCGCTCCTCTCTATGTCGCCGGACGTCAGACAATGAGAAAGCGCGGGCCCGAGGCCCGCGCTTAAACGAGTCCAAACGTCCTTGGCGGACTGTCGGGGACAATTGTAGCAGTATCAGGCACCGGTCACAATCGAGCCGTGACCAGTAAACGACCGGTTTCTCGTCCTCAATCCGAGGCCGATGGAGCCCGTCTCAGTAGGACTTCGACACGATGCAGATCAGTCCGCTCTCGTCGTCGCTCACCGGCATCGTGCCGTCCGCGCGCTGCAGGCAGCGCACCGTGATGGCGTCCGCTCTCAGCACCGCCTCGCCCTCGGCGCCCACGAGGTCCCAGGCCAGTCGGGCGAAGCCGTCCTGGGCGGCCTCGACCGCCTCAGGGATCGAGGACACGTCGCGCGTAAGTCCATCACGGAAGCTCAGCGCACCCTCGAACATCAGTCCCTGGATCTCTTCGAGCAGGTCCGGCACCTGGGTCGCCAGCGATTCGATCGCCAGGGTCACCTTGGCGCCGCTGTCGCGCCGGGCCATCGCCACGACCCCCTGGGCCAGGTCTCTCGGACCGACCTCGATGCGCACCGGCACGCCCTTGATCTCCCAGTCCGTCAGACGGCGTCCGAAGCTGCCCCGTCCCTTGTCGACCAGCACCCGCACCCCGGCGCCCTTCAGCTGGGCGGCGATCCGCTCGCACGCCTCGTTCACTTCGGGTTCGTCGCGCACCGCGACGACGACCGCCTGCGTCGGCGCGAGCCGCGGCGGCAGCACCAGGCCTCTGTCGTCACCGTGGGCCATGATGAGTCCGCCGACCAGCCTCGTGGAGGCTCCCCACGACGTGGTGTGGCACAGCTCGGCCTGGCCCTGTTCGTTCTGGAAGTAGATGTCGAAGGCCTTGGCGAAGTTCTGTCCCAGTTCGTGGCTGGTGGCCATCTGCAGCGCCTTGCCGTCGCGCATCATGCCCTCGCAGGTCATCGAGTTGATGGCCCCGGCGAAGCGCTCGCTCGCCGGCTTGATGCCGAGGAACGTCGGCACCGCGAGCACCTTCTCGAGGAAGTCGTTGTAGACGTCGGTGTGGATCCTCCTGGCGTAGCGCGAGGCGTCCTCGTAGCTGGCGTGGGCCGTGTGGCCCTCCTGCCACAGGAACTCCGACGAGCGCAGGAAGAGGCGCGGACGAAGCTCCCAGCGCACGACGTTCGCCCACTGATTGAGCAGCAGCGGCAAGTCACGGTAGCTCTGAATCCACTTCGCCATGAACTCGCCGATCACCGTCTCTGACGTCGGGCGCACGACGATCGGCTCGGCCAGCTTCTCCCCGCCGGCGTGGGTCACCACCGCCAGCTCGGGGCTGAAGCCCTCGATGTGCTGGGCCTCCTTCGAGAAGTAGCTCTCGGGGATGAACAGGGGGAAGTAGGCGTTCTGCGCCCCGGCCTCCTTGATGCGCGCGTCTATCTCCGCCTGGATCCGCTCCCAGATCGCGTAGCCGTAGGGACGGATCACCATCGTGCCGCGCACCGGTCCGTTGTCGGCCATCTCGGCCTTGGCGACGACGTCTTGGTACCAGCGAGGGAAGTCTTCCGACTGGGGGGTTAGGACGTTCTGGGATGCCACGGTTCTCCTCTGATGGGTTGACAAACCCTAGCGAAACCCGGCTCAACCCTCGGTGCGTCGACGGATCCTCTCGATTCGTTCGGCGGCGTGGTTCGCATCGGCGCCCTTGTCGTCCAGCAGAAGCGCCCGGTCCGCCGCCGCCTCGGCCTCCGCGGACGTGTCGCGCGCGGCCAGGCGCGCCTCGATGCCTTCGGCGGCGATCTTCTGGGCCTCCTCGACCAGCGCCGCGACCATCTCGTCCTCGGGCACGACGCGAACGATCTGGCCCTGGATGAAGAGGTGGCCGCGCTTCTTGCCGGCGGCGATGCCGAGGTCCGCGTGGCGCGCCTCACCCGGCCCGTTCACCACGCAGCCCATCACGGCCACCTGGATCGGCAGCTCCAGCGCCGAAAGGGCGCTCTGGGCCTCGTTCGCGATCTTGATGACGTCGACCTCGGCGCGTCCGCAGCTCGGACAGGCGATCAGGTCGAGGCCCTTGCGCTCTCGCATCCCGAGGACCTCGAGCAACTGGCGACCGGCGCGCGCCTCCTCCACAGGATCAGCCGTCAGCGAGTAGCGCAGCGTGTCGCCGATGCCTTCGGCGAGCAGCGTCGCGATTCCGGCGGTGCCCTTCAAGAGGCCGCCCGGCAACGGACCCGCCTCGGTGACGCCCAGGTGCAGCGGATGGTCGAAGGCCTCCGAGGCCAGTCGGTACGCGGCGATCATGGTGGCCACCGAGGACGCCTTGACCGAGATCTTGACGTCGGAGAATCCGACCTCCTCGAAGTACGCCAGCTCGATGCGCGCCGACTCCACCAGCGCCTCGGGGGTCGCGCCGCCGAAGCGTGCGTAGATGTCGGGATGCAAGCTTCCCGCGTTGACGCCGATCCGGATCGGGACGCCGCGATCGCGAGCCTCGCTCGCCACCAGCTTGATCTCTTCGGGCTTGCGCAGGTTGCCGGGGTTCAGGCGCAGGCCGTGCACCCCGGCCTCGAGGGCCGCGAGGGCCATCTCGACGTGGAAGTGGATGTCGGCCACGATCGGCACCGGCGACCTGGGGACGATCTGGGCCAGGCCCTCGGCCGCGCCGCGATCGTTGCACGTGCAGCGCACGATGTCGGCACCGGCGGCGGCGAGCGCGTAGATCTGCTGGAGCGTTCCTTCGACGTCGGCGGTCTTGGTAGTGGTCATCGACTGCACCGAGACCGGCGCGTCGCCGCCGATCTGGACCGAGCCGACGGAAATCTGACGGGTGAGGCGACGGGGGCTGAGGGAACTGGCGGTTACATCCACTCCCCCAGTCTGCCGCGCGCGCGGCCCGCTCCAAGCGCCTACTGGAAGGGATTGACGATCGGATGGGCGATGTCGAGGTAGAGCGTGCAGGCGAAGAGCACCAGGAGCACGCTCATGAAGGCGTAGGCCAGGGGGGTCAGCTTGTTTACGTCAGCGTGGTAGCGCACTCCCCGGCGGCTGCGCAGCCGCTCGTACGTCGCCACCACCACGTAGCCCCCGTCGAGCGGCAGCATCGGCAGCATGTTGAGCATGCCGACGAAGATGTTCAGGATGACCAGGATGTTCAACAGGGTCCCGAAACCGTTCGACTGCGTGCCCTGGACCGCGATTCGCACCACGCCCACGATCGACTCCGGACGGGTCAACTGCGCCGTGCGGTTCTCGGCCGCCTTGGGCGAGGCCACCTGGTGGAAGAGGCTCGAGAACTCGCCGGGCGAGAAGACGTGCACCATCGCGTGCGCCGCCGCCGAGATCGTGGCTCCTATCTGGGAGAAGGATGCCGGCACCGCCGCCCAGACTGACGAGCGCACGGTCTGGGCCTCGAGTTCGATGCCGAGATACCCCTCGGGCTTCTTGCCGACGGCCAGGGGGACGCCGTCCGCCTTGAGCGTGCGCCCGTCGACCGGCGTCGCGTGCAGGGTCAGGTCGTGGCCGTGGCGCTCGACGACCAGGGTCAGGCGGCGTCCGGTGTCGCCGTGCACGATGGTGACCAGCGCGTCCTCGTTGGTGACCGTGTGGCCGTCCACTGAGACGATACGGTCGCCGATCTTCAGTCCCGCCAGCTGCGCGGCGTTCTTGGCGTGCCCTTGCCACTCGGTGAAGGCCACGACGCCCACGTGGCTCTGTGACGGGAACCCCACCACGGTCAGCGCAACGAACGCCAGGACGAGGGCCATCACCACGTGCATCAGGGAACCGGCCGAGGCGAAGAGGACCTTCCGCGGGTACGAGGCCGAGCGGTACGTGCGCCCTTCCAACCCGTCGTCCACCGGTGCGCTCCAGGTCATCCCGGGCACCTTCACGTAACCGCCCAGCGGCAGCGCTCGAACCCCGTAGCGGGTCTCGCCCCGGGTCGTGGCCCACACCACCGGTCCGAAGCCCACGAAGAAGTCGGTCACCTGCATCCCGGCCCGCTTGGCCGTGAGGAAGTGCCCGAATTCGTGGCCCATCACCATGAGCAGCACCGCGACGATCACGACCGGCAGGGCCCACCCGCCCCACCACGTCAGCAGCGCGGCGAGCACGACGGTTCCCAGCACCAGGCCGACCAGCGAGCGGCGATCCGAGAAGGTTTCAGTCATGGCTGCTTTTTGAGGATACCGTGAGCCAGTTGTCGGGCAACCGCGTCGTTCTCCACCAGGTCCTCGAGCGAGTCGAGCGGATCGTCCACGTAGAGGTCCATCACCGCCGCGACCGTCGCCACGATGTCCGACCAGGCCAGCTCGTCGGCCAGAAAGGCCTCGACAGCGACCTCGTTGGCCGCGCTGAGCCACGCCGGCGCAGCGCCGCCACGCCGGGCGGCGCTGTAGGCGAGGGCCAACGCCGGGAAGGCCTCTCGGTCCGGCTTCTCGAAGGTCAATTCGAGCGGCTGGGTGAAGTCGATCTCGCCCCAGGCGTGGTCCAGCCGACCGGGCAGCCCCAGGCAGTAGGCGATGGGCAGGCGCATGTCCGGCTTGGACAGCTGGGCGATGATCGACCCGTCGACGTACTCGACCATGGAGTGCACGATCGACTGGGGATGCACGACCACGTCGATGCGCTCGACGTCTATCGCGAAGAGCGCGGACGCCTCGAGCACCTCGAGACCCTTGTTCATCAAGGTCGACGAGTCGATGGTGATCTTGGGTCCCATTGACCACGTCGGGTGGTGCAGCGCGTCCTCTCTGGTCGCCGTGGCCAGTCGCTGCGCCGACCACCCGCGGAAGGGCCCGCCGGACGCGGTCAGCAGCAGTCGGCGCACGTCAGGATGCCCGGGCTCCCCGCGAGAGCTCGCGAGGCACTGATGGATGGCGCAGTGCTCGGAGTCGATGGGCAGGATCACCGCACCGGGAGTCTCGCGGGCCATTCGAACCAGCGGCGCCGCCGCGATCAGCGACTCCTTGTTGGCCAGCGCGAGTCGCTTTCCTGCCCCCAGCGCCGCCATGGTCACGGGCAGACCGGCGAAGCCGACCACCGCGTTCACCACGATGTCGGCGCTGGCGGCCAGCTCGGCCAGACCCGCCGAGCCGACCACGATGTCGACGTCGTCGCTCACGAGGTCCGCCAGCACCTCGCGGTCGGCGTCGGCGAGCACGCCGATTCGCCCAACTCGGAACTCCCGGGCGATGGCGGCCAGCTCTCCGACGCGTTGCCCTCCGGCGATCGACACCAGCTCGAACGCGCCCAGCTGGGACCGGAGCACGTCGAGTGTCTGGGTTCCGATCGAGCCTGTGGCGCCCAAGAGCGCCACGCTGGGACGCGCGAATGACATCGCTAACCCAGTTTGAGGATGTGCGTCAGATAGAACACCGTCGGCAGCGCGAACAGCAGTCCGTCGATGCGGTCCAGCAGGCCGCCGTGGCCCGGTAGCAGTCGGCCCAGGTCCTTGACCCCGAGCGTTCGCTTGACCATCGACTCGAAGAGATCACCCAGTGGGATTACGACGCAGAGCGCGACCGCTATCTCCAGGGCCGCCCTGGTGGTCCAGGGGCTGATCATGGGAACGAGGACGAACCCCGCCAGCAGCGTGACGACCGAGCCGCCGATCGCTCCCTCGATCGTCTTGTTGGGCGACAGGTACTTGTTGAGTGGGTGACGTCCGAGCCAGCGTCCGATGAACAGGGCGCCGGTGTCGTTGGCCACCGTCAAGACGATCGCGCCAAAGAGGTAGGCCAGCCCGTGGCGATCGGCGAACGAGCGAGGCGACACGAGCAGCAGCGAGTACGACCCGAGTATCCCTACCCAGATGTAGACGAAGAGCGTGGCGCCCAGTCCATCCAGGACGTCGATCTTCTTGGGGGCGCTCAGGTACCACACGAATCCGGCGATCAGCAGCAGCACCGAAACCGCACCGAACGCGCTCTGCCCCTTGTTGTAGGTGGCCACGCCGAGGGTCAGCACGGCGACGATCCCCAACAGCGTCGCAGGGTGGGCGCCGACGGTGCGGAAGGCCGCGTAGGCCTCCGCGGCGGCGAGGCCCAGCACGACCAGCAACATGAGCACCACCGGCAGGTTGCCCGCCAGGAAGACGGCGCTCACCAAAGCGGCCAGCAGTATCCCCGTAATCGTCGCCCGCGACACGCTCTTCTGGGCGGCCTGGCGCACCGCGCGGCCCGCCAGAGGGTTCTCCGACACGGTCCGACGCGTGCGGTGCGCCCGCAACGCCTCGGGCCGGGGAGGTTCGGGCCGGAGAGGCTCTTCGAGGATCTCCTCTTCAACGGCCGGCGCTTCAGGTTCGACGAACTCCCAGGGTCGGATATCCTCATCCTCTTTCGTCTCGCCGGCCAGGATCGAGACGTCAAACTGCTCCTCGTACGCGACCCAGTCGGCCTCGCCCTCGCGCCAGGCGGGCGACGGGACGGCGGACCAGGGATCGTCGCTGTCGGCGGCCTCGCGCGCCACGACGATCGGCACCTGGCCGGTCGGGGCATCGGTCCAGTGAGGCAGCAGCGTGGCCTCGTCGATCAATGGAGCCTCTTCGACGGCCTCGGCCGCGACTTCCGCGCCCGTGATGGTGACACGCGAATCCGTCGAACTCACCACCGGCGTCTCTCCGGTGTCGTCGAAGAAGGAGCCGTCGTCAGACTTCAAGAAGTTCCTGTTCCTTGTGATGCAGCATCGCGTCGACCACCGCGACCTCGTCCTGGGTCATCTTGTCCAGAACCTTCTCGAGTCGCTCGATCTCGTCCTTGGACAGACCGTGATCCTTCTCGAGGGTCTCGAGTTCCTGGCGCGCGTGACGGCGCACGCCGCGAAGGGCGACCCTGCCCTCCTCGGCCTTCGTGCGAACCATCTTGACGAAGCCCTTGCGGCGTTCCTCGGTCAACGAGGGGAACGCCAGGCGAATCACCTGGCCATCGTTGGAGGGGTTGAGTCCCAGGTCCGCGATGGTGATCGCCTTTTCGATGGCGGCCATCGTGGTCTTGTCGAACGGCGAGACGACGAGCAGGCGCGGCTCGGGAACCGAGAAATTCGCCAACTGCCTGAGCGGAGTCTCGGTGCCGAAGTAGTCGACGAGCAGGTTCTCGACGAGCGACGACGACGCGCGCCCCGTTCGCACCGTGGCGAACTCGGCCTTGACGTGCTCGATGGCCTTGGCCATCTTCCCGCGCGTATCTTCCATCACCAGTTCGACGAGTTCGTTATCCATTACTTCACCAGCGTACCGACGGCGAACCCGTCGAGCGCGCGTCCCAGGTTTCCGTCCGCCATCAGGTCAAAAACTCGTAGCGGCAGATGGTTGTCCTTGCAGAACGTGATTGCGGTCATGTCCATCACTCGCAGGTTGCGCGCGATCACCTCGTCAAAGGAGATCTCGTCGAACTTGGTGGCATTAGGGTTGATCCGCGGATCCTCGTCGTAGACACCGTCGACCCCACCGTGAGTGCCCTTCAAGACAATCTCCGCCTCGATCTCCGCGGCGCGTTGCGCGGCGGGCGTGTCCGTCGTGAAATACGGGTTGCCCATTCCCGCGGCGAAGATGACAACTCGACTCTTCTCGAGGTGGCGCACCGCGCGACGTCGGATGTAGGGCTCGGCGACTTGATCCATGCCGATCGCCGACATCACCCGGGTCGGGCGACCGTGGCTCTCGATGGCGTCTTGCAACGCCAGGGCGTTGATGACGGTGCCGAGCATGCCCATGAGGTCTGAATTTGCGCGGTTCATTCCGGCCATGGCACCAGTGGCGCCGCGCCAGATGTTGCCGCCGCCCACGACCACGGCGAGTTCCAACCCGCCACGCTCCATGGCCTTGGCGATCTCGCGAGCCAGAAAGTCAACGGTGGACGCGTCGATCGTCTCGTCACTCGCGGCTGAAGCGAGAGCTTCACCCGAGAGTTTCAGGACGACCCGGCGCACAGGAATTCCCTAACTCCCGATCGCGACCTGGGCGAACGCCGTGATCACGGCGCCGCCCAAGAACTGCTCAATGGACTGCTTCTCGTCCTTCACGTACGGCTGCTCCAGGAGCACGCGCTCCTTGAACCATCCGTTCAGGCGCCCTTCGATGATCTTGGGCAGAGCCGCCTCGGGCTTGCCTTCATTGCGCGAGATCTCCTCGACCGTCTTGCGCTCGGCGTCGACTTCGTCCGATGGAACTTCGCCGCGCTTCAAGTACACCGGTCGCGCGAACGCAATATGGACCGCGATCTCGTGAGCGACCTCCTGCGAGCCCCCCTTGACGACGACCGCGACAGCGTTCACGCCACGACCGGACTGGTGATGGATGTACGTCTCAACGACCTCGTCGTCGCCGGCTTCGAGGCGGCACACCCGACCGAGCGAGATGTTCTCCTTCAGTGTCGTGAGCAGCGTCTCGATCCGATCCTTGAACTGTTCGGTGGCGCTTTCGCCTTCGGCGGCTACCCGGGCCGCCATCTCGTCGACCAGTGAAACGAACTCTTCTGATTTCGCGACGAAGTCCGTCTCACAGCGCAACTCGACGATGGCGGCGACGTTGCCGTCGCGCACGACCGCGACGGCGCCTTCACCGGCTTCGCGATCAGCGCGCTTCGCCGCCGAGGCAATCCCGTGAACGCGCAACCACTGGGTGGCCGCTTGCACGTCGCCGTTATTCTCCTCGAGCGCCCTCTTGGCATCCATCATTCCAACACCAGTCGACTGGCGCAGCGCTTGCACGTCTTTTGCGGTGATAGCCACCTTGGTTCTCCTCTTTGAATCTCGATGAACGAATTAAGCGACGACTTCGGCGACCGGCTCCGCGGCCGCGTCGGCGGTGGGCGCCGGGGGGGCGGCGGCATCCGTTACCGNNCAGACGGCTCGGCGACGGGGGCAGCAGCGACGCCAGCGACGGGCTCGGCGACCGGTGCAGTGTCGGTAGCCACAGCCGGCTCGGCGACGGGGGCTTCGGCGGCGGCGGGCTCGGCGACCGGTGCAGTGTCGGTGGCCACAGCCGGCTCGGCGACGGGGGCCTCGGCGGCGGGCTCGGCGACGGGGGCAGCAGCTGGCGTCTTGGTAATCACAGGACGGTTGGCCCGGATGAAACGGCCTTCGGTCACGGCGTCGGCCATTAGGCGACACAGCAGCGCGCCGGCGCGAATCGCGTCGTCATTACCTGGGATCACGTAGTCAATGACGTCGGGGTCGCAGTTGGTGTCGACGACGGCGACCACGGGCAGCCCGAGCTTGCGTGCCTCGGTAACCGCAATGTGCTCCTTCTTCGTGTCAATTACGAAAATGGCGTTCGGCACGCGGTCAAGGTTGGAGATGCCGCTCAAGTTGCGGTCGAGCTTCTCGAGCTCGCGACTGTGGCGAAGGGCCTCGCGCTTGGGCATGTTCTCGAAGTCGCCGGCGCGCTGCATTGCGCGCAGTTCGACCATGCGCTTCACACGACCGGCAACGGTCGTGAAGTTCGTCAACATTCCGCCCAACCAACGCTGGTTCACGAACGGCATCCCGCAGGCCTTGGCGTAGTCCTCGATAGGACCCTGGGTCTGCTTCTTGGTGCCGACGAACAGGATGACGCCGCCATCGGCGACCAGGTCGCGCACGTAGGCGTAACTCGACTCGATGCCGGCGAGAGTCTTTCGAAGGTCGATCAGGTAGATCCCGTTGCGCTCACCGAGGATGAAGCGACGCATCTTTGGATTCCAGCGGCGGGTCTGGTGCCCGAAGTGCACACCCGAGTCCAGCAGTTCCTGCAAAGTGACTAGAGCCACGTTATTTCCTTCCGTTCGGTTACTCAATCCTTGAGGTGCACCGCGAGCGGCGACCGTACGAAACCACAAGGACATATCGTCTGCTGACCCATTGTGGGAGAGCCAAACCATGCTAGTCGCTCGCCGGCGCTAGCCCCTGGGGTGGCTTTCGCGGTGGACTTTTTGCAGCCGGGACTTCGAAATATGAGTGTAGAGCTGCGTCGTCGTCAGGCTCTCGTGGCCAAGAAGTTCCTGGACGATGCGCAGGTCGGCCCCGCCCTCGAGCAGGTGGGTGGCGTACGTGTGGCGAAGCGAGTGCGGGTGGATGTGCCCCCGCGCTACTCGCGCGTCGAGGATGCGTCGCACGTCGCGCACGCCCAGCCGGTGGCCCCGACGATTGTAGAACAGGGCTTCGGCCGGCGACTGGGCGTTGGCGACCTCCTCGCGGGCGTCCTCTATCCACAGCTTCAAGGAGTCGAGGCCGCGCCGATGCAGTGGCACGATCCTCTCCTTGCGGCCCTTGCCCATGACGCGCAGCAGGCCCTGCTTGAAATCGACGCTGGCAACGTCGAGGCCACAGAGCTCGCTCACGCGAAGTCCGGCACCGTAAAGGACCTCGCAGACCGCCCGATCAAGCGTGGCCCACTCGTCGGTGCCCCAATCCTCGTCCAGCAGGCTTTCGAGCTGCTCGCGCACGACAATCTTGGGCAGCGGGCTCGATGGTCGCGGGGCCGAAAGCCGGGCCGCGGGGCTCTCACCCAGGTATCCCCGCTCGACCAGCCACGAGAAGTAGCTTCGCAGCGACGCGCGGCGCCGAACGATCGAGGTTCGCGCGTCGCCTCGATCCGTCATGAACGCCAGGTACTCGCGCAACTGGCGTTTGGAGATTGCACCGGGCTGCGCGAAATCGCGCTTTTGGGCCCACGCGACGAACTGCTCGATGTCGCCGAGGTAGGCGCGCTGAGTTGCCGGCGACCGGTCCGCGGCCCGCAAGGTCACCTCGTACGCCTTGAGGTGCCAAGAACCGCTCACCCGGTCGCTGTTGCTCGTAGGGGACACTGACCAAGGCTACCGACGAAACTGCCATTCACCCGCGACCTCACTAGTCTTAGCGGTGATTCCAAAGGAGACCCGGTGCCCCGCATTTTGATCGTTGAAGATGACGACCACATTCGTACCGCCATGCGCCTGATGTTCGAGGGCGAGGGCTTCGTCGTCGACGACGCGCCGACGGGCGAAATGGGCGTCGCGATGTTCACCAGGATGAGAGCCGACGTCGCCGTCATCGACGTGATGCTGCCCGAGATGACGGGCTTCGCGACCTGCGAGGCGATTCGGACCCTCAGCGACGTGCCGATCGTCATCGTGTCGGCCCGCGACGACACCGCCGACGTGGTCCTGGGACTGGAGTCGGGCGCCGACGACTACGTCACCAAGCCCTTCGTCCCCGAGGAGCTGCTCGCGCGGGTCAAGGCGCACCTGCGCCGGCGCCCCGATAAGAGCACTAACGCCTTCCGGCTGGGCGACCTCACCGTCATACCCGATCAGGGCGTCGTCCAACAAGGCAGCGGCACCGAGCTGCACCTGACGTCCACCGAGTTCCGCCTGCTGATCGACCTGGCTTCGGTGAACGGCAAGGTCCTGTCGCGCGAGGACCTGCTGGAAAGAGTGTGGGGCTACGACTACTTCGGCGACAGCCGACTCGTCGACGTCCACATACGCCGGCTGCGCACCAAGATCGAACCCGATCCCGCGAACCCCGTCTATCTCGTGACGATCCGAGGAGCCGGATACAAGTTGGTGTTCTAGTGCGCCGGCGAAGCCTGCGGCTGCGACTCCTGGTCACCTTCGGGCTCGGTTCGCTGGCGCTGAGCTCCCTGTTCGCCTCGCTCACGTTCTTCGGCGTACAACGCGTGCTCACGACCAATCAGCAGGAGACCGACCTGCGCCAAAGCTACGTCGACGCCGCCCTCGTGCGCTCCACTCTCTACACGGGGCCGCTCCAGCTGGCCAACGAGCTCAACTCGATCGAGCACGCCACGACGTCGAACGTGCTCGTCCAGACCCACGACCAGTGGCTCTCCAAGAGCAACGGGGCCGCGACCAGCGACGTATCGCTCGCCACCATCAAGACCGTCAGTGACGGACACGCGACCGAGCAGACCGTCAACGTCAACGGGCAGGTCATCTTCGTCGTCGGCGTGCCGATACCGGCCGTGGAGACGGAGTTCTTCGAGGTGTTCCAACTCAGTGACCTCGAGCACACCCTGCGCATCCTGCTCATCGTTCTCGGCGCGGGCGCGCTGGCGACCTCCCTGGTCGGGCTCAGCGGCGGACTGTGGGTCGCGCGCCGGGCCGTGAGGCCGCTGCAGCGGGTCTCGACCGCAGCGGTCCAGATCGCCAACGGGGAGCTGACCACCAGGCTGGTCGTCGATCAGGCCGACCTCGAGGTCCAGCAGCTCACCGAGTCGTTCAACGCCATGGTGACCCAGCTCGTCGAGCGCCTGGAACGCGACGCGCGCTTCGCCAGCGACGTCAGCCACGAGCTGCGCTCGCCCATGACAACCCTCGCCACCACCGCGGCCGTGCTCGGCCAGCACCGCGAGGAGCTCTCACCCGCCGGCCAGGAGAGCCTGGACCTTCTCGTGGCCGATCTTTCGATCTTCCAGGCCCTGGTGGAGGACCTGCTCGAGATGTCCCAGAACGACGCGGGCACGACCCGACGCGAGTTCGAGACGGTCGCGGCCGTCGAGCTGGTGCGCCAGTCCGTGCGCTCGGGCGCCCAGCGTCACGGGTTCATCGCGCCGCCGGTGGTGGTCGACGACGACACGCAGTCCCTCCACGTCGACGTGGACCGACGCCGCTTCGAGCGCGTCATCACCAACCTGATCGATAACGCTCACCGGTACGCCGGCGGCGCGATCGCGGTCCGAGTCGCCACCGACCGCCAGAACCTGATCATCAATGTCGACGACACCGGACCCGGTGTGGCGCCCGAGGAACGCGAGCAGGTCTTCCAGCGCTTCTTTCGCGGTCGTGCCGCGCACGACCGAGGTATCGCCCGCGGGACCGGGCTGGGCCTCGCCCTCGTGCGCGAGCACATCGAGTCCTTGGGCGGTTCGATCTCAGTGGACGAGAGCCCCGAAGGCGGCGCACGGTTCCAAATCCTGCTGCCCCTGCACCACGAGGTTGGCGCGTGAGGAGAGTCGGCCCACTTCTCGCGTTGCTGGCCGGCGCCCTCGCCATGAGCGGTTGCACCCTGGTTCCAACGTCCGACAAATTGGTGATCATCAGAGACGGGAACGTGCACCTCGGGCTGCTCAACAAGACGATCCCAGGCACCAACGGGGCCCAGGTCAGATTCGTCATCCAGCCGGTCTACATTGTCGACGCTTCGAACCACCTCGCACCTTCGAGCCGGATCGTCCCCTCACCCGCCACGCTTGACTCGGTGCTGGGCCAACTGATCCTCGGCCCCACCGCCATCGAAAAATCAGCCGGCTACAGGTCAGCGCTGCCCGCGGGACTCATCGTGCTCCAGGCAACCGTCAAGAACGACATTGCCTACATCGACCTGTCCAAGGCGCTCAGCACCCTGTCGCACCAGCGTCAGATCCTGGCAACCGGACAGCTCATGCTCAGCGTGGACGGCGTCGATTCGACGAACAGGATGCAGATCTCGGTTTCCGGCGTGGTGCAGGCATCACTCCTGGCCAACGGCAAGAGGGCCAGGATCGTGACCCCGGCGGACTGCCGGAACCTGCTGAACCCCTAACGGGTGCGCTCGGACCGGTGCGCCGGAGCGGCGCTCCAGAGGTGCTCGAGGTCGTAGTAGTCGCGCGAGGCCTCATCGAAGACGTGCACGATGACGTCGCCGTAGTCGAGCGCTATCCACTCGCCCGCCGCCCAACCCTCGACGTGAGTCGGCTTCACTCCCAGTGCGACGTCCACGAGCCGCTCGATCTCCTCCGCGATTGAGCGCACCTGGCGATCGTTTCGCCCCGAAGCCACGACCAGCGCATCGAACGAGTCAACGAGGCCCCTCAGGTCCAGGACCACGGTGTCGAGCCCCAGCTTCTCGTCCGCGCCCAGTACGGCAGCGTCGACGAGGGCGGTGACGAAGTTGGAGTACGAGGCGCGCGCGTTGTCGCTGCTCGTGGCTAGCTCACTCAGCGCGACACCCCGAGCACGCACAGGGCCGCCACGAAGGGCGCCAGCAAGGCGAAGACTCCGGCGAATGCGTATCGCTGCTTCGTGCGTCGCAACTCTCGGCGCCTTACGGGCGCCGGGTTCAAGACCATCAGCCGCGGGGGCCGGGTCTCAGTCAGGTCGAAGTTTCGAACCGCCATGCTGGACAAACTCTAGCCCTGGAAACTCTCGTAGATCGGAATTACCGCCTCCGGGATAAATTTCCTCAGGTTTCTTGTGGTTGGAGCGACCCCACGGATGAACGAACTCGATAAGTCGACCGGATCCATCGGAATTTCGTAGGCGTCCCACCCGCCGGGCACGACGGTGGCGGTGCCAGGCCGGGGCACCACGCCGACGCGCACCAGCGTGCGAAGCGCCGACGCGTCGTGCCATTGCTCGATCTGGCGAGCGAGGTCCGCGCCGATGATCACGTCGACCTCGTCGGCGGCCTCGAGCAGCTCGCGCACGGTGTCGATGGTGTAGGAGGGGCCGACGCGCCGGATCTCGCGGTCCGAGACCTCCACGAGATCGAGCCCGCCGAAGGCCGCCTCGGCCATCGCCAGGCGCAGCGCGGCCGGGCGCACCCCGGACCGGGCGCTCTTCAGATAGGGGTCCCCCGCGACGGTGACCTCGATGAGATCGAATCGACCGGTCTGGCTGGCAGCACGCAGAGCCGCCACGTGGCCGAAATGCGGCGGGTCGAAGGTGCCTCCAAAGAGACCGAGGCGCCGGACTGTCACGCCCCGAGCCTAGGGCGCGATTGCCAGTTCGCTCTGACAGCCCTACGCTTGGGTGATGACACGGCCGCTCAACGACTGGAATCCCGACTCATGGCGCGCGCGCCCGATCACCCAGAGCCCGACGTGGCCCGACACCGAGCACCTGGCGCGGGTCGAGCGTGAGCTCGCCAAGAAGCCGCCGCTGGTCTTCGCCGGCGAGGCCCGCCGTCTCCAAGAACACCTCGGACTCGTGGCCGGCGGCAAGGCGATCCTGCTCCAGGCCGGCGACTGCGCCGAATCGTTCGACGACGGGTCGGCCGACGCGATCCGCGACAAGCTGAAGGTCATCCTCCAGATGGCCGTGGCGCTGACGTACGCGGCGGGAGTGCCCGTGATCAAGGTCGGACGCATCGCCGGACAGTTCGCCAAGCCCCGTTCGGACGCCTTCGAGGAGCGCGACGGGCTGACCCTCGATTCCTTCCGCGGCCACATCGTCAACGGCGACGACTTCAACGCCGAGTCGCGCCGCCCGGACCCGGAGCGACTCCTGGCGGCCTACCACCAGAGCGTCGCCACGCTCAACCTCCTGCGGGCGTTCACCACCGGAGGCTTCGCCGCGCTCTCGCGTGTGCACGCGTGGAACCAGGAGTTCGTGGCGAACTCGCTCGAGGGCAAGCGCTACTCGATGGTGGCCGACGAGATCGAACGGGCGCTGCAGTTCATGAAGGCCTGCGGCATCGACCTGCACGACGACAGCTCTCTGCAGGGCGTCGACTTCTACACCAGCCACGAGGCGCTCATCCTTCCCTACGAGGAGGCCCTGACCCGTCGCGACTCGCTCACGGGCGACTGGTACGACTGCTCGGCGCACATGCTGTGGATCGGCGACCGCACCCACCAGCTCGACGGAGCCCACGTGGAGTTCATGCGCGGGGTCTCAAATCCCCTGGGACTCAAGGTCGGCCCCTCGATGGGCGCGGACGAGTTGCGCCGCCTCGTCGACGCGCTGAACCCTGAGAACGTCCCGGGCCGGCTGACGCTGATCGCGCGCATGGGCCACGAGCTGGTCGTCGAGAAGCTGACCCCGCTGGTCGAGGTGCTGCGCGACGAACAGCGCCACGTCCTGTGGACGTGCGATCCCATGCACGGCAACACGTTCGTGGCCTCGGGGGGACAGAAGACGCGCCGGTTCGACGACATCCTGTCCGAGACCAGCCAGTTCTTCGCCGTGCACCAGGCGCTCGGCACCTGGCCCGGCGGGCTGCACGTGGAGCTCACCGGCGACGACGTCACCGAGTGCCTCGGCGGAGGTTCCCAGCTCAACGAGGGCGACCTCGAGCTGAACTACACCTCGATCTGCGACCCACGCCTCAACGCCACCCAGAGCCTCGACCTGGCCTTTCACGTGGCGGAGTTCCTCCAGAGCTACAAGGCCGCCAGCGGCGCCCGGTCGTTGTAGCGAAGCAGCCGGCGGCGCTGGCCGTCGAACTCGATCTCGGTCATGGAGCAGTTCTCGGTGCGCAGGCGCAGGCGCAGCGCCGGGTCGTGGTGCTCGAGCATCTTCATCGCCTGCTCGATGACCCCTCCGTGGACGACGAGGATCACGCGCTGGCCGGGATAGCGCGCCACGATGTCCAAGAGGGCCCTCTCGCAGCGCTCGTAGAACCCGAGCCACGACTCGCCCCCGGGCGCCAGCGGCGCGCCGGGGTCGTTGTCCCAGTCCGGGCCGCCGAAGCGCGCCACCATCTCGGCCCAGGTCATCCCGTCGGCCTCGCCGGGGTGCAGCTCGCACAGCTCGCAGTCGGCCACCGCGACCAGGTGGCCGGGCAGGCCGGGCCCGATGATGGCGGCCGTCTCGATGGCCCGCGGCAGCACCGACGTGAACAGCGCCGCGGTGTCGTCGAACTCGCGGCTGCGCACCAGCCGGTCGCGCAGGGCCACGGCCTGGGCCCGCCCCAGTTCGGTGAGCCCCCCGCAGCCCCGCGGACCGCCCACGGTGCCGTTGGCGTTGCAGTAGGCCTCGCCGTGGCGGATGAGCACCACGCGGGTGCCCGACGGATCGGCGCCGCGCGTGCGGAAGCCCTCGGGCGGATCAACCGGGCGGGTCACGTCAGCTCCCCCACGAAGGCCTCCAGCTGGCGAAGGGTCCGGCACTCGACGACCCGGTCGCAGTAGGGCGCGTACTGGTTCACGATCGAGTCGCCGCTGTTCCAGTAGCTCGTGGGCTCGGGGTTCAACCAGAAGAGCGCCTTGGCGCGGTAGCGCAGGTCGGCGAGCACCTCGGCGTGGGCCTGGTGGTAGTTGTTGCGCGCGTCGCCCAGGATCAGGATGGTCGTGCGCTTGGTGACCTGATCGGCAAAGCGCTCGTGGAAGCTCGCGAGCGCCCGACCGTAGTCCGAGTGGCCGTCGAAGGCGATGACGTCGGCCTCGGCGTTAATGCGCGCCACCGCGTCGCTCGGATCGTCGGCTCCTTCGAAGAGCCGCGTCACCTCGTCGAGGCCGTCGACGAAGACGAAGCTGCGGACCTTGGAGAACTGCGAGCTGATGGCGTGCACCAGGTGCAGGGTGAAGCGCGCGAACGACGCGACCGATCCCGAGATGTCGGCGATGACCATGATCTCGGGCTTGGTCGGGCGCGGCGGCTTGAAGCGCAGGTCCATCGGCACCCCCCCGGTCGACAGGCTGCGGCGCACCGTGTGGCGCAGGTCCACCGGCCCGCGGTGGCGGCGCCGGCGCCGGCGCGCGAGGCGGATGGCCAGCTTGCGGCTCAGCGGACGCAGGGCCCGCTCGAGCTGGGCCATCTCCTCGCGGTTGGCGTGCATCACGTCGAGGTCCTCGGGCAGGGGCTTGCGCACCGACTTGGCCAGCGCCTGGGCGCCGCGGTCGTCGACGAGCCTCTCGCGGATGACGCGCTCTACCTCGGCCTTGAGCATCTCGACGCGGGCCCGTGCGTCGTCGCGCGAGATGCGCTGGGCCAACTCGTCGCCCGTGGGCGAGTCGTCGATCGACAGCTGGCTGAGGCGCTGCTCGAGGTTCTCCAGGTCGAGGTTGCGCAGGGTGCGGTAGAGGTAGTACGTGCCGCCCACGGGCCGGCCCGGCTCCATTCCGGCGTAGCGGGTGACCGCCTCGCCGGCCGCGCCGCGAAGCGAGTCGCGGTCGCCGTCGCGCAGGGCCCGAAAGAGCAGCTCGGCCAGCTCCAGGGCCGACATCGAGGACGAGGCGCCTCCGCCCTGCCCTCGAGGCTGTCCGGGGCCCGACGCCCCTGGGGGGCCCTCCAGCGACGTCTCGTCGTCGCGGTCCTCGAGTCCGTCCAGGAGGTCCTCCGCGTTCTGCCACGACCGGGTCGCGAAGAAGACGTCGAAGGCCGTGTAGAACACCGGCAGGTGATCGCCGTCCTTGACCAGCGTCGCGGCCAGCGCGCTGCGCACCAGCGAGCGGTTGCTCAGATCGATCGCCTGGATGGCCCGGGCGGCGTCGACGTGCTCGCTCATCGACACCGGGATGCCGGCGGTGCGCAGTTCGGCGATGAAATCGCCGAGGAGGTCAAGCAACGGGCTTGGGGCGCCCGAGGAGTTCCTTGGTCGCGCGCTCGATGTCGGTCTGGTACTTCAGCAGGATGTGCAGCGTCGCCGCGGCGTCGGCGTCGCCGATCTCCTTGCGTCCGAGCACCACGAGGGTGCGGGCCCAGTCGAGGGTCTCGGCGACCGACGGCGCCTTCTTCAGGTCGAGCGAGCGCAGCGAGCGCACCACCTGNNTCGGGGTAGCCCACGTAGAGGTACAGGCAGCGCCGCTTGAGCGCCTCGGAGAGCTCGCGGGTGTTGTTGGAGGTGAGAAAGACCATCGGGATCTGCTTGGCCCTGACGGTGCCCATCTCGGGAATGGAGACCTGGTACTCCGAGAGGATCTCCAGCAGCAGCGCCTCGGTCTCCAGCTCCACGCGGTCCACCTCGTCGATCAGCAGCACCACCGGATCGGTGGCCGAGATCGCCTCGAGCAGGGGCCGGGTGAGCAGAAACTCCTCGGCGAAGATGTCCTCTTCGAGGTGCTTCCAGTCCTCGCTGCCCGATCCCTCGGGGCGCCCGGCCTGGATCCGCAGCAGCTGCTTGCGGTAGTTCCACTCATAGAGGGCCTTGGACTCGTCGAGTCCCTCGTAGCACTGCAGGCGGATGAGGCGCGCGCCGACGCTGTCGGCCACGGCCTTGGCCAGGGCGGTCTTGCCCGTTCCCGCCGGGCCCTCGACGAGCACGGGCTTGGCGAGGCGGTCGGCGAGGAAGGCCACCGACGCGATGGCGTCGTCGCTCAGGTAGTCGTGCTGGGCGAGCAGCTCGCGCACCTCCTCGGGCGAGGAGAAGCGCGGCGGCGGAACGCTCGCCAGTCCCAGGCGCTGGGCGAGCTCCTCGCGTGGATCGAGTGCGCTCATCGAATCTGTCCCTCTCCTCGTACAACCCATTTCAGGCACGTCAGTTCGCGGATCCCCATCGGACCGCGCGCGTGGAGCTTCTGGGTCGAGATGCCGACCTCGCCGCCCAGTCCCAGCTCGCCGCCGTCGATGAACCGCGTCGAGGCGTTGACCACCACGGCGGCCGCGTCGACGCGGTGCACCCACGCCTCGGCGTTCTGCTCGTTCTCGGTGACGATGGCCTCGCTGTGGCCCGTGCCGTACCGGGCCACGTGCGCCACCGCCTCGTCCAGCGAGCCGACAGTCTTGACCGCCAGGATCAGGTCCAGGAACTCGTTCGCGAAGTCCTCCTCGCGCGCGGGGGTCGCCGACACCAGGATCGCCCGGGCCTCGTCGTCGGCGCGCAGCTCCACTTCGGGCATCGAGCTCGCCATCGCCGGCAGGAACTCGCCCGCGACGCCGCGATGCACGATGAGGGTCTCGGCGGCGTTGCAGACCCCGGGCCGGGAGGTCTTGGCGTTCTTCACGATGGCGAGCGCCTTGTCGAGGTCGGCGAACTCGTCGACGTACACGTGGCAGTTGCCGTCGCCGTCGAGCACGTAGGGCACGCGGGCGTGCTCGCGCATCGCGGCGATGAGACTCGGACCGCCCCGCGGAATCAGGCAGTCCAGCACGTCGGTCATCTGCATGAACGCGGTGGCCGTCTCGTAGGACGGGTCGCTCACCAGCGCCACCGCGTCGCGCGGCAGGCCCTCCAGCTCGAGCGCGTCGCGCCAGATCGAGACGATCAGCTCGTTGGTCGCCATCGCCGAGGACGAGCCGCGCAGGTAGGCGGCGTTGCCGCTTCGCACGCAGAGCCCCGCGACGTCGCTGGTGACGTTGGGCCGGTTCTCGTACACGACCCCCACGACGCCGAGCGGCACCCGCATCCTCTCGACGCGCAGGCCGTTCGGCCGGGTGTCGTGGTCGCTCGTCTCGAACAGGGGGTCTTCGGTGGCGGCGATCTCGCGCAGCGTCGAGGCCATGGAGCCAACGCGCTGCGCGCTCAGCGCCAGGCGGTCGCGGCCCGGCCCGCTCTCCTGGTACGCCTCGAGGTCGCGGGCGTTGACCTCGAGGATCTGCGCGCAACGCTCCTCGAGCTGGTCGGCCACGCGCACCAGCACCGCGCAGCGCTGGAGGTTCGTCGCCTGGGCCAGGGCGAGCGACGCGGCGCGCACGGCGAGTCCCTGTGCCTGCAGGTCGCTCATTGTCATTACCTCAGCGTAATGGAGGGCGCTCAGGCCCTACGAAGCAGCACGAGGTCGTCGCGGTGCACGACCACGTCCTCGCCGTCGCTCAGGTTCTCCGCGTTCACTCGCACCAGACCCTTGGCCACGACGTCGCCGTCGGGGCCCTTGATATCCACGGCGTCGCCCTCGACGAAGGTTCCCTCGTGGGCCTCGATGCCCACGCGCAGGAGGCTGCGTCCGTGGTGCTCCAGGGCCTGGACCGCGCCCTGGTTGATCATCAGTGAGCCGTGGCTCGCCACGGCGAAGGCGATCCACGACTTGCGAGCCGAGAGTCGCTCGCTGCGCGGGTGAAAGGTCGTGCCGAATCCCGGCGTACCGCCGAGGGCATGGCGCAGCGCCTTGGCGGCGCGCGCGGGTGCGATGACGGTCGTGATGCCCGACCAGGTGGCCATGCGCGCCGCGGCCAGCTTCGAGGCCATGCCGCCGCTGCCCACGCCCGAGCGCGGCGCGCCCGCGCGCTCGAGCAGCTCGGTGTCGATGGCGGTCACCTCCTCGATCAGCGTGGCCAGGGGGTCGAAGCGGGGATCGGCGGTGAGCAGGCCCTCGGTGTCGGTGAGCAGCACCAGGTGCGAGGCGCCCACCAGGTTCGCCACGAGCGCCGCCAGGCGGTCGTTGTCGCCGAAGCGGATCTCCTCGTCGGCGACCGCGTCGTTCTCGTTGACGATCGCGACCACCCCGAGGCCGCGCAGCGCCTCGAGCGTGCCGCGAGCGTGCAGGTACTGGCCGCGGTGCGAGAAATCGAGCGGGGCCAGCAGGACCTGGCCCACCGGCGTCGCGAACTCGCCGAAGGCGTTGCGCCACGCGTGCATCAGCAGCGGCTGGCCGACGGCCGAGACGGCCTGCAGGGTGACGGCGTCGCCGGGGCGGGCCGCGCCCATCCCCACCTCGGCCCATCCGGCCGTGATCGCGCCCGACGTCACCACGACCACGTTCCAGCCTTCCTGGCGAAGCGCGACGACGTCCTGGGCGATGTTGACCAGGACGCCGTAGTCCACGCCGCCGCTGGCGTCGGTCACCGAGGTGGTGCCGATCTTCACCACTACGCTACGCATCGTCGTCGCCGTCGTCGCCGAGGTCGAGGCGTCCGTGACGCGCCAGGCGCTCACGTCGAGACGCCCGGTGATGGTCGCCGCGGTCCAGGCCGGCACCCACCTCGTCACGCCACCATTCGAACGAGAGCGGCCCGATGCTCACCACGTCCCCGTCGTGCACGCCGGCGCGGCTCAGCAGCCGGTCGACGCCCAGGGCGCGCAGGCGCCGCACGATCTCGGCCAGCGCCTCATCGTCGGTGAGGTCCTGGAAGCGCACGGCCCGAAGCACCGGACGCCCGTCGACCGCCCAGGCGTTGGAACCGGTCCGTTCGACCGAGATCTCGTCGGGCAGGGGCTTGTGTACCACGACCGCGTATTCGAGCTGGTCCGCCTCTTCACGGCGCACCGCCACGACGTGGCCCGCGAGGCGCGACACGAGCTGATCGATCCCCTCGCCGGTCACCGCGGAGATCGTCTCGACGCCGTCCATCTCGTAGGCCGCCACGTCGCCCTTGGACCCGACGACGACCCGGGGACGATCGAGCAGGTCCGCCTGGTACTCGCCGAGCTCGCCCAGCAGGATCGCCAGCTGCTCTTCGGGGCTCGAGGGGGCCAGTTCGGACAGGTCGAGGAGCACGCAGAGGACCCGGGCCCGCTCGACGTGGCGCAGGAAGTCGTGACCGAGGCCCCGTCCCTGGGCCGCGCCCTCGATCAGGCCCGGAATGTCCGCCATCACGAACTCGGTGGCGTGCTCGGGCCGGCCCGAGCGCGCGCCGACGCGCACCACGCCGAGGTTGGGCACCAGCGTGGTGAAGGGGTAATCGGCGATCTTCGGCTTCGCGGCCGAGACACGCGAGATCAGGGTTGACTTGCCGACGTTGGGGAACCCGATGAGCGCCACGTCCGCCTGCAGCTTCAGCTCGAGGTTGTACCAGCTCTCCTGTCCGACCTCACCCTGCTCGGCGAAGGCCGGAGCGCGGCGCTGGTTCGAGAGGAAGCGCGCGTTGCCCGCGCCGCCGAGGCCACCCGCGGCCGCGAGCCAGCGGTCGCCCGGTCCGGACAGGTCCACGAGCAGCTCGCCCTCGCGGCTGTAGACCACGGTGCCCACCGGGACGTTCACGGTGACGTCCTTGCCGCGCGAGCCGTGCATGCGCTTGGAGGTGCCGTGCTGGCCGTCGGTCGCGCGACGGAAGGGGTGATCGCGAAAGCCCAGGAGCGAGGCCTGGTTGGGGTCGGCCACGAGCCAGATGTCGCCGCCGCGCCCGCCGTCGCCGCCGTCGGGGCCGCCCTTGGCGACGTGGGCCTCGCGCCGGAAGCTTACGCAGCCCGCCCCGCCGTCACCCGCCTTGGCGTGGAGCTGGGCGGAATCGACGAAGTTGGACACCCCCCCATCCTACGGGGCTCGCCAAAAAGGCCCCTGGCTAGCCCACCAGTTCGCCGACGGCCTCGCTAAAGACCACCCGGTGACGCTCCACCTGGTCGAGGGTCGTCGCCGGGCACATCAGGGCCATGTTGTGGAACGGGGTGAGCAGCACGCCGCGATTCACTCCGTAGAGGTGCAGGTAGTCCTCGAGGAGGGGATCGGCGCTGCGGGCCGACTCCGCGCCGTTCACGGGGACGGGGTTCATGAACCGGTACTCGCAGCGCGCTCCCAACTGGCTGACCGACCAGGGCAGGCCGTAGGCGTCGATGGTCGCCTGGACGCCGTGGGCGAACGTCGTCGCGAGCGCCTCCATCGCGATGAAGGCCTCATCGGTCAGCACCTCGCCGAGCACCGCGCGCATGGCCGCGAAGCTCATGGCGTTGCCCGCGAGCGTCCCCCCGACCCCTCCCACGTCGACGATGTCCGCTCCGCGTGCGAGCGAATCGAGCACCCGCCCGGCGAGGTCGCGGGTCAGCCCGTAGGCGCCGCACGCGACGCCCCCTCCCAGCGATTTGCCGATGGTCAGCGCGTCGGGCTTCAGGCCGAAGCGGCGCGTCGCTCCCCCGGGCCCGGCCGAGAACGTATGGGTCTCGTCCAGGATCAGCAAGGTGGCGCTGGCGTCGCACAATGCCCGCACCCCCTCGAGGTAGCCGGGCCGGGCGAGCACGATGCCAATGTTGGTCATCGCGGGCTCCATCAGGACCGCCGCCACGTCGCCGTAGGACAGCTCCCTCTCGAGGCCCCCCAGGTCGTTGAACTCCACGACCCGCGTCGTTGAGGTCGGGTCCACGGCCGGGGCGACGTTGCCGGGCCGCGACGCCGGGCGGCCCTGGCCGTCGAGCACCACGAAGGTCTCGTCGACCGAGCCGTGGTACGAGTAGGAGAAGACCAGTATCTTCGGACGCTTGGTCACCAGGCGCACGAGACGCAGCAGCCAGCGGTTGGCGTCGGTCGCCGAGAGGCTGAACGACCATTGGTCGAGGCCGAAGCGCCGCGCCATCTCACGGGCCACCCACTCGGCGTCCTCGGTCGGCAGCATCGTCGTTAACCCGCCGTCGCGCGCGATTCGCGCCGACATGGCCTCGACCAGTGGCGCCGGTGAGTGTCCCGCCATCGCCCCGGTGTCGCCCAGCGCAAAGTCCACCAGTTCGTGGCCGTCGAGGTCCACGACCGTCGCGCCGCGCGCCCGGGTGAAGCCCAGGGGGAATCCTCCGGCCCACTTGTTCATCCAGGTCATCGGCACGCGGGCGAAGAGATGATCGGCGCCCGCGTGCAGGGCCTGGGACCGCGGGTGCGTGCGTTCGTAGCGCGACTTCTCAAGAGCCAGTAATTCAACCAGTTTCGTGCGATCGAGATAGTCCACGAGCCCAATGGTACGGCCCGGCGAGATAACAGAAAAACCTTCGACGGAGAGGAAATGAACCCTGAACAGGTATTTCGAGGTCGCACATTCACATTCCCGGGTGAAAAGTCCGCAGAAATCCCATAATTACCGCATTTTTGCGATAAAGATGGCTCTGGTTGCTGGGAACACTCCCAGTCCGTTTCAACGAAGAGTAAGGAGTCGACCGGTGAACAAGGCCGAGTTAGTAGATGCAATTGTTGCCGAGAGTGGCGCGACGAAGAGCACGGTAGCTGAAGTCCTAAAGGCCTTTGAAGACGTGGTCGTCTCGAATGTCACCAAGGGCGAGAAGATCGTGCTCTCCGGCTTCATGTCGTTTGAGCGCGTTGACCGCAAGGCTCGCACCGCCCGTAATCCTCAGACCGGTGAAGCCATTCAGGTGAATGCTTCCAAGGCTCCGAAGGTTTCGATCGGCTCAACCTTCAAGAAGGCAGTCAAGAGCCAGTAGTTCTCGCAGCAAACGCAGATTCCCCGGGCAAGTGCCCGGGGAATCTGCGTTTTAGGAGGAAAACTCAGTCGACGAGGACGTCGACCAGTTTTCGGCCGCCTCGGTATCCGAATTTCACGGTTCCCTCAGCGAGCGCGAACAGGGTGTCATCCTTGCCGATGCCGACGTTGCGACCCGGGTGAAACAGGGTGCCACGCTGGCGGATGATGATGCTCCCCGTCTTTACGGCAGTTCCGTCGAAGGTCTTGACGCCCAGGCGCTGGGCGGTGGAGTCACGACCGTTCCTCGAGGAACCGCCACCTTTCGTCTTGGACATGGATACCCCTTATGCCTTGGCTGAAATCTTGGTGATTTCAACGGTTGAGTAGTGCTGGCGGTGGCCCCAGCGCTTGCGCTGGTTGGCCTTGGACTTGTAGGTGAGGGCACGAATCTTGGGCCCCTTCTCCTCGCCGATGATCTTGGCGCTCACCATGGCACCCTTCAGAGCCGGTCCGGCGGTGACTGTGTCGCCGTCGACTAGCAAAACGGGTTCGAACTGGACATCGGCACCAACCTCTTCGGAACGCAGGTCAACGCGGACAACTTGGCCCTCGGTGACGCGCTCTTGGGATGTGCCTACTCGGATGACGGCGTACATAGGCTTACTACTCTAGTCGAAACGCAGCGGGCGACGCAGCGACTTTAGAGGCCCGTCTCCACCACGAATCCGCGGCCGTCGCAGACCGCGCAGACGCTGGACACCGACTCGAGAAGGCCCTCGTTGACCCTCTTGCGGGTCATCTCGATCAGTCCCAGCTCGGAGATATCGAAGACCTGGGTGCGGGTCTTGTCGCGCGATAGGGCCTGGCGCAGCGCCGAGGCAACCGCCTCGCGGTTGGCCTTGATCTCCATGTCGATGAAGTCGATNNAGTCGATGACGATGATCCCGCCGATGTCGCGCAGGCGCAGTTGGCGGGCCACCTCCTCGGCGGCCTCGAGGTTGTTGCGAAAGACGGTCTCCTCGAGGTTCGTGGTGCCCACGTTCTTGCCGGTGTTGACGTCGATGACGGTCAGTGCCTCGGTGCGCTCGATGATGAGCGAGCCGCCCGAGGGCAGGAACACCTTGCGGTCCAGCGCCCGGTGCAGCTGCTCGTGGACGAAGTAGCGCTCGAACAGCGGCAGCTCCTCGCTCGCCCGGTCGTAGTACTCGATGCGGTCGGCCAGTTCGGGATTGACCGCCAGCACGTACTCGCGGACCTTCTCGTACAGGTCCAGGTCGTCGATGATGACGCCGCGGTAGTCGTCGTTGAGCTCCTCGCGCAGCACGCGCACGGCCAGGTCCAGATCGCGGTAGACCAGGCGCGGCTGGTTGGACTTAGCCACCTCGGCCTCGATGGCGGCCCACTTCTCGGCGAGCGAGGTCACGTCGCGCGCGAGGTCCTCGGCGCTGACTCCCTCCGCGGCGGTGCGGATGATGATGCCGTGGCGCTCGGGCTTCACGTCGTCGACAATCTTGCGCAGCCGACGTCGCTCGCCGTCGGGCAGGCGCTTGGAGATTCCAATCGTCGACGAGTTGGGGACGAGCACGGCGAACCGGCCGGGAATCGACACTTCCTGGGTCAGGCGCGCGCCCTTGGCCCCGATCGCGTTCTTGGTGATCTGGCAGACGATCGTCTGGCCGGACCTGATCATCTCCTCGATCCGCTTGTTGCTGGGACGGGTGCCCTCGACGTCGTCGCTGTCAAAGGTCACGTCGCCGCGATACAGCACGCCGTTCTTGGGGATCCCGATGTCCACGAAAGCCAGTTCCATGCCGGGCAGCACGTTCTGGATGCGCCCCACGTAGATGTTCCCGTCGATCTGGTTGGTCTCATCGGCGCCCTTGGCCACGGTGTACTCGACCATCGTGCGCCCCTCGAGCGTGGCGATGTGGGTGGCCTCCTTGGTCGTGTGCACGCACATGAGGTAGCGGCCCTGGGCCCGGGTGCGGCGCTCTCCCCCGCGGCGGCGACGGCTCTTGGCGCGCGCGCCGGCTTCGGTGCTGGCCTCTGGTGCCGAGGCCTCCACGGGCGCGTCGGAGTAGCGCGGCGGCAGCTGGCGTGACTGGTTCGCGCCGCCCGCGCCGCGTCCGCGTCCGCCACGTCGACGACGATTGGCTCCACCTTGGGCGGCGCCGTTGCTAGAGGGCGCCTGCACGGGCGAGGGCGACCCCGGCCGAGTGTCGCCGATCTGTGGTGCTGGTCTGGTATCGCCGACGCGGGGGCTAGACGATGATGATGTTGATGTTGGGTTGTTTGTCTCGTCGCTCACGACGGGTACTCCTTGAGTTCTGGCTGGTGGCGTGGTGCACGCCACTGCGGATATTGGCTGCGACGCGCCGGGCACTGCCCACGACGTCGGGATTGGCTAAAGAGATGCTCTTGTGTTGGGTCGTGACGAAGAAGGTGAGGGACCAGATAATAAGTAGGGTCACTGCACTGCCGTGTACCACGTTGTGTCCTCAATGCTTCCACCAGCGGAGTGCCAATGCACCGCGCTGGTGCTGCGATCTATTCGCGCACCGTGCATTCTGCACATCTGCGCCCAACAGCATCAAGGCTACTCCGAGAATCGGTCTAACCCGACTTCTTCGCCGGAGTGGTCGTGGTGGTCGTGCCAGACGTGGCTTTCTTGACCGGCGGAGGGGTGAGGGCGGCCTTCAGGGATAGGGACTTGATCGGGTGGGCCACGAGGTAGTTGAAGGTCCTCGCCACGACGGGCGCCGCGGCGTCGGCGCCGTAGCCCCCCTGGGCGATGACGCAGAGCACCACGTACTTTGGCTTGGTCGTGGGGCCGAAGCCGATGAACCACGAGTTGGGCTCGAGGTTCTTCCCGTTGCTCGCCGTACCGGTCTTTCCCGCAATGGGGAACGACGAGAGCGAGAAGTTCACGATACTGTGGAACGTCCCGTACGCCGTGCCCAGGGGATTGTTCACGACCCCGGTGAGCCCCTGAAGGATCGGGTCGCGCACGCCAGGCGGCAGGCTGACGTGGCCGAGTACCCGCGGGGCGTAGGTCTGGATCACCTTGCCGTGCGCGTTCACGATCGCTGCGGCGACCTCGGGCGAGTAGAGGGTGCCGCCGTTGGCGAAGGTCGCGTAGGCGTCGGCCATGGCGATGGGCGTGAGGGCCGTCGAGCCCTGGCCGAAGGCCATCTCGATGTTGTCGCCGGTGTACCAGTTCACGTTGGGGAACGCCTTGGGGGCCTGGGCGTGCAACTGCTTGCGCACGGTCGGCGAGTCGACGCGGCCCACAGCCTCGTCGGGCAGGTCGATGTTCGAATAACTGTTGAGCCCGTACTTGGTCGCCACGTTCTGGATGGGCGTCAGGCCGTAGCGGCTGGTCTGGGACCAGAAGAGATACCCGAGGTTGTAGAAGTAGTAGTCCGAGGACACCGTGAGCGCCGTGGGGAGCGTGATCCGGCCGGCCGCGCTGTTGTCGTCGTCGTGAAACAAGCACCCGGCGAGGCCTTGGAAACACCCGGGCACCTTGAAGGACCCGGTGTCGTCGATGACCGTATTGGCGGAGAGGATTCCCGTCTGCAGTTCGGTCGTGGCCGTGATGAGCTTGAAGGTGCTGCCCGGGGTGTAGAGGCCCTGGATGGCGTAGTTGTTGAACGAACCGTTGCTCAGCAGCTGCTTGAACGTGCTCTCGGAGAGTCCGTTGACGAAGGAGTTCAGGTTGTAGGACGGGTAGCTCGACATTGCGAGCACCGCGCCGGTGTTGGGGTCGAGCACGATGGCGGCGCCGTTCAGCGCGGGGGGCACCTTGCCCGACACCGGGTCGACCGAGTGGCGCACCTTGAGGATGTCCGAGGAGAGGTACCCGTCGAGGGCCTTCTGCAGACCGGCGTCGATGTTGAGCACCACCGAGTCGCCCACGGTCGGCTGGGTCGTCTTGACGGTGCCCAGTATGTTGCCCAGCGAGTCGACCTCCATGGTGCTCGTGCCGTCGTGGCCACGCAGGTAGCGCTCGTAGAAGGACTCGACACCGGTCTTGCCGATGACCGAGTCGGTCTGGTAGCCGGCGTTGGGACTCGCCGCTATCTCGGCACCGGTGATGGGACCCACGTAGCCCAGCACCTGGGCGCCCACGTCGCCGCCGTAGGGGTACGAGCGGGTGGCCACGCTCAGCACCGAGACACCCGGGAACTCGCCCGGGTGCAGCTTGATGAACTCCACGACGCTCGCCGGAGCGCGGCTCATGATGGGCGCCGGCTGGTATGGGTCGTACTGCACGTTGCTGAGGTCGCCGTTGATCTGGGTGATGCTGAGTCCCGTCAGCGACGCGAGGGCTCCCTTGATCGGCGGGTAGAGGGCGGCTTCGGCCCGTGAGAGCCGGATCTCGGTGGTGGCCAAGTTGTTCACGAGGGGTGAGCCGTTGCGGTCGAGGATCAGGCCCCGCGTCGCGGGAATGGTGCTCACCCGCAGCGAGTTCGACTCCACCGCCTGGACCGACGCCGTGTGCTCGAGGATCTGCAGCATGAACAGGCGGCCGATCAGCAGCAGGAGCAGCACGATGAAGAAGCCGCCGATGACGCGCCAGCGCCTCTCGGGGCGGGTGCGGACCTCACCGGGGGACGCAACGAGGTCTCGAATGCCCACCGGCCTCGGCTCGTTGATCGAACGACCGCGTCCGCGCAGCGGATGCAGCGACACCCACGGCCGCCACAGTCGCGAGAACCACGAGCCGATGGGTCGCTCGCGCCAGGGATGCTTCATCGGCGGGGCCGCTCACCCATGCTGCTGATCGCCATGGCGAGGCGGGTCAGCGGCCGCGAGAGCACGAAGAAGGCGCAGGCATTGACGATCATCATCGCCAGGACGCTCCCACGCCAGAGCCCGAAATTGAACGCGAAGAATCCGGCGAAGACGTACAACGCGGGCGCGCAGAGGCCTCCCGCCGCGGCGAGCAGCGGCGTCATCCACCACGCGGCCGAATCGAGGTCCCCCACGCCCTCGCGACCGAGGCGAGACGCGCCGTACGCGATGACGACGGCCACGGCGGCGGTGAGTCCGAAGGGGGTCGCGGCGTGCGTGTCGAAAAAAATACCTGCGACCAGGGCAGTTACCAGGGCGAGCGAAGTGAAGCCGGTCAGCCCCATTGCGAGCGGCCAGAGCCAGACGAGCATTATCACGACGCCGTCAAGTCGCAGCGTCGAGAGGACGGTGAGTTGCACCGCCACGATCACGAGGGTCACGAAGACTGCCGGCACCAGCGCCTTCCTCACGTGGAGGGCTCCCACAGCACCACGTCGACGTAGGCGAGGTGGCGAAGATCGGCCGTCGGGATCAGCGTGAGGTTGTACGTCGCCGCGCCCGGCGTCAGGGTGACCTTGGCCACCTTCGCGACCGGCAGCCCCGGCGGGTACAGCCCGCCGTTCAGCCCGTCGGTGGCGAAAAGGGTTCCCGGTGAGATCGACGTTGTCAACGAGATTGCCGTCGCACCGAGTCCGTTGTTGACGCCGCGCCCGCTGATCAGGATCGACGACTGACCGCTGGTGTAGGTGACGCCGATCACCGACTTCACGTCGGTGATCAAGCGGACCGTCGAGCCGTGCGGCGTGGTGGAGATGATCCTTCCCACCAGCCCTCCATTGGCGACGACGGGCATGCCGACCAGCACCCCGTCGTCGCCGCCCTTGGAGATGTCGACCGTGGCCGCGAAGTTCGTAGGGGAGTTCGTCGTCACCTGGGCCGCGACGGTGGACATCGAGCCGACGAACGGAACGTCGAGATCCATCGTGAGCTGCTGGAGCTGGCGCTGCATCGACGAGCTCTCGTTGACCTGGGTCTCCGCCCTGCCGAGCTCGTAGCGGAGCTTCTGGTTTTGGGCCACGACGTCGCTGTAGTTGATGGCGCCGGCGAGGAGATGACCGACCGGCCGCGCGACCTCGTTGACGGTCCAACTGAAGGGTTCCACCACCAGATTCGCGGTGCTACGAAGGCCCGAGAGCACCCCGCCGGTCAGGTAAAGAACAACGAGCAGCGTCGTGACCGCAGCGGCCAGCGTCCACGCGCGGCGCCTCGAACGTTCCATTGCCACCGGTTAACGCGAAGGACTCGTCTTCAACATGCGCGCAAAGGTGTCGAGCTCCTCGAGACACATGCCGCTGCCCAGAGCCACGCAGTTCAGGGGGTCCTTGGCGACAATGATCGGCATATTGGTCTCGAACTCGAGCCGGGCGGCGAGTCCGTTGAGGAGCGCCCCGCCGCCGGTCAGGACGATGCCCTGCTCCATCAGGTCCGAGGAAAGCTCCGGAGGGGTCCGGTCGAGGGTCACCTTGACCGCGTCGATGATGGCCTGCACGGGCTCCTCGATGGCCTTGCGGATCTGCTCGGTCGAAATAATGACTGTCTTGGGCAGGCCCGTCACGAGGTCGCGTCCGCGGATCTCCGCGCGCAGTTCTTCCTCGAGCGGGTAGGCCGAACCGAGTTGGATCTTGATCTCTTCTGCGGTACGCTCACCGAGCGCAAGCTGGAACTCCTTCTTGACGAAGGCGACGAGCGCTTCGTCGAGTTCGTCGCCGCCGACGCGAATCGACTGGCTCGCCACGATGCCTCCGAGCGAGATCACCGCGACCTCGGTCGTGCCGCCGCCGATGTCGACGACCATGTTGCCGGTCGGCTCGTGAATGGGCAGTCCGGCGCCGATCGCCGCCGCCATCGGCTCTTCGATGATGTAGGCCTTGCGCGCACCGGCGAACTCGGCAGCTTCCATGACCGCGCGCTGCTCGACTCCGGTGATGCCCGAAGGCACGCAGATCACCATGCGAGGCTTCGCGAAGCGGCGCTGGTGGACCCGGTGGATGAAGTAGCGCAGCATCTTCTCGCAGATCTCGAAGTCGGCGATGACGCCGTCCTTCAGCGGACGAATCGCCTGGATGTTACTCGGCGTGCGCCCGATCATTCGCTTCGCCTCGGCGCCCACGGCGAGGGGCTTGCCGTCCTTGACGTCCACGGCCACAACGGAGGGCTCGTTGAGCACGATCCCCCGGCCCCGCACGTACACCAACGTATTGGCAGTGCCGAGGTCTACTGCCATGTCACGACCGAGAAGCGAAAAACGACGATCAACCATAAAGACCCTTTAGCGAGGACACCAGCGCGTGTCATGTTTTGTCTACAAGGCTAGGCCAAGAACGCCGCCGGCAACCAGTAACTTCCTCTAAGCCAGTTCTGGAAAGAAAATCCCAATCTCTCGCTTGGCCGATTCAGCCGAATCCGAACCGTGAATGAGATTCTCGCGCAGGTCGATGGCCAGGTCGCCACGAATGGTGCCGGGGGCCGCGTCCTTGGAGTTGGTCGCGCCCATCATGGTGCGAACGATCTGCCACGTGTCGTCCGGCCCCTCCACGACCAGCAACAGCGCGGGGCTTCGGGTGATGAACGTCACGAGACCCTCGAAATAGGGTTGGCCCACGTGCTCGGCGTAATGGCGCTCCGCCGTTGGCCTGTCGATCTGACGCAACTCGCCCGCGACAAGCCTTAGCTGCCTGGCTTCGAGCCGTCCAACTATCTGTCCGACGAGGCCTCGTTCGACGCCGTCAGGCTTCACGATGACCAGAGTTCTACCCACGACGCATCAATCTAACAGTCTCACGAGAGGTGTCGCGAAGGAACGTGCTGCACCTCACCACGCACCTCGGCGACGAGGTAGAGGCTTCCCGCGACGACGATGAGGTCTTCGTCGGTGGATCTCTCGCGTGCGTGCGCGAGCGCCGCGGTTCCGTTCGGATGTTCGAAGGCGACGCCGCCGTGTCGACGCACCGCATCGGCGACCACGCTCGCCGGCACTGCGCGGGGCGACCACGGCGCGCAGCAGTGGAACTCGGTGAAGCCCAGCGCGACGAGCGGTGCCACCATGTCGTCGACGTCGCGACCGGTCAGCATTCCGATCACGCATCGCCGCCCGCCATTCACGTGGAAGGCGCCGTCGAGTGTCGCGACGAGCGCTCTGACTCCGGCGGGGTTGTGCGCGCCGTCGACGACGATCATCGGCTTGCGCGAGATCAACTCCATTCGCCCCGGCATGCGCGCGATGGCGAGCGTCGATCTCACGACGTCCTCGCCGAGGCCGCGACCGAGGAACGCTTCGGCGCAAACGATGGCCGTGGCGGCGTTGACGCCCTGGTGGATCCCGTGCAGGGACACCAGCACCTCCTCATAGCGCTCGTAGGGCGTGCGCACCGTGATTGCCCGGCCCCCCAGCGCCAGATCGTTGCGTTCCAGCACGAATTTCTCGCCCAGCAGCCACAGGGGGGCACCCAGCGCGTGGGCCCTGGCCCGGGCAATCTCGACGACGATCGCGTCCGTCGTGGCCACCACGGCCACCGCGTCCGTGCGGAAGATGCCCACCTTGTCCGAGGCAATGGCGCCGATCGTCGTGCCCAGGACGGCCGTGTGGTCGAGGTCGACGTTGGTCAACACCGCCACGGCGCTCGAGATCACGTTGGTCGAGTCCCAGGTTCCGCCCATGCCCACCTCGATCACGCCGACGTCGACCCCTTCGTCGGAGAAGTGCAGCAGGGCCGCCACGGTCAGCAATTCGAAACGGGTGAGCGAGATCGCGCTCACCGACTCCACGTCGGCCAGGCGACCGAGCAGCGCGACCAGGCTCTCGTCGTCGATGGGCTCGCCGTTCACCGCAATCCGCTCGTTGACCGCGTGCAGGTCAGGGCTGGTGAACGTGCCCACCCGCAGGCCGGACGCCCCGAGCAGTGCTCCCGCGAGAGTCGTCGTCGTCCCCTTGCCGTTCGTGCCGGTGACGTGGATCGTCGGATAGTCGTCTTGCGGATCCGCGAGCAGCGCCAGCGTGTCGATGACCGGCGCGAGAGTGGGGACGTCTCGACGGTTCGGGGCCACGCGCTCGTAGTCGACGTGCGACTCGAGCCAGGTCAGCGCTTCAACGTACGACTTGAGGGGCACCGCTTAGCTCGCGCGACGGGTTCGCGTCGCCTTCCGCATTTCGTAGATGGGCATCACCTTGTCGCGCACAGACTCCGCCGAGACCACGCACCGCACGACGTCGCTGCGCCCAGGCACGTCGAACATCGTCTCGAGCAGCACGTCCTCGAGGATCGAGCGCAGGCCGCGTGCACCGGTGCCGCGCTCGAGCGCCAGATCGGCGATCGCCGCCAGTGCGTCGGGCTCGATCACGAGTTCCACGCCGTCCATCGCCAGCACCTGCTGGAACTGCTTGACGAGAGAGTTCTTCGGCTCGGTGAGCACGCTGATCAGCATGTCGCGGTCGAGCTGCTGGACCGCGCCCACGATCGGCAGGCGACCGATGAACTCTGGGATCAAGCCGAACTTGATCAGGTCTTCGGGCAGGGTGTGACGGAAGAGTGCGATGTCGCCCTGCCGCTTTGATTCCACCGGCGAATTGAAACCGATCGACTTCTTGCCGAGGCGTCGCTCGATGATCTCCTCGAGACCCGAGAAGGCGCCACCGCAGACGAAGAGGATGTTCGCGGTGTCGATGCTGATGAACTCCTGGTGCGGATGCTTTCGTCCGCCCTGGGGCGGGACGCTCGCCACGGTGCCCTCGAGGATCTTGAGCAGCGCTTGCTGGACGCCCTCACCCGATACGTCGCGCGTAATCGANNACGTCGAAGTCCGCGGCCGACAGCAGTTTGAGCAGGATGTTCTCGACGTCTTCACCGACGTACCCGGCCTCGGTCAGCGCCGTCGCGTCGGCGATTGCGAACGGGACGTTGAGCATGCGCGCCAGCGTCTGGGCCAGGAAGGTCTTGCCGCAACCTGTCGGCCCGAGCAGCAGGACGTTGGACTTGGCGACCTCGACGTCGTCGTCGTGCAAGGGCCCCGACTGAATTCGCTTGTAGTGGTTGTAGACGGCGACCGCGAGGATCTTCTTGGCGTCCACCTGGCCGATGACGAACTCGTCGAGGAAGGCGGAGATCTCACGTGGCGTGGGAAGGTCCTCGAGAACGAATTCGGGACGGTCCCCGAACTCGTCGGCGATGATGTCATTGCACAGGTCGATGCACTCGTCGCAGATGTACACGCTGGGTCCCGCGATGAGCTTCTTAACCTGTTTTTGACCCTTGGCACAAAAACTGCACTTAATGAGGTCGCTACCTTCGCCAAACTTTGCCACTGACAACCTCCGACAGGACCTTCGCCTGAAACATCCTACGAGCCAGCGGGCCGGAAAACCGGCACCTACGGACGAGCGGTGATTACTTCGTCAATCAGGCCATATTCCACGGCTTCATCGGCGCCGATTATGAAGTCGCGGTCGGTGTCCTTGCCGATGCGCTCCACCGACTGGCCGGTATCGAAGGCCAGCATGGTGTTCAGCATGTCCTTCATGCGCAGGATCTCGCGAGCCTGAATCTCGATGTCCGACGCCTGGCCGCCCACGCCGCCCCAGGGCTGGTGCAGGAGCACTCGTGAATGCGGCAGCGCGTAACGCTTGCCCTTCGCACCGGCGCCGAGCAGCACCGCCGCGGCCGACGCGGCCTGACCGAAGCAGAACGTCGAGACGTCGGGCTTGATGTACTTCATCGTGTCGTAGACCGCCAGGAGTCCGGTGATGTCGCCGCCTGGCGAGTTGATGTACAGGTTGATGTCCTTGTCGGGGTCCTCCGACTCGAGGAAGAGCATCTGGGCACAGATCAGATTCGCCACCGTGTCGTCGATCGGCGTGCCGAGGAAGATGATCCGCTCGCGCAGCAGCCGACTGTAGAGGTCGTAGGCGCGCTCGCCGCGGCTGGACGATTCGACAACCGTCGGGACAAGGTAGTTCTGGGTTCGAAAGTGTTCGTTCACATCCCTACCTTATGCCTCAGTCTCTTCGGACTGGTCCGTCTCGAGCATCGCTCGGTCGATTTCCACACCGTCGGGGTCCACGTAGGTCACGTGCTCGTTGAGCCAGCGCGACGCCTTCATCTTGGCGACTTCGGCCTGGAAGGCGGCTACGCGCCCGCTGTCGCGCAGATTCGCGCGCAGATCCTCCGCAGCCACGCCCATCGACTCGGCCGTCGTGGTGAGCTCCTCGTCGATCTCATCGGGAGTCGGGTCGAGACTTTCCGCCTTGACGAGCGCGCGCATGGCCAGATCGATCCGCACCGCGCGCACCGCGTCGCGTCGCAGCGTCTCGAGCAGCTGGTCCGGAGTCTGATTGGTGACCTGCAGGAACATCTCGAGGTTCAGCTTCTGCTCGGACAGCCGTTGGCCGAGGTCGTGGAGGCGTTCGTTGGTCTCGCTGTCGGCGAGGGTCTCGGGAACAACGTCATCGCTGACCAGCTCGCTCAGTGACACCAGCACGGCGTCGCGTTGGGACATCTGCGCCTCGACGATCTTCATCTTCCGCATCTGGGCGAGGATCGCGTCGCGCATCTCGCCGACGCTCTTCCATTCGGTATTCTCTTCGACCCATTCGTCGCTCAGTTCGGGCAGCACGCGTTCCTTGACCTGCTTGAGCTTCAGTTCGTAGGTCGCCACGACGCCGGCGCCGACGCTGCCGTTCAGCTTGAGATCCTCACCGGCCTTGAGCCCGAGGATCAGCTCGTCGACGCCCTCGATTATCGATCCCGAGCCGACGGTGTACATGAAATCGCTCATGTCGAGCGGCGCGACCTCGGTGTCAATCTGCTGGACGTGGATGTCCATCGTCACGAGGTCGCCCGTCACGATCGGCCGGTCGACCTCTTGGAGGATGGCGTCGGTCTCGCGGAAGCGGTCGATCTGCGCGTCCACCTCCGCGTCGTTCACCTGGGGAGATGGGATCGTCACGCGAAGCTCTCGCTGACCGCTGATCTGCACGTCGGGGCGCACCTCGACGTCAGCCTCGAAGCAGAGGGGCCCGCTCTCGTCCCCGCTGGTGATGTTGATGTCGGGCTGGCCGATTGGATCACTCAGCGTGTCGGCGACGGCGCGGGCGTAGAAGTCGGGCATCGACTCTCGGATGGCTTCGGCACGAAGGACCTCGGGGCCGCCCAGGTGGGCCAGCATGACGCTCTTGGGGACCTTGCCCTTGCGGAAGCCCTTCACGGTGACTTGCTTGGAAAGCGAGGTGGCCGCGGCCTCGATCGCTTCGTCCATCTCGGTCTCGTCGACTTCAACGATGAGCTTGATTCGGTTGTTGTCCAGGGTGGTTGAGGTGGCACGCATAAGAGAGGCCAGCCTACCGGCTCGTTTGGAGATCCCTAAATCATGATGCTGAGGCCGTCGGCGAAGGCCTCCGCCATGGCGCGGTCCCCGCGCACGTCCGTGGCGGACGCGTCGAGGAACGCCTGGGCGCTGATGCGCCCTGCCGCCCGGCGCCAGAAGAGGGCCACGGGCGTCGTCACCTCGAGTGTCGGCGCCGCGTCGTCGATCTCGATGGCCTGGGCGCGCCCGTCGCGCACCCCGATCACGACCGTGCGAGCGAGGCGACCGCTGAGGTTGACCCGGACGGTGGTGCCCTCGGGCGCCTTCATCTTCTTACCGACCACGAAGGGCAACGCGGCCTCGAAGCGATTCACGACGATCTCCTCTCCGATTCCGTGATCGTCGGCCGGCTCGAGCAGCGCGTCGCGTACGTCCTGAAGGTGTATCCAACTGTCGAGTACCCGCGTCTCCTGAAAGCGATGATACGGACGCTCGCCCTCGGGGCTCCAGCCGACCTTCTCCCAGTCCTCGTCGTCCAGGTTCCGAAGCGCCAGCAGCGAACGATTCGTGGCGTCTCGGAACTCACTGAGCACCTCGCTGCCCGGCTCGCCTCGACGGGCCGCCACGAACGCCTCGTTGAGCTCGCCGATCGGATTACGCACGTACTCGGGCCAAGGTCCCTCGTAGGGAGGCACCGGCGCCCCGTGCAGCATCATCTCGAATCCGAGCAGGTGGCTCAGCATGTCGCGAACGCTCCAGCCCGGGCAGGACGTGGGCAGGTCGTAGGCCTCGGGCGGCTGAGCGCGCAGCAGTCGGTAGATGGACGTCCACGTTTCTTCCAGAGCGTCGACAATCCACTCGTAGGCCATTGCCACCTCCGCTTCAGTCCCTGTACGCAGCCTACGAAGTGCGCCCGCCCGGCGCAGGACTTTGTGCCAGGTGAAACAAGGACGGTTCCGGGCAACCCGCTCCCCGGCTCCGAGAACCGCGGAGGCCAGCGACTGAGGATGGCGCCGCATTCGTCCTGATGGGGTCCCGCGTCATTCCGCCATCTTGTACGCCCGCAAGAACGTGCCCGACGGCTGAGATCGCGTAGAGTTCCCACCCGCGCAGGTTGACACCATCGTGAAGTAGGTTCTGGCCCTTGCCAAGCACCAGCTCTCGGCGAGCGCCGAGACCGTTGCCAGGTCGTTGCTCGGTGCCACGCCCCGAGGGATGGAAAACCCACGTAGTAGCGTTTCCGGCATGCAGTGAAGCAGTGACGGGGCGTAGCGCAGCTTGGTTAGCGCGCCTGGTTTGGGACCAGGAGGTCCCCGGTTCGAATCCGGGCGCCCCGACCAT
>PLHD01000007.1 GCA_003138815.1 Acidimicrobiaceae bacterium | reverse complement strand
TGCATGCCATGCGGTCTTTTTCAGTTTGCGGACGTTCGTTGATGACCGTATCTGGTTGCATCATTAGGTATTCAGTTCGCCGACATTCGGGCGCGACCGCACGTAACCGTCGACGTTGCTAAAGGCGTTGCTAAAGGAAACAATCGCACAAGAGTTCGATTCTGTTTTCACCATCTCCACCGCCGAACTTCGCAAGCGACGTCAGCAGGGGCGCCGTGTGACGTGCACGCGAGCAATATGTCACGACGATGAGCTGTGTAGCAGCAAATATCAGAGCAGCTTCTTGTAAAGATTTGAATGCAACACGGGACGCTTTGGTCAAGACACCTCGAACGACAGCCCCACACGTAAGTGCGCTGAAGATTCATGTCTGGGTTATCCGACGCCATTCATCTAGTTGATTCGCACGGAGCACTGAGGGCACGCCTCGCTCGACCACCACTACAATTACTTGTGTGTTGAAAGCAACTACTCAGCCTAAGGTCAGCAGACGGTCAAAGTCGACTACGGCGATAATTGAGCAGATCCAATCGAGCCTGCAGATCGTGTCGCAGTCGACCAATCAAGTTCGCGTCCACGAGGAATTGTTGCGCGCGGCCGGCGTTCGACTCGATCGCGCCGGAGCCGCGCTGCTCTACAAACTGCGACTCTACGCCGACACTCCGTTTCGCGTCACCTCACTCGCCGCGCTTCTCGGAGTCGACGCTCCCACGGTGACACGCAAGGTGCAGCAACTCGAACGACTCGGCTACGTCGCACGTGAGCAAGACCCCGACGACGGTCGGGCGTCGCTGATTCGTCTCACTCGTAGCGGCCAGGACACCGTCGACCGAATCCTGGCCGCGCACCGGGATCGACTGGCGCGGTTGTTCGACGGCTGGCACGACGACGATGTGCGCACATTCGGAGCACTGTTGGAACAATTCTCAGAATCGATTCGCAGAGATACGGAGGTCATCTATGGCGACTGAAACGAACGACCAAATTCAGCCACCCGAGGAACACGTATTCTCCAAGGAAGAGCATCGTCGGATTCTCGTGATCTTGTTCGCCCTGATGCTCGGCATGTTCCTCGCGGCGCTCGACCAGTCCATCGTCTCGACGGCACTGCCGACCATCGCGGGCGACCTTCACAACCTCAACGAACTCTCGTGGGTGGTCACGTCATACCTCATAACTTCGACGATTTCACTCCCATTGTGGGGAAAGCTTGGTGACCTGTTCGGTCGCAAGAAGTTCTTCCAACTCTCGATCCTCATCTTCCTCGCCGGATCGATCCTTTCGGGTCTCTCGCACAGCATGGTTCAACTGATCTGCTTCCGGGCTATTCAGGGTGTCGGCGCCGGCGGATTGATGGTCGGATCGCAGGCGATCATCGGAGACGTGATTCCACCGCGTCAGCGGGGCCGCTACATGGGGTACTTCGGAATCGTCTTCGGTCTGTCGAGCGTACTGGGACCACTGGCTGGTGGTTGGTTCACCCAGCACGTGTCGTGGCGATGGATCTTCTACATCAACGTTCCGATTGGGATCTGCGCGCTCATCGCCATCGCCATCGTCCTACAGATACCCGCGAAGCGAGTCGCCCACAAGATCGACTACTGGGGCATGTCCCTGCTCTCGTCTGGCGTCGTCTGCATGATCCTGCTGCTGACCTGGGGAGGCACGCAGTACGCATGGACGTCCTCGACGATCATCGGTCTCGGTCTCGCGAGCCTGATCCTGCTCGCGGCGTTCTGCCTCGTGGAACTGAAGGTGATCGAGCCGATCATCTCCCTCAAACTGTTCAACAACCGCACATTCAGTGCGGCGTCGGCGGTGGGATTCGTGATTGGCTTCACCATGTTCGGCTCGATCGTCTATCTCCCGCTCTACCTCCAGGTGGTTCATGGCGCGTCGCCCACCAAGTCCGGACTCGAGTTGTTGCCGATGGTGGTTGGAATGCTCATCACGTTCGTGTTGAGCGGGCAGTTGGTCACTCGCACCGGTCGCTACAAGATCTTCCCGATCCTCGGCTCCGCGGTGCTCGGCCTGGGGCTCGTAGCCCTTTCGAGCCTTGGACCCGACACCGTGTTCACCTACGCGGCCGTCGGCATGTTCATCGTCGGCCTCGGACTGGGACTGGTGATGCAAGTCCTCGTCGTCGCGGTGCAGAACGCCGTGCCGCATTCACAACTGGGTACCGCAACGGCCACTGCGACGTTCTTCCGGTCGATTGGTGGCGCCTTCGGTGTCGCCGTACTGGGCGACGTCTTCAACAATCGGCTGCTGCACGAGTTGCGGGCGACCCTGTCGACGACACAGCTCAGGCATCTCGTGAAGGGTGGGAGCGTCGCGATCAATCCCGCACAGATCAGTCGACTGCCAATCGCCGAACGAACCCTCGTCATCGATGCGTTCAGTCACACTCTGCAGACCGTGTTCCTCTTCGCGATTCCGTTCGCGGTGCTCGCGTTCGCGCTCAGCTGGATGATGAAGGAGATCCCGCTTCGCACGCACGCCCACGTGTCGACCGAGGCAATCTTCGACGCACCCGGTGAGTACTCCGGTCTCTAGCGGCGTGGGACTTCGCGCCCTCACGTCGAACTAGGAGAACGTTGAACAAAGCTCGCATAGTGGATAATCTGAGAACTGCAAGTTCAGGACATGTCTAAACCGATGCGCCGGCGTGAAGAGGGTTGAAGTCGGCCACCCAGGTGGGCATTGCCCGTGAAGTGATCCCTTTATTGACGGCCTGGACCTGCGCCGCTCGCTCTCAGGTACTCAACGTCATCGACGAATTCACCAGGGAGCAACGAGCGCCGTCGCGCCCTTCACGACCAACCTGTCATCGACGAGGTACAGCCGCTCTAGGAAGCGGTAATACGGCTCTTCGGATTTCAGCGGGGTGCAGCGGTCGCGATAGTAAGCACCCGACGCTAGGTAGGTCGGAATCTGCCCCATTGAGCCGGTGAACTGGGATACCTGCGGTAAAGCCCAACCGACTTACGGGACTATCCCTGAAGGATCGCCATCAACGCTCTGGTAAAGGGCGCTGGGTCCAGGTCGCCCCGGACAGCGAGTTGCTGGCTGTAACCGCTACAGATGGTCACGAAAGCCTCGGTGATCTGTTCGACGTCGTTCGGGCTGCGGTCTGGAATCAACTCAGCGACCGCTGCGCGCATCGCGGCGAGCTGCTGCGCAACGATTGCCGCCAGCGTCGGGGACAGCGCCGCTTCGGCGTAGATCTGGGCTACCAGCCGAGCATGGCCTTTGTCACGGGCCAAAGCCCGGACATGCTCCAGAAAATCGTTCACGGCCTCGACGGTGAGCGCCGTCGGGAACGCCTCGGTTCCCTGCTCACAGACCGCGATGACGATCTCATCCTTGCTCGTGAAATACCGGTAGATCGACCCGGTGGAGAGACCGGACTCGGTGACGATGTCGGCCATTGAGGTCCGGGCGAAGCCGTGGCTGGTGAATCGGGTGTGGGCGGCGTCCACGATCTGCTTGCGGCGGGCATCGAGGTAACTCTGACCTACCTTTGGCATAACATGAATGACCCTTCACTTTTGTTGGTATGGTGCGAGCAGTGTACCCCGCACCGCCGCCACCATCGAGGAGTCGCCATGCGTTACAAAACCTTCGGACGGAAGACTGGGCTGCGTGTGTCGGAGTACGCGCTCGGCACCGCCAACTTCAGCACATCCGATACGGGCGCCGGTCCGGAGGCGTCACGTTCGATCTTCGAAGCCTTCGTCGCTGCGGGCGGTACCACGTTCGACACGTCCAACCTCTATCAAGACGGACAGGCGGAAACCGTCCTCGGCGAACTGCTCGGCCAAGACCGAGGCGATTACGTGGTGATCACCAAGTACACCGGTACGAGAGAGGTCCGACCGAGCCCCGGGACGACCGGTAACAGCCGCAAGACCATGATCCGCTCCCTGGAGGCGAGCCTGCGGCGTCTCAACACGGACTACGTGGACGTGTTCATGCCGCATTTCCCTGACGGGACGACGCCGATAGAAGAGATCCTGACGGGACTCGATGACCTGACCCGCTCGGGAAAGGTCCTTTATGGCGGCCTTTCCAACTTCCCAGCATGGCGGGTAGCCGGCGCGGCAGTTCAGGCCGACCTTCGAAACCTGACTCCNNGAACTGCTACCGATGGCCGAGGCCCATGGCTTGGGCGTCGTGTTGTACTCCCCGCTCGCCGGCGGCCTGCTCACCGGCAAGTACCGAGAGGGCGAGAAGGGCAGGCTGAGTGCTCGCGGCGACGCAGTGGAGGGCTCTGCGCAGCGGACAGCCGTGGTCGACGCGGTGCTAGCGATCGCCGATGAGATCAGCAGTAGCGCGGCGCAGGTCTCTCTGGCCTGGTTGCGTCGCCGGGCCGCGCTGGCCCCGACGGCCCTAATCCCGATCGC
>PLHD01000012.1 GCA_003138815.1 Acidimicrobiaceae bacterium | reverse complement strand
CCTAGGAACAGACCGGGCCTTTGAGGAGTTGGTTCTTGCGCAGATCGAACTCATGACGGTGATCGACAACTTCGCGTCGGAGCGCGTGGCGCAGAAGGCGGGATTTGAGTTGAAGTCAGAGATTCGAGACTTCTTTTTCGCAACGGTTCCAGAACAGTCCTTTCTCGTTAAGCGGTGGACTCTTAGTCGAGCAACGGCCTGGGGCACCGGTGGTTCGTAGGGATTCCAGTTGTCCTTCGAAGGTGGTGGCGTCGGTGGGCCGACGTGCACAATCTGATGGAGGCTTGGACGTTGGGGTGACAAGACCACGCAGTTTCGCGGCGAGTCAGGCGTGACGTGAGACCCCAATCTCACTCTGGACGCCGTTCCGAGTCTGACGCGAACGACGGCGCGATTCATCGTCGTGGTCAGTGCGTCATCGCGGCTGGTGGCGTACGGCGAGACTCAGGCGTCGCGGGTGGCCATCCGCCACGCGCCAAGTCCCGTCCAGACCACGATCCAGGCGACGATCACCGCGACCGCGACCGTGGTCGATTCGGTGAGGAGTTGGGCCCCACCGCCATCGCCCCGCATTCCCGGGACCGTCGGGTCAACACTCGAAGGACGCTCGTCAGGATTGGATTCGGGGAACGTGCCGCTTCCTTGGGTCGGCGCCCGACGCAGCCGAACTGTCACCGCGCCTTGACCCTTGAGTCAGACGCGCCCCTTTGGTCCCGAGTTGGCCAAGAGTGGTCTAGAGGTTGCCCACCACGTAGTTGATGCTGGCGCACAGCGACGCGACGTCTTCTGGGTCAACGCTCGGGAACATCGCAATGCGCAGCTGGTTTCGACCAAGCTTGCGGTACGGCTCGGTGTCGACGACGCCGTTGGCCCGAAGGGTCTTGGCGATGAGCGCCGCGTCGACGTCGTCGGAGAAGTCGATGGTGCCTACGACGTTGCTGCGCTGGACCGGGTTCTGCACGAACGGTGTGGCGAAGTCCGAAGCCTCGGCCCACGTGTAGAGGATCTCTGCGGACCGCTTGGAGCGACCGGCGGAGAAGCCCAGCCCGCCGTTGTCGTTCATCCACTTGATCTGCGATGCCAGCAGATGGATGGTCGCGAGTGCGGGCGTGTTGTAGGTCTGGTTGAGTCTCGAGTTGTCGAGGGCGATCTTGAGGTCGAAGAACGCCGGCGTCCAGCGGCTCGAGGCCGCCAGCGCCTCGATGCGCTCGATGGCCGCGGGCGAGCAGATCGCGAGCCACAGGCCGCCGTCGGAGGAGAAGGACTTCTGGGGCGCGAAGTAGTAGCAGTCGAACTGGGCCGGGTCGACCATGAGCCCACCGGCGCCGGACGTGGCGTCGACCGCGACGAGGCCCTTGGAGCCGGCGGGACGCGTGATCTCCATCATGACGCCCGTCGAGGTCTCGTTGTGGGTGAGCGCATAGAGGTCGACCGACTCGTCGATCTCGCAGAGCGGGTGGGTACCCGCTTCGCTCTTGATGATTTGGGGCGTACTGAGGTGAGGGGCCTCGGTGACGCACGTGGCGAACTTCGAGGAGAACTCGCCGAAGCTGAGATGCTGACTGCGGTTGCCGACGAGGTGGAACGTTGCAGCGTCCCAGAAGCACGTGGTGCCGCCGTTGCCGAGCAGGACCTCGTAGCCGTCGGGCAGGTTGAACAGCGACGCCAGCCCGTCGCGGACCTCGCCGACCTTGTTGCGCACGGTCGCCTGGCGGTGCGACGTGCCCAGGTACGTCGGGGCGTCGGCGAGCAGGGCGCTCAGTTGCTCGGCGCGGACCTTCGAGGGGCCGGCGCCGAAGCGTCCGTCGCGCGGCAGGAGGTCGGAGGGGATCTTGAGGGTCTCGGGTGAACTCATAGACTTAACTCTAGGGAAAATGAACGGAGCCGAAAGCAATGACTTCCAGAGTGAGTGACCTGCTGGCCGGACTGGCGCCGAGCGCGACACTGGCGGTGGATGCCAAGGCCAAGGCGATGAAGGCCGCCGGCGAGCCCGTGATCGGCTTCGGCGCTGGTGAGCCGGACTTTCCGACCCCCGCGCACATCGTCGAGGCGGCCGCGCAGGCCTGCTTTGATCCGAGTAACCACAAGTACACGCCCACGGCGGGCCTGGGCGAGTTGCGCGACGCCATCGTCGTCAAGACCAGGCGCGACAGCGGCCTCGAGATCAGCTCCAATCAGGTGCTCGTGACCAACGGCGGCAAGCATGCTGTGGCGACGACCTTCATGACCCTGCTGAACCCGGGCGACGAGGTCCTGATCCCTGCGCCCTACTGGACCACCTACCCCGAGGCGGTCTACCTGGCCCGGGGCGTGCCGGTGCCGGTCCTGACGAGCGAGGCGAACGGCTTTCGCGTCACTGTTGACGAGCTCGAGGGTGCCCGCACGGACAAGACCAGGATCCTTCTCTTCGTGTCGCCCTCGAACCCGACCGGCGCGGTCGTGCACCGCGACGACGTGGCCGCCATCGGCCGCTGGGCGGCCGAGCACGACATCCTGGTGATGTGCGACGAGATTTACGAGCACCTCGTCTACGGCGACGCGCAGAGCGCTTCGCTGCCCGTCGTTACCCCCGAGCTGGGGGACCGCTGGATCGTGGTGAACGGGGTCGCCAAGACCTACGCCATGACCGGCTGGCGTGTCGGATGGATGATCGGCGCGCCCGACGTGATGAACGCCGCGATCAACTACCAGAGCCAGACCACGTCGAACATCTCGAACATCTCCCAGCGTGCCGCGGTGGCGGCGCTGACCGGCGACCTCAGCGCGGTGGCCCAGATGCGCGCGGCCTTCGATCGACGCCGCCGGGCCATGACCTCAATGCTCAACGCCATCGACGGCGTGAGTTGCGCCGTGCCCGAGGGAGCCTTCTACTGCTTCCCCAATGTCACCGGGCTGCTCGGCCGTTCGCTCGGCGGCAGAGTGGCGACGTCGTCGGCGCAACTCGCCGAGACGTTGCTCGAGACCATAAAGATCGCGGTCGTTCCGGGTGAGGCGTTCGGCGCTCCGGGCTTCTTCCGACTCAGCTACGCGCTCGGCGACGACGACATCGCCGAAGGCCTCGAGCGTCTGACGAAGTTCGCCGCCGCGGGCTGACCCGTCCTCAACTCCCTTAGGCTTAAGGGACCTAGCGAAAGGTTTAACAGTGTCCCGAGTACTTGTTTCAGAGGAGATTGCCGAGTCGGGGCTTCAGCAGCTGCGCAACGCGGGCCACGAAGTCGACGTGCGCCTTGGCCTTTCGCCGGCCGAGCTGATTGACGCTCTGCAGGGCGCGCACGCCCTCATCATCCGCTCGGCCACCCAGGTGGACGCCGCCACCCTGGAGGCGGCCAAGGACCTCGTGGTCGTCGGGCGTGCCGGAATCGGACTCGACAACGTCGACGTTGCCAAGGCCACGGAGCTCGGTGTCATGGTCGTCAACGCCCCGCAGTCGAACATCCTCTCCGCCGCCGAGCAGACCATGGCCCTCCTGCTCGCCCAGGCCCGGAACATTCCCCAGGCCCACACGGCGTTGAAGAATGGCAAGTGGGAGCGCAGCAAGTGGGAGGGCGTGGAACTGCACGGCAAGACCCTGGGCGTCGTCGGACTGGGCAAGATCGGGGCGCTCGTGGCCCAGCGCGCCATGTCCTTCGGCATGCGCCTGGTGGCGTTCGACCCCTTCATCTCCGAGGAGCGTGCCCGCCACATGGGCGTCGAGCTCGTGGACCTGGACTCACTGCTGGCCCAGAGCGACTTCATCACGATCCACCTGCCCAAGAACAAGGAGACGATGAACCTGCTGAACGCCGAGTCGCTGAAGAAGACCAAGCCCGGCGTGCGCATCATCAACGTGGCGCGCGGTGGCATCGTCAACGAGGCCGACCTCGCCGAGGCGATCCGCAACGGTCACGTGCAGGGCGCCGCCCTGGACGTCTTCGAGAAGGAGCCGACTACCGAGTCGCCGCTGTTCGAACTCGCTTCGGTGGTCGTGGTGCCGCACCTCGGCGCGTCAACCGCCGAAGCCCAGGACAAGGCCGGCGTGACGATCGCCGAGCAGGTCCAGCTGGCGCTGGCCGGCGACTTCGTGCCCTTCGCCGTGAACGTGGCGGCCGGCGACGTGTCGAACATGGTGAGGCCGTTCATGGGGCTCGCCGAGCTGCTCGGGCGCTTCATCGGCGGCTTGCTCGATGGCAAGCCCGCCGACCTCGAGGTCGTCTACCAGGGAGAACTCGCCGGTTCGGGAACGAAGATCCTGACGCTGTGCGCCTTGAAGGGACTGCTGGTGGCCACCGGCCACGATGGAGTGTCGTTCGTGAACGCGCCCCAGCTCGCCCAAGAGCACCGGATCACCTTCGGCGAGGTGTCGATCGTGGAGTCGCCCGAGTACGTGAACCTGATCACGGTCAAGTCTGGCCACCACGCGGTGTCGGGCACGCTGATGAGAATCGGATCGCGGCTCGAGACGCGCATCGTCGCGGTTGACGCGCACAGCGTCGAGATTCCGCCGGCGTCGTCGATGCTGGTCGTGCGCAATGACGACCGTCCAGGCATGATCGGCATCGTGGGCGTCGCGCTCGGCGAGGCGGAAATTTCGATCGTCTCAATGGCCGTGGGTCCCGACCAGAGCTCCACGACCGCGTTGATGGTGCTCTCGACCGGGACGCCGACACCGAGCTCGGTGATCGAGCGCCTTCGCGGCACCAACGGCATCCAGGACATCCACCTGATCACCTTGCGCTAGGCGCAGCCGAAGCAATGACGAGACCCGGACCCTGGGGGCCCGGGTCTCGTCATTGCAGTTCAGCGAGATTCACCGACCTGAGTGGTTTACCAGCCGCCCGGCGTGCAGCCGGATTGATCGGGGACATATCCACCGGTCACCCTCATGCCGATAATGATCTGCTGGTCCTCGGAGGCCTCGCCGGCGAGCGGCGCGAACGTCGTCCCGCCGAAGTTGGACCACGTGGCGTTGAGGAAGCCAATGCCCGAGTACGTGGCGCCGACCATGGACCATTTCCCGCCGACTTCGCAGATGGCTACGTGCTCCCACTTGGTTCGCAGCGCGGCGCTGGTGGTCTGGACCGCCGCCGCGGTGAAGGCCAGGGCGCGTACCGTGGCGTCGGTGACGGCTTTCTGGTGGCGCAGGGCCGCCCTTTTGGCCAGGGCCTTGCTGCTGGGTGGGAGTACCGCGCGGGCAGCGGGCGCCGAGGGCTCGCTCGCTCCAACGGGCACGGCGGGCAGGACTGTTGCGGTGATTAGTGATACCAGCAAAGCGGACAGAATTCGTCGCACGGCTCTCTCCTTGGTCAACGCACGCGGTCAGTAGCTCTGACAAGCGACTAGGTCGCTGGCGCACGACGCGAACCTCGGCGGATTTAGGAATACCCCACCAAGGGGCGCAGTTTGGTGTGTCACACGGTCCACAGTTGGTGCGGAGTGACGACGCGGCAGTAGATTGTGCCTTTCACCAGCCTATCTGGCCAAAACAGGGCAAAAGGAGTAATTCGCCGGTGGCCGGCCTCCAACCCCGATGACCAGGTACTATGCGTTGGATTTGACTCGTCGGGTCACGGCCTCTGACCAGCATTTGCCCTCCGGACCATCCGCGGGTCGGCGACGCCTCGACGGCAGGGCGGAGGGCAGCTTGGAGGTGTCGGGCGATCCGTCAGGAGCACATCTTGGCCGTCCCGTCGTCTCCGCGAGGTTGGCTGCATGGCTGCATCGGGCCCCACAATCGACCCCGACCGACGCTCCGGGCCACCGAACCCGGACAATTCGGGCCGGATCCAGGGGGAAAAATGGGCCGACGTTCATCGGCGACCACGAGCCTCGCCCGGCGGTGAGTCGAGTTGGCCCGTAGGGCTCTAGAAGTAGCTGATGAGGTCGATGCGCCCCATGATCTCCTCGGTCAGCAGCGGCATTGCGTCTAGGGCCGTCATGTTCTCACGAACCTGGGCAGCCGACGACGCACCGGTGATGACGGTGGAGACGTTGGGGTTCTTCGCGCACCACGCCAGCGAAAGTTGCGCGAGCGACACGCCGAGTTCGTCGGCGATGACCTTCAGGTCGGCCACCTTCTTGTTGCGCCCCTCGTCGGTCAGCATGCCCTTCAGCCACTCGTAGCCGGGCAGGGTGGCGCGAGATCCGTCGGGAATCCCGTCCAGGTACTTGCCAGTCAGGAGCCCGGACGACAGTGGCGACCAGGTGGTGGTGCCCAGGCCGATGTCCTCGTAGAGGCGCTTGTACTCCTTCTCGACGCGGTCGCGCCACAGGATGTTGTACTGCGGCTGCTCCATGAGCGGCTTGTGGAGGTGATGGCGCTCGGCGATGTCGTACGCGGCGCGGATCTCGTCGGCGGTCCATTCGGACGTCCCCCAGTAGAGGGCCTTGCCCTGGGTGATCATGTCGCTCATGGCCCAGACGGTCTCCTCGATCGGCGTCTTCGGGTCGGCTCGGTGGCAGAAGACCAGGTCAACGAAGTCGAGGCCGAAACGCTCGAGCGACCCGTCGATGGCCTGGCTGAGGTACTTGCGGTTGAGGGTATTGCGCATGTTGACCTGCTCGTGCAGGCCCCAGAAGAGCTTCGTGGAGACCACGAACTCGTGACGCTTCCAGCCGAGGTCCCGGAAGGCCTGGCCCATGACACGCTCGGACTCGCCGGCCGAATAGGCCTCGGCGTTGTCGAAGAAGTTGACCCCGGCCTCCTTGGCGGCGCTCAGGCACTCGGCGGCCTGGGTCGCGGTGTCAAGCTGGTTCTTGTTGGCGAAGGTGACCCACGAGCCGAACCCCAAGACACTCACCCGCAGGCCTGAACGGCCCAACTGACGATATTCCATCTCTGCCATATCTTCTCCTTAGAGGTTGTGTTCTATTTTCCAACTTAGGGCGTGTTCCGAGTGTTGATTCACCGTGCCGCTACCGTCGGTATATGCGTCGCGAGAACCTTGTCGAGGCTCGCGGTGCTGAGAGCGCGGTGGGGGAGATTGAGGGCGGCGGGCCGCATGCCGGCGATCAGGAGGTCGAGGTGGCGTCGCCACGCATCTGGAGCGACGGGAAGCGTCGCTTCGAGGACGCCAAGCAGGGAGAACATTGCGAGCGACAGGTCGGTGCTGGTGAGGTCGTGGCGAATCCGATCGTGCTTCTTCGCGTCGACGAGAAGTTTTGCAATGAGTTGACGGGCGGTCTTCACCATTTCATGGTCGGTGTTCCAAAGTCGCGGTAGGCACCCCGCGTGCTCGGCTTGATAGGCGCTGGACGCCTCCAAGAACCTTTCGAGTCCGGTGCCGTCCGGTGCCCTGACGGCGTCGCGGGCCATTTGAATGGTGGCACCGAGGATTTCGCGGACGAGGGCGTCGATGAGCGCGTCCTTGGTGGGAAAGCGCCTATAGAGCGTACCGATGCCGACACCGGCGACGCGCGCAATCTCGGTGACGCTGGCGTCCAGGCCTTGTTCGTCGAAAACCTGCACGGCCGCGGCGAGAAGTTGCTGGCGGTGCTGCGCGGCGTCCTTGCGCAGGGGTCGCTCGAGGTTGGCGGTGTTGGTGGCGCTGGTCATGAGCAGGTCACTCGGATTCGTCGCCGACGAGCGTGCCACCGGCGACCATGGCGAGCTCGGCGTGAGGCATCGTTGCCTCGGTCGTTGACGCGGGCGGGCGGAGCCTTCCGGGAACGAAAATGGCAGCGATCGCCGCGGCGATGGCGGCGACGGTCAACAGCGCAAAGCCGTGGGCGTAGCCGGACTCACGAGGGAGCGTACCCGCGCGCACGCCCGAGGTCACGATGCTGCTCATGACCGCTGCGCCAATCGAACCGCCAATGGTACGGATGTTGGCGTTCATGCCGCTCGCGACGCCCGTCTGCTCGGGCGGAACCGCCACCACGACGAGGGCCGACATCGACGCGAAGGCGAGACCGAAGCCGATGCCTTCGACGACCATGGCGAGGAGAATCTGCCACTGGGCGGCGTGGGCGAAGGTGAGGAGTGCGAAGGTGACGATGCCGATCAGCAGTCCGGTGACGAGCACGGACTTACTGCCGAAGCGCTTCGAAAGGGGTCCCGACAACATGCCAAAGGCGAACATGAACACGCTTGACGGCAGCAGGATCAGTCCCGAGTGCGTGATACTCACGCCGAAGCCGTAGCCCGCTGAAGTTGGGGTCTGCAGGAATTCGGGCAGGAACGCGAAGACCGCGTACATCCCGACGCCGAGCAACAGCGCCACGAGGTTCGTCGTCCACACGGCGGGGATCCTCATCATGTGCATGTCGATCAGAGGGTGCGCGGAACGCGCTTCCACGAAGACCCACGCGACAGCGACCACCACCGCGCTGATCAAGAGACCAATGACACTCGCCGACCCCCAGCCCCACGTCGGAGCTTCACTGATGCCGAGTATCAGGGCCACGAGCCACGCCGAGAGCAGGATCACGCCCGGCCAGCTGAGCCTTCCGGGGGTGCGAACTTGCGACTCCGGAATGACGAAGTACGCGGCGACCCCGACGACGGCGATCACGATCATCGGAATCCAGAACAACCAGTGGTAGTTGAGCGCGTCCACGATCGGTCCAGCCAGCACGATGCCGAGTCCGGCGCCGGCCGCCGCCAATGCCGCGATGACTCCGATGGCGCCCATCACCTTTTCCTTCGGGAACTCGTCGCGGATGAGCCCGAAGGACAGGGGAAGGACGCCGCCACCGACACCCTGGATGACTCGGGCCACGATCATCAGCGTGATCGACGTCGAGATTGCGGCCATGAGAGATCCGACCGTGAGCGCCGCCAACGTTATGACGAGTAGTCGTTCCTTGCCGTACATGTCGCCGAGTCGGCCCATGATCGGTGTGAAGATTGCCGCCGACAATAAATACGCGGTGAGCACCCACGTGACGGTGTTCTGCGAGGTATGCAGCCCAGCTTGGATAGTGGGCAGCACCGGTATGACCAGTGACTGCAGCAATGCGTAGCCACCGACCGCTAGGGCCAATACCGCGTACGTTGCCTGATATGGCCTCCGGGCCGTTTCTACCGCCATTGCTCACCTCAGATGTCTAAGCGGAGTGATCTCTCCGTATAGAGACACTATACAGTGAACCGGAGAAGTCGCTCCGCTTAAGATACACCGCTGTTTCGACTCGTATTGGATTCACCGTGCTTTGGTGCGGTGAATCCTGCACAGCGAAGCACGCGCGAAGAGCCGTTCGTCAACCGTACGAGCCTCGAAAGAGGTAGGGCCCTGGGACGGAACCGGCAAGTGTTGGCCCGAGCGGGCCAACATCCGGACGGTGAACAAGTGCCGGCTGTTCAGTCGGTCAAGGCGAGCCGGTGTGTCGAAATGGCATACGCGCTGTTCGCAGAACTGCGTTGCGATGAATTAGCACCGCTAGGCGGCGGGATTCTCGGGCACCGTCGGCCACTCGTCGTAGGAGACCGGTCCCGAGGTCTCGCGGCGCTTGACCACCGTGACGACGCCCGCCACCGCCGCGGCGACGAACAAGAGAAGGAACAACTTGAACAATGTCTTCATGGGGCCAAGGATAGTGGGAACGGCCCTGTGGACATTTGGCGGCGAGGAGGTAGAATGGCCTTGTGGCTATCGTCTCGAGTTTCGACCTACTGCTTCGATAGGACGAGCGCCTGCTCGTCCGCGACCCCCCGCCGACGCGGGGGGTTTTTGTTTCCCGCGCCGCGCATTGCTGAAAGGTATGGACATGAAGAAGACTCACCAGCAGCCAAGCCCCATGGCCTTCGACAAGTACCAGCCCACGGTCCCCGTCGAACTGCCCGACCGGACCTGGCCCGACCGCCGCCTGACCAAGGCCCCTCGGTGGTGCAGCGTCGACCTGCGCGACGGCAACCAGGCGCTCATCGACCCGATGGACCTCGAACGCAAGAACGCCATGTTCACCCAGCTGGTGGCCATGGGCTTCAAGGAGATCGAGGTCGGGTTCCCCAGCGCCAGCCAGCCCGACTACGACTTCGTACGCCACATCATCGAGAACGACCTGATCCCCGGGGACGTCACCATCCAGGTGCTGACCCAGTGCCGCGAGGACCTGATCCGGCGCACGTACGCATCCCTGCACGGGGCCAAGCGGGCCATCGTGCACTTCTATAACTCCACCTCGACGCTGCAGCGCCGGGTCGTCTTCGGTCTGGACACCGAGGGCATCACGAAGATCGCCACCGACGCGGCCACGATCTGCCGGTCGCTCGAGCACACGTCGCTCGCGACCGAATTCCTTTACGAGTACTCGCCCGAGAGCTTCACCGGCACCGAGCTCGACTACGCGCTCGAGATCTGCAACGCCGTCATCGGGGTCATCGACCCCACGCCCGAGCGGCCGCTGATCCTCAATCTGCCCGCCACCGTCGAGATGTACACCCCCAATCTCTACGCCGACGCCATCGAGTGGTTCCTGCGCCACGTCGATCGCCGCGACAGCATCGTCTTGTCGCTGCATCCCCACAACGACCGCGGCACCGGGGTCGCCGCGGCGGAGCTCGGCGTGCTCGCGGGAGCGGACCGGGTGGAGGGAACGCTCTTCGGTAACGGCGAGCGCACCGGCAACGTCGACGTGGTCAACCTGGCGCTCAACCTCTTCTCGCAGGGCGTGGACCCCGAGCTTGACATTCGAGACATTGACAAGGCCCGTCACGTGGCCGAGTACGCCAACCGGCTCCCGGTGCACATGCGCCACCCCTACGTCGGCGAACTCGTCTACACGGCGTTCTCCGGCTCCCACCAGGACGCCATCAAGAAGGGCATGAACGCGATCGGCGAGAACTACGACCTCTGGGAGGTCCCGTACCTGCCGATCGACCCCAAGCACACCGGACGCACGTACGAGGCGATCATCCGGGTCAACTCCCAGTCGGGCAAGGGCGGCGTCGCGTACCTGCTCAGCTCCGAGCACGGCCTGGACCTTCCTCGCGCGATGCAGGTGGAGTTCTCCAAGCAGGTCCAGGAACTCACCGAGGTCTCGGGCACCGAGATCTCGCCCGCTCAGATCTGGGATGTCTTCACGACGACCTACCTGCCAGAGAATCCCACGCTTCAGCTGCTCTCCAGCGAGGTCTCGGCCGACCAGCACAACACGCGCATCTTCGCCCAGATAGTGGTGAACGGACAGCACGTCACGCTCAAGGGCGAGGGGAACGGCCCCATCGACGCCATGATGTCCGGCCTGCGCAACGAGATGGACATCTCGTTCACGGTGCGCGACTACCACGAGCACGCTCTGACGGCAGGCTCCGAGGCGTCGGCCGTCGCCTACGTGGAAGCGCAGGGCGACGATGGCACGACGTGGTGGGGCGTGGGCATGAGCTCGTCGATCCTGGATGCCTCGCTCGAGGCCGTTATTTCCGCGGTGAACCGCCGTCGTTAATTTTTTTCGCACGTAAACTGGAGGCATGAGTTATCTCACCCTGAGCGTCTATTTCGGGTGGATTGCAGTCATAATCGGATTCTTCGGGTTCACGGCGCAGTTTCGGCGCGCCGGCACCATGGGCGTCGAGGGCATCTCGCTCGCCACCTGGATCCTCTTCTCCTTGATGGGCTGCTTCTGGATGGCCTACGGTTTCGTGGCCCACTCGTGGGCCATTTCGATGGGCAGCCTCGTCGTCCTGCCCCAGCAGGTCTCGGTGGTCTTCCGCCTGAAACCCTGGCAGCACGGGAGGGTGGTGGCGCGTTGCGTCGGCTTCTTCATCATCTGCTGCGTGCTACCGACTGTCTATTGGGGCTGGGCCGGCGGCGTGTACGGCACCGGCATCGCGATGGCCATCAACCGGGGCCCCCAGCTGATCGAACTGATCCGTCACGATGACGCGACCGGAGTCTCGGTCTGGTCGTGGGTGCTGGGTGCAGTGTGCACCGCGTGCTGGATGGCCTACTACGTGGGCGCCCACCTCTGGGCGGCGTTCAGCGCGACGGGCTGCGCGCTGGCGGCGAACGTCGTCATCGCCGTGCTGGCGAGCTGGCGTCATCGTCAGCGTCGCGCGCAGTTCATACGCGACGAGGTCTTCGTCTCGTAGGACGCCACGTTCGCCGCGCCGCGCTGGTGGCGACGGCTGGGCGGCAATCAGGCCTTCAGGCGCTCCACGAAGAACCGCAGCACCTGCTCGAGCGCCTGTTGGGTGGGTGATCCCGCGCGATCGCCCAGATGCTCGGTCAGCACCGAGTGGGCATTGGCCGGGTAGCCCCAGGGATTCGAGGGCGACGAGTCGATCTCCACTCCGATGAAGGCGTCGCCCAACTCCTGGCGCAGCCTCTCGAAGCGCTCGGCGGGCGCCTTCTTATCGCCGGTGAAGCGGTACGCGAGGACGCAAACGCCGTCCGCAGCGCGCCGCTTGATCTTCTCGAGGTCGCCCGCGCTTACCCCGAGGTCGGACTTGGCGAACGGCGACGCCGGCAGCGACGGCTGGGAGAGCACGGGGGCCACCACGACGGGGTCGACCATCATCGCCAGCGCGAAGCCGCCGGTGAGGCACATGCCGACAACCCCGACGCCGGGCCCCCCGTTGCTCTCGTGCTCGGCCCGGGCGAGGTCGCGCAGCCACGACGTCACGGGACTCGACCGGCCCGACGCGAAGAGGGTGAACTCGCGAGAGACGCAGACCTGCGCGGCGGCCTTGAGGTTCTGCGCCAGGGTGGGCGTGGCCCCGTCGTTGCCGAAGAGGTGCGGTACGACCACCCGCAGTCCTTGGGCGGCCACCCGTCGAGCGAACTCCGCGACCAGGGGCGTGATGCCGGGCATCTCGCTCAGGATCAGGACGGCGGGCCCGTGACCCATGCGGTAGACGTCGCGCGTGACGCCCTGGGTGCTGAAGGGCTCTCGTTCGAAGTCTTCGAGGCTGGTTGTGTTGTACCGGACGTTCATGGACTCTCCGCTGGTCGAAAATGGCTTGCCAAGAACATAGGTCGCGAACCAGTCGACGTCACGGCTAATGCGAGCGGTACCCCCGCGCCGCGCTCTCGCGTCGACGGTCGGGGCGCTTCCCTCGATTGCGCACAACAGTTACCCTGGGACATGGACCAGAACTTCCACACGATTATCGAGCCGTTTCGCATTCATTCGGTGGAGCCCCTGCGCATGACGACCCGCGCCGAGCGCGCGAGCGCCATCGAGCGGGCCGGCTTCAACCTGTTCAACCTCCACTCCCAGGACGTCCTGATCGACCTGCTCACCGACTCGGGCACCGGGGCGATGTCACGCGACCAGTGGGCCGCCATCCAGCACGGCGACGAAAGCTACGCCGGCTCGCCGTCGTGGTTCCGCTTCGAAGCGGCGGTCAAGGAGCTCTTCCCGTTCAAGCACGTCATCCCCACGCACCAGGGCCGGGCCGCCGAGAAGATCATCTTCACGGTGCTCGGCGGGCGAGGCAAGGTCGTCCCCAACAACACCCACTTCGACACCACTCGCGCCAACGTGGAGGCGTCGGGGGCCGAAGCCCGCGACATCGTGATCGCCGAAGGCCGCGACGCCGCGACCATCCACCCCTTCAAGGGCAACATGGACCTCGAGGCGCTCGAGGCGCTGCTCGAGGAGCGGGCGGGCGACGTTCCCGTGGTCTTCTTGACGATCACCAACAACTCGGGCGGCGGACAGCCGGTATCGCTCGCGAACATCCGGGGAGCGAGCGAGATCTGCCACCGTCACGGCGTGCCGCTGTTCCTCGACGCGTGCCGTTTCGCCGAGAACGCCTGGTTCATCCACGAGCGCGAGGAGGGTCAGTCCCAGCGCGAGATCCCCGACATCGTGCGCGAGATCGCGTCGCTCGCCGACGGCATGACCATGAGCGCCAAGAAGGATCCCTTCGGGAACATCGGCGGATGGCTGGCCCTGAACGACGACTATGTGGCCGAGAGCTGCCGCAACGTGCTAATCCTCACCGAAGGCTTCCCCACGTACGGCGGTCTCGCCGGACGGGACCTCGAGGCGCTGGCCCAGGGTCTCAAGGAGGCCGTGCACCCCGACTACCTGCGCTACCGGATCCGGTCCACCGCGTACCTGGGCGATGCCCTCGACGCCGCGGGCGTGCCCGTCGTCAAGCCCATCGGGGGTCACGCCGTGTACATCGACGCCAAGGCGATGCTCGACCATATCCCGGCCCTGCAGTACCCCGGCCAGGCGCTGGCCGTCGCCCTGTACCAGACCGGGGGGATCCGCAGCTGCGAGATCGGCACGGTGATGTTCGGGCGCCAGCCCGACGGCACCGAGTTGCCGGCCGCCATGGAGCTGGTGCGCCTCGCCATTCCCCGTCGCACCTACACCCAGAGCCACATCGACTACGTCATCGAGGTCGTCACGGCCGTCGCCCAGCACGCCGAATCACTGCCCGGGTACCGGATGGTCCACGAACCCAAGGCACTTCGTCACTTCACCGCCCGCTTCGAACCGATCGGCTAGCCGGACCACGCCGACGCGCACAGGGATCCCGCCGTCTCGCACGCGATCTAGGAGCTGCTGAGCGCGATGTAGCCAGCGTTTCGAGGTCGGCGAATGGTGGCCATGGGACGGCATCGTCGCGTGACTTATGGCACTGGATACGCACGAATTGAAGTGGTGTAGTGAGGAGGTGAGCAGTCCGGAGGTCCAAGCGACGAGATCAGGTGGACGTGATCAGGGGACGGGTCGCCGCCTATCGGCTGAGGAGCTCGTCCAGGAGCTGGAACGACTTCAAGGAGAGATGCGACGTAACCACGCCGAGGCGGTCGAGGTCATTGAGCGCGTCCATCCAACGCACCGCCAGAGCGCGGGCAACCTGATTGACTACCTGACCCTGCGCCACTACGACATGCGCGACATCCAAGAGTCGCTCGCGGAACTGGGATTGTCGTCGTTGGGGAGGTCCGAAGAGCACGTCATTGCGACCCTGGAACGGGTCCTCGATAACCTTCATCTCCTGGCGGGCCACGGTGAGCGGCGGCGGACCGAATCCTCCGTTGGCTACCGCCAGGGTCGATCGATACTGGAGTCAAATGCTCTGGCCCTGCTCGGGCCCGCCCGGCCGCCGCGTTCGACCCGGATCCTCGTCACCATGCCGAGCGAGGCCGCCGACGATTACCGGATCGTGGCCACCCTCATCGCGAGCGGCATGGACTGCGCACGGATCAACTGCGCCCACGACGACCCCGACCGCTGGGGCCGGATGGTGGAGAATCTTCGACGCGCCAGCGCTGCGGCCGGCCAACCCTGTGCGGTCCTGATGGATCTGCCGGGCCCGAAACTGCGAACGGGACCAATCCAGCCGGGACCGAGGGTGATTCGTCTGCGTCCCGCGCGCGATGCCTGGGGCCGCCCGCGTACTCCGGCAACCGCGCTGCTCGTCGCTGATCGCGGTGACGAGAGCACCGACGGCACGCCGACCGGCGCGCCGGTGAGGATTCCGGTGGACGAGACGTGGTTGGAGGGCCTGCTCGAGGGCGACCGGGTTAGGTTCTCGGACACACGTGGCGCATCGAGGACGGCGCTCGTCACCAGCACCAACGGGACCAGCGCGTGGATTGAGATCGGCGACACGACGTACCTGGCCACGGGCTCGCGGCTTTCCTCGCCGGAGGGGCGCGTGACGTTCGTCGGGCAGTTGCCCGAGCTCGAGCAGGCGCTCGTGCTGAGGGTCGGCGACGTCCTCACGCTTACCAGTGATCTCTCTCCGGCCGCCCTCTGCGAATCGGCCGACGAGCCGTCGCCCAGCTTCGAAGTCGCTGAGCGCCGCATTCGTTTGAAAGCGCGGATCGGGTGCACCCTGCCCGAGGCGCTGGTGGTTCTCGCCGTGGGCCATCGAGTGTTCTTCGACGACGGCAAGATTGGCGGAGAGGTCGTTGGCGTGCGCGAAGGAGAAGTCGACATCGAGATCACGGCCGCCGCACCGACGGGATCCAAGCTCCGTGCGGAAAAGGGCATCAACCTGCCCGACAGCGAGCTGAACCTGCCAGCCCTCGGCCCCGAGGACGAGCAGCTGCTTCGCTTCGTGGTCGATCACGCCGACGCGGTGGGACTGTCCTTTACGCAGAGTCCGAACGACGTCACCCAACTGCAGAATCGTCTCGCGGAGATCGGTGGCGCAGACCTGGCGATAGTGCTGAAGATCGAGACGGCCCGGGGCTTCGCGGCACTTCCCGACATCCTTCTAGCGGCGTTCGCTTCGGAGCGGGTCGGCGTCATGGTCGCACGGGGGGACCTGGCGGTGGAATGCGGATTTGAACGGCTGGCCGAGGTGCAGGAGGAGATGCTGTGGGTCTGCGAGGCGGCCCACGTTCCGGTGATCTGGGCGACGCAGGTTCTGGATCAGATGGCCAGAACGGGTCGCCCATCGCGCGCCGAGATCTCCGACGCGGCGATGGCGGGGCGCTCGGAGTGCGTCATGTTGAACAAGGGGCCGTTCATCACCGACACGGTCTCTGCGCTCAACGACATCCTCTGTCGAATGAGCAGCCACCAGCGCAAGAAGACGACGTTGTTGCGGCGCCTGACCAGCTGGTCGCATATTCCCGAGTGACGAGGCCGTCGCGCCGGGCGTTTGACGCACGACACTCAAGGTGAGTCCTCAAGCAATTGGCCCTCAGACGCCGACGGGCTTGGGTCTCCTGGCGTCCCACGTCCGCGAGATCAGCTGGGTAAGCGCGACGGCGATGGCGGCGATGACGAACGACCCGACTATGTCGATCGGGTTGTGGATATGGGCGGCCACTCGCGCCGCACCGACCAGCAACGCGATCAACAGCAGCAGGGCGCCGAGACGCCTCGAGTACAAGAGGATGGTGAAGCCGAGGAACGACGTGAACAGCGCGTGATCCGACGGGAAGCCGTTGTCCGGCGCGTGGGCGATCAACGGGACCAGGTGCTGGCTCACGAAGGGGCGTGTGTCGTAATAGAGGTGGCTCGCGATGGCGGACAGCACGAGGGCGATGGCACCGCCTACGACCAGTTGCCAGCCGAGCTTGATCTTCATCGACCGCGAGGTGCGCAGCCAGTACACGGCGACGATGGCAACACTGAGGAAGAGAAAGTACCTGGCGACGAAGATAATTATCGAGTTCACCGGTTCAGTATAAAACGGCGTGAGGAAGCGTCGGGGTCGGCCGAGCCGCGGGGTGCGGCTTCGTCGGGTTCCAACGGGCGCCGCGTCGGGAGGTCCATTCGAGGCCCCGGCCTCGCGCGGGTTGGAGAGGCCCGAACGTCTCACTCGAAAGTGACGCTCGTGGCGTGAGCTAGAACCTGGTCGATCCCTGCGCGTAGTCGCCGGTCACGACCGATTGAACGGGACCGACCACCGTCGCGGCCTTGGTGATGATGCCGAGCTCTCGGTTGTAGTCGAGTGACGACGTGGAGAAGTTCTCGCTGCCCACGAAGACGGTGCCGCCACTCGCGCTGCAGTCGGCGCAGATGACCTTGGAGTGGATGTAGACCTGGCTCGAGGCGAGAACGTGCACGTGCACGCCGGCCGAGGCGAGTTCGGCGAGGGCCGAGTGCCACGACGAGTCGTAGGTCATGACGACCTCGACGTTGACCCCGCGCTGCGCCGCGCCCTCGAGGGCCGATTCGATGCCGTAGTTGTCCATCTCCTCGTTCTCCACGAGCAGCGAGCGCTTGGCCGAGCCGATCAGCGCGACGAGCGCACCGGCGGAGCCGGGACTCCAGACGAGGTCGCCGGTGCCGGTGCCGAGCCGGGCGCCTTGGTGCGTAGCGTCAGCCGCGAACGTGGCGTTGGCGGCGGCGACGTCGGCGTGGTTGGTGTCACGGACCCAGAAGTCACGAGTGGAGGAGTACCACTGGGAGGTCAGGTTGCCGGTGCCGATGTAGAGGATCGAACCGTCGACGATCAGGTATTTCGCGTGGAAGATCACCGAGCTCGGCGCCCACGTGACGCGTACGCCGCCCCTGATCAGGACGCCAGCGGCGGGTGTGTTGACGCTCTTGATGCCGTAGTCCGTATCGAGCACCACGTGCACGACGACGCCCGCTCGGGCCTTGGCTACGAGGTCGGCCTCGAAGGCGTGGTCCTCGAGCTCGTACATCGAAAGGTCGATGGAGTGCTTCGCCGACGCGACGGCCCGGTCAAGGAAGCCGTAGCCGGCCGACGGCTCGACGTAGGTCGTCAGCTGCTTCGCGGAGGTTTCGGCGCCGTTCGCCGGCCCGACAATGCCCACGTCGGCGAGCGTCGTCACGACCAAGGCGGTGGCGGCCAGGATTCGCCGGCGTGACCGCCTCGCGGCGCGTGCCGGTTGGCGTTGGTGGGACCCGTCCATTGCAGCTCCAGCCTCTCGTCTCGTCATCGTTCGCCAGAAGTACTTCGATCGCATCGAGAGCGAACGCAGGAACCCTTCGTCACCGCGCCGCTCTGCGGGCGTGTCCGCTCGCATCGAAGACGCCTTCAAGGGTGGGCGCGTGGCTGGTGGTCTCGTAGGCGTCGATGGCGCTCTCGCGGCGCAGGGTGAGACCGATGTCGTCCCAGCCGTTGAGCAGGCGCTGGCGCGTCATGGGATCGAGCACGAAGTCGCGCTGCCAGCCGGTCTCGGGCACCTCGACGCGCAGGTGATCGATGTCGATCACCACGAGGCGACTCGGCTCGTCCTTTATCAGCCGCGTCAACTCGTCGACGTCGGCGGGCGCAAGTTCGACCGTGACGAACCCCTGCTTCGAGGAGTTGTTGCGGAATATGTCCCCGAACGAAGGCGCGATGACGGCGGCGAAGCCGTAGTCCATCAGCGCCCACACCGCGTGCTCGCGCGACGAGCCGGTGCCGAATCGTGGACCGGCGATCAGGATCGTCGCGCCGGCGTAACTCGCCTGGTTGAGCACGAAGTTGGGATCGTCGCGCCATTCGCTGAAGAGGCCGCGTCCGAATCCGGTGCGTTCGACCCGCTTGAGCCAGTCCGAGGGGATGATCTGGTCGGTGTCGACGTCGGAGCGCTCGAGAGGGACTGCCCGGCCTTCGAGGATGCTGATCGGCTTCATGAGTCGAGCTCATCGGGGGTGGCGAAACGACCGAGCACCGCGGTGGCCGCTGCGACGACCGGTGAGACCAGGTGCGTGCGTCCGCCACGCCCCTGTCGGCCCTCGAAGTTACGGTTCGAGGTCGAGGCGCTGCGCTGGCCCGGGCTGAGCTGGTCGGGATTCATGCCGAGACACATCGAGCATCCCGGCTCGCGCCACTCGAATCCGGCGTCGAGAAACACCTTGTCGAGGCCCTCTCGCTCGGCCTCGCTCTTCACGCGATGCGATCCAGGAACCACGAGGGCCCGGACGCCGTTCGCGACGCGGTGGCCGGCGGCGACGCTGGCCGCTGCCCTCAGGTCCTCGATTCGCGAGTTGGTGCACGAGCCGATGAACACCACGTCGACTGCGATCGACTTCACCTCGGTGCCGGGTTCGAGGCCCATGTAAGCGAGGGCCCGTTCAGTGCTCTGGCGCTGGTCGGGGTCGCTGAACTCGTCGGGCGAGGGAATGACGCCGTCGAGCGCCACGACCTGGGCCGGGTTTGTTCCCCACGTGACGAAGGGGACCAGGTCGGCGGCGCTCAGCGTGACCTCGGCGTCGAATTCCGCGTCGTCGTCGCTGGTGAAGGTGCGCCAACGCGCGGCCGCGGCTTCGAAGCCGTCGTCTTCGGGCACGCCTGGGCGCCCCCGGAGGTAGTCGATGGTGGTCTCGTCGGTCGCCACGAGGCCCGCGCGCGCGCCCGCCTCGATGCTCATGTTGCACAGCGTCATGCGGCCTTCCATCGAGAGGGCGCGCACCGCATCGCCGCGAAACTCGATGACGTGACCCGCGCCGCCACCGGTGCCGAGGTGCGCGACGACCGCGAGCGTGAGATCCTTCGCGCTGACGCCGTTCGGGGCCACGCCCTCGAACGTGACGGCCATGGTCTTGGGGCGCTGCTGGGGGAGGGTCTGGGTCGCGAGCACGTGCTCCACCTCGCTCGTGCCGATGCCGAAGGCCAGGGCGCCGAATGCGCCGTGGGTGGAGGTGTGCGAGTCACCACAGACGATGGTCATCCCCGGCTGGGTCACGCCGAGTTCGGGTCCGATGACGTGGACGATTCCCTGGTTCTCGTGGCCGCGAGGGAACAGGGTGATGCCGAACTCTCGGCAGTTCTCGTCCAGCGCCTCGAGCTGTCGGCGCGAGACGGGGTCCTTCACCGGTGTCGAGATCGGGTCGGTGGGCACGTTGTGGTCCGCCGTCGCGAGGGTCCGGTCAGGTCGACGGACGCCGCGACCCTCGAGGCGCAGGCCGTCGAAGGCTTGGGGACTCGTGACCTCGTGCACGAGGTGCAGGTCGATGTACAGCAGCGTCGGCTCGCCCTCGGGGGACGCGACGACGTGCTCGTCCCAGATCTTCTCGAAGAGCGTGCGACCAGCCACGGCTTAGCGCAGGCCCACGATTTTGACGCGAAGCACGCCTGACGGCGCCTCGTACTCGACGGTCTCGCCAATGGCGTGGTCGAGCAGGGCCGCGCCCAGCGGAGACGTGGGCGACGCCACCAGCACTCCTTCGGGCTTCTCCTCGATCGAACCAATGAAGAACTCCTGGAAGTCGTCCTCGGCGTCGCCCTCGTAGACCACCTGGACGATCGAGGCGTACTGGACGGCGTCGGCGTGCGCGTCGCGCGCCACGATCTCGTGGTTGCGGATCACGTTGTCGATCTGGCGGATTCGTGACTCCATCTTGCCCTGGGAGTCCTTGGCGGCGTGATAGTCGCCGTTCTCCGAGAGGTCGCCCATCAGCCGGGCCGATTCGATGGTGCGCGCGATCTCGGTGCGCCCCACGGTGGTGAGGTGTTGCCATTCGGCCTTGAGCTTGTCAAGGGTCTCTTGGGTGATGCGGTGAATTTCGCCGGCCATGGCGCAACCTCTGCTCGTGGAGAAACCCAATTCTACCTAAAGCCCGCGAGAACCCCGCAGCGAGTTTGCTCCTGGCGGGCTGGGGCGACCAGACTGGAACTGGGAGAGAGAGGGTCCAAGTCATGACGAACCAGCGTATTTACCGGGTGGCCGTGCTCGGCGGCGACGGGATCGGACCTGAAGTCACCCAAGCGGCTCTTGACGTCGTGCGCGCTGCCGGCGTGTCGATCGACCCGACGCCCTACGACCTCGGCGCCGCGCGCTACCTGCGCGACGGCTTCGTCCTGGATGACGCGACCCTCGACGAGCTGCGTGGCTATGACGCGATCCTGCTGGGCGCCGTCGGACCGGCAATCGGCGACACGCGCATCCCCGGCGGGGTCCTCGAGCGCGGACTGCTGCTGCGGATGCGTTTTGGACTCGACCTCTACATCAACTACCGGCCGTTCTCGGGGGTGGCCGGTTCCATCGCTCAGGGATGCGAGTTCGCCATCGTTCGCGAGAACACCGAGGGCCCTTACGCCGGCGAGGGCGGCACGCTGCGACGCGGCACCGCCCACGAGATCGCCACCCAGGGATCGGTCAACACCCGCTTCGGCGTCGAGCGTTGCGTGCGCTACGCCTTCGAGCGCGCGGCCCAGCTCGCTCGTCCGAAGCTCACCCTGGTGCACAAGACCAACGTGCTGACGTTCGCGGGGGAGTTGTGGAGCCGGGTCGTGGCCGAGGTCGCGGTACAGTACCCGAACGTCGAGGTCGACTACAACCACGTCGACGCGGCGTGCATCTACCTCGTTGAGAGCCCCGGGCGCTACGGCGTCATCGTTACCGACAACCTCTTCGGCGACATCCTGAGCGACCTCGCCGGGGCGGTCACCGGAGGCATCGGCTACGCCGCCAGCGCCAATTTGAACCCGGCGCGAACCGGGCCTTCGCTCTTCGAGCCGGTTCACGGCGCGGCCCACGACATCGCGGGCACCGGCCAGGCCAACCCCATCGCCGCGGTGAAATCGGCCGTCCTGATGCTCGAGCACCTGGGCGAGGCCGAAGCGGCCCAGCGCATCGCGCGAGCGGTGCAAGACTTCAGTGGTGACGTTACCTCGCTGGGGACGGCTGGAATCACGAATCAACTACTGGAGAGGTTGTAGAGATGCCCATTACTCCGACGCAGAAGATCTGGATGGACGGCGCTCTGGTCGACTGGGAGAAGGCGACGACCCACGTGCTCAGCCACACCCTCCACTACGGCACCGGGGCCTTCGAGGGCATCCGCGCCTACAAGACGCCCGAGGGCGTGGCCATCTTTCGCCTCCGCGAGCACATGCTGCGCCTCCAGCGAAGCTGCAAGATCCTGATGATCGAGGTCCCGTACACGCTGGACGAGCTGTGCGACGCTTGCATCGAAGTGGTGCGCGTGAACGACCTCCCGGACGGCTGCTACTTGCGTCCGCTGGTGTTCCTCGGCTACGGCGAGATGGGGATCTACCCGCTGAGCTCGCCGGTCAACGTGGCGATCGCCGCGTGGCCTTGGGGCGCGTACCTCGGCGAGCACGGGCTGGAGAACGGCGTCAAGATGAAGATCTCCTCGTGGCAGCGCCACAGCCCCAACGCGATGCCCAGCGCGTCCAAGACGGTGGGCGGCTACGTCAACTCGAGCCTCGCCAAGGTCGAGGCGATGAAGGCGGGCTACGACGAGGCGATCATGCTGGGACCGGACGGGCGTATCTCGGAGTGCACCGGCGAGAACCTCTTCATCGTGCGAGACGGCCTGATCGTCACGCCGCCGCCTTCGGAGGCCGGAGCGCTTCGCGGCATCACCCAGGAGAGCGTCGTGCGCATCGCCCACGACCTGGGCTACGAGGTCAGCTTCGAGGCGCTGGTGCGCACCGACCTCTATCTCGCTGACGAAGCCTTCCTGACCGGGACGGCGGCCGAGGTGGTCCCCATTGGATCGGTGGACGACCGCACCGTGGGCGAGGGCAAGCCCGGTCCGATCACCAAGGCGATCCAGTCGACGTACTTCTCCGCCGTGCGCGGCGAACTGGCCCAGTACGAGGGCTGGCTGACGCGGGTTTGAGGCCCTAGAGCGTAGAGATAGTCTCGAAGGGTGACCCAACCTACATTCTCCCCAGTGCCCCTGGCCGGTGAAGTTCGCCCGACCATGATCACCCAGACCCCCGAATTCGGTCGTCCGTCAAAGCCCGGGCTGCAACGCTCGGCCCATCCCGGTAGCGGTCTCGGCTACGGTACGCCGGCCCCCGGCGAGGGATTCGCGCTCACCATTGCCCACCGCGAATGCGCCAAGTTGAACTTCGCCCGTTCCCACGACCGTCACGACGTGGAGCTCGGCGTCGCCCTGGTCGGCGCGAAGCGGGCCAGTCTCGTGGGTCGAGGGCCGATCCTCGACGACGTGCACGTCGCCATGGACCTCTTCGGGCTGCGCGGCGCCGAGGTCATCAACCGCGAACTGGCGCGTCCGTTCTCGGGGCTCGCCCACAGTTACGTCGTCCAGCGCCGTTTCGTCGACGCGGTCAGCGTCGATCAACTGATCGCGCCGGTCGCGCAAGTCGCCCCCATAACTTCTCACTAGTCCCACCACTGAAGGAACAGATATGAGTTTTGACCTCACCGACGAACAACGGGCTTTTCGCGACGTCATGCGCGGGTTCGTGGACGACCGCATCAGCCCCCACGCCGCTCTCTACGACCGCGAGCAGACCTTCCCCCAGAAGAGCTGGGAGGCCTGCCGCGAGATGGACCTGCCCGCCCTCTGGGTGCCCGAGGCGTACGGCGGAGCCGGGGCCGACATAGTGACCCAAGCAATCATGGCCGAGGAGATCGCCCGAGGCTGCGCGTCGACGTCGGTGACGATGCTGATCTCCAAGCTCGGCATGCTGCCGGTCATGAACTTCGCGTCCGAGGAGATCAAGCGGCAGTACCTACCCCGCATCGCTTCGGGCGAGATCCAAGCGTCCTACTGCCTCTCCGAGGCCGACGCCGGCTCCGACGTCGCCTCGATGCGCTGCCGCGCCGAGCGTGACGGCGACGATTACATTCTCAACGGTTCGAAGTACTGGATCACGAACTCCGGGGTGTCGGACACCTATACCGTCTTCGCGTCCACCAACCTCGAGGCGAGGAGCCACGGCATCACGTGCTTCTTGGTGGAGAAGGAATGGGGCGTCGAATTCCCCAAGCACGAGGACAAGCTTGGCCTGCGCGCCTCGCCGACGGGCGAGGTCGTCTTCAACGACGTGCGCGTTCCCGCGTCGCACCGCATCGGCGAGGAGGGCCAGGGCTTCAAGATCGCCATGCACACCCTGGACCGGTCGCGGCCGACCATCGGGGCTCAGGCCGTGGGCATCGCGCAGGGCTCGATCGACTTCGCGGCGAACTACATGAAGGGACGCAAGGCCTTCGGGGCTCCCATCAGCCAGCTGCAGGGCCTTCGCTTCATGCTCGCCGACATGGCCATCCGCACCGAAGCGGCCCGGGCCCTGGTCTACCGGGCCTGCGCGACGATCGACGCCGGGGACCCCGACGGCCAGCTGAGCTACCTGGGAGCCGCCGCCAAGTCGTTCGCGTCGGACACCGCCATGAGCGTGTCGACCGATGCCGTGCAGTTGTTGGGCGGCTACGGCTTCACCAAGGAATTCCCGGTCGAGCGCTTCATGCGCGACGCCAAGATCACCCAGATCTACGAAGGGACCAATCAGGTCCAGCGTGTCGTCGTCGCCAAGCACCTTCTGAAATAGGTACGAATGCCATCCACCCCGTCGAGCCCGGCGCAGTACGTCCGCCGCGGTCTCTTGAAGATCTCCGACGCCGCGGTCCTCGAGGCCGTCGACGCGCTCGATCTGCGCGCCAACGCCAGGATCAGCGCCGTGGTCGGGATGCCCCTGCGCAGCCTTCAGCAGCGTCGCGACGTCACGACCTTCGCCAGCACCGCGCCGATCGCCGCCGTGAAGGGCCTGCTGGAGCTTCTCGCCATGGAGCCGCTCGAGAAGGTCATCGAGGCACTGGGGGACCACTCCGAGACCCCTTCGTACGAGCAGCTCGCGGCGGCAGTGGACCAGCTGCTCGCGAACGGGTCCACCAATGACGACATGGTGGCGCTCTTGACCTTTGCCATCGGCGAGGACTTTCCCGCCGGACCGCACTGTCGGCGTCTGCTCGAAGAGCGGGCCGAGTTTGCGCTGCCTGAGCTTCCCGACGTCGCGCCGAGCTCCTCGCTGGTCGCGCCCAAGGAGGTCGACGCCGAGGTTCGCGAACAGCGCAGGGCCCGGCGCGAAGAGGAAAAGAAAAAGAGGGCCAAGGCGCCGGCGCGTCCGGTGCGCCCCGCCAAATCCAAGGGTGAGAAGAAGGCTGCCGCGACCACTCCGACACCGGTCCGCTCGGGGCCGGTCACCGCTCCCGGTCGGCGTCGCGCCATCCTCACGCCGGGAGAGTTCGAGAGGTTCAGCCCCGAGCACCCCTTCGTCGGCACGGTTGTCCTGGTCGAGGTGCCCTTCGACTCGGTCGATCCGATCGTCCCAGAGCAGAGGGCGAAGGCTCGTCCCGCGCTCGTCGTGGCGGCCTCAGACACCGGCGTGCTGGTTCGTGGCATCTACTCGAACCCCGCGACGACGCGCGTCCTCTTCCAGCCCTGGCGCCGTCTCGGGCTCGACCACGTCTCGTACATCGACGGCGACCGAATCGCCGTGGCCCTGGACAACCTCGACGAGATTGGGCGACTGGGTCGTCTGGTCGACGAGGAATGGAACGGGCTCGTTTAGCCGCCGGGGTGCCGTCCATTCCGTTACCGACGTGAAGCTGGCGAAGGCCCGGATTCGATCCTTGGCCTGCGGGCGGCGAATTTGGCAATATCGGCCATGACGAGTGATACTGCCACTATGACCTACGACGATGCCCGTGCCGCGCTCGCCGCCTGGAAGGCGGACTTTCCGAGTGACCCCTACCAGAATGACGTCCAGTTGCGGTCGATTCTGGAGCGGTCCCTCGAAGGGGACCGGTTGGTGGAGTTGGATTCGCGTGCGTCGATCTTCGCCCGGGCGCTCGTGGCGATCATCGCTCCCGCGGCCCAGCGTTACGAGCAGCGCCTCCACCTGCCCGAGCTCAACCGCTACGACGAACTCGGAAATCGGACCGAGACGGTCTCCTTCGACCCCGCCTACCATCAGGCCGGGGAAGCGGTGTGGTCGAGCGGCGTCGTGGCGCTGTCGGCGCAACCGGGCCGGGCCTACGAGCAGGCGACCCTTCTGTACCTGCTTTCACTCGAAGGCGAGGCCGGCCACGCCTGCCCGGCGACCTGCACCATCGGTCTGGCGCGGGCGCTGCGCCGGCGCGCGTCGCCCGAGGTGCGAGACCGGTTCCTTCCGGCCCTGGTGGATCCGCAGTACGCCAGCGCGCAGCGCGGCGCCCAGTTCCTCACCGAGGTCCAGGGCGGCAGCGACGTCGGGGCGAACGAATGCCTGGCCGTGGCCAATGAGGACGGCGAGACCTACCGGATCACCGGTGAGAAATGGTTCTGCTCGGTGGCCAACGCCGATCAGTTCTTCATCACGGCCCGGGTTCCCGGAGGGCCGGAGGGCACACGGGGGCTCGGAAGCTTCGTCGCGCCGAGGATGATCGACGGCCGTCCGAACGGCTTCACGCTGCGACGGCTGAAGGACAAGCTGGGCACTCGCGGTCTCGCCTCGGGCGAGATCGACTTCGACGGCGCTCTGGCGTGGCCGATCGGTCCGATCGAGCACGGTTTCCGCACGGCGGTGTCGGTGGTGCTCAACACGAGCCGGTGGATGACGGCGCTCGGCAGCGCCGGGATCATGCGACGCGCCGTCCTGGAGGCCAGGTCGTTCGCCCGGTTCCGGGAGGCCTTCGGCGTGCCGGTCGAGCAGTTCCCTTCCATGCGACGCATCCTGGCCGATATGACGGCCACGTCGGTCGGGGCCCTGCACCTGGTCTTCGCGCTCACTGGCCTCGAGGACCGTATCGACGAAGGGACCGCGAGCGAGACCGATGTCCTCTACCACCGCTTCTTGGTGAACGCGGCGAAGTACCTGATCTCGCGTCAGGCGACGTCGGTCGTGCGTTCGGGCATCGAGGTCCTGGGCGGAAACGGCACGATCGAGGATTTCAGCGTGCTGCCGCGCCTCTACCGCGATGCGATCGTCTACGAGTCGTGGGAGGGAACGCACAACGTGCTGGCCGCGCAGGTGCTGAACGACCTGCGGCGTCTGCCGATCCTGGACGCCGTCGAGGAGAACCTGATGTCCGGCCTCGACCGCGCCGATCAGGACGAGGCCAGCCAGGCGCTACGCGAACGCCTGGTCCGGGCGCTCGGCGACGCGCGGCGCTGCGGCGAAGACGACGGGTTCGCGTCGTGGCACTTTCGCAGCGTCCTGGACGAGCTCGGCGTGCTCGCAGAGGCCGTGTACCTTTGGGCGGCCGGCGAGGTGGGCGAGGCAACTCATCTGCTCGCGATCTGCCCGGCTCCGGGTGCCGTCGTTGAGCCAGAGAGCGTGCTGGCCCAGCGGATCAACGCGCTCCTGGACGCTCACTGAGGACTCCGGCCGACCTCTCGCCTCGAGCAATGGGCCGCGAGCGTGTCCGCCACGCAGGCGTCGCGCAGACGTTGGTGGTGTCGCTAGATCGCCTGGGAGGCCGTCGCGTAGCGACGACAATGCTCCAGGTAGGTCTTCTCATGATCGACCAGGAGGCCGACCACGTTGGCCCACAGCCAAGAAGGCGCGTCCGGCTCCTTGCTCCGGTTGCGCGAGAGCTCCTTCTAACACGAGGTCCTGGTTGATGAGTCCATCTGGCGAGCGTGGGCGAAGCCGACCACGGTGGACAGATACTCAGCCGCCATCAACGCCTCGTCGGACGTCATCTGATCGATCTCCAGCTTGAGGTCCTGGGGGAGCAGCTCTCGAATGAACACTGGTCGCCCGAGCAGGGTGGCCGCCCTCATCCGCTCGCCGAGAAAGGGCGAGATGTGCAGCGCCCCCTGCACGACTCTCAGGGCGTTGTCGAGGGGCATCTCGGCGCCCGGGGCCACCGGGGCCGGGGGCGTGACCGCTTCCTTGATGTCGACGAGGCAGCTGTCGGAAGACTTCGAGCTCTTGTCGGAAGCGTCGGCCAGGACGCCGTAGCGCAGCAGGCCCAGTGAGCTGCAGCCCTTCTTCCAATAGGCCGAATCCATGATTGTCACCCGGGCGTCGCTGGGGCGCGACTCGACCATTGTGACGAGACGGGCTATCGACGAAACCGTGAACACCGATTCGGTGGCCGAGCGTTCCGCTTTCGTTATGGGCCAGAAGGTCCTTCCCAGGGGAATCCTCGGACGCGTGTCGTTGATCCTCTCCTTGGCCAGTTTCTTCCAGGTTCTCCGGTGCGCTTCTCGCAAGGCAACCCGCACGACATTGGGGGATCCGGGTTGTCCCAGGCCTCGTCGAAGTCGTGCTCAATTGCGGACTCGTAACCCTCCATCATCGCCTCGAGCATTCGCGCGGTTGTCACACCGGGCAGGTCCGAGCCCCGAATGGCCGAGGCCAGCGAGAGTGCCAGGCGGATCAGGTCGTGGGCCGGATTGCCGATCACCGAGTGGTCGAGATCGCGGATATGGAGGCGGACCCGCCCACCGGCGTCGGCCACGGGGCCGAGGTTCCCCACGTGGCAGTCGCCGCAAATCCAAATCGGCGGACCGTCGGGGACGCCAGGGGCCGTCGGTCCGCCTAGCCATTCATAGAACTGGCCCGTGCTTCCGCGCACGAAACTTTGGGATGACTGGGCCGTCTTGCGGCTTCGTTCCTGCGAGAGGACGCTCGTACGTTCGTCGGGGCGGGGTGGGGAGTACTTGGTTTTCGACACGACGTCTCTTTCGACCGGCGCGACGCGCCTTGTCGTACGTTACCGTCCGGGGTCCTGGCACCGCACAGTGCCCTGGCGAGGCGGGCGGCCGATACCCCGCGCAGTAGCCGAAAGGCGGGGGGTTCGGCTTGGACGGACTGGGCGTCCATAATGGAGGGATGGACGATCGTCACTGGATTCAGAATTGGCTCTGCGATATGGACGGCGTGCTCATCGACGATGGTTCGATGATCGAAGGGGCGGACCGGTTCTTGGAGCGCCTCCGGTCAACGGGCCGGAAGTTCCTGATCCTCACCAATAACTCCCTGTTCACGCCGCAGGAGCTCCGCGACCAGCTGTCGTCCATGGGTCTGGAGGTCTCCGAGAGCCAGTTGTGGACATCGGCACTGGCTACTGCTCAGTTCGCGCACGTGCAACGCCCCCAAGGCACTGCGTTCGTCATCGGCGAAGACAGCATTCATGTCGCCCTTCGCGATGTCGGCTATCGCGAGGACTCGAAGAATCCCGACTACGTCATTCTCGCCGAGACCCAGAAGTACTCGTTCGACGATTTCGCCACCGCGATCAGACTCATCGAGCGCGGAAGTCGTTTCGTCGCCACGAATCCAGAGCCCACCGGGCCGTCGCCCGACGGATCGCTGCCGGGCTGCGGAGCGATGGCCGCCATCATCGAGCGGGCGACCGGCGTCGCGCCTTATTTCGTGGGCAAGCCCAACTCGATGATGATTCGCGAGGCGATGAACGTCCTGCAGGCGCACTCCGACACCGCCGTGATGGTCGGCGACCGGATGGAGACCGACATCCTGTCGGGAATCGACGCCGGGCTCGAAACTATCCTGGTTCTCTCGGGCGCCAACGGCGAGGAGGACGCCAACCGCTTCCCGTATCGGCCTTCGAGGGTGGTCGGCTCGATCGCGGACTTGATCGACGATCTGTAGAGACAGCGACAGTCGGAGACTGTCGGCAGTTTTAGGGCTAGGCAGCCGACTCCTGGACTCTCACCGATCTCGGGACAACCTCAGGGGATTCGGTGTACCGGATGCCCAGCGCTGCTCGACTCCACGCACCGCCAAGGCTCCGACCCGGGGACCAGGTTGCCGTGGTCTCTCCGTCGCGGGCCGGCGCCGGCGTGTTCGCGCAGGTGCACGATATCGGTGCGCGCGTGCTGCGTGAAGAGCTCGGGCTTGTGCCGGTCGAATTCCCGACCTCTCGCCAGGTGGGAACATGTTCCTGGGAGCGCGCGACCTGAACGCCGCCTTCGGTCCAGATCGACCGAAATTCCCATCATGCGCCGAGTGCAGCCGGAGCTTCGTTTCACCCCTCCGGACCAGGCAGAGTGCTAGTTAGCCGCTTGGCGATGGTGACGCGTCGTGCGTTTCGGTGGGCGTCCGATCCTGGCTGCCCTGCTGCAGAGCGGCCAGGAACGACTGGGCCCAGTCGTAGACGTTTCGGCGCAGCGTCTTGCGGCGCATGCGCGACATCCTGGCCTTGGCTTCCTTGGGCCCGGCCTTCATCGCCAGCCTGATGGCCTCTTTGATCCCTTCGAGGTCATGCGGATTCACCATGAACGCGCCACGCAGCTCGGCGGCGGCTCCCGCGAACTCGCTGAGCACGAGCTTGCCGGTCTGGTCGGTGCGGCACGTGACGTACTCCTTGGCCACGAGGTTCATGCCGTCGCGGAAGGGAGTCACGAGCATGATGTCGGCCGCCAGGTAGAGCGCCAGCAACTCGTCGAACGGAAGGTTCTGGTGGAGGTAGTGGAGCACGGGGCTGCCCACGAGGCTGTGGTCCCCGTTCATTTCACTGACGACCTGCTCGAGGCTGTGGCGCTCGAGGTCGTAGTGGGCGTCGGATTCCCGGCTGGGGACGGCGACCTGGACCATCACATGCTTGTCGCCGCTGAGCGAACCGTCGGCGTACAGCTCGGTGACGGCCTTGAGCCTCTGCTGGATGCCCTTGGTGTAGTCCAGGCGGTCCACGCCAAGCAGCATGACCTCGGGGTTGCCGAGATCCCGCCTGATCTCGCGCGCCCGCAGACGGATCTTCGGATCCGACGCCATCGAGATTATCTGCGCCGTATCAACGGTGATGGGGAAGGCGCCGACACGGATGATCCGGCCGTCGTAGTGGAGAATCGAGTCGGTCCCGGTGGCTCCGAGCAAGCGACGCGCGATGCGCGAGAAGTTCGAAGCGACGTGGGGAACCTGGAACCCGATGAGGTCGGAGCCCAGCAGGCCGGAGATGATCTCACGGCGCCAGGGTAACTGCATGAAGAGCTCGCTGGGCGGAAAGGGAATGTGGAGGAAGAAGCCGATCTGGACGTCCGGCCGGAGTTCTCGCAGCATGTTGGGCACGAGTTGGAGCTGGTAGTCGTGGATCCACACCGTCCCGTTGGGAGCGACCGCCTCGGCGGCGGCCGTCGCGTAGCGCATGTTGACCTCTTCGTAGGTCTGCCACCAGGTGCGGTGAAAGGTCGGCGCGCGGATGGCGTCGTGGTACAGCGGCCACAGGGTGGCGTTGGAGAATCCGAGGTAGAAGTTCTCGTACTCCTCGCTGCTGATGTCGACGGCCTTCAGCCGAATGCCTTCGTAGGTCCGGGGAGGGTCCCCGTGCTCCGAAACTCCCAGCCAGCCGATCCAGAGGCCGTTGCGACTCTGCAGGACCGACGTCAGCGCCGAGACGAGGCCCCCCGGGCTGGGCCTCCATTCTTCGTTTCCTTGGGACATCGACTGCTGGACCGGCAGACGGTTGGCGACGACCACGAAATCAGCCCTCTGAGGGTCCGAATCTGACATCCGCCCTCCAATTGAGGTCGGTTCAACGTGGTCGTTAGTTGGTTGTGACATTGCTTTGCTTGAAAAGAGCCTAACGTCGACTTCACGATGTGACCCAAGGCCAATGAATGGCCGGGAATACCGACTCTTCAGGCTTGCTCATCGGTGTCGAATCAAGCTGTTGACGATTGAGACGACCCTTCGAAACGCTCATCGTCCTCCTTCTAAAGGGGGCGGTGGTGATGTTCGGATGCGTCTGCACTCGCACGGCACTGGACGGAGGTTCGTTCGACCTAGGTCGCAAGGTTGGTCCTGTCCGCTGCGTTGGGGCCTCGCTCCACATTCAGGCAACGGTGCCGGGGCGGGCGTCTCCTCCGCCGGCGCTCCACCAGCTGGGGGAACCAGCCGGTCCGATTGACGTGTCGGTCGCGCGCTGCTCCGCCTCGATCACGTGCAGCAGCGCGTTGATGAGGGCGAGGTGGGTCAGCGCCTGGGGGAAGTTGCCGAGGTGCCGTGCGGTGGTGGGGTCGATCTCCTCGCCGTAGAGACCCAGAGTGCTCGCCGCGCCGACCAGCTTCTCGCACTGCGTTCGAGCCCGTTCGAGCTCGCCGATCTCGACCAGCGCCGAGACGAGCCAGAACGAACAGGCGGTGAAGCTCCCCTCGGGCTGACCCTCGAGACCGTCGTCGGTGCACTCCGTGCGGTAGCGATAGACGAAGGCCCCGTCGCTGAGATAGCTCGCGATCGCCAGGACGGTGGATCGAATTCGCTCGTCCTGGGGCGGCAGGAAGCCGAGCATCGGCAGCAGGAGCAGGGACGCGTCGAGGTCATCGGAGCCGTACGACTGGGCGAAGTAGCCCTTCTCGCTCAGCGCGTTCTCGCAGATGTCCGCGTGGATCTCCTGGGCGGCGCTCCACCAGAGGTCCGCTCGATCCTTCTCTCCCCTGAGCGCCGCCAGGCGCGCCCCGCGATCCGCGGCGACCCAGCACATGACCTTGGAGAACGTGAAGTGCTTGGGTTCGCCGCGCATCTCCCATATGCCGCGGTCCGTCTCGCCCCAGCACTTGATCGCCGTCTCGACCGCCTGCACGACGATTCGCCACGCGCGTTCGCTGAGCGAATCGCGCGATCGCGTGTGTTCGAATACGCAGTCGACGATCGCGCCGAGGATGTCGAACTGGGTCTGGTTGTAAGCGGCGTTTCCGTTTCGCACCGGGCGGCTCCCGACGTAGCCCGTCAGATGGTCGAGCTCCGACTCCGTTGTGGCGGTCGTGCCGTCGACGGGGTAGAGCACCTGAAGGTTCCCCCTCGACTGCACCTTGACGCCGGCGACCCGGCCTCGCGGCTCGAGCACGTCGCCCAGGAAGGCCAGGAAGTCATCCGCCTCGGTGTCGAAGCCGAGGACGTGGAGCGAACGCAGCGTGAATGCCGCGTCGCGGATCCAGGTGTATCGGTAGTCCCAGTTTCGCTGCCCCCCGGGCTGTTCCGGCAGCGAGGTCGTGGGCGCGGCGAGCATGGCTCCGGTCGGCGCGTAGGTGAGCCCCTTCAGGGTGAGGGCGCTTCGCTGCAGGAGCTCTCGCCAGGGGTGATCGGGGAACTTGCCGCCGTCGATCCAGTCTCGCCAGAAACGGCTGGTCTCGGCCCGGCACGAGTCGACCTGCGCACGGGTTGAGGGCGGCTCGGCGTCGGTCCAGCCCAGTACGACGAACGACGACTCGCCCTCGGTCAAGCGATGACGGGCCCGCACCGCGCGGCCGTCGATCCCGAACCTCATGTCGCCGGTCAACGTCAGGCGGCTGAAATCGGGATTGGTCGTCGCCACCTGGTCGTAGGTGTCGCCCGTGTACTCCCACTGCGCGTCGGCGCGGCCGTAATCGAAGGATGGCTCGCAGTTGAGCAGGACGTCCACGTTGCCGTGCAGGCACGTGGCCGAGCGCACGAGGATGTGGCGAGCGTCGTGGTCCCCGGGGGTTCGCCGGTGCACGTCGGAGCGATCGCCGGTCCGGTACCAGGGGCTGACCGCCAGGAAGTCGTTCACTATCAGCCATCCGCTGCGGGTCTGCCAGGTAGTCGCCAGCACCATCGTCCCGGGGACGTACTGACGATGAGCGGGGACGGCGCTGTCGACCGGCGCCAAGCGGAAGGAGCCCGCGGCGCGGTCGAGGATGGTGCCAAAGACGCTCGGGTTGTGGGGCTTTGGCAGGCAAAGCCACTCGATTGCGCCCGTGGGCGCCACGAGGCAGCTGTTCTCGCAGTCGGAGAGGAACGCGTAATCGGCAATCGGCGGGAAGATCGTGGCCAGGACTTCCTGGTTCGGCGGCCCGAGTAGACCCACCTCACCCAGGCGCGAGGCGAGGAAGGGTTGCGGTCGCTGAGCGGACCGCTGACGGGCTCGGTCCTCTGCTGAATCTGCAGTGTGATTGACTTCCGGAATCACGTGGCCACCTTTGGTGTAAGTATCGGGCGCGTGCAACCCAGGATTCAGGGCAGCCCGGCGTTTGAAATGCCTCTACCACCACCCTAACCACGGCGAATGTGAGAGCAGTCAGTCACTGGTATGACTGGTGACGTACGGGCCACCGGTCGCTCCAACCAGGATTTCGGCGGCTCGCCGCCGCGTGCGGTCGGCTGGCTCATCCTGACGCCCCGTCTTTCCAGGTCCCCGCTGGGAATACCAAGATCGATGAAACCACAGGTCGGGCACGTCGGTGTCGTGCGCTCGATCGAGGCCGGCGGAGAGGTTGCGCCACCAGGAGCGGCCACGCCGCAGATCAGGAGGCTGGCGTGCCGACGCCCGGTCCAGACGACGTGGGGCCGGTCGCTGACGCGTCAGCAGCGTCGCTCTCGCGGAAGCGGCTCGGTCGGGCCCGGACAGCCGAAAGCACGCCCGCGAGCACCATCAGCGAGGTGGAGGAGTAGAAGGCCGCGTGCAGGCCAACGATGAATGGCGCGACCGTCGACGCGCTCAGGGTGCTCGTTCCGACGAAGATCGAGAACGCGACATGGCGCGAGATCGAGGTTGAAGCGACCAGGATAGCGACGGCGAAGGAGAAGACCATGCCCACGTTCGCGAACGTGCGCAGCAGTCCTGACGTGATGCCGAACGAGTCGCGCGGAGCCACCTTCATGACCGCCGAGTTATTCGAGGGGAAAAAGCATCCGGCGCCGATGGCGCCCACCATGTAGGCGACGACGACGACCCAAAGCGAGCTGTGCGCCTCGAGCTGCGCGTACCAGAGCAGGGCCAGCACTTGGATCGCGAGGCCGGCCGTTGCTGGGAGCACCGCGCCACGGCGATCGGCCAACCGGCCGGCGAACGGGCCGACGATGCCGCCGACGAGGTAGCCGGGCACCAGGAGCAGCGACGCGTGGATGGGGTCGAGGCGGCGAACGCCCTGGAGGTACATGAGCAGCAGGAAGAGCACCGCGAAGTTGGCGAGACTCTGAAGCAGGGCGGCGAAGAGGGACGGTGTTATCGAAGGTACCTTGAAGAGCGAGAAGTCGAGCAATGGCTCCGAGGTGCGCTGCTCGATCTTCCAGAAGACGACGAGGAGGAGCAATCCGCTGAGAAAGAAGCCCACAATGGTCGGATTGAGCGACTCGGTGATCAGGTCGATCATCGCCCAGAGGAGGCAGAAGAGTCCCAGTCCCACGCAGAGCATTCCCCACCAGTCGATCTGGCGCCTCAGATGTTCAACGCGATCGAAGAGGACCCGACGGGCCATCACCACCGCGCCGATACCGATCGGCACGTTGATCCAGAAGATCCATCGCCACGACACGTAGGTCACGATGACGCCACCCAGTACGACGCCGAGCACCGCGCCGGTGTTGAAGCCGATCGCGTTGAAGCCGTAGGCCCTTCCTCGTTTCTCGCGCGGAAAGGTGTCGGCGATCACCGCCCCTGAGTTGGCCGCGATGAAGGCGCCACCCACCCCTTGGACCAGCCGGAAGACGATCAAGGACAACTCGCTCCACGCCAACGCGCACGCGAGGGAGCCGACCACGAAGATGACGAAGCCCGATTCGTACATCAAGACGCGACCGTACATGTCGCCCAGGCGGCCGACCTGGGTCGACACCAGGGTTATGACGAAGAGGTAGCCGATGATTACCCAGATGACCGACGAAAGACCGATATGGAACGTGCGCTGAATCTCGGGCAGTGCGAGAACGACGATCGTGGTGTCGACCGCAGTGATCAGAACGCCGACCACGACCACCAAGAGAGCAAGGTTGGGATGGTCGGTGCGCCCAGAGGAGTAGTCGTCGACGCTGGTCGGGACCCGCCCTCGACGCGAGGTCACCGTCGAGCAGCCGTGTCGCGACCGTCGCGCGAGCAGAGGAGGGGCTCGAGAACTCTTGGTTTCATCACTCGGGTACCGGTATAGACAAGCCCTGGCGTGATGTCAAGTGACGCGAGTCCGGCCTGCCTTGGCGGATGGAGCGGCAGCTGGCACGAGGGACCAGGAGCGCTGATAAGAAGTTCATTAGCGGCGCCTAAGCATTTCGAGTGCACGCGGGCAGGCTTGATGACGACCACGCCGTACCCAGCTGACGTCGCTCGGCCACTGCGGCGTCGCTCCACGATCACGGACGCCTGATGATCGAGGATCCCGGTTTGGGCGACGGCGCAGGGCGCCACCTTGAGTTACTCGGACGGAAGGGCCGAAGTAGCATTGTGGGCGACATCACAATCCCGCACGATGGAGAGGTCCATGGCTCTTCGACGAACTCTGTATCGCTATTACGAGCACCGTCTGGCGGCTGCGCTGCCCGCCGAGAACCTTCCGCGACACGTTGGCGTGATTCTGGACGGACATCGCCGCTTCGCCCGTGATGAGACCGACGGTGAGTATCGGGCTAGCTACGAAGCCGGAATGGCCAAGCTCGAGGAGTTGCTCAAGTGGTGCACGGAGCTGAACATCAAGGCCGTGACGGCGTGGGTTCTTTCCACCGAGAACCTCCGGCGACCTGCCGAAGAGTTGGATCCCTACTTCGAAGTCTTGACCGAACTCTTCAACCGACTCCCGAAGTTGGCCGAGCGACTTCACTTCTCGCTGTCCGTGAGCGGCAGTCTCGACCTTCTTCCGCCCGAGCTCGCACTGGCGGCGAAGCGAGCGGTCGACGAGGTCGGACTGGTCGGTGCGCCGCGCATGGACGTCAATATCGCCCTCTGCTACGGGGGGCGCCAAGAGGTCATCGACGCGTGTCGCTCGCTGGTCGCCGATCTCCTGGCGGGAGGGGCGGCCCCGGACGACCTCGCGCAACTGATCGACGCGGACGGCCTGGCGCGCCACCTTTACGCGGCCGATCTGCCCGACATCGACCTCGTGATTCGAACGAGCGGGGAGTCTCGTCTGTCGGGCTTCCTGTTGTGGCAATCGGCGTTCGCCGAGTTCGCCTTCGTCGACCCCTACTGGCCAGCGTTTCGCAAGGTGGACCTGCTGCGAGCTCTGCGAGACTTCACTCGGCGAGAGCGCCGCTTCGGAGCCTAGGTGTACTAGGGCGGAGGTCCGACCTCGGGCGGGCTCTCTCGCGTCGGGGGTGATGGCAAGCATTCACCAATTCGTGACAGGAGTCCCAGGGGAATGAGAGTGGAGCATCAATCTGGGTCGCCGATGACTGAATCGCCCGGTCATCGGTCTCGGAAGCTCGATGCGAGGTACGCGAGGGGGAGTCGCGGTCGCGCGTGGCGCCGGTTGCGCGAGATTGGCGGGCACCAGGGCGTGCGGCGTCAATTGGTTCACCTGGCTGTTTCCTCCCGTGGTTGAAAACTCGACGTATGGACCACAAGACCGGAGTGGGGCACGAAGTAGAATCAACCGGTGAATGTAACCTTGCGTCACTGGTTCCGCCGTGGTCCGATTCTCATTGCGGTTCTCGCGGCTCTCGTCGCGGCGTCGACGATGATGTTCACCCCCGCCGTCGCCACCTCGACCACGACCACCGNNCGTCCACCACGACCACCGTTCCGACCACGACAACGACTCTTCCTCGGAAATCGGCACTGCCCTGGCCCGAGCAGGGCAGTGCCGCCGTTGTCGTTCCCCAACTATTAGTTGCAGCTTCTTCGCCATCCCAGCCGAGGGCGCCCATCGCCAGCCTGACCAAGATGATGACGACCTGGGTTGTGCTTCATCGTCTTCCGCTGACCTTCGAACAGCGTGGTCCCTGCATTGTCGTTAACGCTCACGACGAGGCGCTCTACAAGCACGACGTCGCCACCGGACAGTCCAACGTCGAGATCGTTCAAGGTGAGAGGATCTGCGAGGGAATGCTGCTGCGCGGACTCCTGGTCCATTCCGCGGGCGATTACGCTCAGCTGCTTATCTCGATGATGGGAACCACCGAAGCGAAGTTCGTCGCCCGGATGAATCGCGATGGGCTGGCCATGGGGCTGCACCACACCCACTACGTCGACTACACGGGAATCGCCGCCGGAGACAGGTCGACCGCGAAGGACCAGGCGACGCTGGCTGTCAACCTCATGACGAAGGAGCCCATTGTTCGTAGCATTGTCGCACTGACCCACGTGAGGCTTCCGGTAGCCGGAGTGGTCGGCTCCTACACGCCATTGATCGGCGAGTACGGGGTCATTGGAGTGAAGTCCGGGTTCACCGACGCGGCCGGAGGCTGTGACGTGATGGCCATCAAAGTCCACATCGGAGATTCCATCATCACCACCTACGTCGTCGTGCTCGGGCAGCAGGGTGATGACCCGCTCGGGCTCTCGGGCGACGTCGGTCTCGCCTTGTCACGATCACTGCGCTCGTTCATCGCGGTCGTAGACACCTCGGCGGGTCACGTGGTCGAATGGGTGGGCTGGCCTGGCGATCTCGCACCTCCCACCACCACGACGACCACCACGACCACCACCACCACCACCACGACGACGACGACGACGACGACGACCGTTCCATCATCCACCACCACGATCGCCCAAGCGGGCTAGGGCTCGAGTCCCCTTGTTTTGGCCAGGCGCCGCATGGTGATCGGGTATCGCACGGCTCACGCGAACACCTCGGCCTTGGTCCGGTGCTCACGAAATCTATCGCCAGGCGACGGCCGGCAAAGGCAGCCACCGGGTCGCATGTGCCCAGGGTTAGTGCCCGGTCGCGATGAGCGGGCGGCTGCTCCCGGTGGTCGGTGATTCCCGGTGGTTCGACCTAGCCGACGCGCGTGATTTCGACGACCACGCCGAGGGATCTCGAGGGACCTCCGTTGTAGATACCCTTCAGCGGCGGAACGTCGCCGTATTCGCGGCCCTTGGCCACGATCACGTGATGTACGCCGATGCCGCTGCCATTCGTCGGATCGATTCCCACCCAGTCGCCGCAGAAGTACTCGACCCACGCGTGGCTTTCGCCGACCACCATCTCACCGATGCTGGCATCGGCGTCGGAGTGCAGGTAGCCCGAGACGTAACGCGAGGGAATGCCCAGGGAGCGCAGCAGGGCGATGGTCACGTGCGTCAGGTCTTGGCAGACGCCCTGTCGTTGCGCCCACACCTCCTGGGCCGTGGAGGAGACGAGGGTGGAACCGCGCACGTACGTGACGCGGTCGCGCACCCACGTTATGACCGCCTGGACCGTCTCGTGAATATCGTCCCTCGGGGGCACATGCTCGCGCAGCTCGTCGAGCACGATGGTCGACATCGTGGTCCTCGTCGTCGGCGCCAGGTACTCGGCGTAGGTATCGACGAGCTTGGCGACGTGGAGTGAGCCGAAGGTGATGGATGGCTGGTTTGGGTTCTCGCTGAACGTCTCCACCGTTGCCTCGGCGAGGACCTCGAGTCGGTCATGTGCCTCGTGCAGGTCGAAGGTGGTCACGATCGTGTCGAAGTAGTCCCGATACGTCGACTGCAGGGCCTTGGGATGGACGGTGAGCAGGGCATCGATGACTCGCTGACGGGGCAGGGCCAGCGGCGTCATCCTGGCCTCGTTGTAGGAGGACTCCGCGATCCCGTCGTAGACGAAGCCCGTGACGTGACGGATCTGCAGCAGCGCGGAGCTGCCGGGGGTACTCACGTGGCACCCTCGGCTTCCCACACCACGGCGGCGATCTGACGGAAGTAGTAGGACGTGATCTGATCGTTCGCCGCCGCGCTGGTCTGCTCGAGCAGCTCGAGGAGTTCGGGCAGCTCGCTGAGCAGCGAGCGCGGATCCGAGTATTCGAGACGGGTCTGGGCCATCCTGATGGTCCGGCGCGCTTGGTTCACGACGTCGCTGCGAGCTCCGGCCCTGGTCAGGTCCTCCAGGCAGCGGTCGGCGACGGTGAGGGAGTGGTAGGCCGATCTGGGAAAGGACCGGTCCAGGATCAAGAAGGCGGCGATGGCTTCGGGATCGGAGCCGCCCGTGGACTGGCGGAGGTACGACTCCATGGCGCCGGCCGCCCGCAGCAGCGTCAGCCAGTCGGGTGAGTGCTCGGCCGCGAGCAGTCGGCTCTCGAGCAGGCGCGCCGTCATGTCGATTCGTTCGAGGCTTCGCCCGAGCACGAGGAACCACCACGTCTCGTCGTGGCTGATGGTCGCGTCGGTCAGCCCGGCGAAGAGGGCGGAGCGGTCACGGACGAATTTCAGGTAGCTGGCCGGACCGACACGCTCGGCTTCACGGCGCTGGAGTCCCAGGTCGTTGCGCGTCGAGTTGAGGCAGACCCACATCTCCGAGGAGATCACCTCGCGAGCGCGCCGGGCGTTCTCGTGCGCCGCCAGCACTGCTCCGGTGATGGCGCTCGGGTTCAACTGGTCGTAGACGAGCTGGGTCAGGACGGTCTCCTGATTGATCGGGATCGAGGCGTCGACCTCCATGCCCAGGATCGCGAAGAGCGAGTGGCACGCCGCGTTGAGGTCTCCGAACGGGTCCTCGGCGATGCGATGGATGTAGGCGTCGACGATGCGCGACGTGTCGTCGGCCCGCTCGACGTAGCGGCCGGTCCAGTACAGCAGCTCGGCGAGCCTCGAAAGCATGCCGCGGCTCATTGGTCGCCCCTCGATCCTGCTGCGGGGCCCGGTTGGCGGACGCTTCCGTTGACCGACGGCGCGACGCTGTGTGCAGCCGCTCGGGTCCAGGCCTTGGCACCGGGTGGCGTCGGAGCCAACGTCTCGTCGGCCAGTACCCAGGTGTCCTTCGATCCGCCACCTTGACTGGAGTTGACCACGAGGGCGCCCTTCGGCAGGGCCACGCGGGTCAGGCCGCCGGGGAGCACCCATACCTCTTCGCCGTCGTTGATCGCGAAAGGCCGCAGGTCGACGTGGCGTGGCGCCAGGTGATTGTCGACGAAGGTCGGCACGGTCGAGAGGGCCACGGTGCGCTGGGCGATGAATCCGCGGGGGTTGCCCCTCAGGATGGCGCGCAGTTCCGTCAGGGTTCGCTCGTCGGCCTGGGGCCCGATCACGATTCCCTTGCCTCCCGATCCGTCGACCGGCTTCACCACGTACTTCTCGAGGTTCTCGAGCACTTCGTGCAGCGACTCCGCGTCACCCAGACGGTACGACTCCACGTTGTCGAGCAGCGGTTCCTCGCCGAGGAAGTAACGAATCAGCTCCGGAACGTAGGTGTAGAGCAGCTTGTCGTCGGCGACCCCGTTCCCGAGCGCATTCGCGATGGTCACGGTCTTGGCCCGCGCGGCGTTGACGAGTCCCGCGACCCCCACGATGGAGTCAGGACGGAATTGGAGGGGGTCGAGCCACTTGTCGTCGATTCGCCGGTAGATCACGTGGACCGGACGTTCACCCTGCGTCGTTCGCATGTGGACGTTGTTGCTCATGACCACCAGGTCGCTGCCCTCGACGAGCTCGACGCCCATCAGGCGGGCGAGGAGCACGTGTTCGAAGTAAGCGGGGTTGTGTACCCCGGGCGTGAGCACGACGACCGTGGGATTGCGGACGCCCTCGGGAGCCGAACGGCGCAGCGCCCGCAGCAGCCGGGCGGGATACTCGTCCACCGGGTGGACCCGATAGTGCGAGAAGAGCGATCCGAAACTCTGGGTCATCGCGCGGCGGTTCTCGATCACGTACGACACGCCAGATGGGATGCGCACGTTGTCCTCGAGGACCCGAAAGTTGCCGGTCTCATCGCGGATGATGTCGATTCCCGACACGGTGATCCGCGCCGCGTTCTCGGGAACGATGCCCTTGGCTTCCCGGCAGAAATTCGGGCTGGAGGTGATGAGCGCCCGCGGGACAATGCCGTCGTCAAGGCACTGCCCGTGTCCGTAGACGTCGTTGAGGAAGGCTTCGAGCGCGTGGACCCGCTGTTGAATACCCGCCGAGAGGCCTCCCCATTCGATCGCCGTGATGATCCGCGGAATAAGGTCCAGGGGGAAGGGCCGCTCCTCGCCTCCGAGGGCGAAGGTGACGCCTCGCTCGGAGAACGTCCTTCCGAGCTGGTCGAAACGGAAGCGGAGATCGTCGGCATTGAAATTCTGGAGGATGTCGACGATCTCCTTGTAGATCGGCCGGGGCACGCCGGGCGCGGAGAAGACCTCATCCCACGCCTGGGAGGGATCGATGTCGATGAAGGTCGAAGTAATCATCATTTCTTACCACGCAAAGGTTTCCACCTCATTTCGGATGAGCGATCCGACGCCGACGAGCAGCGTCGAGGTGGGGCCGTCAATATCCTCGTGGCCCACCCTTCGCGCTGGTACCGCCGCGACGAGCGCGAATCGTAGTTGCGACTTCCACTGCGACGGGCTGCGTCACCAACCGCGCCAACACCATCGCGCCGGGCTGGTCGTGCGAACCGCGAGCGTGGCCAACGCGACTTACCTGCCGAAGAACCGCGCGATGAGGCCGCCGTCGGTCGAGGCATTCGCCGTCGTGGCGAACCGGTCACACGTGCAACGCTGACTCTTGGGCACGCCGGCGAGCGCCACTTCGATATGGTTCCCGCAGCCCTTCCACGTTGGCTTGGCGCACGTCCGGCAGGTTGTCCTACTGCACATTGCTCGATCTCCTTCTCGAGTTGCTGCTAGTGGTCAACGGACGAGTTGCCCGAGGACGGCGGCCGGGGAGTGGCTCCACGTCTCGTATCCGCCGTCCAGATTGAACGCGTGGAATCCCATCTCGTTGAGAAGGAGTGTCGCCACGTGTCCACGTTGGCCCACCTGGCAGGTGACCAGCAGTTCCTTCGTGGGGATCTCGTCCAACCGGTCGCGAAGTTCGTCGAGGGGGATGCTGAGTGCGTCCGGGACCGCGCCCTGCGCGAACTCCTCATCGGAGCGAACGTCGAGCACAAGGTATCCGCTGTCCTGGCACGGCCGCACCTGGCTCCACTGCACCGTTTCGCTGAGGTGCGTCAGGCGGTTCTCGGCGATGTAGCCGAGCATGTTGACGGGGTCCTTCGCCGATCCGAAGGGTGGCGCGTAGGCCAGTTCCAGGTCGGCGAGTTCCGGAGCGGTTATGCCACCGCGAATCGCCGTGGCGATGACGTCGATGCGCTTGTCGACTCCTTCGGCTCCGACGCCTTGCGCGCCGAGAATCGCGCCCGTCGCTGGTGCAATCAGCAGCTTCAGCGCCATGGGCTTGGCGTCGGGATAGTAGCTCGCGTGCGAACTCGGGTGGGTGTGGATGGCGAGAAACTCGCGTCCCGCGCCGATGAGTCGCTTCTCGTTCCAGCCGGTGGTCGCGACGACCAGATCGAAGACCTTCACGATTGCCGTCCCGATCGTGGGCACGGCCCGCACCTTCCTCCCGCTTATGTGGTCGGCTACGACGCGACCCTGGCGGTTGGCGATGTTGGCGAGCGGGACCAGCGTCGCGCTGGCGTCGAGTGAGTCGTGCTTCTCGGCGGCGTCGCCAATCGCGTAAATGGACGGGTCGCTCGTGCGGTTGAAGTCGTCGACCAGGACACCTCCGCGCGGGCCGACCTCGACGCCCGCGGCCTTGGCCAGTGAGACATCGGGCCGCACACCAATCGCAAGAATGACCAGGTCCGCCGCCACGAGGCGCCCGCCCGCCAGCCTCACCGAATCGGCTCCCAGCGCCTCGACCGTTTGGTCCAGGTACAGGCTCACGCCGTGGGTCTGCATCTCCTCGGCCACCAGCGTGGCCATCTCGGGGTCGAGCGGTGCCAGAAGTTGCGGCGTCGCCTCGACGATCGCGGTCCGAATTCCCCTCTGAGCCAGATTCTCGGCGACTTCCACGCCGATGAATCCTCCACCGATGACGACCGCGTTCCTCGGTCGTTCCTCCACGCGGACCACGATTCGCTCGACGTCCTCGACCGTGCGTAGGGTGAATGCCCGGTCGATGCCCGCCAGCGCTGGGACGACGGCAGAAGCGCCGGGACTGAGAATCAGCTTGTCGTAGTCGAGCGAGTACTCGACGCCGGTGGTCAGGTCCCTCACCCGGACGGTCTTCGCCCCTGCGTCAATGGAGAGCGCCTCGGTGCAGATCCGCACATCGAGTCGGAAACGTGCGCGCAGCGATTCAGGGGTCTGCAGCAAGAGAGTCTCCTCGTCCTCGATGACACCACCCACGAAGTAGGGGAGTCCGCAGTTGGCGTAGGAGACGTGGCTGCTGCGCTCCAGGACGGTGATCTCGACTGATTCATCCAGGCGACGCAGACGAGTGGCCGCCGACATGCCGCCCGCAACGCCGCCGATGATGATGACCTTCATGTCGTTCCTCACGCCAGGCTCAGAAAGAGCTTCTGGAGCTTCTCGGTGACGGCGTCGGTGTCAATCGTCGCTTCCTCGATGCATTCCTTGAGGCTCGCTGAGATCAGTTTGAAGGCCGCCGTGTTGATGGCCTTGCCCACCGCCGCCATTTGGGTGACGATATCCTCACAGGAGCGGCCATCTTCGAGCATGCGGATCACCGCCCCCATTTGTCCGTAGGCGCGTTTCATTCTCTTGGCGATCGCGTCCAGCTGGTCCTGGTCCTGGAGAACGTGTGTTGCTGAATTACTGGCCATTTCGGCTCCCATTCGGTATCTCTCCATGAGTATATAATACCCCCAGGGGTATAAGCAAGACAGCCACTCCGAGCGTCGCCGCGCGGGGCAACTCGGTGCGAATCGGCTTGGGTTCGATCGCGCGCGACCGCCCGCAGGCCGTCCGTCGGGCGCCTTGGTCGACAGATACTCCGATATCGCCGACTAGGTGAAGATGATTTCTCCTCCGGCGGCCTTCTCGTAGAACTCTCCGACGGTGATGATGTCCTGGACCTGCTCGATGAAGTCCTCCTTCGTGAAGCCGAAGAGGTCGGCCGACGCCTTGCACGCGTACATCCCGCACCCCGTGTCGGCAATCATTTCCATGAACTCAGGTATGCCGGGGATGTCGAAGGCCTCCATCTTCTTCTCCATCATCCGCGTGGCGATGGCCGACATCCCCGGAAGCACACCGATCAGACTGGCCATGTGCATACCGGGATTGCCGACCGCGGCGACCTTGATATGGGCCAGGCGCTTTGCGTGGATGGCGTCGAGGCCGAAGAAGGTGAAGAAGAGGTTGGCCTCGATTCCTTCGGCCCGCGCTCCGTTGGCCATGATGAGTCCCGGGTAGATGCCTTCCAGGGAACCCTTGGAGATGATGATCGATACCTTGCTAATCGTGTCGTCCATGGCGTAACTCCTCTCCAATCAGATGCAGCCGCGGGGCTTCGGAATCCCGGCGATCTTGGCGGCCAGTTTCGCCGGCCCCTTCGGGAATAGTTGGTAGAGCTCCTTGATCGAAACGCCGGACGTCTTGCCGAGGATTCGTACGCTCGGTCCAGATCCCTTGGTTTCGTACTCGTGACGCATGAAGCGGATGACCTCCCAGTGGCGATCAGTGAGCGGGTCGATTCCTTCGCGCCGCGCGAGTTCGACGGCGACGTCCTCGTTCCACTGATTCGGATCGATGACGAAACCTTCCTCGTTGAGGGCAATTTCAACACCGGCAATGGTCTCGAGACTCATGATGGCAACTCCTCTTTCTTGGACTTTGTGGACTGATGCTTTCCGGCGAGCGGCATGGTGCTTCGCACGCCGGGAATGTCGCGACCGGGCAGTAGTGCGTGCCAGTAGAACCACTGGAACATCAACTTGCCCAGGTGATTGAGTCGAGACTCCTTCAGCAGCGGCAGGCCCAGGCCCGCGGGGTAGTGACCGGTCTCGGGTTCGACTTCGTAGTTGAAATCGATGAGCATGGCCTTGGAGAATCCCGTCTCGATGAAGCAGTTGGCGTGGCCGTCGTACGAGGCGTCCAAGGGTTGGTCGCAGAGGAATCGTTTGACGTTCTCCACGAGCACCTCACCCTCAAAGTGGGTGACCGAACCGGCCTTGGAAACCGGCAGCGATGCGGCGTCACCGATGACGAAGACGTTGGGCGACGCCAGGCTCTGCAAAGTGTGCTCGTTGGTCGCGATGAAGCCCAGGACGTCACCAAGTCCTGGCGACCGGGCGACGCAGGGGGCGCCGTTGTGGGCCGGGATGATCACGCAGAGGTCGAAGGGAACCTCGCGTTCGTCGAACGAGATCAGTCGCCCGCCAGCACCGTCCACCTCGCCGGTATTGAACTCGGTCACGAGTTCAATATTGCGCTCCTCGAGCATTCCGGCGAGGTGCCTGGCGGCCACGGGCTTGGTGAAGGCCGCGTCCAGCGGTGTGACAAACGACAACTCCACGCGATCGCGGATGCCGCGCTCGTGGAAGTACCAGTCAGCGAGGAAACAGAATTCGAGCGGCGCGACCGGGCATTTGATCGGCATCTCGACGATGTTGACCACGACACGTCCGCCGTCGAAGGTGGAGAGCGCCCCCTCGAGGGCGGCCGCACCCTCTGGGGTGTAGAAGGTGAAGACCTTCTCCATCCATCCCGGCCCCGTGAGTCCTTCGGTCTCCTCGGGCGCAAGCACGGCGCCGGTGGCAACGATGAGCACGTCGTAGGCGAGATCGACGCCGTCCATGAGGTGCACGACCCTCTCCTCGACGTTCACGGAGTTCACCGCAGCAGTGCGGTATTCGATGTCCCGGTGAACCTGCCTCCCGCGGGGCCGAACAATGTCTTCGGGATGGGTGAGACCGAAGGGTACGAACAGCAGTCCCGGCTGGTAGACGTGACGGTCATCCTGGTCGACGCAGATGATTGACGCTTCGGAGGTGCTGAAGGTCTTTCGCAAGCGGTTCGCGGTCAGCGTGCCGCCGGTGCCGACTCCCAGGATCACGATGCGGTGCATAGTTGCCTCCGTTGCTCAGTATCGTGGAAATCGAAGGTGATCGATAGGGACAAAAGTCCAACTTCGAATGCGGGACTGTCGCGAGAACCGTCGGTGGTCGGGAAGTGCATGACCCGCTAGCGGTGCTCAGAGGTGCGATTATTGCGTGATGCGGGTGATCATCTACGGAGCCGGTGCCATCGGGGGAGTCATGGGGGCACAACTCTTTCGGCAAGGGAACGACGTCACCTTTATCGCGCGCGGCGACAACTTCGCCGCTCTGGCGAGGGACGGGATCCGTCTGGAGACGCCCGCCGAAGCGGTGACGCTGCGCGTGCCCGTCGTCGAGGATCCGACGGAACTATCGTTCGGATCCGATGACCTGGTGATCTTGGCCGTCAAGAGTCAGGACACGACGGGCGCGCTTCGCCACTTGGCTCAGGTGGCACCTGCTTCCACGGCGATCGTCTGCGCCCAGAACGGTGTCGAGAACGAACGCATGGCCCTGCGGATCTTTCAACACGTCTACGGGATGTGCGTCATGTGTCCCGCTACCCACCTCACGCCCGGCGTGGTGCAGGCCAACTCGGCTCCGGTCACCGGTCTGCTCGACGTTGGCCGCTGGCCGCAGGGGCTGGACGAGCGCGCGAGTGAGCTCGCGGACGTTCTCAGCGCGGCGTCCTTCGACTCGGTGGCGCGCGACGACATCGCACGCTGGAAGTGGGGCAAGTTGCTGATGAACCTCGGCAACGCGGTTGAGGCCGTGTGCGGCGCGCAGGGGCGCGGCGGAGTCCTCGTCCAACGTGCGGTGCAAGAAGGGGTGGATGTTCTGCGATCGGCCGGGATTGCCTTCGTTGACCGGGACGAAGACTCGTCGCGGCGCGGAGCACTACTCAAAATCGGTCCAATCGGCGGTGCCGAGCGCGCAGGCGGATCCTCGTGGCAGAGTCTCGCCCGCGCCACGGGGGAGATCGAGACTGATTACCTTTCGGGCGAGATCGTGTTGCAGGGAAGATTGCACGATTTTCCCACTCCGGTCAACGAACTCCTGCGGCGGCTCGCCAACGAGATGGCGGCCCAGCGACGCGCGCCCGGAACTTGGTCCGAGGACGAGGTGCTGGCAATGCTGGAGTCCGGGTAGCCCACGGTCGGCGTCCAGAGGCCGGAGGAGGGCTCCAGGAGAGCTGCTCGCCGGCGGGCTGGCCCGGTGGACCCGGGGAGGGTCTGACCTCAACGCTCGCGCGGCGGTAAGTTGGTCTGGCGGGAGCAACGGTGAGGGCAGTCCAGTCCCAGGGGACGAGCTCCCATCCACATCACGTCGGCGGGTGCTGGACCCAGCGACGAACGGGAGGAGACCTCGATGATTGGCAAGAAGGAAGAGCACTTCGAAGGCAACGGAACGGATCTGGCCGCCCTGCAGTCGTACATCGAGGAGTATCTCAAGGCCGACGGATTCACGGTCCAGGTCTCGGCGCCCAGCGACCAGGGCGTGATCATGCAGGCGAAGAAGGGCGGATTCTTGCGCGAGGTCGTTGCCGCGGACCACGCCATGACCATCGCGATCACCGGCAATCCGAATGACTTCACCGTGCAGGTCGGCATCGGCAAGTGGCTCGAGCACGTGGGGATAACGGCCATCGAGGTCCTGCTCGTATCGGAACTGTTCCTGCTGGTTGACGTGGCCGACATGGCCTGGTCGCTCGAGATCGAGAACAAGCTGATCGCGAGCCTCAAGACCTTCATTGGCTAACAGCGTGTGTTCTATTTGGACCCACCGGCTCGCCTTGACCAACTGAACCAAGTGGCTCAGCGGTGCTCGCTCACCGTCAGATTTCCCGGGGGACTCTGCGTCTGAGTACTCGGTTCCGACCCATGGCCCTCATCACGTTGCCCTGATGACTATGCGGGTGACGATTGGCCCTTCCCGCGTGCGTCGCGGTGCAGATGCGGAAGGTTCAGGCTGTCGCCACGAGCAGAGCGGGCGATTGGGTTGACTGTTTACCCACTGGCGGCTCTTCGGCCCGCCAGTGGGCCAGGTTGATGGTCGCGTTGAGGTCGCGGTCGAAAACCAGACTACAGACGTCGCGCGAGTAGGTCCGTTCCGACTGGGTGAGCTCGCTCTTGACCACACCGCAGCCCGAGCGGGTGTCGGACGACGCGAAGCACCGGCCGGCCGCTCGCGCCTCGACTCCGTGCCAGTTGGCCTTGCAGAGCGCCTGGCGGGAGAGCTCTCCCGTGGCGGCATCCGAAATGGCCCTGGCCAGGTCACTCAGTTCTTGGTATCGGAGATGATCGATCCATCGCGCAGGCGCAGCCGACGCTGCGCGTGCGATGCAACCTCCTCGTCGTGGGTCGCAATGATGATCGTCACGCCGAAGCGCTCTTGCAGGTCATGCAGCAGCGCCATGAACTCCTTGGCGTTGCTGGAGTCAAGGTTTCCGGTCGGCTCATCGGCAATCACGACTTCTGGCGCGTTGGCCAATGCTCGGGCAATGGCGACGCGTTGTTGTTCACCACCAGAGAGCCGCGAGGGAAGATGTCCGAGACGATGCTCCAGCCCCACCTGGGCTAGCAGTTCCTGGGCACGGGCCGCGCGCTTTTCGCGTGATGGTTCACGCGGCACCATGGCTATCGCCACGTTCTCGTCAGCCGTTAGCGTCGGGATCAGGTTGAACTGCTGGAAGACGAAGCCGATCTCCTTCGAGCGAATCTCGGTCAAGACTTTGTCCGACTCGTTCTCGAGCGAGCGACCACCAAATCGGATCTGTCCGGCCGTCGGGATGTCGAGTGCTCCGAGCAGTTGGAGCAACGTCGTTTTTCCCGAGCCGCTCGGACCCTCAAGGGCTATGGTCTCACCTCGCGCGAGATCGAGATCGATTCCGCGCAGCGCATTCACCACAACATTGCCTTTGGAATAGACACGCGTGACGCCACGCAGTTCGTAGAGCGGCGGGCCGGCCACGTTTGTCGTGCCTTCATTGGCCATTACCTCAGTCATTGTGCTGTCCTTTCGATTGCATCGAGGCTCAACCGAGGTCTCGGAGAGCCGACGCGGGGGAGAGTCGTGCCGCTCGCCAGCCGCCGACGGCACCAGCCACCAGACCGCCGAGCAGCGCACCGGCGAAGGCGATCACGATAGTGAGGAACCGGATCGGCGCCGTCAGGTGAATGGTTGACGCGACCGAAGCGGTGGTCGTCTGATGCAACAGGCCGCTCACGTTCGAGGCGCCCACGGCGAGGCCCGTGCTCGTCACGGTCAGTCCAGGCCCAACGGCCCCGATGATCAGACAGATGGCGGCGCCGATCCCGACGCCGACGACACCACCGAGGACGCCGATGCCCAGGGTCTCGGCCATGATCTGGCGCACCACGCGGCCACGTGACCAACCGATCGCGCGAAGCGAACCGATCTCGCGCACGCGCTTAGAGACATTCGAGAGTGTCAAGAGGCCGGCGATCAGGAAGGCCGCGAGCAGGATCAGCAGGGCCAGCGCGCCTCCGAGGTCATTGGCCAGCTTTCGTGCGTTCGAAAGGCTTCCGGTCACCTGGTCGGCCAAGGACGCCGAGGTGAGGACGGTCGCGCCGGGCAGTTCCTTCTTGATCGCCTTGGCGACGGTGTTGACGTCCTTGGCGTTGGCGACCGAGACCAAGATCTCGTTGATTCGGCTCGTATTCGTCGAGAGCGACTGGAGGTTCGACAGGCTGAAGTAGATATCTGAGACGTCACCCGTGAGAGTCGGGTTCACCAATCCGACGATCTTGTAGCTCACCGAGTTGATGGTCAGCGTCTGGCCGACCTTCAGTCCCTTTTGGGAGGCGTAGGCCGTGGTGACCAGGACCTGGCTCTTGGCGGTCGTGGGATTCGTGGAGAGCCAGGTCCCTTTGACGAGTTGCGCTTTGGTGACCAGTCCCGCCGTGGGGTCTGACGGGTTCACCCCAGCCACCGTGTAGGTCGACGTCTGGGTGTTGGTGGTCGGCGGGTTCAGGACCTCGTTCACGGTCTGCTCGGGGACAACGACGTCCTGCTGGTAAGCCTTCTGAGCGGGAGTAAGGCACTTCGCGAAGGCTGAACTGCTCCCAGCCCTGAATTGAAAACCGCCGCCGCCTCCAGTCCCTCCGGATGGATGAGTTCCGCCTGCACCGGTGGTACCTGTTCCAATCTGCTTGGAAACAATGGCCTGAATGCAGCTGCGTTCTGCGGCCTGCTGTGCCGCCGTGAGGGTGGGTGGCTTCACGGTCGTCGAGATGGTCTGCCCGCCGGTCTTGACCGAAGCCGTTATCTTGGGAACCGTCCCGGTCTCGTGGAGCGCGTCAAGCGAGAGCGCGCCCACGGCGCTGGTGACTCCCTTGACTTTGGCGACGTCGCTGACCGCCGCAGATGGGAACGTGATGAGCGTGCCCGGGACGAAGAAGTCGTGGGTGAACTTGGTGCCCGCGGGCCCGAGCTTCGCGAGGTCGGTGATGACCGAGGAGTTGGCGCTGGCGAGTGCTGCCGCGTCGCTCGAATTGAGTGCGGTCCCGCCTTGCCCCGCGAAGAATCCGCCGCCTGGCGCACCGCCGGCAAAGCGGTTGGTGGGAGTCGTCGTCGTGGTGGTCGCCGTCGACGTCGTCGGTGCGACGGTGCGGGTAACGATGATGTCGGTGCCGACCGACCCGAGCGGTGAGAGCGCCTTGGTCTGAGCATCGCTCAGACCCTGCGAGACGCCGATGATGCCCATCACGAGGCCGACACCTGCGGCAAGTCCAATGGCGGTGACGAGGGTCCGACCGATTCTTCGGCGCAACTCGTTCCATGCGTAACTAAGGGAAAACAACTCGGGCCTTTCAAGAACGGAGGTGATCAGTCGTTGTGATCACAAATGCAGAGTAGGCATTCCCGTCGGTCGGGTTCACGAGTTTTCTGGTCGAAACTTGGATTCTTACTGAGATCTTACGGCGATGTTATGGACGACGCGGGACTGCCGATCCATCGACCAGAGACCGCACTACTGAGGTCTGTACCCGATGAAGTCACGTCATCGCCTCGCCGCTCCCACCGCCTGTCAGCGCGCCTCGCCTGGTCGCTGGGGTCCCGTGGAGTCCGAGGACGGCGGGCCAAGTGCACGCCGATGCGTCACGAGCGTGGACTGCCAGCGGACGTGTCTCTCGACGAGCGCTCAGAGCTCGGAATCCCAGGCGTTGTTCTCGAGCACGTCCTTCAATGACCTAAGGAACGCGGCTGCGTACGCTCCGTCGAAGGCCCGATGGTCCCAGCTGAGCACGAGCATCCCCACCGAGTGGATGGCGATTGACTCGCCTCCCTCATTGTCGGTGATCACCACGGGCTTTCGCGACACGCCGTCGGTGGAGAGTATTGCCACCTGGGGCTGGTTGATGACCGGTGCGACCATGAAGGTGCCAAAGGGCCCCGAGTTCGAGACCGTGAACGTCCCGCCGATGAGCTCCTCGGTGCGCAGCTTCGAGCTGCGGGCCCGGGCGGCGAGGTCGGCGATCTCTCGCGCGATCGCGCCGAGGCGCTTGTCCTCAGCGCGACGCACCACCGGAGCGAGCAGCCCTTCGAAGTTGAGGTCGATGGCAACGTTGAGGTCCACGTGGTCATGCAGCACGAGTCCCCCCTCGACGACCGAAGCGTTGAGGTGCGGGAACTCGTGCAGCACCTGGACCAGCGCGCGGCAGATGAACGGCAAGTACGTCAAGGTGAAGCCCTCGGCGCGTCGCCACTGGACCTGGTTCTTGTGCCGTACCGACTCGATTCGCTCGTAATCCACCTCGATCGCGGTCATGACGTGGGGCGACGTGGCCTTCGAGATGACCATTCGATCGCCGGTGATCTTTCGCGTCTTGTTGAAGGGGACGAAGTTCGCGTCGGGAGGCACCGGAGGCGGCACGAGGCGCGACGGCGCCGATTGCGGCGCGGGGGCCACGCTGGCGGCGTTCAGGTGATCGGGGGAGAACGCGACCTTCTCCGCGTCCTGACGGGTCACTCTGCCGTCGGGACCGGTGCCGGTGACGAGGCTCGCGTGAGGTCCGAGGTCGTTAATCAGCTTTCGCACGATCGGTGACGTGACGAGCAGTTCTGGAGCGGCGGGCGCGACCGTTGCTTCGACCGGCGATGCAGGTGGCGCGACCTCGGCCAGAGCCTCCGGTGCAGGCTGCGGCGCCGGCGCGGTGGGAGGAGGTGTCGCTGCGCCAGCAGGAGCGGCGGGCGCGGACTGCGCCGCGGGAGGAGCGGCGGCGGGCGCCGGCACGGAACCGACGGCGTCGACCTCCGCCACGACGGTGCCGACGTCAACCGTCTCGCCGAGAGCGATGAGGATCTTGGTGATGGTGCCGGCGATGGGCGAAGGCACCTCGGCGTCGACCTTATCCGTCGACACCTCGAACAGGGCCTCTTCGACGGCGACGGTATCTCCGACTTCCTTGAACCACCGCGTGATCGTGCCCTGGGTGATCGTCTCGCCCAGCTCGGGCATGCGTACGTCGGTCATCGGAATTCTCTCCTCGTTGCCGCGATGGTCACCGCGTTCTCGGGTCGTCAAGCTCTGGATCGAGACCGTAGTCCTTGATGGCGTCTTCGACGACCTGGGCCTTCACCTCGCCGAGCTCGGCGAGTCCCGACAGCACGGCGACCACCACGTGCCCCTCGTCGGTCTCGAAGAACCGTCGCAGCGCTTCGCGGGTGTCGGACCGGCCGAAGCCGTCGGTGCCAAGCGTGATGAAGGGGCGGGGAGTGGGTGCCATGGCCTTCTTGGCCGACCCCGAGGTGGGGATCGGCGGCACGAAGCGGCTTATCTGATCCGGGATGGCCTTCATGAAGTCGGAGACGGCGATCACCGGTCCCGGCGCGCGCGAAAGCAGCTCGGTTACCGGGGCGAGGCGCGGCTCGTCCATTGGGTGGAGGCGGTTCACCCGCTCGACCGACAGGGCGTCCTCTCGAAGTCGCTTGTAGCTCGTGGCGCTCCAAAGTTGCGCGCCGACGCCGTAGCGCTCGGCGAGCGCGGCCTGCGCGGCGCGCGCGGCCCCCTGGGCCGAGCCCGAGAACAGTATCGTCGCGACCGCTTCAGAGCCCCCGGGGGCGTCGGCCCACTTGTAGAGCCCGCCCATGATGTCTTCGTCGGTGACGTCGACGGGTCGAACGGGCATCTCGTAGTTCTCGTTGTAGAGGGTCAGGTAATAGAAGACCGAATCGCCGGCGCCGTCGGTGCCCTTGGCGTCCTGGCCGCCGTACATCCGCTCGAGGCCGCAGCGAATGACCGCGGCGACTTCGTAGGCGTAGGCGAGGTCGTAGGCCTGGCAGGTCGGGACCGTCGACGCCAGCAGCAGGCTGTGGCCGTCCTGGTGTTGGAGTCCTTCGCCGAGCAGTGTCGTGCGCCCGGCGGTCGCCCCGAGCAGGAAGCCCTTCGCCTGCGCGTCGGCGGCCGCCCAGATGAGGTCGCCCACCCGCTGGAAGCCGAACATCGAATAGAAGGTGAAGAACGGCACCATCGGTACGCCGCGTGTGGCGTACGCCGTGCCGGCGGCGGTGAAGCTCGCCATGGACCCCGCTTCGGTGATGCCCTCTTCGAGCAGCTGGCCGTCCTGGGATTCGGTGTAGCTGAGGAGCAGCTGGGCGTCGACCGACTCGTAACGCTGGCCCCCCGAGGCGTAGATCCCGAACTCGCGAAACAGCGAGTCCATCCCGAAGGTGCGGGCCTCGTCGGGGATTATCGGCACGACGCGCGGACCGAATCCCTCGGTGCGCGCGAGCGTGCGCAGCAACCGGGTGAAGCTCATGGTCGTCGAGACCTCGGCGCCCTTCGAGCCCTCGTCGAACTCGGCCAGGGTTCCCGCGGGCGGAAGCGACAGCGACTTGCGGATGATCGTCGAACGTCGCGGCACCGGTCCGCCCAGCAGGTCGCGCCGCTCCTTCATGTAGCGGTACTCAGCGGAGTCCTCCGGGGGCCGGTAGTACGGGGGGTCACCGTCGGCGAGCGCCTTCTCGTCGATGACCTCTTCGAGGTGCAGCCGGGTGCGCAGCTTCGCGAGCTGGTCGGTGTTGAGTTTCTTGACCTGGTGGCTCGCGTTGCGGCCCTCGGTGGCGGTTCCGAGCGTCCATCCCTTGATGGTCTTGGCGAGGATCACCGTCGGCGAACCGCGATGCTCGGTCGCCGACTTGTACGCGGCGTACATCTTCAGGTAGTCGTGGCCGCCGCGCGGGAGCTTCTGCAGCTGTTCGTCCGAGAGGTGGCTGACCAACGCGCGAAGCCGGGGATCGGGGCCGAAGAAGTGCTCTCGGATGTACGCGCCGGATTCGGTGGCGTAACGCTGGAACTCCCCGTCGACCGTCGTGTTCATCTTGTCGAGCAGCACGCCATCCTTGTCGTTGGCGAGCAGCTCGTCCCACCCCGCGGCCCAGATGACCTTGATGACGTTCCAGCCTGCGCCCCGGAAGGCGGCCTCGAGTTCCTGGATGATCTTGCCGTTGCCGCGAACCGGACCGTCGAGGCGCTGGAGGTTGCAGTTGACGACCCAGGTGAGGTTATCGAGCTGCTCGCGGCCCGCGAGGCTGATCGAGCCGAGCGTCTCGGGCTCGTCGCACTCGCCATCGCCGAGGAAGCACCACACGCGCGAATTGGACGTGTCGTCGATCCGGCGATTGTGCAGGTAGCGGTTGAACCTGGCGTGATAGATCGAGTTGATCGGACCGAGTCCCATGGACACCGTCGGGAACTCCCAGAAGTCGCCCATCAGCCACGGGTGGGGATAGCTGGTGAGCCCCTGTCCCGCGATCTCTCGGCGGAAGTTCGACAGGTGCGTCTGGTCGAAGCGGCGCTCGAGGAACGCGCGCGAGTAGATGCCCGGCGCAGCGTGTCCCTGGAAGTAGACGTGGTCGCCCGCCTGGCCGTGGGCCTTGCCCCGGAAGAAGTGGTTGAAGCCGAGTTCGTAGAGCCCGGCGGACGAAGCGTACGTCGAGAGGTGACCGCCGATCCCGTCTGCTTGGTGGTTCGCGTTCACCACCATCACGGCAGCGTTCCAGCGGATGAAGGCGCGGATCCTTCGCTCGATTGCGACGTCGCCCGGGAACCACTCTTGGGCGGAAGCCGGAATCGTGTTCACGTACGGAGTCGACACCTCGACCGGCGTCCCCACACCGAGCGCTCGCGCCCGATCGGTCAACTTGGCGAGGACGAACCTCGCTCGACGCTCACCGCTGGCGTCGACCAGCGAATCGAGCGAATCGATCCACTCTGTGGTCTCTTGGGGGTCGACATCGGGGAGCTGTTCCACGTAATCGTCGCGCAACTGGGTCTCTCTTCCAACATGTAATGGTTGGGGCGATTTTAAGGTACCTGTCGGGAATAGTCCATTGAATCGTCCCGTATAGTGGGACAAATTGATGAAGGGTTTCCGTTGACCACCTCTCTCTCGAAGGGTTTGACCATCCTCGCAGTGTTGGCTGATGCCTCCGAGCCCGTTTCACTGAGTTTCGTGGCTCGCTGCACTGGCCTGCCCAAGTCCACCATCCATCGGATCGTGACCGAACTTCGCGACGCCGGGTTCGTCGAATCGTCGGCGGATGGGCACAGCCTGGGACTTCGCCTCTTCGAGCTTGGCGGTATCGCACTGCGCCAGAATCAGATCGTCAGCACCGCGCGGCCGCACATGGAGGAGCTCTTCGAGCGCACCCGTCACGTCATACAACTGGGAATCCTGCAGGGCACCGACGCGATGTACCTCGTGCGGGTCGGGCGCCAAGGACATCAGCTCGTGGCTTCGCACATCGGGGGGAGAATTCCCGCCACCTGCACGGCTGTTGGGAAGGCGATCCTCGCCCATGACGACGCTTTGCTCGAAACGGTGATTGACGCGGGACTCATCAGGAGGACCCGCTATTCGATGACCGACGCGATTCTTCTTAGAGCGTCACTCGCAGAGACCAGACGCTCCGGCATCGCGGTCGAGCTCGAGGAGGCTCGCGTCGGACTCGCCTGCGTGGCGAGTCCGATCATCATCGACGGCACCGTCCGTGCCGCGCTCTCCCTTACGGCGCCGGTTCATTCATTCGAACCGAGGGCGTTCGGTCCCGCGGTTCGAATGACTGCCGCCCGCCTTTCTCGAGTGCTCTCCATGCATCGATCTGCTTCTCTCTAGATCCGCGTCCGACCGCTGCGCGGAGCGGCCAGTCGAGGCCGGTCCAAGGCGTGGCGAACCTATCCATTTCGACTGAATTGAAAGGTGCTCCTTGGCATCGGGCTCGCTAGGATGCCCAGAATGTCTAAGAGTGACAGTTCTCGGTTCGCTCAGGTCGGGTCCCTCTGGCGGTACCCCGTGAAATCAATGCGGGGTGAGTCTTGTGACGAACTTCGTTTGGAGGAACGCGGCGTCGCTGGCGACAGGGCCTTCGGGGTCTTTGACCTTGGATCGGGGACCATCGTCTCCGCCAAGCGCGAGGGTCGCTTGCTCGGAGCGGTCGCCGATCTGTCGCCCGGGAAACTCGTCGTGAGGTTGCCCGATGGCCGGGAGCACGGCCGGGGAGAGATTCTCGACGAGTGCCTCTCGCGCTGGCTTGAGCGGCCCGTGAGGTTGATCGACGCCGCCACCTTTGGGGCGGGCACCTATGAGTGTCCGGAGGATTACGACAGGGACGATTCGGAGTTAGTCCAGTGGGAAGGACCGAGCGGGTCATTCGTTGACGAGAGTCCTCTTCACCTCCTGACAACCGCTGACCTGGAGCAACTCGCTCTCGAACGTCCAGATCTGCAATGGGATGTCCGTCGTTTCCGTCCAAACGTAGTGGTTGACGCCGCACCCGATTCCCTAGGTTTGCTGCAACCAGGACAGCGGCTGCAGCTTGGGGACGTCGAGGTCGAGATCCAGAAGGGTTGTTCGCGCTGCGTGATGACGACGAGGCACCAGCCGGAGTCCTTGGAACGTCAATTGGACATTCTTCGTCACGTCAGCAAGGCGCACAACAACGTCATTGGTGTCAGGGCGAAAGTGGTCAGGACCGGACTGATCCGAGTGGGCGACCCGGTGTGCACAAGTAACTGATTGGCTGCTTCCATTTGAGCGGTCGTTGGACTCGGAGCGCCGTCGAAGGTAATGGGTGTCAACAAAGCACCTTTGACGACTGTGGCTGGGGAGCCTGAGCCGTCCCTAGGCGTCGGTGCGCTCATAGCCGAAAGCACTGAACAGCGTGGCGTGCGGGTTCACGTCGGGCCAGCGACTTGAACGACATAGGAGTATCAGGGGTCCGCACCCGCCCTCGACCCATGGCCGGTATCGGCGGTTACGGGCACCCTGCCCGACCTAGCGCCGCCCATTCCCGGGCGATCGCAAACGGCACTTATGGCACTGTCAAACCCTGCAATGTTATTACAGTTGCGTAAGGAGCTCCCATGACTATCCCCCCAACGCAACACGATGCTCTATACGAGAGCTCAGACCCCGTCGAACTGCTCATCAAAGATGCCCGACCGAAGGCGCGTCATCGTCGTCTGACTGTCAGCGTAATGCTCTTCGCAGTCGTCGTGGTCATCGCGGCAATTCTCATCGCTGTCACGCGCGGATCTGCGACCAAGATGGTTACCTCGGCACCGCCGACGTGTCTGCGGTCGCAACTTCACGTGGCATTCGTCCGTGCCAACGGTGGTCTCGGACACGGGGGCAATCTGATTCAAGTCACCAACGTGAGTGGCAAGGTGTGTTCGCTCACGGGTTATCCGAGGGTCACGGGGGTTTTTGCTTCAGGCGTTCAGAGGATTTTCAAGGACACGCCAAATGGATATCTCGGAGGTCTCTTCATAAACCCGTCGAGTAGGACCAAACTGCCTGTCGCTACGTTGCGTGCCCGTCACGGAGTTGCGTCATCAATGGAGGAATCTGTTCTGCGCCTGACGTGTCCTGGTTTCACCTCGTACGTCGTTTCGCTGCCTCACGTTACTGGCGGGACCTATACGTTCAACATCAGTTTCCCGGACCGATACTGCTTCCAACCGGAGGTTCACCCCTTCGTTCCCGGTTCTACCGGCTCCGCTAAATGAAGACACGTGCTACGTAATCATGCAAACCCTCGATGTCAGTCGACAGGAGTCGCCAGTGCAGGGTTGCAGAACTATCGTCGGGCCAACGACTCCACAGACATAGGAGCATCAAGGAGTTGCACCCAGTGCTCACCAAGCGACGTTTCACGCTTCACGGCGACGTGATTCGAGTTCCTCTGCCCGTACGGCTTAGTTTGATTCCATGCCTGGTGCATTGCTCGTAGCCGTTGCCCTGGGCTTGTCTAATTTCGCTGCTGCCATTGGCATTGGTTTGTCTGGAGTTGATCGTCGTTTGCGAATCCGTATTGCCGTAGTTTTCGGCTTCCTTGAGGCTGCAATGTCCCTGGCGGGTTTGGTCGCGGGACACAGACTGGCCAAATCCATTGGCTCAGCTGGTCCTTACCTAGGCGGCGGACTGCTCATACTCACGGGTGTCTTCACCATCGTCCAAGCTCGACGGAGTGTGACGAACGATTCACCCGGTTCGCACTGGCTAGGGGGTCTGATATTCACCGGCGCAGCCCTGAGCATAGATAACCTCGTGGTCGGATTTGCCCTCGGCACTTACAGAGTTTCGCTTCTTCTGGCAGCAGTCGTAATCGCAGTGGTCAGTGTGGCAATGTCCCTTGTCGGTCTTGAGATTGGAACGCGACTCGGTACGTCAGTCGAGCAATGGAGCGGCGAGCTCGGCGGTGCAGTGCTTGTCCTCGTCGGCGTTGCTATCGCCTCTGGCGTCTTCTGAGCGCGAATCTTCTAAGGACTTGGAATCATTACTACGGCCGAGTCCCTTCATCGGGTGGCCCAAGCTGCAAGACGCCAGTCGTAGACTGTTGACGTCGGCCCATCGATTACTCAACCTCACCCACTCGCGCCAGAGACTGCTTTGGGCTGGGCCGGTAGAGTCGCACCG
>PLHD01000036.1 GCA_003138815.1 Acidimicrobiaceae bacterium | reverse complement strand
CACCGATTGGAGTTTCTTGGTCTAATCCAGCTTTTCGGTCTCCTATTCAACACTTGCAGATCGACCAGCTCTCAGTCGGCCTAAGAACGGCTTTTCTCAGAGCGCGGCCTTTTGAGGTGAGGGTCTACTCGGCGTTGCTCGGGAGACGTACGAGCGACAGGTACACGAACAGCTCGTCTGGCCCTCGTGGCCGGAAAGCCATCGTTCGATTCGTGTCTCGAGAGCGTGACCGCATACTCCGACGTCCTTTAGCCGTTGACACACAATTCGACTTCGTTCAAATAGCAGTCGCAGTCGCGATAACTTGTGCTGAACCGCTCGCTAAGTCGTGCGGACCCTCAGCCTCAACAGGAAGTTGAAAGGCCGGCTGGCGTGCTCGTCAAACGAGCTCGACAACCACCTCCGCGATCGCGCTGCTGAAGTTCACCGCTCACAACTCGCCTGCTTGGAGAAGTGATCGGCATCAAGAGCCCTCTTGATCAGGACTTCACCTGGTGGCCCTATCCACTGCTGACTCAAACAAATGGTCACACCTGATTGAAAGCGTCTTTGAATCGCCGATACCGACGTCGGACAGTCGCACCACCCTTGATTATCAACTAGTAGGTCCTATTCGTCAACGACAGAGACGTCTGACTGAAGCCCACACGCTTGAATTGGTTGATCGCTACGAGAGTGGCGCCACCGTTTACGAACTGGCGAAGGAATTCCGCTGTAGCCGACAGACGGTGTCAGAGCGGCTGAAGAAGGCCGGAGTCACCATGCGTCATCAGTCTCCGACTCCAGAAGTCGTCGACGCGATGGTACGGCTGTATTTGTCCGAACTTTCGCTCGCGGCGGTGGGCAAGCAACTCGGGTTCTGCGCGAATTCGGTGGCGCCTTGCCTTCGGAAGCGCGGAATTCAAGTTCGTGACACGCATGGGCGAAGTCGGTAGCGCAAACATTTCGCACGTGGACCCGCATCCTGGCTGAGCACCATAAACGCTTGAAGCTTGACAAATTGTTAGGTAGCTGACAGACTAGTAAGGTGCCTAACAAAACTGATATGTCAAATCTGGAAGCCGCCGGTTCGTGGGCTAAGAAGTATTTTCTTGCGAGCCGCGCTTTGATGGAATCTGTCCTACGCCCGTACGATCTCGGAAGCACCCAGTGGTATGTCCTTTATCTACTCGCCAATGAAGGGCCGGTGAACCAGCGAGATCTGACGCGCACGCTCGAGATTGAACGAGCGACACTCAGTGCCGTGATCAGTGCACTTGTGCGCAAAGGACTCATCGAACAAATGCCAGACCTTGATGACCAGCGTCAGAAGGTGCTGCAGATCACGACCGCTGGAAGAAAGCTGTGGGCGACGCTTCCCGATCCAATAGAGCTCATTGCCGCAGTCGCTTTCGATGGAGTCGATGTTGAGGAGATCGCGACTACAAATCGGATCCTTCGGGAAGCCACTCAGCGCCTCATTAAACATAAAAGAGGGAGCAAATAGATCATGAAAATCTTAGTAACAGGTGGTACAGGTCTCGTTGGATCGCGACTCTTGAAGCGATTCGTAGAGGCCGGTGTTGATTGCCGTGGGCTCGTGCGGCCGAGCAAGGAACTTCCTGAAGGAGTTGCGTCTATCGAAGGGGATATTCTCAACCCTGACTCGTTGGCGGCAGCCGTTGAAGGCGTGTCGGCCATCATTCATCTCGCCGCACTGTTCCGAACAGGTGACGAAGACCAAATATGGAAAGTGAATCTCGAAGGCACGCGCAACCTCATTGCCGCTGTCAAGGAACACACTCCCGATGCTCGCTTTCTGATGGCGAGTACCTCCAATGTGTACGATCCGGACATCTCACATCCGGGACGTGAAGACGACCACGTCTCTCCAACACTTGCGTATCCCGCCAGCAAGGTCGAGGCAGAGAACGAACTCCGCAAGAGCGGACTGAATTGGAGCGTCCTGAGGCTTCCATTTGTCTATGGCGACAAAGACGGACACTTGGAATCAGTTCCAGAGATGCCCGCAGGTATGAAGTGGCACCCCGCACAAAAGCTAAGTGTGCTTCACCACGAAGACATAGCGACCGCTTTCGATCTTGCGCTGACTGGAGCCATGGACGGACGCATTGTCAATATCGCAGATGAGGCGCCACTCACCATCTACGAAATTGCACAGATTGTTGGCTCCACTTACGAATCATCTGCGGAACCTCTTACCAACCCATGGAAGGGCCACATGGACGTGACGCTCGCACGGAGTCTCGGCTTCCAGCCAAAGCTGCCGACTATTTACCAGGCAATCCGCGAGGGGAAACTCTAACAAGGAGATTGCTCAGACATCCGGTAACAGCGGTCATGATAATGATGCCGCCTCGGTTGCCGCGAAGGCAGGCTCGAACTCGATTGGAGTGAGATTGTTCAGCGCACGCTGGCGACGTTCGTTATTGTGGCCATGCTCGGTGAATTTGTTTTCGTAGCAGTCATGAGGAGAACCTTGAGGGACGCTACTAAGACTTGGTGGAGGTAAGGGGACTCGAACCCCTGGCCTCAACGCTGCCAGCGTCGCGCTCTCCCAACTGAGCTATACCCCCAGGCGGTCACGGATTATATAGGGTGCATC
>PLHD01000009.1 GCA_003138815.1 Acidimicrobiaceae bacterium | reverse complement strand
AAGTCTTTATCCTTTATTTATCTTTGGAGGACCGTGAGTAGGACAGATCTGTGGGAATGTCAAGTCAATTTGGCCCCAGCGTGATCACTTGATTTGGCCCCACCTATCGCGCTCGATGGAGAATCTCGGCTCGCGTAATGTTCAGGGATGTCGTCCGCCCGGAAAGATCCTGTCGAAAAGCCCATAATTCAGTTGAGAATCACCCTGGATGATGTGCTGCCCGCTGTGTGGCGCCGGCTGCTCGTTCCCGGCGATATTCGGCTTTCCGATCTCCACGCCGTGTTTCAGGTTGCCATGGGTTGGACCGACTCGCACCTGCACAGCTTCTCCATCGGAAGCAAAGTGTTCGGTGCGCAATACGAAGATCACCCCAAAGAGGAACTCGATGAGAAGTCGGTCACCCTCGTGGAAGCGCTCGGGGACCTTCGGCGTTTTCACTACGCCTATGACTTCGGCGACNNGGCGACGACTGGCAACACGAGATCGTGATCGAGGACCAGTCGATGTCGATTGTCGGTCTCAAGTTCGCGGTGTGCCTCGACGGTCAACGAGCTTGCCCGCTCGAGGACTGCGGTGGCGCGTGGGGCTATGTCCACCTGCTTGAGGTGCTCAGCGATCCCGATCACGAGGAGTTCGACGACATGACCGAGTGGATCGGTGATTACTTCGATCCTGAGTTGTGCGACCTCAGCGAGATCAATGTCGCGCTGCAGAGGTTCGGTTGATCATTGGAGTCACCGTCGACCGGCACTCACTCCTCCTCGGTGGTGAGGCGGCTTCTAATCTGACGAAGTGACTCAAAAGCGTGAACTTCCAACGGCGAAGACAATCTTCCAGTTGCGGATCTCACTGCGCGAGACTGATCCCGAGATCTGGCGCCGTGTCCTGGTCCCCGCGACGATGCCGCTGGACAAACTCCACGACGTGACCCAGGCGGTCTTTGGCTGGTGGGACTATCACCTGCACGCTTTCAACATCGGTGACTCTCGCTATAGCGTCCCTCACGATGAGTGGTTTGAGGACGAGGAGGAGGACCTCGACGAGCACGGCGTCAAGCTGCACCGACTGCTCGCTGCGGGCGACCGGTTCACCTATGAATACGACTTCGGCGACTTCTGGGTGCACGACATGGAAGTCGAGTCCGTCGAGAACGTGGAGGTCACTCTTCGTCGGGCGGTCTGCATCGACGGCGCCAGAGCACGTCCCCCCGAAGACTGCGGTGGGACCTCCGGCTTCGAGGAGTTCAAGGTCATTATGGCTAACCCTCGTCACGAGGAACACGAGTCGATGACCGAGTGGTTCGGTGGTCCGTTTGACCCCGAGCATTTCAGTCTCGCGGTGGCGAACGCGACGCTCCAGCGACTGCGCTGAGTCAGAGCTTCGCCGCGCGCTTGGCCTTCGTCGATCGCAGTCGGTAGCTGTCGGTGCCGGTCTCGATGATGTGGGCGTTGAAGGTCAACCGGTCGATGATGGCCGCCACCAGCCGGGCGTCGTTGATCACCTTGCCCCACTCGGAGAACGGCAGATTCGACGCCGTGGCGACCGAGGAGCGCTCCTCGCGTTCGGTGAGAATCTGGAAGAGCAGTTCGGCTCCGCGCGAGTCGAGGGCCACGTAGCCAAGTTCATCGAGCAGCAACAGGTCCACGCGTCCGTAGCGGGCGATGAGTTTGGAGAGGCGCTTCTCGTCGGCCGCTTCGGCGAGTTCATTGACCAGTTGGGCGCAGGTGACGTAGCGCACGCTGTGTCCGAGTTCGCAGGCCGCGACCCCGAGCCCAATCAGCAGGTGACTCTTGCCGGTGCCCGAGTCGCCGAGCAGCACGACGGGGTCGCCGCGCTCGAGGTAACTACCCGAGCGAAGCATCGCCACCGTCGCTGCCTTCACGAGTGGCGCGGCCGCCAGATCGAACTCGGCGAGCAGCTTCATGCGTGGGAAGTTGGCGGCCTTCACCCGGCGCTGGCGCCGGCGCTCTTCGCGGTCGTCCAGCTCCGCACAGAGCACCTGGCTCAGGTAGTCGAGGTAGGTCAACTGGTGGCGCTCGGCGTCACTCGCCAGGGAACTGGCGACCTGGCGAACCGTCGGCAGGCGCAGGCTGCGAGCGCTCAGTTCAATCGAGGCTAGGGCGGCGTCGGAGGTGGCGCCCGCCATCAGCTGACCCCCAACAGCTCGTCGTAGTGCGCCACGCTCGGCGCGGGGCGGTCGTAGTGCGCCAGTGCCGGGTCGCTCTCGGGAACGACGCGGGCCTCTTCGAGTGAACGACGCGCTTCGATGGCCACGAGCGCCGGATCGAGCGTTCCCACGCGCAGACAGCGCGCCATGCCCTCATCGACCGCCGAGGGTTTCATGGTGCGCTCGAGCAACAGCACCTCGATCATGGCCCTGGTTCCCGCGGCGTCCCCGTTCGCGCGGCGCGCGCGGGACAGGAACTCTTCGTGGGTGGAGTTGAAGCGACCGCTCGCTCTCGCCAGGGCGAGCGCGCTCGAGCCCGCGAGCGCGCCGGCCTTGACGCGCAGGGTTTCCAGGTAGTGATCGAGCACGAGGACTTCTCGTCCTTTGCCCGGGGCCCGGTCGTGACGCGCGAGCACGCGAGTCCCGTCGTAGGCGGCGACGATGTTGGCCCCGAGTCGCACCGTGATTCGCTGGCCGGCGTAAGTGACGGGCACCGAGTAGAAGTTCTGGCGCACGCAGATCCGGCTTTTGGTGTCGACCCGACAGCTGAGCAGTAGCTCGCTGGCGAAGCGCTCGGTGGGCAGCGCCGCCAGGTGCGCGGCCTCGAGGGCGAAGTGCTCACCCACGCTGAGATAGCGTCCGTCCACGTGACGAGTGTCGTCGGCCACGTCACCGGCCTCGATCAATGCGTTCAACTCGGCGAGGCTCGCCACGTTCGGCACCGGCACGAGGTGACGGCGACGAAACCGTCCAATCTCGCCCTCGACCCCGCCCTTCTCGTGGGCACCTGCGACCCCGGGCAAACAGAAGAACGAGTCGAATAGGTAGTGGCTGCGCAGTGCCACGAATCGCTCGGTCTCCACGCGGCTGCGTCCCTTTAACACTCGCACGACCGCGGTCTTCAGGTTGTCGTAGCGCACGCGCGTGACTACGCCACCGAAGTGCTCGAAGGCGCGCACGTGTCCTTCGATGAAGACCTCCTGGGCCTGGTTGAATGAGGCGAAGTGAAACGCCTTGCCACTCGCCGAGAGGCGCATCACGAACATCCACGCCTCGACCATGACGCCGTTCAAGTAGAAGTGGAACTGTCCGAAGTCAACCTCGGCCTCCTCGGCGAGCGGGTGGGTCTGGGGCACGCAGACCTTGTCCACACTCAACGAACGGTTCGTCTTGAGCAGCGCCACGTAGCGGCGAACCGACGACTCGCTCACCTCGGCGCCGTGCTCGATGACCAGGCGCTGGAAGACCCGTCGGGCCGTGTGTCGCTGCTTCTTCGGCACGTCGCGGTCAGCCTCGATCCAGTCCTGGATAGTCTTCTTCCAGGGTTCGAGCGACGGCGACGTTCGTGGGGTGACCTTGCGCGGTGGCGGCACCGGGTCGCTCAGTGCCTGGCGCACCGTTCGCCGGTGCACGCCGTATGTGCGCGCCAGGTCCCGAATTGACGGACTCTCACTTCCGACATGGGCTTTGCGAATCTGCTCGAACAATTCCACTTTGGTCCTCTTGGTCATGGCCCAAGACTTCCAGCCCGCCGGGTTAGCGGCGAACCTCACCGATGCTGGTAGCCAAGTGGGGCCAAATCAAGTGATCACGGTGGGGCCAGAACAGGTAATCACACTCAC
>PLHD01000037.1:114098-144876 GCA_003138815.1 Acidimicrobiaceae bacterium | reverse complement strand
AGTTCGGTGAGCAGCACGTGCAGGGTCGCGAGCGTCGCGTGGCCGCAGAGGTCGACCTCGACGGTGGGCGTGAACCAGCGAAGCGACCACCCGTCGCCGACCCGGCGCACGAAGGCGGTCTCGGAGACCCCGAGCTCGAATGCGATCTGCTGGAGATCCTCGTCGGTCATCGGCCGCTCGAGCAGCACGACCACCGCGGGGTTGCCCCGTTCGGCCTTGCCGATGAAGGCGTCGACCCACCAAAGACGATGACCGAAGCTCACTTTGACAGAATCCACCTTTAGAGACTGCCACACCGACGGCCACTTCGGCGTAGGGTCTTGAAGTGCGTGTCGCGACTTTCAACCTTCACGCCGGCGTCGACGGATGGGGTCGGCCCTCCGCAGCCCTCGAGCACGCCGTGTCGCTCGACGCGGACGTGCTCGTCTGCCCCGAGACCTGGCGCGGCGACGACGGACCCGACCTCTACCAGGAACTGGCCACCCGCCTCGCGATGAACGGCACGTTCGCGGAACTCGCCACCGCAGAGCGCCTGATCAGCGCGCAGGGCGGACGAACCTGGCAGCCGCTGCTCGCGCACTTCACCGGCGAACACGGTCTCTACTTCAGCGAGCACCGCACCCTCACCAAGTTCCAAAGCGCCCGGCGCGCGAAGCACGGCGCACTCGAGCACGGCCGCTGGGGGATCTCGCTGCTGACGAGACTCGAGATCGAGGAGATCCGGGTCGAGCCGCTCGGACGCCTGCCACGCGAGAAGGTCCGCCGGGCGCTTATCGTCGCTCGCCTGCGAGACGCGGACCGCTCCTTCTACGTACTGGCGCTGCACGGGGCGCACCTCAGCCACGGTTCGTACCGCCAGTACCGCAGGGTCAACGAGATCGCCGCGTCGCTCAACCCAACGTTGCCGGTGATCCTTGCCGGAGACTTCAACTGCTGGCGGCCGCTGCTACGAGTGCTGCTGCCCGGCTGGCGCTCGCTCGTGCGCGCGCGCACGTGGCCCGCTCGCTACCCCCACTCGCAGATCGACCACGTCCTGGGGCGCGGTCCCTGGCGGCGAGTAGGGGGCGGCGCCACTGACGGCGGCAGCGACCACCGCGCCCTCTTCGCCGACGTCGAGCTCGGTTAAGTCGCTCTTCGGATTTCAGTGATGATGGCCCTGCGGGCCACCCATGATGAATGAAATACTGACGATGGCTGTCGGGCGTAGTCGCCGAACCCCGATTGCAATCGAGTGTGCGTATTTAGTGTGGCGCGTGGACTGATGGGAACCAATGATTGTCGCTACGAGCACGAACCCCAGCATCCGCTTTGCCTGGTCCATTGCCCGACAGCCTTCCAATAATTCAAGGGAGGTGAGCAATGAAACTGATCCGCGACAAGGTGGCGGGTCTGGATATTCACCGCGACACTGTGGTGGCCTGTTGTCGAGTCCATCATCAAGGTCGTCGTGTCGCTTTGACGAAGGGAACCTTCGCCACCACGACCAAGGGGCTGAAGGAACTAGTCGACTGGTTGAGCGAGGCGTCGGTGACCACCATCGCCATGGAAGCCACCGGTGTGTACTGGAAACCCGTCTACTACTCGCTCGAGGGACATTTCGAGGAACTCTGGCTGTGCAACGCCCAGCACGTGAAGAACGTTCCCGGTCGAAAGACTGATCTCAACGACGCCGAGTGGCTGGCCGACGTGGCCTCGCACGGCATGGTGCGACCTTCTTTCATTCCGCCGACCGAGATTCGCCAGTTGCGTGAGTTGACTCGCTACCGCAAGACCCAGGTAGATATGCGCAACCAGCAGATCCAGCGTTTGGAGAAGGTACTCCAAGACGCTGGGATCAAGCTCAGTTCGGTGGCGTCGGGAGTGTGGTCGAAGTCAGCCAAGGAGATCATCGAGGCGATGATTGCGGGAGAGCGAGATCCGGCGGTTCTCGCCCAGATGGCCAAGAGTCGGATGCGCGCAAAGATCCCTCAACTCGAAGAAGCGCTCAGCGGGCACTTCGGTGCTCACCACGCCACGGTCAGCCGCGAGATCATCGATCACATTGGCTACCTCGACGCGACCATTGCCTCGCTCACCACGGCGATCGGAATCTTGCTCATTCCTTACGAGGCGGCGTTCACCATCTTGTGCTCGATCACCGGCATTTCAGAGATCACCGCCCAGATCCTGATCGCCGAGATGGGTGTCGACATGAGCCGGTTCCCGACTCCGGGTCACCTGTGCGCCTGGGCCGGAGTGGCGCCCGCGAGCTACGAGTCCGCGGGCAAGCGTCGCGCCGCCGGCACCCGCAAGGGTGGCACCTGGTTACGACGATCGCTCATTGAGGCGGCGCACGCCGCGGTGCGCGTCAAGGGCAGTTACTTCTCCGCCCAATACATTCGGATTGCGCGTCACCGCGGGCCGAACAAGGCGGTTGTCGCGGTGGCGAATTCGATGCTGGCGGTGGCCTGGCATCTACTCACCAACGGCACGCTTTATGAGGACCCGGGAGCTGACTACTTCACCAAGCGACACGATCCGACAATTGAGGCAAAGCGGCTCCAGCGCCGGATCGAAGCGCTCGGTTACGAGGTGACCGTGTCCGCCAACGTGGCTTAACTCACCAACCCCATTAGCCTCAACAACGCCGAAGCGGGGTCTCACCTGCTCGTCGACTCGAACAACTACCCGCGGCAAGAGGTATTTCACCCCAGCGGGGTCTGGTGGCCTGACCACCTTCGTGCTCGCGATAGTTACCTACCCCCGACCGGCACTTATGCCACGCAGCGAAGATGACCTCTCGCAAGTTTTGGGACCCGGGTCCCGGAGGACGGACCGACCCGGAGGACCAATGACCCTGGTCGTCGCAACCGTGGAATAATCCCTGGATGGACGTGCCGCGAGAGCTGCAATACAACGGACACTGGAGGATGGCTGTCTGGGCCCTCCGAGTGGGATACGTCGGACTGGCCGTCGCCATCGCGGGCCTCATTGTGATGTGGTTGGGATTCACGCCGTGGGTCCTAGCCGTCGGGGAGATCATCTGGCTCGCCGCCGCCGTCGTGACGTTGGCGGGGTTCTTCTGGTCCCGGCACGAGCTTCCCGAGACGCGACCTGGGTTCTGGTCGATGCGGTTCATGCTCATACACGACACGGTCCACGCCCGGCCGTCGGCCCAGCGGTCCTGACGGCTCCTCCCTTCGCGGCCGCGTCCGCCATGCGACAGTCTCCCGTCCGGTCGACCCGACCGGGATGTGCCAGTACCGAGCGGGTGCGAAAGGTGCCCCATTTCGCCGGGTCAGTGAGACACATTCCGGACAACCTGAGATCGATTGCTAGCGCCCGCGAACAGTGCACCCCGCTGAAATCCGAAGAGCCAGTTAAGTCAACTCCATCTGGCTGCTCTCGGGCAGGCGGCGCAGCAGCAGCAGCGTCGGCAGGAACGGCAGGAACGTCACCAGCGCGGCGAGCCGCAGCGACACGACTCCCGAGGCGTGGACAGTGTCGCCGACCCAGCCGAACAGCGCCAGGCCGGCGACGGCCCCGACCACGCCGGCGACGATGATCCACCCGGCGGCGGTGGCGCGGAACTTGTGCGAGAAGATCTCGGTGCTCATTGCGCTGAGCGCCGGCGACAGCAGTCCTCCCGCGCAGATGCCTGACATGTAGCCAATGACGAAACCGTGGCGCCCGCCGCTGTAGGCGTAGAGCGACGTTAGGGCGGTAGCGACCGTCCCGAGCGCCACCGTCCAGCGCCGGCCGAGGATCCGCGAGAGGTACCGGCTGAGCAGCAGGCCCGCCAGTCCAGTGAACGCGCTAAGGCTCACCACCAGCGCGACCACGTGGGGGCTCATCTTCAGGATGCTCTCGGAGTAGACGAAGGCGAAGCTGTTGGCGGGACCGGTGATCATCCCGATTGCGAAGACCACGCACACCACGATGCCCAGGCGCCCCAAGGCCTCGCGCGGCACCGCGCCCAGGCGGGCCATCGGCGACTCCGCCGATCGGAACGTCGGCTCGGGGATCGAGTGCAGCATCGGCATCACGAGCAGCACCGGGACGAGCGCCAGCGCGAAGAGCCAGCGGAAGGAGTCCGCCCCGCGGATGAGCCCATGCAGTATCGCCGAAAGGCCGGAGCCGATGCCCGCGCCGGCCGCCATTATCACGAGGCCGTTAATGCGCCGCTTCGTGCTCGAGAGCTCAACCGTGACCACCTGGACGAGGGCCGAGGCCGTCGAGAGCAGCGGTCGCGCGAGCGCGAAGCACGCGACGAAGATCCAGTAGCTGGGGCTGAGCGACGCCGCCGCCGTGACGAGCAGTCCAAGCAGCAGCGCTCGCTGGAGCACCCTGGTGCGGCCCCAGTGGTCGGCCAGCGACGCCAGCGGCAGCGCGGCGAGCGACGCCAGGCGCACGACCGCGAGACCCAGTCCCAGCACCGAACCCGACAGGCCGACCTGGCTCCGGAGCGAACCTCCAGTAGAAAGATGACCGAAATGCTTGGCGACGTCACCGAGCGCCGTCACCGAGCCGAAGGAGGCGAAGCCGGCGGCCAGGGCCACGAGGAAGAGCACGACGGTGACGCGGTCGGTCCAGCTGGCCAGCGGCGTGGACGACTCGTCCTCAGTCAAGCTGCACGCTGGGGTCGACCACCACCAGCGTCTTGCCGTGATTGCCGCCGCTGAACAGGAGGTTGAGCGCCTCGGGCGCCTTCTCAAGTCCGTGGATGAGGTGCTCGCGGTGCTTCAAGGTGCCGTTCAGCACCAGGCCCGCGAGCTCGATCTGGGCTTCGGCGAAGCGCGGCGCGTAGTCGAGGATGATGAACCCCTCCATGCGGGCGCGACGCATGATCAGCATCGAACTGTTCACGAGACCCTGGCGCTGGCCGGCCTCGTTGTACTGCGAGATGGCGCCGCACATCACGATGCGTCCGTGCATCGCGATGTTGGTCAGCACCGCGTCGAGGATGTCCCCGCCGACGTTGTCGAAGTAGACGTCGACGCCGTCGGGACAGGACTGGTGGATTCGCTTGGCGAGGTCGGGTTCGCGGTAGTCGAGGCACTCGTCGAAGCCGTACTCCTCGACCACTTCGCGGCACTTGGCCGATCCGCCCGCGATCCCAACGACCTTCTTCGCCCCGCGGGCCTTGGCGATCTGACCGACCACCGAGCCGGTGGCGCCGGCCGCGCCCGAGACGACGACCACGTCGCCAGTCTTGAACTGGCCGACGTCGGTGAGGCCGAAGAACGCGGTGATGCCCGTGACGCCGAGCACGTTCATCATCGTGGGCAGATCGAGTCCCATCCCTCGGGGGATGGTCGAGAACTTGTTGTCCTCGTTCGCGACCACCCACTCTTGCCAGCCGGTCATTCCAAAGACCACGTCGCCGACCGAGTAGTGCGACGACTGCGACTCCACCACGACACCGACACCGCTCGAGCGCACCGGGGCGCCGATCTCGATGGGGGGCAGGTAACCGGGGGCGTCGTTCATCCACGTGCGGATGGTCGGATCGATCGAAAGGGTTCCCACCTTGATGAGGGCTTCGTCGGGCCCGCAGACGGGACGGCGAACCTCCACGAGCTTGGTGGTGTTGGCGTCGACCTTGCCCTCGGGACGCTGTACGAGGATCACTTGCTGGTTCGTCATGGGGCTCCTGTCGCTTCACCGCCACGTTAGATGCTGGTGGCCCGGCTTGTCTGGCGCATCCACCGTGGACGCGACGTACAGAATCAGGAATAATGCCTCCACGCATCGGCGTCAAGTCGAGCATGGTGATTAAAGCGTCGAACCGGCCAACAGACGCCAGTCGAGCGGGCGCACTCCGGGAACCTCCCCGCGAGCGCGCCTGCCCCACCGGGGCACCGACCGCGGCGAGTTCGGCGAGCGCGGTGCGCGACCGGTATTAAATAGTGAAACGGTCGAGATCTCTTCTGACCCGCTCGACGCGTTGTCCTCCAACGCCCGCGCTGTCGGCGAACTCCTCGAACCGGCCGACCGCCGAGAGCACGTCATCGATGACCTCGGTCGCGCCGGGCACCACAAAGCGCTCGGCCATGATCAGTAAGTCGCCACGGGTTATACCGTCGAATTTCGCGTTCACCGACATCTGGTGACGTTGCGTCCATTCGCCTACCGGGTTGTAGGAGTACGTCACGTCGAACGCGGGCGCGAGACCCCACTGTCCGGCCTGCGTGCAGGTGAAGGCCAGATTCTTGGTGTGGTCATCGCGATTGACGGCCGCAATGTTGAACACGCAGCGACGAAAGGCCTCCTCCAGCGCATCCGGCCCCAGGTCGAGTCGCTGAACGACGTCGAGGTACTGGGCGTAGCTATTCGTGTTGAGGGCCTTCAGGTCGCGGTGGTCGATGGCGCAGAGGCTCTGGAGGTGCACCTTCGTGCCGTCGTCGAGGCGGTCGAATCGTCGCACCATGAAGTGGGCCCGGCCGTTCTCCTCGAGGACCCGCGACGGCATCATCGCTATTCCCGCCGCCTGAGCCATGAGCGCGTACGCCCACTCGAGTCGACCGTACCCCTGGGTCAGACCGAGCGCTTGATTGTCGTCGACGCCATCGAGCTTCAGCAACCAGTACTCGAAACCGGGGGGCGCCGCCAACTGGCCTGAACGCACCTGGCCCGTCAAGGGGTTGAAGCAGATGACGGCCTTGGCTCGCGCGCCGCCCGCTGACGTACCTACTTGAAGCAGTTGACTCAACGCCTGGCGGCTCAGTTCGTCGGTCCGGAAATCGCCCTGGAAGGCCGCGCGGGCCGCCGTCACCAGATCCGCGAGTTGAATAGCGGTGGGTTCGTCAGCGCGCGGCACCGGCGGTCGGAACTCGAGAGCGCCCATGGCCCGATCTGCGGCGTAGGCCAGACGGTCGAGCGGAGTGATGCGGCGGGGATCGACGCCCTGTTCGGTCAAGGCGGCGGTCACGAGGTCGTTTCCGAAACGGTCGGGCAGCGAGTCGGCAACCATGGCGGGGAGCCGCTGATACGTCTCGATCGGGAGTTCGGGAAACTCGAAGGGTGCGGTTCGCAGCGCCATGCGCAGCGGCGACAACTCGATCCCGCGAGCAATCCAGTCACGGTCGTAGGAGAACGCGTAGAACCCCGAGGCGTCGTTGATCATGAGCGCCCCCACGCGGTGGCCCCAGGCCCAGACCTGGAGCAGATCGACCGCTTCGTAGGCCATGCTCAGCGCACTCTCCTCGTGCGCTGCGCGGCGCGCCTCTCTCGGTCCAGCAGGATCGCCATCGGGTCAACGACGGGCGCCATCGGCGCCAGCTGCTGCATCCACTCCTCGGCACCGAGTGCTCGGGTGACCTTCACCAGCGACCGCAGGCTTCCACCGGTTCCGGCCTCCAAGTTTCCGACGGTGCCGGTGCTCACCCCGCTGCGGCGCGCGAGTGAAGACTGGGTCAATGCGGCACGGATTCGACGATCGCGCAGTCCCCTGCCGATCGTCTTTAAGTACTCGTCACTCGTACCTCGCGACCGAACTTCGCCGGTTTCCGCTGGACTCATCGCTCCCCCAATACACATTTTCTTGTATAATAGTAACACATGTCCACAAACGTGCGCATAGTTTCCATAATTTTTTGTGATTATTAGCCATAAGTACGACTTAATCTACAAAAGCTTATATATAAATACGTAGACCGGGAAGGGTTCCAATCCCGAAGGCCATTGAGCCACAGGAGAACGATTCGAAATGCGCAACGTCGCTCGCAGTGACCAGATCTCGTCAATCGATGCAGGCGATCGAGACAACCTGCCGTCGTCGTTGAACCCAGATCGCGTACCGGCGGTATCTCGCTCGCATCCCCTGACGACGATCTTCCAGCACCGACGGATCTAACGGGTCCGGCGCTGACGCGCCAGCCCCCGTGCCAGGTCCGAGCACCGTTCCTAAACACTGAGCGGAACTGAGTCCCGCCCTGTGGGTGGCCCCGAACGGTCTTGGTCCACCTGAGTTCCCGCACGAGTCCGGTTAGCCCTTCGGGTCTTTTGTCGCTGATGCGACTGCCCGAGAGCCTCGCGGGATGCGGGTCCTCTCTTTTGTGGTTCGGCACTGGACGCGACGGTGGCGGTAGCTCTCTCTGTTCGATCCTCTGGTCGAGAAGAGTCACACCTCCCACTCTTGTGTCGTCGCGCCCGGTGTCCGAGCCCACGTCTCGCGATCACGAGGGCCGCCGCGTGGTGGCCACTCGCATCAGATGAGATTTGTTGGAGGGCATCGAGCCAGTGCTCGGCGCCCCACCATGACGTGTAGGCGGGATCGACCGCCACTACGCAGAGTCCTTGGTTGGACGCCATCTGGACGAACCGGTCTCGCAGTTTCACCGTCGGTAGCCCCGAGACCAGGCGACGAAAGTTCTTGCCCTTCTTCCCACGCGATGGTCGACGCCCCAGCGCCTCACGTCCCTGTTCGCGACTGTCTTTGAAGTCGAGGTCTTCGATCACGACGGCCCGACATCCGTGAACCTTGACCACTCCCAGCACCTCGGAGATCGCCGCCCGGATCCGTCCGTCGCGAGTGGTAGCCGCAAGTCCGGCGAGTTCGAGGCTGATGGTGCGCGGGTTCCCCACGACATTGCCAGAAGGATCAACCACGCACAGCGCGAGATGCCCGTGGTTGAGATCGAGCGCCACGACCGGGGACTTGCGCAGGGACTCCAGGGTCGGCGACTGGGCGACGTCCTTGATCTTCCAGGACGCGTCGCAGTACCAGCGGTGTTTGATCGGGTTATAGGCGATGTCGTAACGAAGAGCCCCCGAGAGAGCCTGGGCCGCGACCTCGTCACCGCGGTGAGAGAAGGTGGCCGGACAACCGAGCCGGTAGCGACCGTGAGGTCGGTTGGCGAGACGTTCGAGAGGTGCGGGCAACCTAATCTCGAGCGAGCCGTCGGCGGGGTCCCAGCGGATAGTGAGGTTGCCGAGCAGTTGATCCGCTTCGCCGTCGGCAGTGATGAACATCCGCTCGGCGTCCCAGCGCTCGCGCCACTCACTCTGACTCAGTCCCGCAGCGTGAAGCGAGTGTCTGGCTTTGGCCAGAAGATGTCCACCACGGCAGATCGAGAAGTCCCCCTCGTCGAGTCGGCGTTCGACCTCAGACAACCGGCCCGCGAGGACCTGGCGTCGTCGCTGCTTCTCGAACCTCTCGGACTGGGACGGGTAGGCGCGAACCCGACCCCGTTTGGAGCCCACGGGCAGAACCAGGCGACGGTCGATGAGACGAATCCTCTGGCGCAGGCTTCCCTGCTCGGCGACGAGGTTTCGTCTGCGAAGTTGGAACTGATCGTCGGTGGCGCGGGTGATCGCCCCCGCCCACCTCGATGACGACTGGTTGGTGAGCGACCGCTTACGCCCCCGCCGGGAGGTCTTGTGACCCTCGGCGTCGAGCGTGCCTTCGCGGCAACGCCGAGCGAGATCGACGCCCGCCAAAGATCCGAGGTGACGCCCGACGGCAAAGAGGACGTCGGCATCGGTGCCATTCACGAACAGCCGTGTGCGTACCCGTGCGCCTGCGGGCGCCGCCACCACGAATGGTGAACTGATTGGTCGCAGCTTCTTAGCCATCGACACCAAGTTTTCCATCCGCCTGTGACAGGTCCCGAGGGATCTCACGAGATGACGTCACCCTGACGAAGTAGGCGTAGAGCAGAATCTTCAGCATCATCCGTAGGGTCGTAGGGCGGCGCGCCCGCAGCCTCCACGTAGCTGTCGTAGACGACCGTGAGATCGAGCAGTTAGTCGACCACTTCGGCAATGAACCGGGCCGTGTGCTCTTGGGGCAGCCTGTCGTCGAGCGAGGGTGGCAGGAGAAACGACTGGGTCGGGTCATAAGGACGGAAGGTCTTCGCTGCTCCGGCTGGCGCCCTCATCGGCGCCGACGAAGACTCGCCCCTCATCTCGAAAAGCCAATCATCTGCGAGCAGGGAGGTCATGGATAAATTCTCCCAGTTACCCCCCGCATTAGTCGTGGATTCTGACCCGCGCCGCCTAAGCGGTCCTTGATGAAAGCACGATCGACGCCGGCTCACCTCGTGTCGGCGGAGCCGGAGAAGTCCGCGTTGCCGTAGACGTTGTGAAAGGCGAAGCCGCCAGTATCGCGTCGAACGCGCGGGCCCTCGACTGTGTCCGCCAGCGGGCAACCAAGCCGACAGCCGAACGCCACGCGCATGCGGTCCGGGGTGTTCAAGAGCTTCGCCAGCACTGGTCCGAGATCGCCCCCGGCCAGGCTGGCCAGCACCTGGAGGCTGATACCGCGCGACTGCGCGGCGAGCCACATGTTCTCCAGGACGCATCCCAGGCCAATCAGTCCGAGCGCGTCTCCCTCGGAGGCCGGCGCACGCCGTCCGGTGTCGTACAACACGACCAGGAGCATCGGGCAGCCGAGCAACGAGCTTTGCAGTTTGCGCGTGCGTTCGGCGCTGACCAGCGCCGACTCCCAGGCCGCCGGGTCCAGCCAGGACGGCGGAAAACCTGCGCCGAGGATGCCGACCTTTCGACGCGCGAGATCCTCTTCGGAAAAGGAGAGCTGCGCGTAGTTCTCGCGCAGGAACTCCGGCGAGACCGTGGTGGAGATCTCCCCGAGCGACTCGAGCAGGGCGGCATCGTCGACGACGACGATCTCGAAGTTCTGCATATTGTGCGGAGTCGGCGCCCATCGAGCAGCTTCCAGAATCAGATCGAGGTCACCGAGGGCGATGGGGCGGGCGGGGTCGAAGGGCACCCTCGCCGAACGGCGCGAGCGCAATAGTCCAACAAGGTCAGTCATGTCGCTCTCCTCGGTATCGGCCTAAGCGTCACCAGTCTCCAACTGACGGCTCAGCCGCGATCAGAGGCATAGGTCCCTAGGAGCATGGGTCAGAATCATCTTGTAATGAGTCACTGTGAGGAATGAATTCCATATATCCGTCATGTAGCGAGCGATGTGGGGATCAGGAGAGCCTTTGTGCGGTATTTCCTGGCGCAAGTGGTGACAGAAAATGTTCAAAATGGATACTGACCCATGCTCCTAGATCTGCAACTCACGTTCGATTGCCGCGAGTTCCTCAGCCGAACCCTGGACCTTGGGACCCTTGAACCACTTGCGCGCGGAAACCGCGTACCAGATGCCAGCGAATCCGAGGACCGCCACCACCGCAACGGGTGTGTAGTTGAAGTCGGCGGCGGTGATCGGCGAGAACTGAGGCAACATGAACAGGATGCAGATGAAGACCACCCAGACAATGGCGATCCAGCCGAACACCGGACCCCACTTGCCCAGCTTCCACGGACCCGGCGTGAATGCCTTGCCGTTGATCCGGCGCAGGAACACGGGGATCAGGTACGCCACGTAGAGTCCGATGACCGCGATCGAGGTGACGGCACCGTAGGCAACAACGCTCCAGAGGTACGGGGCCGAGAGGATGAACGCGCCCACCGCCCCGAACCATGCCGAGTGCACCGGAACGTGGCTGCGCTTGCTGACGTGGTGCCAGAAGCTGGAGAAGGGCACCGCGCCGTCCCTCGAGAAGGCGTAGAGCATCCGCGAGTTCGCCGTCACCGACGACATCCCGCAGAACAGCTGGGCGCCGATAACGATCAAGATGAGGAACTCCGCGGTCACCTTGCCGACCGAGAACTCGAAGATGGTCGCCCACGGGACGGTGGCGGTCGCGATGCTGGCGTAGTTCGGAAAGACGGTTCCGCCGATGGTGACCGGGAAGACGTGCGGAATGGCCATGCTCACCCCGAGCAGCAGGATGAACCCGGCGACCAGCGAGATCCAGATCGAGTTGACGATGCCTTTCGGCCCGGAGATCGCTGCATTCATCGTCTCCTCGGTCACGTGCGCCGAGGCGTCGTAGCCGGTGAAAGTGTACTGGGCGACCAGCAAGCCGACCAGGAACACGTAGAACGGGATCGCGTAGCCCGATAGTCCGCTGAAGGCGTCGTAGCCCTTGCTCCCGAACAGGAAGCTCAGCGACTGGTGGCTGTGCGACGACGGCGCCGCGAAGAGGATGATGACGATGACCGCCACCCCGATCAGGTGCCACCAGACCGAAACGTTGTTGAGCAGCGCCACGAGCCGGATGCCGAAGGTGTTGAGGAGTCCCTGGACCAGCAGGATCACGGCGAGGATTGCTATCGTGTAGCCCCGGTCCAGCCAGAACCCGTGGTTGGTGAAGATCGCGAGGAAGGCCGACACCGAGAATGCCGCGCCGAAACTGATGCCCGCCGTGACGGCAACCTGTCCGAGTAGGTTGAACCAGCCCGTGAACCACGACCAGATGGGACCGCTCTTGCCCGGGGCGAGCTTCGCCGCCCAGTAGTAGAGGCCGCCGGCTGTCGGATAGGCCGAGCAGATCTCGGCCATCGAGAGCCCCGCGAAGAGCACCAGCACGCCGACGAGCAGCCAACCCCAGAGCATGGTGGGCGGGCCGCCGTGCTGCAGGCCGAAGCCGTACAGGGTGAGACAGCCCGACAGGATCGAAATGATCGTGAACGAGATGGCGAAGTTGGAGAAACGACTCATGGAGCGATTGAGCTCCTGGGCGTAACCCAGCTGGTGGAGTCGCTCGGTGTCGGTTAGACCGGCTGCCGGCGACGTGTTCGACTGATCATCCATTTAGACCCCTTGGGCGGTGATAGCGAAACTACGTTGGCAGCGAGCATATTGGTTAAGCGCCTACTGAGCAAGGACCGCCGAAGGCTGGCCAGCGGCGCCCTGCCCCCAAGACCGGGCGAAGCGGCCAGGAGCACCCGCCGCGAGGCGCTCGATCCGGAAGCGGCGACGTCCTCGCACGGCACTCGACCGCACGCCCTCAGGCGTCATTTCACCCCTGTGAACAGGAAAGGCAAAAGGTCCTTTTGTCACTAGAAGACTGACGCAGACGGTGCGATGATGTCACAATCGCCCGGTCATTGGGCGTGTGGAAGGAGTCATTATGTTCGAGCAGATACTGGTGGCCCTGGACGAGTCCGAGCACGCCAAGCGGGTGCTGGACGTCGCCCACGAGCTCGCTGCGAAGTTCGGGTCCGAGGTTCGTGTGCTCCACGTCCTCGAGACCGGCTTCGTGGGAAAGGCCGGAATCATGAACCTGGAGAACTCCGAGGAGAAGCACAAGTTGGTCAACGACGCCGTCGCAACGCTCGTCGCGGGAGGCGTGAAGGCCACCGGAGCGGTGCGGGCGACCGACCACGGACGGGTGGCGGTCGAGATCAACGACGAAGCGCGCCTCGTGGGAGCCGACCTGATCGTCACCGGCTCGCACGGTCTCGGCAACGTCGCGGGGATTCTCGTAGGCAGCACGACCCACAAGTTGATCCACGTCAGCCAACTGTCCGTCCTCGTCGTTCCGTAGGCCGTGTCGTCCTCGGCACTCGAAGCCGGATAGTGGAGCTGCCGGAGGCGCTCTTCGCACCACCGGATGTTGGGTAGTATCGGCGACGGCGGACATTGTCGCCGAAAATCCACAGTGCGAGGATACAAAATGGCTCCCACAACTCCTGGCCGCCTGAGCCACGATGAACTGCTCCACCTCATCCGCAGCGGTGCGGTGGACACGGTGGTGCTGGCCATCACCGACATGCAGGGCCGCTTGCAGGGCAAGCGCCTCGACGCGACGTTCTTCGCCGAGGACATCGCCGGGGGCGTCGTGGAGGGATGCAGCTACCTGCTCGCCTCGGACGTCGACATGCGCACGGTCGACGGCTTCGCGATGACGTCGTGGGACCGCGGCTACGGCGACCTGGCCTTCAGGGCCGATTTCGCCACCCTTCGTCACGTCCCTTGGCACGACAAGACGGTGATCGTATTCGCCGACGTCGAGACCGTCGCCGGCGAGCCGGTCGCCCCTTCGCCCCGCCAGATCCTCCAGGCCCAGGTGGCTCGCCTCGCTGAGCGAGGCTGGACCGGGCTCACGGGCACCGAGCTCGAGTTCATCGTCTTTAGCGACACCTACGAGCAGGCCTGGAGTTCGGGCTACCGCAACCTCACCCCCGCCAACCAGTACAACGTCGACTACTCGCTGCAGGGAACGTCGCGGGTCGAGCCGCTGCTGGGGCGAATCCGCCGCTCGATGCGAGGTGCGGGCATGGAGGTCGAGTCGGTCAAGGGTGAGTGCAACTTCGGCCAACACGAGATCGCCTTCAAGTACTCGACGCTCATCGACAAGTGCGACGAGCACGGACTGTTCAAGCTGGGCGCCAAGGAGATCGCCGCCCAGGAGGGCTGCAGCCTCACCTTCATGGCGAAGTACGACCAGCGCGAGGGCAACTCCTGCCACATCCACCTCTCGCTGCGCGACGCCGACAACAGCCCGGTCTTCGCCGGCGACGGAGCCCACGGCTTCTCCCCGGTCTTCGGGCACTTCCTCGCCGGTGAGCTGGCCTACTCGCGCGAGCTCTCGATGTTCCTCGCGCCGAACATCAACAGCTACAAGCGCTTCGTCGCCGGTTCGTTCGCGCCCACCGCACTGCTCTGGGGCGTCGACAACCGCACGTGCGCCTTCCGGGTGGTCGGGCACGGCCATTCGATCCGCCTCGAGTGCCGCACGCCCGGCGGCGACGTCAACCAGTACCTCGCCGTGTCGGCGCTGGTCGCGGCCGGACTGCGCGGCGTCGAGGAGTCCCTGGAGCTGGCGCCGGCCTTCGCCGGCAACGCCTACGTCGCCGACGCGCCTCGGGTGCCGACGACGCTGAGGGAGGCGGCCGACCTGTTCGACCACAGCGCCGTGGCGCGCGACGCCTTCGGCGACGAGGTCGTTGACCACTACGTGCACGCCGCGCGCGTCGAGGTCGACACCTTCAACGCCACGGTGACCGACTGGGAGCGCTACCGGGGATTCGAGCGCCTGTGACCAACCCCCTCGCGATCATCAATCCGGCGACCGAGTCGCCGGTCGCCACCGTCGAGATGTTCACCCTCGAGCAGACCAACGAGGCCATCGCGCGATCGTCCCAGGCCGCGTTGCAGTGGCGCGGGGTGGCGCCCGCGGACCGGGCCCGGCTGCTGCGAAGGTTCTCCGAAGTCGTCGACTCGCACGTGGAGGAGCTGGCCCGGCTGGAGGTCGCCAACTCGGGACACACCATTGGCAACGCCCGCTGGGAGGCCGGCAACGTCCGCGACGTGCTCGCCTTCTACGCGGGCGCCCCCGAACGCCACTCCGGTCGCCAGATCCCCGTCGCGGGTGGCGTGGACGTGACCTTCTACGAGCCCCTGGGCGTGGTCGGGATCATCGTGCCCTGGAACTTCCCCATGCCGATCGCCGGCTGGGGCCTCGCCCCGGCGCTCGCCGCGGGCAACACGGTCGTGCTGAAGCCGGCGACGCTCACCCCCCTCACGGCCATCCGTCTCGGCGAACTCGCCCTCGAGGCGGGCATCCCCGAGAACGTCCTGCAGGTGCTGCCCGGCGACGGCGGGACCGTCGGCTACCGCTTCGTGACCCACGAGACGGTCCGCAAGGTCTGCTTCACGGGCTCGAACGACGCCGGACGCAAGATCATGGCGGGCTGCGCCGAACAGGTGAAGCGCGTGACCCTGGAGCTCGGCGGCAAGAGCGCCAACATCATCTTCGCCGACGCCGACCTGGAGCGCGCCGCGGCCAGCGCGCCGTACGCGGTGTTCGACAACGCCGGCCAGGACTGCTGCGCGCGCTCGCGGATCCTCGTCCAGGACTCCGCGTACGACCGCTTCATGGAGTTCTTCGAGCCGGCGGTCAAGGCGGTACGCGTGATGGACCCCGCCGACCAGGCCAGCGAGATGGGTCCGCTCATCACCGCGGCCCAGCGCGACCACGTCGCCTCCTACGTCGACGAGGCGAACGTGGCCTTTCGAGGCTCGGCGCCCGAGGGGCCCGGCTACTGGTTCGCCCCGACGGTGCTCGAGACGCCGGACCGCACGTGCCGGGCCTTCCACGACGAGATCTTCGGGCCGGTCGTCTCGGTCGTGCGATTCTCCGACGAGGCCGAGGCGCTCGAGATCGCCAACGACACCCCCTACGGGCTGTCGGGCTCGATCTGGACCCGCGACGTCGGGCGCGCGCTACGCGTGGCGCGGGGCGTCGACACCGGGGCGCTCTCGGTCAACTCCAACTCCTCGGTGCGCTACAGCACGCCGTTCGGCGGGTTCAAGCAGTCCGGCATCGGACGCGAGCTCGGCCCTGACGCTCTCGTGGGATTCAGCGAAGAGAAGAACGTATTCATAGCAACGGAGGAATGATGGGTCGTCTGGACAACAAGGTCGCGGTAATCACGGGAGCCGCCAGCGGCATCGGGCGCGCCACGGCGCTGCGCTTCGCCGCGGAGGGCGCCAAGGTCGTCGTGGCCGACATCGACGAGGCCACGGGGACCAAACTCGCCGGCGAGATCGGCGGCACCTACGTCCACGTCGACGTCGCCGACGAGGCGAGCGTCGAGGCCCTCTACGCCAAGACCTCCGAGACCTACGGGGGCATCGACGTCCTGTTCAACAACGCGGGCATCTCGCCGGCCGACGACGACTCGATCCTGACCACCGGCATCGACGCCTGGCGCCGCGTCCAGGAGGTGAACCTGACCTCGGTGTACCTCTGCTGCCGCTACGGTATCCCCCACCTGCAGAAGCGCGGCGGCGGATCGATCATCAACACGGCCTCGTTCGTCGCGGTCATGGGATCTGCGACCTCGCAGATCTCCTACACCGCCTCCAAGGGCGGCGTGCTGTCGATGAGCCGCGAACTCGGCGTGCAGTTCGCGCGCGAGGGCATCCGCGTCAACGCCCTCTGCCCGGGACCCGTGAACACCCCGCTGCTCCAGGAGCTCTTCGCCAAGGACCCCGAGCGCGCCGCGCGGCGGCTGGTGCACGTGCCGATGGGACGCTTCGCCGAGCCCGAGGAGATCGCCAGCGCGGTGCTGTTCCTCGCGAGCGACGACTCCTCGTTCGTGACCGCCTCGACGTTCCTCGTCGACGGAGGCATCGGCGGTGCGTACGTCACGCCGCTCTAGACGGCCGCGATCGCACCCACACCGGTCCGCCGGCGCCGCCTCGGCCGCGTCAACTCGGCGAGCCTGAATCAGACTCCTCCCCGCGAGCGTTCCTGAACTCCACGCCGATCTCCGCGGGAAGCTCAATCACCACCGTGAGACCGCCACCCGGGGTGTCCTCGAAACGCAGGTGACCGCCCAGCAGCTCGGCGAAACCCGACGCCACGGCCAGACCAAGATCGGCCCCGGACTGATCGTCATTGCGGCGGCGGACCGGAGCGAGGATCGCAGCGCGCTTGGCCGGGGGTATCCCCGGACCCCGATCGATGACCAGGATCTGGACGAAGCCCCCCGACACTCCGGCGTTGATCCTCACGGGCTGGTCGACCGGATTGAAGCGGCACGCGTTGTGCAGGACAACGGCGATCACCCGTTCGGCCAGGACCGGGTCGGTGATGAATCCCGGCAGGTCGTCGCTCATGTCGATGTCGAGGGTTCGTCCCTGCGTGTCGATGGACTTGAGGGCGGCGTGCAGCAGTTCGTCGACCGCCGTGCCGATCGATTGGGGCTCCACGACCCCGGTTTCGAGCCGGCCGACGTCGACCATGTTGGCCACGAGCCCGGACAGTCGGCGCAGTTCTGCGTCCATCTCCGTGAGGACGTCGCGATGCTCCTCGCGGGTGAGCGTCAGGCCCTTCTCCAGCAGCGACGCCACCTTCGCCCCGATCGCCACCAGGGGCTCGTTGAGGTCGTGCACCACCGTGCGCAGCAGTCCGGTGCGCAGCGCCTCCGCCTCGGCGATCGCCCGTAACTGCGCGTCGCTCTGGACGATGCTGATGGACCGCAGCCCGGCGGCGATCCGCCCGGCGAACGCGCCCACCAGTTCGCGGTCCTGGGCATCGAGGTCCACGCCCTGGACAATGAGGGCGTGATCGTCGTCGATCACGAAACGCGCGCCCGACTGGAGGTCGGCCAGCTCGTCGCCGCTCTCGAGGTCCGGCACCCACTCGCCGCCCCGGCGGGCGATGAGCGCGACGCTCGGTGCGGCAAAGACCGCCCGCAGCGAGTCGAGTAGCGGCAGCATCTCGTCGTGGGTCGTCGCGACCCGGGCGGCGGCCTTGGAAAGGATCTCGGCCTCGGCCCGCGCCCGCACCGCCTCGTTGGAGCGCTGGGTGTAGCGGCTCACGACCACGCTGGCCACGCTGGCGAAGAGGAGGAAAGCCACCAGCGACACCACGTCGTCGGGCCTCGCGACCTCGAGCGTGTGCACCGGCGGTACGAAGTAGTAGTTCTCCAGCGCCGACGCCCCGAGCGCCGAGACGATCCCGACCATCACGCCACCCCACGTGGTGAGCGCAAGCACCGTCAGCAGGTACACGAGGAAGACCGTCGAAAGAGACAGGTTGGCGTGGGCGCTCGTCATGGCGACGGTGAGCAGCGGCATGACCACCACCGCGACGCAGAGTCCGAGGATTCGACGGCGCCAGGTAAGCTGGCTCTTCTGGCGGCGCTGTCGCACGCGGGCCGGGCGCTCACCGCCGACGGCGATGACGTGCACGTCGAGGTCTCGCGCGTTGCGCAGCACCTTCTCCACCACTCCGCTCGGCGGGCGGAACGCCGCCTTCGGGCGGGCGGCGCCGAGCACGATCTGGGTGCCGCGCTCCGAACGGGCGAAGGACACGAGCGCCGTCGCGATGTCGTCGTCGACGATCTGCTGGAACGTGCCGTCGAACTCCTCGACGAGCTCGCGGGCCTTGGAGGTGTCGGGCGGTCCGTGCAGCGAGCCCTCGGGGTTCAGCACGTGCACCGCGATCAGGTCGGCGCCCGTGCGCGACGCGATGCGAGTCGCTCGACGCAGGAGCATCTCGTCGACCTCGGATCCGGTGACGCCGACGATGAGGCGTTCGCGCGTCTCCCAGGTCTCGGCGATGGCGTTGTCATCGAGGTAGCGCTGGAGCGCGTCCTCCACGCGGTCGGCGAGCCACAGCAGCGCCAGTTCACGCAGGGCGCTGAGGTTGCCCGTACGGAAGTAGTTCGAGAGCGAGACGTCGATCTTGTCGGCGGCGTAGATGTTTCCGTGCGCCATGCGTCGGCGGAGTGCCTCGGGCGTGATGTCAACGAGCTCGACCTGCTCGGCCGCGCGCACGATCGCGTCGGGGATGGTCTCCTGCTGGGAGATGCCGGTTATCTTCTCGACGACGTCGTTGACCGACTCCAGGTGCTGGATGTTGACGGTGGTGATGACGTCAATGCCGGCGTTCAGCAGGTCCTCCACGTCCTGCCACCTCTTGGGGTGCGTGCCGCCCGGCGCGTTGGTGTGGGCCAGCTCATCGACGAGCGCGACCTGGGGATTGCGGGCCAGGACGGCTTCGAGGTCCATCTCCTCGAGGTGGGCGCCGCGATACTCGCGCGTGATCCGCGGCACAATTTCCAGGTCGCGCATCTGCGCCTCGGTCAGCGGCCGGTTGTGGGACTCCACGTACCCGATGACGACGTCGGTGCCACGTTCACGGCGCCGCCAGCCCTCGTCCAGCATCCGAAAGGTCTTGCCAACCCCCGGGGCCGATCCAAGATAGACGCGTAGTACACCCCGTGGCATGGCCCTAGTATCGCCCATCCCAGCGAGACCACGTGCCGTGCGTGCCGACCTGCCCGGTTGGCGCCACCGGCTACGCCACCAGCCGGCGGTCGCTCAGCGTCGCCCCGACGAGCTGGGCCAGCGAAACCGCGACGACGCGCTGCTCCAGCGACACCGCCAGACCCGGCGTCGGCGTCAGCACGAATGAGCCCATGATTCGTCCGCGCCACTCGGCCAGGATCTCGGCTTCTGGTCCGGGGATGCCAATCTCGCCGACCGGCCAGCGCAGTCCCACGTGGACCACGGCGCCGTTGGACTGAATGCGCGCCAGTGGAGGATCCACCGGCACCACCTCGAAGCGGCACGCTCGAAGGTCGAGTAGCTCCACCAGGGAGATCGTGGCCTTCTCCACGATGGCCGAGGCGGCGGCCGACCCGGCGGCCAGGTCGGCCAGGTCGTGGATCATCGCCACGTAGTCCTTCTCCGCGCTGGCTCGGCGGTGGTGATGGCGGCTACGCGCGGCCAGCTCGGTCACGATGACCCCGACAACCAGGATGCAAATCGTCGTCTCAAGATCGGGTCGGTGGCTGATCGCCAGGCGTTCGTACGGCGCGGTCAGGAAGAGGTCGAACCACAGCGCCGCCGAGACGCTCGCGAGCAGGCCGGCCGCCCGATTGCCCGCGATGGCAATGGCCTCGATGACCGCGACGAGCACCAGCGCCGCCGCGGTGTTGGCGAAGGAACCGCGGTACGGCACCATTGCACCCGCGACACCGAAGGGGACCAGCACCGCCGCCAGCAGCGCCAGCGCCGTGCGGTGCTCTCTCACGTACTGCATCGGTGACTCTCCTTTCGGCTGCCTCGGCGTTGCGCCAGCATCCGGGCGCAACGGCAATCTAGAGCACGCCTCGGGGGACCTGTCGGCAGCGCCGGTGCGTCAGTCACCAAAGAGACCCGAACGCCTGCGTCCAACCCGGTCTCGACGGGCATGCGTCTCTAGCGCAGCTTCGCGAACGCCACGTTCAGGTCCAGGACGTCGATGTAGCTGCTGCCCAGGAATCCGAGCTCCGCTCCGTGGGTCTGGCTGGCGATCAGCGCACGTAACTTCGCCGGCGAGATGCCGGTGGCCTTGGCGACCATCGGAATCTGCACCGTGGCATCCATCGGCGAGATGTCGGGGTCGTACCCACTGCCCGACGTCGTCACGAGGTCCGGGGTGGGGTTGACGCCCATCTTGTGCCAGTACGCGACGAGCTCCTTGGTGTTCGCGAGCAGCACCTTGGACCGGGGTCCCAGGTTGCTCGCTCCGGACTCCCCGTTGACGCCGTTGGCGACACCGGGGTTGTCACCGCCGGACACGTCGTCCTTGGGGTTGGCCGCGTAGGGACCGAGGTCGTCGGGGCGGCCCTGGAAGACGCAACTGCCGAGGGGGTGCCCGGGGCACTTCGTGTCGGACCAGTTCTGACCAATGAGCGTCGAGCCATTCGCCGTGACCGATCCGTCGGCCTGGTTCTTGAAGAAGAGCTGGGCCACGCCGGTGCCGGCGAAGGCGTAGATGAAACCGAACATCACCATGCAGATGACTGCGAAGATGAACGAGCGGCGGAGGTGTACGAGCATGAAATCCCTCTTTAGTAGGCGTGCAGCTGCACGAGCAGCAGGTCGATGAGCTTGATGAAGGCGAAGGGGACGATCAGCCCGCCCACTCCGTAGATGAGCACGTTTCGCCGCAGAATCGCGCTCGAGGCGGCTGCGCGGAACTTCACCCCGCGCAGCGCCAGCGGGATCAGGGCCACGATCACGAGGGCGTTGAAGATGATCGCCGACAGCACCGCGCTCTGGGGACTGTGGAGTTTCATGATGTTCAGCGTCTCCAGCTGGGGGTAGGTCGAGGCGAACAGGGCTGGGATGATGGCAAAGTATTTCGCGACGTCGTTGGCGATCGAGAACGTCGTCAGCGACCCTCGGGTGATGAGCAGCTGCTTGCCGATCTCGACGATGTCGAGCAGCTTGGTCGGGTTGGAGTCGAGGTCGACCATGTTGCCGGCCTCTTTGGCCGCCGTGGTACCAGTGTTCATGGCGACGCCGACGTCGGCCTGGGCGAGGGCCGGCGCGTCGTTGGTGCCGTNNCGGTCATGGCGACGAGCTTGCCGCCCTCCTGCTCCTGCTTGATGAGGGCCATCTTCGCCTCGGGCGTCGCCTCGGCGAGGAAGTCGTCGACGCCCGCCTCCTGGGCGATCGCGGCGGCCGTGAGCGGGTTGTCGCCGGTGATCATCACCGTGCGGATGCCCATCTGGCGCATCTCGTCGAACTTCTCGCGGATGCCCTGCTTCACGACGTCCTTGAGCTCGATCACGCCCACGATGTCAGCGCCGTCGGCCACGACCAGCGGCGTGGAACCGGCGCGCGACACGCGCTCGACGATCTCGTCGAGGTCACCGGGTATGGCGCCGCCCTGCTCGACGACCCAGCGCTTGACCGAGTCCCCCGCGCCCTTGCGGATCTGGCGCTGGCCGACGTCGAGTCCCGACATGCGGGTGGTCGCGGTGAAGGGGACGAACGCGTGGTCGCCCTCGAACTCGCGGCTGCGGATGTCGAACATCTCCTTGGCGAGGATCACGATGGAACGGCCTTCGGGGGTCTCATCGGCGAGCGACGCCAACTGGCCGACGTCGGCCACGTCGCGTTCGCTGTGGGTGGCGACGGGGAAGAAGTTCGCGGCCATGCGGTTGCCCAGCGTGATGGTGCCCGTCTTGTCGAGCAGCAGCACCTGCACGTCGCCGGCCGCCTCCACTGCGCGCCCGCTCATCGCGAGCACGTTGCGCTGGACGAGGCGGTCCATCCCGGCGATGCCGATGGCGGACAGCAGCGCGCCGATGGTGGTGGGGATGAGGCACACGAGCAGCGCCACCAGGACCACGACCGACACGGTCGCGCCCGCGAAGTTCGCGAACGGCACGAGGGTCATGACGACGGGAATGAACACGATGGTCAGGACCGCCAGCAGGATCGTGAGGGCGATCTCGTTCGGGGTCTTTTGACGGTTGGCCCCCTCGACCAGGGAGATCATCCGGTCGATGAAGGTGTGGCCGCGCTCGGCGGTGATGCGCACGACGATCCGGTCCGAGAGCACCTTCGTGCCGCCGGTCACTGCCGAGCGGTCGCCGCCGGACTCTCGGATCACGGGCGCGGACTCGCCGGTGATCGCCGATTCGTCGACCGAGGCAATGCCCTCGGTGATCTCGCCGTCCGAAGGAATGACGTCGTTGGCTTCGCAGACCACCAGGTCACCCTTGGAGAGCGACGCGGCGGGCACCAGCTCCTCGCTGCCGTCCGGCAGCAGCCGGCGCGCCTCGGTCTCCGAGCGCATCTTGCGCAGCGTCTCGGCCTGGGCCTTGCCTCGCCCCTCGGCCATGGCCTCGGCGAAGTTGGCGAAGAGAACGGTCAGGAAGAGCCAGATGGTGATCGACCACGAGAAGGTGCCGGGGTGGGCGACCGCCTCGCAGAAAGAGATGACCGTGCCCACGAGCACCACGAACATCACCGGGTTCTTGACCTGGGTCCTCGGATTGAGCTTGACGAACGAGCCCTTCAGCGCCTGGCGAAGGATTGGCCCGTCGAAGAGGCCCTTGGCCTGGGCCACGCCGTGGGCGCCCGAACCGGCGGTTGGAGGATTGAGAACTGTTGTCATTAGAAGAACCTCAGGTGGCTAAGTTGCTCGACGATGGGGCCGAGGGCGATGGCGGGGAAGAACGTCAGGCCGCCGATGATCAGGATCACGCCGATGGTGAGTCCGGTGAACATCCCGTTGTCGGTGCGGAAAGTCCCGAGGCCCTCGGGCACGACATCCTTTTCGGCGAGGAATCCTCCGAGGGCGAGGGCCGGGATCATGACACCGAAGCGGCCGGCGAGCATGTCGATCCCTCCGATGATGTTGTAGAAGTTGGTGTTGCCCGTCAGCCCGCCGAAGGCCGAGCCGTTGTTGTTGCCCTGCGAGGTGAGCCCGTAGAGGATCTCGGTGAACCCGTGGGGTCCGGCATTGAGCGGTCCCGCTCTCCCGACGTAGAGCGACACGGCGATCGCGGTGAGCACCAGGACGGTGATGGGCATCACCAGCGCGCCGAGTCCCGCGAGTTTCACCTCCCTCGCCTGGATCTTCTTGCCCAGGAACTCGGGTGTTCTGCCGATCATGAGTCCACCGATGAACACCGCGATGATCGCGTAGATGAGCAGCGTGTAGAGACCCGTCCCGGTGCCGCCCGGGGATACTTCGCCAATCATCATTCCCGTCAGCAACCCCATGCCGCCGATTGGCGTGAAGGAGTCGTACGAGGCGTCGGCCGAGCCCGTCGAGGTCGAGGTGGAGGCCACGCCGAAGAGCGCAGTGGTGGTATCACCGAAACGCACCTCCTTACCTTCGGTGTTGCCCACCGTCGAGTGGATGCCCGCCGCGGCCACGGCCGGGTTGTTCTGGTGCTCGGCGGCGGCCGTGAAGGCCACCCACGAGCCGAAGAGGATCACCACAACCGCGAGCAGCGTGGCGCCGTGCTTGATGCTCCCGACCATCTTGCCAAAAGTGTAGGTCAGCGCGACCGGAATCGAGAGCAGCAACAGGATCGAAAGGAAGTTCGTGAGTCCCGTCGGGTTCTCGAACGTCGTGGCGGAGTTGGCGTTGAGGAAGCCGCCGCCGTTGGTGCCGAGTTGCTTAATGGCCTCCATGAAGCCGATTGGTCCCCGCGCCATTGTCTGGGTGACGCCGTTGAGTGCGTCGTGGAAGCTAATGGTGCCGGCCAGGGTCTCCACCGCGCCCTGGGCGACGAAGATAATGCCCGAGATGAACGCGATCGGCAGCAGGACGTAGAACAGGCAACGCGTCATGTCGACCCAGAAGTTCCCGATCGTGGCTGACTTGCGGCGCGAGAAGCCCCGCACGAGCACCATGGCGGCGGCGATTCCGACGGCCGGGCTGACGAACTGCTGGACCGTCAGGGCGCCGATCTGGGAGAAGTACGACATCGCCTCCTCCCCGCCGTAGTTCTGCCAGTTGGTGTTGGTCATGAACGAGACCGACGTGTTGAAGCTCAGCGCCGGGCCGTTCGCGTCGAGGTGCTGAGGGTTCAGCGGCAGTGAACCTTGGATCCGGATGATCACGTAGGTGAAGACGAGCGACACGAACGAGAAGACGATCAGGGCGCCCGCGTAGCGCTTCCAGGTCTGCTCCTGCTCGGGGCTGGTCTTGAGCGCGCGGTAGATGGGACGTTCGACGAAACGCAGGTAGTGGACCCGTCCGTTGAAGACCGCCTCCATGTACGAACCGAGGTACCTCCAGCACAGTCCGAGGCAGACAATAAGGGCGACGATGGTGAAGAAGAAGCCCATTAGAACTTCTCAGGCTTGAACATGGCGTAGCCGACGTAGAAGAACATCACCACGGCGACGATGAACAGGATGATCTGGCTGAGGCTCATGCGCGCTCCAGCAGCCAGATGAGACCGAGTCCCGCCAGGGTGAACCCGGCGAAACCTAATAGTGAATAGATATCTCCCATGAACCGAGTCTTCCGGGTAGTTCCTTAACAAGTTCTTAATAAGGATGGGTCTTTCGTCATAAATCCTTCATTCGCCTCGTCGATCGATCGGCTCGGGGTTTTCGTACGATAATGCGAAGGTGCAAAGACGGCTCACCGGATCGGCCATAGGTATCCTGAGCGCCGTTGGACTCGGCGCAGCCATGCTGCCGCTGCGTTCCCACATCAGCCTCTCCACCGCGGCGCTGGTGCTGGTCATCCCGGTCGTCGCCGGCGCGGTCGTCGGGGGCCTCCTGGCCGGGGCGGCCAGCGTCGCGGCCGGCTTCCTGGTCTACGACTACTGGTTCGTGACGCCATATTCCACCCTGAGCGTTCGCGGAACCCAGAACTGGACGGCCCTCTTCGTCTACGTCGTGGTGATGCTGCTGGTGGCGCGGGTCGTCACCAGTTTGAACTCGTCCAAGTCCGAGGCGACCAGGAGCGCCGAGGCGGTGCGCCGGGTCTCGGAGCTCTCCGAGCTGCTCGTCGGGGACCAGCCCGTCAACGAGCTCCTGGGCAATATCGTCCGCGCCGCCCTCACCGTGTTCAACGTGCCCGGAGTGACCCTCCTGGTCCTCGACGAGGGACATCTGAAGGTGGTTGCCTCTGCCGGCGACGCGCTGAGCGCCGACGAGTTACACCAACTGGACCCCCAATCCGGTATTGCGGTGGGGGTCGGCACCGCGGCGGGGTCCTCGAGTGAACTGCGCACCGTCGCCCTGACGACCTCGGGCGGCCCGGTGGGGATGCTGGCGATGAGGAACCTTCCGGTCTCGGACACCGAGCGCGCGGTGCTCAACACCTTCGCCAACGACGCGGCCCTCGCGATCGAACGCGCCCGGCTGCGCGAGCAGGCCCTGCGCTCCAAGCTCCTCGAAGAGGTCGACCGACTCCGCCACGGACTGATGGGCGCGATCTCGCACGACCTGCGCACGCCCCTCGCGACGATAAAGGTGGCCTCGTCGACGCTCTCGGACACTGACAACGTGCTTTCCAAGGAGGACACCGACGAGCTCCACCAGCTCATCGAGATTGAGGCCAGCCGCCTCACGCGCCTGGTGACCAACCTGCTCGACATGACCCGCATCGAGGCCGGGGTGTTCAGCGTGTACCGGGACCGCACGCCGATCGCTGAGCTCGTGCGCGAGTCCATCAGCGCGCTGGGCGCCGTCGCGACCGAGCACCGGATCCGGATCCTGCTCCCCGCGACCCTCCCCGACGTTGACGTGGACCGACTTATCATGGAACAGGTGCTCATCAACCTCCTCGACAACGCCAGTCGCCACTCGCCGGCAAGGGGCGTCATCACCGTCCAGGGCGAGCTGCGCGCGGGTCGGGTCGAACTCTCGGTCGCCGACCAGGGACCCGGGATCGTCCTCGCCAACCGAGAGAGCGTCTTTGACCGCTTCACGCAGTTCGACACCGCCGGTCGCGCCGGCCTGGGCCTCACGATCGCGCGCACGTTCGTCGAGGCCCACGGGGAACGCATCTGGTACGAGGAGGTACCCGGCGGCGGCGCCCGATTCGTCTTCTCGCTTCCTCCTCTCGACCAGCCGGCGAGCCGGTAGTCCGTGGCCCGCGTACTGGTGATCGACGACGACCCCTCCCTGCTGCGGGCCATGCGCGTGGGCCTACGCGCCGGCGGACACGAGGTCTCCACCGCGGCGAACGGAGAACAGGGAATCTCCCAGACCGCGCTCACCAATCCCGACGTCATCGTCCTCGACATGGGCCTGCCGGACCTCGACGGCCTCGAGGTCTGCGAGCGGATACGTCAGTGGAGCGACATTCCCATCATCGTCCTGTCGGCGTCGGGGGCGGAAAACCGCAAGGTGGCGGCCCTCAACGGAGGCGCCAACGACTACGTCACCAAACCCTTCAGCATGGCCGAGCTCGAAGCACGGATCCGTGCGGTGATCCGCAACCGCGAGCCCGAGGCGACCGACCAGATGCCGTCGTCGCTCTCGCTCGGCCGCCTCGAACTCGACCTGGTCCACCACGAGGCCCACCTCGGAGGTGAGCGCGTCGAGCTGACGACCAAGGAGTTCAGCGTGCTCAGCTACCTGGCCCGCTACGCCGGACGCACGTGCACCCACCAGATGATCCTCGCCGCCGTCTGGGGCCCCGGCTACGGCACCGAGGCGCAGTACGTGCACGCCTACGTGCACCGGCTGCGCCAGAAGCTCGGTGACGAGTCCGGCGATCTGATCAGGACCGTGCCGGGTGTCGGCTACTGCCTGAGCGCGGACGAGAACTGAACCGGGCGCCCTACGCGTCCATGATCGACGCGGCGTCGACCGGCCTCACCTCGGGAATGAAGTACTCGCTGAGGTACTTCTCCCCCTCGTCGCAGCAGATCGTCACCACCGTCGACGACTCGGGGAGTTCCTCGAGCAAACGCCGGGCGGCCACCATGTTGGCCCCCGAGCTCGGCCCCACGAGAAGCCCGTGCTCGCGCGCGAGACGGCGCATCTCACCCACGGCGTCGTCGCTGTGGACCGCCACGACCCGGTCCACCAGCTGCGCGTTGCGCCGGTAGATGCCCGGCACGAATCCGTCGGAGATCCCCTCGATCCGGTGCAGCCCCGTGTCGCCGCAGAGGATCGTGCACGATTCGCTCGGCTCGAGACCCACGATCAGGACGCCGGGATTGACGGCCCGCATCGCCTGGCCCACGCCGATCAGGGTCCCGCCGGTACCCACGCCCATCACGAAGGCGTCCGGTGAGCGACCAGCCGGGAGCTGGCCGATAATCTCAGGACCCAGCCATGTCCGGTTCTCCTCCACGTTCCATTCGGATTCGAACTGATGCGGCGCGAAGTAGCCGGACCGGTCCCCGAGCAGTCCGGCGAGCTCCAGGGCCTCGTTCACGTGGAAGTCGCCCACGGTCATCAGCTGCGCCCCGAACGCCGTGGAGATCGCCGCGCGCTCGGGGCTCATTCCCACCGGCATGACGACCAGCATCTTGTAGCCCTTCACCGCCGCCACCATGCTCATGGCGTTGCCGGTGTTGCCGCTCGAGGCCTCCACGATCGTGTCGCCCGGGTGGAGCAGGCCTTCGCGCTCGGCCCGCTCAATGATGTAGCGGGCCATGCGGGCCTTGATGGACCCGGACGGATTCAGGTACTCGAGCTTCAGCCAGATTCCGTCGACGTCGAGCAGCGGCGTCGAGCCGATCACGTCGAGGATCGTTGCCCCCGATCGAAGTGTGGACGCCATTCGATTCTCCTCTGGCAGGTCAACGCGCTACGGCGTGCCGACGACAATCACGCTGAAATTGAGTTCCTTCAATGGTCACGAGATGTGGTCACTGCGTAGAAAGTTGAGGCCCCTTCTCGAATCTAGCAACATCCAAAATCCGAAGACCGGTTTCCCCCGGGCTTTCCGCGCGCACTGACATCATTGGCGCCCGCGCGCCAGTGGGGCCGCAGCCTGGAAGCGGACCGATACCGCATCCTTGACCTGGCCCCGAAAGCCGCCTAAACCTAGGGACGCCTCAGTCTGCCCGCGAACCGAAAAGGAGCCAGCCATGTTCCACGACATTCCTGATTCGATGTCCCTGGCCATGCGCGCCCTAGAGGATCGCGACGCGATCGACCGGGTCGACGGGACGGCCCAGCTCGACCGGCTGCGCCAGATTCCGCCCGAGACCGGCCGCTTCATCGCGCTGCTCGCCGCGTCGTCGCCACCGGGCTCCTGGGTCGAGATCGGAACGAGCGCGGGGTACTCGTCGCTGTGGCTGGCCCTGGCGTGCCGCGAGCGCGCCCAGATCCTCACTACGTTCGAGGTCCTCGAGACGAAGGCAACGATGGCCAGCGCCACCTTCGCGAGCGCCCAGGTCAACGACGTCATCACGCTGGTGCACGGGGACTTCCTGGACTTCGTCGGCCAACTCGGCGACATCAGCTTCTGCTTCCTCGACGCGGAGAAGAACATCTACGGCCAGTGTTACGAAGCGGTCGTCCCTCGCCTGGTCCCGGGAGGGCTGCTCGTTGCGGACAATGCCATCAACCATCTGGTCACCCTGGCGCCGATGATCGACGCTGCGCTGGTCGACCCTCGGGTCGACGCCCTCGTCGTTCCCGTCGGCAAGGGTGAACTGGTGTGCCGGAAGAGGTAGGCGTCGGCACGAGGCACTGATCGAGGGTTTCCGAAGAGCGGTCCCGAAGGCCCAAGGGCGGCCCCAGGATGTCGGCGCGCGCAGCGGCGCCGTGCCCGGCGCCGCCCTTTGATTCATTGGTCCGTGCGCACCACGAGCGGCGTCGCGGCGTCGCAGAAGAACTGGCCCCGGGCCATTCATCGATAGCCTTGACGACAATGGAACGTTCCGAATTGGCGAAGAAGGCACGCGAGCACGACTGGCTCGTGGGGACCGGCGCCGCCCTCCTTGCCATGGCCGCGCTGGTGGGCGGATCGGAGTTCGGCAAGTTCCAGGGGGCGGCGCTGCACCAGGAGATCATCGGATGGTCCGCCGCGGTGGTGCTGCTCGTCACCGGCGTCATTGCGACCCGGCGGCTCGCGGCCGGCCTCGACAGCCTCATTACGCGACGGTCGATCCCGGCGGCGGGGGCCGCGGTGCGGCTCTTGGCGTCGGGCTTCGGGTACGTGATCCTGATCTTCTTCGTGTTCGCCGTGCTCGGAGTCTCCGTGGAGCGCCTGCTCATCGGTGCGGGACTGACCGGCGTGGTGCTCGGCATCGCGGCCCAGCAGAGCCTCGGGAACATCTTCGCCTCGCTGGTGCTGCTCTTCGCCAGGCCATTCGGCGTCGGGGACCGGATTCGGATCCGCTCGGGAGCGCTGGGGGTGATCGACGTGACGGTGCTCGGGATCGGCCTCACCTACGTCACGGTGCAGACCGAAGACGGCAACCTCAAGATCCCCAACTCCGTGATGCTCGCGTCGGGCATCGGACAGTTCTCCCCGGCACCCGAGAAGCCAACTCCGGCGCCAGCTGACCCGGCCGACGACGGCGAGTTCTGAACTTCACTGGCGTCGCGACGCCGTCGAACCCACCAGGGGGCTAGAGGCCGCTCGGATACGTCTCGGGGGGCTCGCCCTCTTCCCACAGCAGCGACCGGTCGAGCGGGCGCACCGCCGAAGTGCGGTCGATATGGATCACCGCGTCGAACTGCGTCGAAAGCCGGGCGTGGAACCAGTGGCTCTGGCGCTCGGTCTCGGGCCGGTAGATCACGCCGATGGCCCGCTCAAGCATGGTCGCGCGCAGCGGCTCAGGCGCGTACTCTCCCAGGCGAACCATGAAGTCGCTCGCGGGCGCGTGGTGCAGCAGGTTCTCGAAGCTGCCCGCGAGGGCCGGGCGAACGTGCTTGTGCTCGACGGGGCCGCCCCAGTCCGACGCGGCGCTCACGCGACCATGGTGGGTCGTGAAGCCGACAAGGAAGCACTCGTCGCCCCACGCGCTGCGAGCGAGCTGGCCGACGTTGAGTTCCCCGGCCTGGCCGAGCTCCGTGGAGCGCGCGTCGCCGACGTGCGAGTTGTGCTCCCACACGACGACCTTCGCGCCGCCGAGAACCCGNNCCCTCGTACATCGCGCGGTAGTAGCGCTCGGCGTTGTGCACCAGGCGCGCGTTCTGCTCGGCGAAGAAGTACTCGTCCTGGGCGTCCAGGCCGTCGCGACGCGCCAGCGTGGCGGCCTGGCGACGCAGGTCGACGAGCTCGGCGACCACGGCGCTCTCGCACGAGCGATG
>PLHD01000037.1:81279-114049 GCA_003138815.1 Acidimicrobiaceae bacterium | reverse complement strand
GCGCGCGTCGTTGCGCGCGCGCAGCCACGCGATGAACTCGACGACGTCGGTGTTTCGCCACATCCAGCCGGGGAAGCGCTCGAAGTCCTCGAGCGAGCCCTGCGCGTCGGTGTCCCCGGACAGGCCGAGCACGTAGCGGTTGACCCGGTAGGCGTCGGGCCAGTCGGCCTCGACGCAGACGGCGACGAATCCCTTCTCTTCGATCAGCCGCTTGGTGATCCGAGCGCGCTCGCGGTAGAACTCGTGGCTGCCGTGGCTCGCCTCGCCCAGCAGGACGAATCGGCGGTCCCCGATCCACTCCAACAGCTGGTCGTAATCGCTGTCGCTGCCCTCGACCGGGACGATCTCTCTCGGGGTCAAGGTCGTCGGCGCACCTACCTCTATCGACATGGCCACCTCCTTCACTGCCTCAAGCGGGCGTCCGTCAAGCGGGCGACACCGGCACTGCCTTACCGGAGCGGGGCGAACGGTGGTTCGCGCGGTCCAGGCACTCACTGACTTGCTCGTCGAGGGTCTGGTCGAACTCCTCGTAGAACTGCCCGACCGCGAACGGGCCGTCGGCGACGCCGAGCGACACCAGCTCATCGACGTAGCCCCGCAGGTCCTCCATGGCTCGGGCCGCGCCGACCGGGACCGCGAGCACCACCCGCGCGGCGCCGCGCGCCCGCGCGACCTGGCACGCCGCGCGGGCCGTCGAGCCCGTCGCGATGCCGTCGTCGACGATCACCACCGTGCGGCCTTCCAGGGGCACCGGCTCGCGATCCTGGCGGTACCGGCGCACCCGCCGCTCGAGTTCGACCTGCTCGCGCTCCTCGATCAGCGCGAACTGCGCCTTGGTGATGTTCACCGCGCTCATCAGATCCTCGTTGACGACCACGACCCCGCCCTCGCCGATGGCGCCCATGGCCACCTCGGGCTGGTCCGGCATGCCGATCTTTCGAACGATGAGGACGTCGAGCGGCGCGTCCAGGGCCAGCGCGACCTCGCACGCGACCGGCACGCCACCGCGCGGCAGGCCGACGACGACCAGGCCCGGTTCGCCGCGAAGCGGCTCGAGGCACGCGGCCAACTGACGTCCAGCGTCAATCCGATCGGCGAAGCCATCCACAAACCAGCAATAGTTCCGGGGACTCGCCCAGCGCTGGGGTTCCTTAGGGGCGAAGGTCCTTTTGCCTCCGTCGCGGGGATCCGCTCGGCTCCGGGCGTCCCTGGTCGAATGAGCGTGCGATGGTCCGTCGGCATCAGCCAGACTGGCACCATGGACATCGCCGCCGCGGCCGACACCGACGAGCTCAGCCTGGCGAAGGCGGCGTCGATGGGCGTCGACGAGGTGCTGGCGCAGTTGAGGTGCACGAAGGAGGGCCTGACCTCGGCCGAGGTGGCCCAGCGGCTGGCTCGTTACGGTCCCAACCTCCTCAAGACCAAGAAGGTCCGCGCGAGCTCGGTCCTGTTCCGCCAGGTCCGCAACCCGATCCTCGTCCTGCTGCTGGGAGCCGCGCTGGTGTCGGGACTGACGGGTGGCGGCACCAACGCCATCATCATCGCGGTGATCGTCGCTCTCAGCGTCGGGCTGGGATTCTTCAACGAGTACGCGGCCGAGGTGGCCATGGCGACCCTGCGCGCCAAGATCAGCCAGAACGCGCAGGTCCGCCGCGACGGCGAGGCGGTCCAGGTTCCCATGGCGGACCTGGTCCCGGGCGACGTCGTTACGCTGCGAATCGGCGCCCTGGTGCCGGCCGACCTGCGCCTGATCGAGGTCGAGGAGCTCGAGTGCGACGAGGGGGTCCTTACGGGCGAGTCGATGCCCGTCACGAAGTCGGCGGAGCCCGACACCGACAGCGACCACCAGGACCTCACGTCGTGCGCCTACATGGGGACCATCGTCCATCAGGGCTCGGCCGCGGCCGTGGTGATCGACACCGGCACGCGAACCGCGTTCGGCAAGATCGCCGCGGGGATCACCGAGCAGGAGGGCCAGACGGCCTTCGAGGTCGGGCTCTCGCGGTTCTCGCGGTTCCTGTTCCTGGTCGCGGCGGCGCTGACGGCCTTCATCTTCGTCATCAACGTCGTGCTCGCCCGCCCCTTGATCGAGGCCCTGCTCTTCTCGCTGGCCATCGCGGTGGGGATCGCGCCCGAGATGATGCCGGCGATCGTCACGGTCAGCCTCTCGTCGGGGTCCAAGGCGCTCGCGGCGAAGAAGGTGTTGGTGAAGCGACTGGTCGCCATCGAGGACATCGGCAACATCGAGATCCTCTTCACCGACAAGACCGGAACCCTCACCGAGGGCGCCATCACCTTCCAGCGCGGCCTCGACTCGGCCGGGAGCGCAAGCGATCGACCGTTGCTGCTGGGGCTCGTCTGCAACGAGTCCAGCATGGGCGACGAGGGGCCGGTGGGGGGCAACGCCCTCGACCAGGCTCTCTGGTCGAGCCTCGCGGGGGCCTCGGGCGCCGAGACGAGCTCCAAGGCCGCCGGGTTCAAGCGCTTGGCGGTGCTGCCGTTCGATCACGAACGCCAACTGGTCTCGGTGCTCGTCGAAGATCCCTCGGGCGCCGTGCTCGTGGTCACCAAGGGCGCGCCCGAGGTCGTGCTCTCGCGTTGCGTCGACGTCACCGACGCCACCCGGGCGGTGCTCGAGCAGCTGTTCTCCGGCGGAGACCGCGTCATCGCCGTGGCCAGCCGCCCGGCGCCCGGCGTATCGGCCCTCGGCCCCGCCGAGGAGCAGGGCCTCGCCTTCGAGGGGTTCCTCACCTTCGCCGACCCCGTCAAGGCCGACGCCGGCGAGTCCCTGAAGAAGCTCGAGCGCCTGGGAATCGAGGTGAAGATCATCACCGGCGACAACGGCGTGGTCGCGCTCAACGTCTGCGGTCAGATCGGCCTCGCGAGCGCCGGGATGCTCAGCGGCACCGACCTGGAGAAGATGGACGACGACCAGCTCGCCGACGCAGTAGCCCACACGACCGTCTTCGCGCGCATCGACCCCGACCAGAAGTCGCGCATCATCAAGGTGGCCCGGCGAACGGGCAAGGACGTCGCCTTCCTCGGCGACGGCGTCAACGACGCCGTCGCCCTTCACCACGCCGACGTCGGGATCTCGGTGGACACCGGCACCGACGTCGCCAAGGAGGCCGCGGACGTCGTGCTGCTCGACAAGGACCTCGGGGTCCTCGCCGAGGGGGTGATGGAAGGCCGTCGGATCTTCTCCAACACGATGAAGTACGTCCTGATGGCGACGTCGTCGAACTTCGGGAACATGTTCAGCGCGGCGGGCGCCTCCGCCTTCCTGTCGTTCCTGCCCATGTTGCCCTCGCAGATACTGCTCAACAACCTGCTGTACAACGCCGGCCAGCTGGTGATCCCCACCGACCGCGTGGACCCCGAGGCGCTGGCTCGCCCCGCCGCGTGGGACATGAAGTTCATCCGCCGATTCATGTCGATATTCGGACCCATCAGCTCGATCTTCGACTTCATGACGTTCTGGGTGATGCTCAGCCTGCTGCACGCCGGGCACGTCGAGTTCCGCACGGGGTGGTTCGTCGAGTCCATCGCCACCCAGACCCTCGTGGTCTACGTCATCCGCACGCGCCGGGTCCCGTTCTTCAAGAGTCGCCCCAGCCTCTCGATGCTGCTCGTGCCCACCGGCGCGGCCGTCGTCGGCGCGGTCCTTCCCTACACGGGACTCGCCCACCTACTCGGCTTCACCCCGCTGCCCACGAAGTTCTTCCTGCTGCTCTTCGCGATGGTCGTGGTCTACCTCTTGCTCGTGGAGGCCGCCAAGACCCGCTTCTACCGCGTGGCGCACGCCCGGATGCGCCCGGCCGTTCCCAGCCCCGCCGAGCGCGTGCAACGACACGTGCGTCGGCGTGCGTCGCGCTTCGTGCGCCTCGAGGTGCCCCGGCTGGGAAGGGCTGGCCGGCCGGCACCCAAGGATTCGCGCTCCCCGGGTCCGCGTTCCTGACCGCTACGCATCATGGTCGGGTGAACGGCACCATCTGAAGCCGGTCGCAGCGCGCCGTGCGGACCTTGCGCCCCGGTGCCACAGGGGACCCAGAACGCCTCACGTTACACTCGCATCGTGGGACCCTCTGCCCGCGGCGTGAAGGCTCGTCGCACGAATCTGGTGGTGCTGATCATCTTCGCCACGGCCTTCGGCTTCGTCGAGGCCGCGGTCGTCTACTACCTGCGCGGCCTCCTGCACTTCCACGCCAACCTGCCGCTCTCGCGCTACAAGGTCCTGTTGAACCTGGGCTTCATCACCTTCATCTCCCCGCAACACTCACTGCTCGTGAACAGTCGTCTCAACACGACCGAGATCGTCCGCGAGGCCTCCACCATCATCATGCTGGCCTGCGTGGGCTACATCGCGGGAAGCAACCTACGCCAGCGCCTCGGGGCGTTCCTGGTGGGCTTCGCGTGCTGGGACATCACGTACTACGTCTTCCTCAAGATCCTGGACAACTGGCCGGCCAGCCTGCTCACCAGGGACGTCTACTTCCTGATTCCCGTGACGTGGATCGGTCCGGTCATCACACCGCTGGTGATCTCGACGCTCATGCTGGTTGGCGGCAGCATGCTCTACCTGCGCTCCTAACCCGATCGGCGCTCAACGCGGATCGCCACGACGGCGTGGCCGACGCGCCCCTCGCCGGTCGGAGAAGCGCACCAGGGGGTTCCAACAGTTGCCAGAATAGTGATCAATATGTGCCATTCCGGCGGCTGACTGCGGTGTCACACCGGCACCGTAGATTCCATGAGTGTGTCCCGACCTCTGCGCACGCTGACCGACCCCTTCGTGGTGGCCGCGCCCACCGGACAGCGCGTCCGCACACGACTGCACCTCACCGAGACCGAGGCGTCCGTGCTCTCCGAAACTGGCGCGTTCCTGGGATTCCTCGCCGCCAAGGACCTGGCGGAGCGGTGCGCGCTCGGTCGGGGCTACAAGCACCTGGGTCGCAAGGAACGCAAGCAGGGGCTCACCGCCACGGCCTCGTCGCGTCTCGCGGGCTCCATCACCGCCGCCACCGACAACCAGTGGCAACTGGCCTTCGACAACTTGTTCCGGGACCTGTTCAGTCTGCGTGACGCGATCGCGCTGCTTGAGAAGAGATGCGCGATCCCGACCGGCACGTCGGTGACGGTGAACGAGCGCACGACCCACGGCTACCCCACTCCTCGGGTCCGTTACGCCAAGCAGCAGCGCCTCCAGCAGTTGACGGCCCGTCTCGCCGAGGTGGAAGAACGCATTGAGACCGGTCGCGTACGGATCGTGCGCGGCGGCAAGGGACTGTTGAAGAAGCGTCACCACCTCGACGAGGCCGGGCTGAGTAAAGAGCAGTGGACTGACCAGTGGCACGCTCGTCGCCTCTTTCTCACCGCCGACGGCGAGAAGGACAAGACCTGGGGCAACGAGACCATCCGGGTCAATCCCGACACCGGAGTGCTCACGCTGCGCCTGCCGACGGCGCTGTCCCACCTCTCGAACACCGAGGTGATCACCATCACGGCCAAGAAGGTCCCGAGCTTCGTGTTCGAATCGGCGGTCGCCTTCTCCTACCACGCTGACGACTGGGCGGCCCAGGTCGCCAGTGGCGCAGTCTCTTACACGATCTCCTTCGATCCACTGAGGTCGCGCTGGTACCTGGACGCGAGCTGGAAGACGCCCACCACGCCCACGCCGTCGCTGGCGTCGCTCGCAGCGTCCAACACCCTGGGCGTCGACCTCAACGCCGACCACTTGGCGGCTTGGGTGATCGCCACCGACGGCAACCCGGTGGGTAATCCGATCCGCATCGAACTCGACCTCACCGGCAGTACCGAACGCCGCGACGGACTGCTGCGCCGTGCCATCACCCAGCTGCTCGACGTGGCTTCGACGAACAACTGTGCGTCGGTGACGATCGAGAACCTCAACTTCGCCGACGTGCGGTCCTCAGGCCGCGAGACCATGGGCCACGGCAAGAGGGGCAAGACCTTCCGACGCACGGTGTCGGTCATGCCCACCGCCAAGTTCCGAGACCGTCTCGCGGGCATGGCCGCCAATCGCGGGATCGCGCTCATCGCGGTGGACCCGGCCTACACGAGCAAGTGGGGCGCCGAGCACTGGACCCGGCCGCTCACAGCACAGTCGAAAGACTCGAACCAACCACTAACGAGGCACGAATGCGCCGCCGTGGTGATTGGCCGAAGGGGGAAGCAGCACCGGGCCCGAACTACCACCCGGCACCTGCCCGCACGTCACCAGAGGATGACGGACGGACAGCAGGTGTTGGGAGCAGACCCGACTGTGGAGACCAAATCAGGCAATACCGGGACCGGCGAGGGGAGTGGGCGCGCAGCACGCAAGACCCACCTCCGCGAGTCGGACGAACCGGTGACGCCAGGGCCAACAAGACCGTTCGGTCGGCCCGTGGTGCACAGAACTATTGTGCACTAGTTAGGAACGGTCAGTCCTGGATGATCTCGAAGGCCCGAAGTCCGCGGATCCGGTCGTGACGTCGGCTCCTGAGCTTCTTCTCCGACAGGGCGCTCAACTCGACGTAGGCCCGCAGGATCGCCGCGTGCACGCGCGCGACCGTCTCGAACGGATTGGCGTCCTCGGCGACCACCTCGTCGATCAACCCGAGCTCGAGCTGGTCCTGGGCGGTCGAGCGCATGGTCGCCAGCGTGGTCCGGATCTGGTCGTGGGTGGGTTCGGGCGTCTTATAGAGGATCGAGGCGGCCGACCTGGGCTCGGCGACGTAGGCCATGGCCTTCTCGAGCATCATCACGTGGTCGGCCATCGGGGTCGTCGCGAGCCCGCCGCCGCTGCCGAGGGCCCCGGCGACCAGCGAGATCACGGGTTCGGAGTAGTCGATGCCCTTGAGTATCGAGCGCGCGATCGCGCGCGACTGGCCGCGGCGCTCGCTCTCGAGGGTGGGCTTGGCCCCCAGGGTGTCGGTCACGAACAGCGCCGGCAGTCCCAGGCGCTCGCCCATCTCCAGGATCCGCTCCATGAAGGCGAAGTCCTCCGGCGCGGGGTTCGCGGGCCTCTTGATCACGCTGTCGCCGTAGCGCTGGTAGGAGGACTGGGTCCCCACGATGACGAAGGGCTGCGAGCCGATCTTGGCGAAGGCGCCGACGATGGCGGGGTACCTCTTGTAGTCCGCCTCCTGGACGTAGTTGTAAATGGCCACGGCGTCACTGAAGCCGTAGCGCACGATGAACTCTAGGTCGATCCGGTTGGCGTCGGTCATCAGGTCCTGGTACTGCTCGACGAGCGCGTCGGGGTCGTCGCGCACCCGCTCCTCGCGAACCGACGCGGGCTGCAGCGCGACCGAACCCGCGGCGTCATCGAAGCGAGGTCCGTGGATGCCGACGGCGCCGAAGGTGAAGACGCGCCGCTGATCGGCGATGCTCACGTTGCGGATCATCGACGGGGTCTCAGTGGTGAGGGCGTGGACCTTGTCGGGCAGGGTGGTCGCGGAAAGGACCTCGCCGAGGTACCACACGAGCTCCTCGACGTCCGAGAGCACCACGTCGATGTTGCGGTCGAGGAGATTCGCCTCGGCGCTCTGGGAGTCGATCGGCACCGACAAGCCCTCGAACGCCTCGATCACGTTGGGTCCCGCGAAGCCGTAGTTCGTCCCCGAGGTGGCGAGGATCAGATCGGCGTTGGGCACCGCGCTCGCCGAAACGCCGCCCCACACGTTACCGAGCAGCACCGCGACCTGGGGTAGGGCGACCTTCTGCTTGTAGTGGCGGATCGACTCGACCATGCGCGTCATCTGGGTGAGGCCGGCGAAGTTCTCGTGCTGGCGCACGCCGCTGGAGGCGTAGACGCTCACGAACGGGAGCCTCTTGGAGATGGCGAGGTCCGCCGCGGCCTGGAAGGCCTCGCCCGAGACGACGCCGAGCGAGCCGGCGAAGAAGTCCCAGTTCATCGCGTAGAGCACCACCTGATGGCCGGCGACGTTCGCCAGTCCGTAGGTCGACGACTCGGTCTTGCCGCGGCCGGTCTCGCGGCGCAGCTTGTCGAGGTACGACTCGTCCTTCTCGCCTCCGTGTCCCCGGCGCACCAGTCCCACGAGGTCCTTGGCGATACGCCAGCGTCCGTGACTCGCCTTGAAGCTGACCAGTTCCTGCAGGATGAGCAGCTGCGACGGACTGTTGACCTTGCTGCGATTGCGCAGGTGCGCACCGATCGGCTTCTTGAAGATCGGCAGTCCGGCCGGATGCCCTTCGCCAAGAAGTCTGGAGTCGAGGTCTTCTTCGGGGCGCGGTCCACCGAATTGCGTGGAATCAGACATGAGGATCCATTATTGCACGTTGCGACCTCGGTGAAGATTGAACGGTGCCCGTGTGAACACGTTCGGCGCGCATGATTGCTCGCGACCAAACTCCATCAGGCCAATGCCTCGACCACTTACCCGTTGGTAACGACGAGCGACGTGGCGTGCACGAAGACGGGCCATCCCCGTTCACCTGAGAGACGCCGAGGCCGCGGCGTAGATGGAGCCGACGCGGTCCGAGGCCGGTCCAGCATCACCTCGCAGCCGGTCTTCGGTGCGGGCCTCCCTCGAGATCTGCCACGTCGCCGCGATGTTGCTCAACGCATCGCCGGCGGCACCAGTGATGCGGGTTGGCGCGCATTGCAACCCTCGCCGACCGATGGTCGATGGACGCCCAGTCACACTGAAGCGGCCTTCCGGGGAAAGCCCGGATCGCCGCGGTGGCCGACGTCGGTGCCGGTTCGGGAACGCTCTTCGGCGCACCGGTGGTTGCGCCCTGCCTCGGTCTTCGCCGATGGCTTCGCGTTCCCCCCGGATCGGAGCCAGACAGGGATGAAGTGTGGCGCGCGGCGCGCGGCCCACGACGTCGCCCCAGATGACGTTGACATCGATCGACGTCGCGAAAGGCTGGCGTTGGTGAGTCGAACCTGCTAGAAGTTTGGTGTGCCGTCACAGGAGTGCCGGCTGAAACCGGGGACCCGGAAGGTGCAGCCGGGACTATCGATTCCCCATGAGGAAGGAACGGCCATGACCACCCGTACAAATCGCCTGGCGTCGCGAGCCCGAATGCTGATCGCGGGATCGGTGGTCGCGACAGCCCTGATCGTCCCGTTGAGCCTGTCCACGCCCGAGGCCGGTGCGCTCAGCACGAGCCGCTTCTGCACGGCCCTGTTCAGTTGGGTCGAACACCAGCCTCCGACGCCTACCAAGCTCACGCTCTCCGGTTACCGCGCGTGGGCGAAGGCACTCGTGCCGTACTACGAGAAGATGGCCTCGGCGGCGCCTAACGCCAAGACCAAGACGGTGCTGGACGACATCGTCGTGGTTCTGAAGGCCTACGCGAACTACACGAGCCTGTCGAAGCTCTCGGCGTACGAGAAGGCCCATCACGCGGCCTTTGAGAAGGACGTCAAGGCCCTGGCCGCATCCATCAGGGCCTGCGCCTAGCCCCGGGGCCACTCGTTCCCGACTCTGAGCCTGTCGTCCGGCTGCGGTCGACCCGGGGCGACGCCGCGTCGAGTGTCGGTTGCCCACGCCTCGAGGCGAACGCCGTGAAGAACCGGGCCGAGTGCACCAACGGCGCGAAGGCGCAGGCAGGCGTGATTGCTGCCCGCGCCTGATGACCTGGGCCGACGGCGTTCACTCGTCGCCCGGCGTGGCGATCGTGAAGGATGGCGTGCATGGACTCGACCCGCGGGACCTCATGACCGAGGGGCAGCCAGCACCACCACGCATCCCCGTCCACTGCTCCGACGTCGAAGCGGCCGCGTCGAATTCACCGGGGGGGCATCGATTCTCGGCCCGGCGGCGGTCGTCGCTCGTCGCCTCAGACCTTGAATGCCCTGCCCACCATCAGCGCCGCCTCGTTCTTGGCCACGGCCGGTGAGAAATAGAAGCCTTGGCCGAATCCGCAGTTGAGTTCACGTAGGAAGTCGAACTGCTCGCGCGACTCGATCCCCTCGGCGACCATGGTCATTCCGAGCTTGTTGCCGAGCGACACGATCGTCTCCAAGAGGGCATCGTTCTGGGCACCAGGGAACGCCGGGCTCACGAAGTACCGGTCAATCTTGATGATCTTGGGATGCAGTCTCACCAGGTACGAGAGCGACGAGTAGCCGGTGCCGAAGTCATCGAGGGCGATCTCCACCCCGAGCTCCTTCAGCCGCTCCATGACGTTCAGCGTCACGACGGCGTCGAGCAGCGTCGTGCTCTCGGTGATCTCGAGCACGAGGCGCTCGGGGGCCAGACCTCCAGATCGCAACGTCTCCTCGATCACCTCCACCAGGTTCGGGTCCTGGAACTGGTGCGCGGACAGATTGACCGAGACGTAGGGAAGGGCGGCTTTATCGTCATTGCACGTCCAGCCGCTCGCGGCGCCCACGGCGCTGTTCAGCGCGAAGGTGCCGAGCTCCAGGATGAGCTCGCTGTCCTCGGCCAGCGGAATGAACGTGGTCGGAGGGACCAGACCGCGCTCGGGATGGTCCCAGCGCATCAGCGCCTCGAATCCCACGACCTCGGCCGTCGTGAGATTGACGATTGGCTGGTAGTGCATCGACAGCTCGCCCGCGTGAAGGGCCTGGCGCAGTTCCTGGACCAGGGTGAAGCGGCTGACCACGGTCTGCTGCATGCTCGGTGTGAAGACCACGTAGCGGCCCTTTCCCTGGCGCTTGGCCTCGTAGAGGGCGATGTCGGCGTTTTGGATCGCGTCGTTCGACTCGTCGACCGTGCTATTCCAGACCACTATGCCGATGCTGGCGCGCTGCTCGAAGTTCAGTCCATCGAAGGTGAACGGCTCGACCAGCACCTCGAGAAGACGGAGCGCCACCTCCTCGGCCTCGGTGGCCGAGGTCATGCCTTCGGCCAGGTAGAGGAATTCGTCGCCACCGAAACGAGACAGCGTGTCCGAGGATCGGGTCACCATCTCGAAACGCCGGGCGATCCCCACCAGCAGCTGGTCTCCCACGAGGTGGCCGTGAGTGTCGTTCACTCCCTTGAAGTCATCGAGGTCCAGCAGCAGCACGGCTCCGAACCCGCCCTGGCGAATGGTCTTGGCGTGCGCGTGGGCGAGCCGATCCTCGAACAGAGCCCGGTTGGCGAGCCCGGTGAGCGGGTCGTGGAGGGCCTGATGCGAGAGCTGCGCCGTGAGTGCCCTCTCATCGGTGACGTCGCGCTCCGAGGCGACGAAGTAGAGCGTCTTTCCCGACGCGTCCTTCGCGGGCGTCCGCGACACCTCCGAGACGATCACGCGCCCGTCCTTGCGCAGGTAGCGCTTCACGTAGCGCACCTCGTCCACCTCGTCCGCGCTGAGGCGCTGGAGCGTCTCCTCGGTGATCCCGACGTCTTCGGGATGCGTGAACTGCTTCGAGTCCTTGCCCAGCAGTTCTTCGCGGCTAAAACCGATCATCCGGCAGAACGCGTCGTTCACCGCGATCACGCGGTCCTCCAGGTCGGTGAAGACCATGGGGGCCGTGTTCTGCTCGAACGCCAGTCGGAAACGTTGCTCGGACTCGGTGCGGGCGATATCTGACACCTTCAGGGCATTCACGGCCACGGTGGTCTCTTCCAGGGCCACTTCGGTCTTCCTCACCGAGCGCATGTGCGTGACGGCGAACTCGAATTCGCGGACGATCTTCTCCAACCCGGCGACGAGCTTCTCGTCGAAGGCGAGCACGTAGCGGTGGTACATGTTCAGCACCGCTCTCCTCGATCCGATGCGGTCTGGTATGGAAACCGAGGAACCGATGCCGAACCGGGCGGCACGCTCGTGCCAGACATCCTCTCGCGAGTCATCGGTCAAGTCGCCGTCGACCCGGCTGATGCCGGTGCGCATGGCCGTGCCGGGCGGCCCCGACTCGCTTTCCGGGGACCCCCACCAGGGATCCGACCTGTCCAGGAGGTACTCCGTGTCTCCCGCCGCGCAGAGAAGATCGATGCCGCCCTCCCCGTTCGGAGAGGCGACGCCAATCCAGGCGAGCGCGTAGCCCCCCTCGTCGACCAGGACCTCGCAGAACTGCTGGAGGAAGTCGGTCTCGCTCGAGGCCAGCATGGCCAGCTTGCTGACTCGCGTCAGCAGTCCGAGGATGTGGTCGCGCTGGACGAGGTCGGTGATGTCGCGCTGCGAGATGACGTAATAGAGGATGGTGCCGGCGTCGTCGTGGACGGCGGACCGCAGGACCTCCACGACGATGACCCGGCCGTCCTTGCGCAGGTAGCGCTTGACGTAACGCACCTGGTCGACGTCGCCCACGCTGACCAGGCGATGGGCGTCCTCGGTGATTCCGATGTCTTCGGGCAAGGTGAACGGCTGCGAATCGCGACCGAGGAACTCCCCTCTCTCGAAGCCCAACATCCTGCAGAACGCGTCGTTGACCTCGATGGCCCGGTCCTCGAGGTCGACGAAGAGCATGGGCGACATGTTGTACTGGAACGCCAGCCGGAAGCGCTGCTCGACATCGCGCAGGAGCGCCTCGCTGCGCGCGAGGTTCGCCGCGTCGCGCAGCCGTCCGATTCCGTACGCGAGCTCGGCGGCCAGCTCGCTGAGCGTCGCGACCTCGTCGGGACCGACGGAACCCAGTTCACTGGAGTAGATCGCGAGCGACCCGATCGTGTCGCCTCCCACAATCAGCGGGAACACGCAACCGGCCTTGAAGCCGAACTTCCCGGCCCTCTCGCGCCAGGGCCCCGTCAGGCTGGACAGCCCCACGTCGCTGATGATCTGGACTTCGCCCGTCCGGACGGCCAATCCGATCGGTCCTTGGCCGAACTCGTTGTCGCCCCAGCTGAATCTCGTGTTCGCCAGGTACTCGGTCGTTCCGGCCGACGCGACCGGGCGCACCCCTTGAGCCTCGTCGTGCTCCAGGAAGCCCACCCAGGCGAGCGAGAAACCGCCCGACGTGACGATGGTCCGACAGATCTCATCGAGCAGCGACGCCTCCTCGGTGGCGTGGATCAGCACCTGATTCCCGTCGGTCAGGGTCCGCAGCGCCCTGACAAGATACGTGCGTTCGGTCACATCACGACCGTTGCCGACGATGCCCCGGATGGCTGGATCGTCCAGGCAGTTGGTGAGTATCGACTCCATGAACCGCCACTCGCCCGACAGGGTCTTGAACCGCAGGACGACGGGAAGGATTGGGCTTGACTGGGTCGTGGCCTCCGCGAACGCCGCGGCGGCCACTTCGTGGTCGTCGGGATGGATCAAATCGAAGATGCTGTTGCCGATGAGAGTGTTCGCGGGGTAACCGAAGGTCCGCATATTCGACGGGTCCTCGTACGTGAGTCGCGCCTGATCGTCCAGCACGATGATGGTATCGCTGGAGTTCGTCATCAGGGTCTCGAACCACTGGCCGGCCTCCCTGAGGGAACGCTCGGCTTCCTTGAGGGCCAACACCGCACCGGTGGTCTCCTCGAGCGCCGCTTCAGTCTGGCGCATCGACCTCACGTACGTGACTGCGAACTCGGCCTCACGGGCGAGTGCGACGAGGCCCTGGACCGTGACGTCGTCGAAGGCGAAGAAATCATGGTCGTACACGTTGAGCACGGCGCGGCGCTCACCGTAGGCGAGGGGAATCGCGAGCGACGAGCCGAGCTTGAACTGCGCTGCCCTCTCGCGCCACGGTGCCTGCCAGGCATCGTTGGCCAGGTCCTGGATTACCTGGACCTCGCCGGTTCGAAGGGCAGTGCCGGTCGGTCCAAGCCCGCTGGCCTTGGACCCCCACCACGAGACCATTCCCTCGGACAGGTAATCGGTCGTGCCGGCCGCGTGGGCGATGTCGACTCCCCCGACCTCGAGACCCGACATCACACCGATCCAGGCGAGCGCGTACTGGCCGCGCTCGACGAGCACGTCGCAAAGCTGCTGGAGGCAGTCCGTCTCGTCGCGTGCGCTCATCACCACCCGGCTCGCCTCGGTCAGCAGTTCCACGCAGCGTTCCTTCTTGAGCACGCTGGTCACATCCTCGAACGAAGAGACGACCCCGTAGTTCCCTCCTTCGATCAGCACGCGACACGTGTTCACCGACACCCATCGTCGAGCCTGGTTCAGGTTCGAGGTTCCCATTATCACGTTGGCGCACGGCCTTCCCGTGCGAAGGGTGACTTGGGCCGGCTGCTCGGCGTGCGCGAACGCCGTGCCGTCCTCGCGGACGCTGCCCCACGCCGGATCGGTTGACCGGCGGGTCCGTAACTCTTCGCGCGTGGCACCGAGTATGGAAAGAGCGGATTCATTGAAGTCGATCGTCATGCCGTCGGCATTCTGGAGGACGATTCCCGTGGACAAGGAGTTGAAGAATTGGTTGGAGTTCGCCAGCACCTGGAGAGGACTGCGACGATCGTCGCCAATGATCTCGTCGTCCATTACCCAGCCTTCCTTGCACCTTGCAATGATCGAATCAAGTGTTCTAACGCCACCAGCCAGTATCCGCGTACTCAGCCCGCGCAGTACGCCGGGCAACCGATGCGACATTGTCCCATAGTCGAAGTCACCTGGGGGAAATTGCTGCCAATAGGCGGCTGACGGGAGGAAGGACGTGGTGACCACACGTGGGATTAGCCGGGCGGCGCCGAACCGGGTCACGGCGACGAAAACCAGCGAGTAGCGGCTCCGCACGGCTGAACCGGCGTGGCGCGCACCTCGCGGATCTTCCAAAGTCCGGGGCGATGTCACTTCTCTACGGTCTCCTCGATGACCTTGAGGATCTGGCGGCCGTATCGATCGACTTTCCCCCGGCCGATTCCACTGATGGCCAGTAGTTGAGAAATCGTTCGAGGACGGGCGCGCGCGAGTTCATCGAGTGTCCGGTCATTGAAGATAACGTACGCAGGAACCTGGTCCGACCTCGCTTGCTGTAGTCGCCAATCCTTCAAGGTTTGGTAGAGGCCGGAGTTGGCTGCTGTCGTTGGCTGGTCCGCTTCACCAGCGCGGGATGTCGGCTGACGTCCGAGAGAGCGGGACTGCCCGTTGACCTGCACCCTGGAGCCGAAGGGTACCGTGACGCGAGCTCCGCCGGCTGAGACCAGGGCACCGGCGGCGTCCACCGCACGGACCACGCAGTCGTAGTCATCCCACCTGAATCGCATACCGACGGTGACCTCGATTGAGTACTTCGCATCCGAAGCGCCGGCCGGACTGGGCCGGGCGGCGCTCTCGCCGGACCGTCGCGACGGCTGGCCGGGCGCGGAAAGCTCGCTCAAGAAGATCGACGGTGCCTCGGAATCCGCGGTGATGGTGAGCGACGTCACGCATCTGGTGATCGCGACGTGAAAGATACGACGCTCCTCTTCGACGTCGGTGCTGAGCCGGTGGGGAAAGATCTCGGCACTGGCGTCATAGATGATGACGTGGGGCCACTCGAGACCTTTCACTTTATGGACCGTTGCGAGCACCACGCCTTGCTCGTCCGGCGCTGGGGCCAGCAATCTCTTGAGCCAACTCTCGAAGGTCCCGGGGTCGGGGTGCTGGCGTCCGAGGGCGATCAGACTTCGGAGGCTGTCGGAGTTCGAAGTGCCGTTCTGGTCCAGATGCGAGGCGTCGAGCGTCGCCAGGGCCCGATCGAGACCTATCTCGGCTCGAATGAACTCGATGAGTGCCGACGTTGTCGCGCGTTCGGCGAACTTGGTAATGCGTTCGATATCGCGGCTGAAGTCGATCACCTTCGGCGAAGTCTTGGCATCCATTCGCCCGGCGAGGCGCTCGAGCCCGTCGACGGATGTCTGTTCGCCCATCCACTCCAGTACCTTCGGCGAGATGCCGCGGCCCGGCCGTCGAGCGGCGAGCCTGATGTCGGTGCCCGCGAGCTGCTCGGGCCGCACCGCGAGGCGCAGCCACGCGAGCGTCGACTCCACCCCGGTGCTCCTCAGGAAGTCGACCCCGTCGAGAAGATTCACGGGAACTCCCGCTTCGATAAGAGCAACCTGCACCGCGACGAGCAGGGCGTTGACCCTGGAGAGCACCGCGATCTCCACGGGCTTCGCCCCGCCATCAAGGAGCGCCCGAACGCGGTCGGCCACGTACTGGACCTGGTCACCGGCTTTGGCGACCGTGAGCGACGTTGGAGCGACCACGTTGTCCGGACCCGCTCGGATCACCTTCTGCACCCGCACCCTGTTCCGCGACATCAGGTTGAAGGCCGCCGTGACGACCGGGGCCGGGCAGCGATAGTTCACCTCGAGCGCATGATGAACCGCCTCGGGGACATGGTGCTCGAACCCCACCAGCCACTCTGGCGTCGCTCCGGAAAACCCGTAGATGGTCTGATCGTCGTCGCCCACGGCGAAGATCGACAACGACGGTCCCGCCAGCAGTCGCAGCAGCAGCATGTGGGCCGGTGCCAGGTCCTGGAACTCGTCGACCAGCAGCACCTCGGCGCGCTTCTCGGCGGCGAGGCGCACCCGGGGATCACGCAGCAGCACTTCGATGGCGAGGTAGATCTGCTCATCGAAGTCGACCTGGCAATGATCCGCGAGATGCTGACGATACCGAGGAAAGAAGTCGGCGAAACCCTTGAGCTCACCCTGGTACGCCTTCTCGACGGCCTCCGGCGCCTGAAGGCCCAGCCGAACTTGCGCGAGCGCGCCTATCCACGCCGCAGCCGGGTCGGTATTGGTCTTTCGGGGGAACTTCACGTTGGCCGAGAGGATGTCACGGACCTCGCGGGGACTGATCGTCTGGAGCCGTTCGCCACGATCCGCAAAACCGTTGGTCCCATTGAGGATCGACAGCGCCAGCGCGTTCAGGGTCTGAATCTGGAGACGGGGATGGTCGGTCGTACGATCGCGCATCTCTTTGCGTGCTCGGGTGTTGAACGCCACAAGGAGAAGGGAATCGGTCGGCACTCCGGCGTTGAGCACGTGTCGGGCGCGCTCAGTCAAGACCCTGGTCTTGCCCGAACCCGCGGGAGCGATGATGCGCGCCCGGGTCGACGGATCCGCCACCGCGAGAAGCTGGTCCGGGGCGAGCGTCGCCGATGGCGGGTGCGCGACGACGGGGAGGAGTTGACCCTTCGCCAGGATGACACGGGGCAGCACCGCCACGCCGGAGAGCCTCTCGTCCGCGGCCGCCCAGAGCTGGAGCGGTCCACCGTCGCACCACGCCAGAGTGCCGTCCGCCAAGATCACGTCGGCACCACGACCGAGGGCCGGCCCCGCGCCCGCATCAAGGGCCATCAGTGCGAGCGGCCACGTGGGGTGCGACTGGTCGCGACCGTCCACCGCGTTCGAAGTGGCGAGCCGCCACGTGGCCTCGGCCACGAGATCCACGCTGGGCGGTACGTTCCAGACTGCACGCAGGTCCGTTCCGGCAACGGGTGGCTCCATCGTCGGATCGACCTCGTAGATGACGGGCGTACGCGTAAGAAAAGCACGGCGTACAGCACGGAGCGTCGTCGGGTCCGCGATAGTACGCTCGGTCAACTGGATTTGTTCGCAGAGAGCCCACGGCGCGGGGACGATGGCTCCGGGTGCGAGAAGAACCGAACGGCCGAAAACCGCCGGCCCGGCGAGCGCCTCCCAGATTCCCTCATTGCGAACTGACTCGGGAGCCGCGTCGACTTCACCAACTCCGGGATGCTCAAAGCCCATCACGGCCAACCTGTTGGGGGCAAAATCGAGCATGAGCGGGTTGGTAGATTCGCAGGCTGGTCGTCGAACACCATCACATCCTGCACTATCGGTGTAACGGACAGACAACGGCTGATGTTCCGCGCCATTCAACCTCCCCATCGAATTAGCTGGCCCGCTGGCAGTCACCAGCTGACCACCAGAGTCCCGACCCAAGCGGCGCCTGCGTCAACGCCCACTGCACCGATTGCAGTATCCCTTCGCGGGATTGAATCAATGCGCGGTCGTTTCTGCGGTCCATATCACCTGTCCCTCTGACAACGAGTGGGCGCTGAGGGACTCGAACCCCCGACCTGCTGAGTGTAAGTCAGCTGCTCTAACCAACTGAGCTAAGCGCCCGAGACTGACCAGCCTAGATGGTCCCCACATTCAGCATCGTCGACAGCAACTCCTTCGTGCTCGCAAAAACCGGTCGACGATCCACGTCTTCGGAAGTCTCCAGCTCGTCGCCCAGGTAGTCCTCGGCGAGCGCGCCGGCCTCGCGCGCGATGAGCAGACCCGCTAGATAGTCCCAAGGATTCAGGGTCGAATGCTGGGCCACGCCATAGATGTCGAGCGAGCCGTCAGCCACGAGGCAGATCTCGAGGCTGGCCGCTCCCAGCGCGCGGTACTGCGCCCACCCGAGGTGCCTTGTCGGCAGGCCCGAGAACGCGACGATCGCCTGGCTGAAGTCACGCTGGGAACTCGCGTGGATGGCCTGTCCGTCACGAAACGCTCCGGCGCCCTTCTGCGATTCGAAGATCGTGCCGGTCGCCAAGTTCGCGACGAGTCCGGCCACGAGCTCGTCACCGCGCATGACGGCCAGGCTGGTCGCGTAGAACGGTATCCCCCGGTCACAGTTGGTCGAACCGTCTATTGGATCAACCACCACCGTGTATTGCCCGCTGCCCGTGACTCCGGACTCCTCGCTCACCACCCGAAAACCGGCCCCTCCGAGCACCCGAAGGGCCACTTCATCAGCCACGACGTCGAGGTGGTACTGGGACTTGCGCAGTCCCGAGAGCCCTCGTCCGCGGTGAGCCTGCACCGCTTCACCGATCTCGAAAGCGCACTCACGCAGCGGGTCGAAGATCGAATCGGTCACACAACCACGGTAGCGGTGATGGCGAGTATCCTGAGAGGTAATGGCCGCTATAGATGTCGCTGGATTCGTCGCAGACCTTAAGGACCATGCCGTTACGCATGGCTTCCACGTGCACGACGAACGCCACTTCGTCGAGACCTACTCCCTCCGCCAGGCCTGGGAGGTCGATCTGCACCCCGAGGACGGCTGCGGAGGGCCCGTCGACCTCCACATCGAGCTCGACGTCGACCCGCGCACCCTGCTGGCATTCGAGGACGCGGTCATGGGCCTGCCCGACGACGTGGACCCGCCCGACGAGTTCCACTTCCCCCTCGTGCTGACCTGGGGCCTCCCGCCGATGCCGCACGGTCCGGACCTGCTTCGTCTGGCCATCGACCTTGCACCGATCGGCGGGATTGAGATGCCGCTCGAGGTGACGGCGAGCGACTCGTTCGCCTCTCCCACCGAAGGCAGCGAGCGCCGCATTTCCATTGTTGCGCGTCGGGCCATCTCCCTCTGCCAGGTATCCAAGGGCGAAGACCCGCTGTGCGACATATTTGAGCGCGGACGCAGCGTGAGCGACTTCTTGCTGCAGTCTGCCGACGCGTGGCTCGGCTAAACAAACCGCTTCGACTGATCGTCCCACTACTGGTTGCGGGCCTGGTGTTGAGTTCGTGCGGCACCGGTGGGGCTCTGAGCGACGCGCGCACCTCGTGTCGAAGCGTGCACGCGGCGCTAGTGCTCGAGAAGAAGAGTGAGCAGCCGGGCCTCTCCACGGACGCGCAGTCAAGCCTCCAGGCCGCGGCCATGAGCGAACTGCTGAGGGCCACCCCCTCGGCCGCGGCGGCGACGTCGCTCGACGGAAGTTGGAACCCGCTCATGACGACGATCAACGAGGCTGAACGGGTACCGCTCAGCTACCTCGCGCCGGCGCTGACCCGTCTCTGCCAGGTCGCCGACTCGTCGACGCCGTACCTCTAGTCCTGGGGAAAGCGCTCGTAGAGCCACTCGAGGGAGTTCTCGTCGAGCATCGCGTCTTCCCAGCCCAGCAGGGTGTCTTCGAGCGCGGCCAGGGACGGGACCTTGCCGATCACGACCACGGTCAGGTCGCTGATGATTTCGTCGGACACTAAGAAGTCGCCGAAGATGTCCTCGTTGACCAGGGCCTCGGGCTCGACCATCAGGTAGATCTCGCCGGTCGCTTCGACCCAGGAGAGCTCATACTCGTTGTCCGACGCGTCGGTCCACTCGCTGCCGAACTCAAACTCGGCACTCTCGCGGCGGGCTTCGTTCTGTTCGTAAAAGGCTTCGATGTCCATGCGTTTCATTGTAGGCGGCGCTATGTGCGTTGTGAAGTGCGTCTTGAGTGGCACGCTGTCGATCGTGAGAAATGGACCGATCTGGTGCGCGGCGTGGGACGCCGCGCTGTGCAGGGGCGCCTGTGTACTGGTGGCCATGACAACCAACCCAGACCTCCTAGGACAACTGCGCCGAGAGTGGCAACACCTCGGTCGCTCCCACGAAGCGCGCCAATCGCTCGAGCGGCTGCGCCAGCGCCACCCCAATGCGGGCCTGGGACAGATGAGCGACCTCTGCGACATCGTCGACGCCCTCGAGGTCCGCAGCGGACTTTGCGTCCTCGAGAGGGCGCAGATCGTCCGCGTGCTCCTCGAGGAGGCCTGCGACCCGCTGGTGCACCGCACGCTCCTGCAAACGCTGCTGCCGGGCATCGTCTCGGTCTGTCGCCAGCTGCGCTTCGGCGACGGCATCATTCGAGACCCCGGCGAGACCCTTGGCGTGGCCATCGCGCTCGCCAGCGAGCTGCTCGTCGACTGGGCCGGCGAGTCTCGTCAGTACAGCGCCCCGGACATCCTGTCGGCCTTGCGTGGGCGGCTGCGCCGCTGGCTCTTGAAGGAGAAGGCCGCCCAGCGGGCGCTCTCGCAGTACGACGTCGTCGACGAGCCGGCGGCCCCGTCGTCGCCGCTGCTCGCGCGGTTGAGTACCCTTCGCGGCAGCCAGTACGACCGAATGGCGCGCATCACGTACGCGCGGGTCTTCGAAGGAAGGTCCCTTCGCGAGCTCGCCCACGACGATCACTCGGCGCCGAGCTCGCTCCAGGCGGAGCTGCAGCACTTCGCAATCAGATTTCTTATCTAGTCTCGTGAAAGGAATCCTCCATCGTGAACGGCTATTCACCCGCAACCCCGATACGTTTTGTTAACCATGGCGCGCCGACTCTCATCACTCAAGGGCGCGCACCTGGTGATGTGGTCGAGCCCGCTGCTGCTGCTCGTGCTGGTTTTCACTCTGACGGCGACCTCGAAGCCACCGGTCCCCCAACCGTCCACTCACCGATCCAGCACGTCAACGACGATCAGCACAGCCACGATGTCCAGCACAGCCACGACGACAACGACGATCCAGAGAGCGCGCCGGGCGGCGAGGGTACGGTCGGCGCCCGTCGCGCCTCCGGCGGCGACGTCAGCGGCGAGGGGCCCGGCGACGGTCGCGACGCGATCCGCCACCTCGACCGGCTCGAGCGCGCAGCCAGCCGGCAAAGCGCCCGCGGTGAACGTCGCCGACGGCGTGCTGAGCGGCGTGCTCAGTCCAACGTTCGACGTGGCCGATCTGCCGATGCAGGGACCCGGGAGTTGGACGCTGACGGGCAGCGCCGCGCTGCAGGCGCAGCTGGCGTGCCCCTCGCACACCGGCGAGGTTCAGGGCCAGGTCGTGATCAGCGGCGCCCAGCGCTGCGAACTGCAGCTCACGTCGACCTATCAGGGAGCGACGACGTGGCAACTCACCCCCACGGCGTAAGGCGATTCGCGGCTGGTCCCGTCCACGGCACCGCCCTCGCGCTCTACTTCGCCCTGCTGCCCTACGTGGTGATCACGAAATGGCGCCTCAGCGTCGCCCAGCCCGACGGTGCGCTCGTGCGCGCGGTGCTCGTCGTGCTCGCGATGTTCTGGACCGCCTTCCTCTTGCAGTTCGTGCTCAACGTGGTCCGTCTGCGCCGCGGCCACCAGCCCGGTCGCGACGGCAGCGCCTGGCTCGCCGGCCTGGTCGTGGTACTGCTGCCGTTCCTGCTGGCCAGCGGCCACCCGCCACTCGCCGCGGCGAGCGTCGCGGTTTCGGCGCCCGCTGCGGCCCCGTCCCGCGGGTCCGCCTGGTCGTTGCCCGCCAAGCCGCAGCCGACGCCGCCGGCGCACGAGCGGGTTCCCCTGGTCCTGACCCAGATGAGCCCCTTGGCCCTGACCCTGATGGCCAAGCGACGCACCGACCTGCTGCGTGAGCACCAGTTCGCCCTCAGCGACTCCGATGTCGACGACACGGTCGCGCTGCTGCGGGCCAGGGATCCCCAGATGCTCGACGCGCTGCGACACCTGATCGGCGACGAGCGCAGCGGCGTGCTGCGGGTGGCGAACGACCGTCCCCCCGCGCCGCCCGGGGACAACAGCGAGCCCGTGGTCGTCTGCGTGCTCGGCCAGGACAACGACGCAACGATCGTCTCGTTCGCGCGCGAGGGCGGTCACCTCCTGGTGTGCGAAGGCTGGAACGGCGACGACGTCGCCGGTGGCGTCACGGCCCTGCACGACGGCGGGCGCCTGCGCTTCGCCGCCAGCCCGAGCGATCTGCTGCGCGCCCTGGCGACCCGGGCGCTGCACGGCACCCTGGTGCTCTACGAGGGTGATGCCAGCGACCTCGACGACGAGCTGCGGGCCTGCACGGTGACGGTCGGGCCGTTCGACGCCGAGGCGCCCGGCCAGGCACCCGACCCGTGGACCGCGCCCCCTCGCGCGCGCTCACGCTGGCCCAGCAACGGTGACGTGCGCGCGGAACTGCTCCGCTCGGACCCCCAGATCATCGGGCTGGTCGAGCCCTTCACCCCGACGCTTCGTCGTCGGTCCATCGAGATGGTGGCGTACCTCGCGCTGCACCGGCGCGAGCCGGTCACCGGCGAGAGGCTGCGCACCCGCGTGCTCACCCACGCCGACGTCGACGCGTCCACGAGGACCCTGGCCAACACCGCCAGCGCCGTGCGCCGCAGCCTCGGCATCGACGCGGCGGGCGCCCGGCTCCACCCGGTGAGCTCGTCGGGCCTCTACGTCACCCACAGCCTCACGAGCGACGTGGAAGTGTTCCACGGTCTGGTCGCGCGGGCGCGCCAGCTCCCCGCCTCCGATGCCGCCCCGCTGGTGCGCGACGCGCTCCTGCTGATCCAGGGAGAGCCGCTCGCCAGCGCGCTGCGGGGCTTCGAGTGGTTCCTCGCCGAGGGCCACGCCGGGCGCCTGGCGCGTGACGCGGAGTGGGCCGCCCTGGCGCTGCATCACGGGGCGCTCGCCCACGGTGACTACGAGCTGGCCTACTGGGCGCTCGAGCAGGGCAGGCTCATCGACCCCTACAGCGACGCGCTGGTCGACGCGCTCGCGCGCGTTCCGCGCCTACGCGAGTTTGGCGGCGATGGAACCGGCCGAGCGCAGTACCAGGCCGTCGGCGCCGGCGGCGCTGTAGCGGTGGGCCGGCCGCTCGATCGCCTCCGCGAGCAGATCGCCTAGCAGCTGGGCGAACGCCAGCGGCGGCGCCACGAAGAGGTGCTTGGAGAGCGAGCCCGGGATCGTGTTGACCTCGTTGACGAAGAGCTCGTGGTCGTTGGCGAGGAAGTCGACCCGCGCCACGCCACGCACCGAGGCGACCTCGCAGATCGTGCGCGTGTAGTCCTGCACCGCTTCGCCCTGCCCGGGCGGCAGGCTCGCCGGCAGCTCGCGCGGCGCCGACACCATCCCCTCTCCCCCGACGTACTTGTCGCGGTAGTCCAGTATCTCGGCGTCGCTGGAGCGGCGGATCGGCTTCTCGATGGCCGACAGGCAGAGCGTGGGATAGGTCCTCACCGCGATCTGCACGTCGGTGAGGTCCTGGCGGAAGGGCTCGACGACGCAGCCTCGGGCGAAATGGACGTTGGACGTGAGGCGCGCCTTCGCGGTGTCGAGGTCGGCCACGACGTCGATGCCGATCGACGAGCCGCCGAAGCGCGGCTTCAAGATGTACGGGCCGTCGAAGGACAGCGACGTCGTNNTCGAGCGCGCCCTGGAGGGATCCGTCCTCGCCGGGCCCGCCGTGCGTGGCGAGCACGATCGCGTCGATCTCCAGGCGGCGTTCCTTGCGCCCCGTCGAGTAAAAGCCTCCCTGATCGCCGAGGCGCAGGCTCAGCTCGCTCGAGCCACGAGGCAGCCCGTCGAGGAACGACTCGGCCTCGACGTCGCTCGGCACCGAAAAGAACGAGCCGGTCTTGGTCCAGTAGATGCCGATCGTGTCGCGCTGGCGCGCCAGCTCGCGAAGGGCCTGGAGGCCCGTGAGGATGGAGATGTCGTGCTCAGGCGTCGGTCCGCCGAAAAGTACTCCGCTAGTCACCGCACACCTCGCCACGCATCATCGATGAATCAAGGGTAGTGGTCGGGCAGGTCGTTGAGGTACAGCACCCCGTCGCCGGGCACCAGGGCGGAGCGAACCCAGTCGACCGCCCGGTCCCTGGTGTCGAAGCGTCGCACGGGCTTCGCGTAGCCAATCTCCATGGGCCGCACGTTGGTGCGTCCGACGATCACCAGTTCGGCCCCGGCGGCGCTCATCTTCTGGGCGAGGGACATGTTGGCCCCGTACTGCTCGGGCCCGAGCTCGATGAGCCCCGGCGTCACGACGACCAGGCGCCCGGTCAGTTTCAGCGACGACAGCAGCTTCAGCGCCGCCGCCGCGCTGGCGGGGTTGGCGTTGAACGTGTCGTCGATCACCACGACCCCCGAGGGGGCGGTGGCCACGTGGGACCGGTTCGCCACCGTTCTGACGCCCGCGACCCTCGCCATCACCCGGTCGACGGCGAGTCCCAGCTCGAGCGCGCACCCGATGGCGCAGGCCAGGTTCGTCGGCTGGACCCCGGCGACGACCGGCGTCGTTCCGAGTGCCACCCCGTCGACGATCACCGACCAGCCCTGCGCCCCCGGGTCCACGCGCACCGACGCGTGCTCGCTCAGCGACCCGCAGGTGCGAACGCGCTTGCCGCTCTGGGAGAGGCGCTCCACCCAGCGCGCGAGGCGGTCGTCGTCGATGTTGAGCACGACCGTGGCCGCCCTCTCGGTGACCTCGAACTTCGCCTGATCGATCACGTCCAGGGTCTTCATGCGCTCGAGGTGCACCGGTCCGATCGCGGTCACCACCGCGATCTCGGGCGGGCACCACGAGCAGAGGTCCCGGATCTCGCCGGGCCCGTAGGTGCCCATCTCGGCGATGAAGATCCGGGTCCCGTCGGCGAGGTTCTCGTTGATCGCCCTCGAGAGCCCCGCGCGGTTGTTGAAGCTCCGCGGCGAGGCGGCGACCCCGCCGTCGGCCCCGAGCAGGTCGGCGAGGTGGTTCTTCGTGGAGGTCTTGCCGTAGGAGCCGGTGATCGCGACAATCCGCGGCTTCACGCGACCCAGGCGGGCGACCGCCTGGTCCACGAACCTCTGGGACGACCGGCGCTCCCTCGGTGCGAGCACGCGCGTGGCGGCGTCGAGCGTCGCCGGCACGGCCCACACGACCACGACGAACAACAGCCAGGGCCGGACCGTGAAGGCACCCGCGACCGCGACCGCGACCGACACCGCCGTGGCGACCAGCGCGATGGTCCTCAGCCGGCGGGTCCACTGGAGCTGGCTGGTCCGCCCCTTAATGGCGAGGCCCACCGGGCAGAAGATCCCGTAGAGCACCGTCACGAGAGCGACCAGGACGTCCGCGCGCAGAACGACGGTGATGACCAGGGCCATCATGAGCACGTGGCTCAGCGTGATCGGGCGGTTCCTCCTCGTCCGTTCCACGGACTTCGCCGACGCCACCTGCGGCGACGACCATCGACCGAGGAACCGGCTCATGGAGCTCGGCGCGTAGTGCTCGCGCTGCAGGACCCGTAGCCAGCGCAGCATCTGGGCGGCGAACGCCGCGCAGAGCGCCAGACCGAGCACCACGTCCAACGCACCGCGTGCGACGTTCACGCCAATAACTCAAGTATCGACACGACGAGCTCGTGAGGGGCCTGCACGGGCAGGAAGTGCCCGACGTAGGCCACCGAGCGGAAGCTGTGAGCGCCGTTCAGTATCGCCGCCGCCCGCGCGGCGATCTCGACGGGCACGTCGGTGTCCTCGTCGCCCCACACCAGGGACACGGGCACCTGGACGCGGGCCAGCTCCTTCTCGTAGCTCTCGTTCACGGTCGCGACGAGGATGCTTCGCAGCAGCCCCTGCGCGTTGCGGTAGTCGGTCGAGCCGTAGCGTTGGCGGGCGCGCTCCATCCGCTTCTCGCGCACCATCCCCCTGACGTACAGCGAGCGGATCATCCGGTAACGCCAAGGCGACCTGACCGTCGTCGTGCGGCGCACGAGCGGGGCCCCGGTCAGCACGAGCCCTCGAACGAGCGCCGGATGGTACGCGGCGAGCACCGTGGCGATCCGGCCGCCGAAAGAGTGCCCCACCAGGACCAGCGGACCGTCGCTCAACTTCTCGAGCGCGGGCACCAGCAGCTCCGCGTACAACCGGGCCCCTCCGGGGATCAGCGGCAGAGGTGAGGCGCCGAAGCCCGGAAGGTCCAGGGCCACTGACGCCACGCCCGAACCGGCGAGTTCGGTGGCGCAGGCCGCGAAGTCCTTGCCGCTGCGGTCCCAGCCGTGCAGGAAGACCACCCGTACCGGGCCCTCACCGTATTGCTCACCGAAGAGGGTCCCGTCGCCGTAGGCCTGCAGCATGTCCTTCAGGTTACTAACACACACAGCGTGCGTCCTATTTGGACACACCGATTCGCCTTGACCGACCGAACAGCCGGTACTTGCTCACCGTCCGGATGCTGGCCCACTCGGNNCTCTTCCCGCGTGCTTCGCGGTGCAGGATTCACTTCGCCGGAGCGCCGTGAGTCCACTACCGACGGTAGCGGCAGGGTGCAACAACACACGGAACGCGCCCAGGGTTGGCAAACAGGGCACGGCCTTTGAGGGGCTGTGCCCGCTATACGGCCTACGTCACGCCCTGCCGGTATGGTCAAAGAGACTATGAGCGATGAGACGGCCTTCCCCAACGATCTGCTCGTCGGCCTGACGCCCGAGCAGCGCGAGGCGGTGATGTCGCCGGCCCGCCGGCTGCTGGTGCGAGCCACCGCCGGCTCGGGCAAGACTCACGTCCTGACCCTGCGCATCCAGCGCCGGATCGTCGACGGTGAGGTCGCCAGCGACCAGGTGCTCGCCATGACCTTCACCCGCAAGGCCGGCGACGAGCTGCGCCGGCGGCTCTTCCGCGCCGGCATCCGCGACATTCGCGCCGGCACCTTCCACCGCGCCGCGCTGACCCTGGTCAATCAGTACCGCGACGACAACCACCTCAAGCCCCTCGTGCTCGAGCCCAACCGACGGCGCCTCGTCACCGCGCTCGCGGTCCAGCTGCGCCAGAGCGGCGATTTCAAGCTCGAGGACTGGCAGCTGCCTCGGCTGGAGCAGGAGATCGGCTGGGCCCTGAGCCAGGGTTTCAACGGAGCCCTCTACGCGAAGAACGCCCGCAAGCTTCGCCGCGACGCCCCCCTCGCGCCTTCGCAGTTCGCCGACGTGCTCGACCGCTACGTGGGGCTCTGCCACAGCCGCGGTGTCCTGGACTTCGACCTGCTGCTGGGCGAAGCCATTGCGCTGCTGCGCGACGAGCCCAACGTGCTCGCGTCCTTCCGCCACCGCAACCGCTCGCTCTACGTGGACGAGACCCAGGACATGAACCCGCTGCAGTTCATGCTGCTGCGCCAGATGGCCGGCGACGACCCGGACCTGTTCTGCGTGGGCGACCCCAACCAGTCCATCTACGGCTTCAACGGCGCCAACCCCCAGCTGCTGCACGAGATCATCCGCACCTGGCCCGACACCGTGGTGCTCGACCTCACCCGCAACCACCGGTCCACCTCGAACATCATCGCGGTCGCCAACACGTTGCTCGAGGAGGGCGCCGCGGGGATCGTGCCCGCCAAGGACGACGGCGACATACCCATGGTGCGCGGCTACAACACGGACGAGCAGGAGGCGAGCCACGTCGCGACGTGGCTCGGCGTCAAGCACCAGCCCGGCAGCCCGTGGCGTTCGATGGCGGTACTCGCGCGTACCAACGCCCAGCTCGAACTCATCGCCGGCTACCTCGACGCCGCGGACATCCCCAACGAGCGACGCGGTGCCGAGCACTCGCCGGCGTCGGACCTGCTCATCGCTCCCGACGCGTGGATACGGCGCGTCGAGGAGGACCAGCGCGACGCCGTGGCGCTCTCGACGATCCACCGCGCCAAGGGCCTCGAGTTCCAGCACGTGGCCGCCATTGGCTGGGCCGAAGGCCAGCTGCCGAACTACAACGCCACTACGACCGCCGAGCTCGCCGAGGAGCAGCGCCTCGCGTACGTGGCGCTTAGCCGCGCCGAGAGCTCGCTGCTGATCACCTGGAGCAAGGGCCGCAACGACCCGCGCTACCCCGACCGGTCGCCGTCGCGGTTCCTCGCACCGATCGAAAAGGCCATCACCGGGATCGAGCGACGCAACGCGCCCCTGACCGGCGAGGCGCGAAAGGCCCGCCTCGCCGCCATACGGCGCGAACTCGAAGAGGCGCAGGGCGCAGTAACGTTGCCCAGCAGTGGGAACTCCGGAGCTTCGTGAAGAACTGATCGCAATCGTCGGGACCGACGCCGTCACCTTCTCGCCGCACCACAACCCCGACGACCTGCACGACGAGAGCCTCCACCCGAGCCACTTCGAGCCGTTCGCGGTCGTGCGGCCCTCTAGCACCGAGCAAGTCGCCGACGTCGCCAAGGCGGCGAGCCGGCACGGCGTCGCGGTCACCCCTCGCGGATCGGGCACCGGCCTCTCGGGCGCCGCGACGCCCGTCGCCGGCGGCATCGTCATCAGCTTCGACCGGATGAACCAGATACTGCGCATCGACGCTGACGACCACGTCGCCGTCGTCCAGCCCGGCGTGACGCTGCGCGAGCTCAACGAGGCGTTGGCCCCCAGCGGCCTTCGCTACCCGGTCTATCCCGGCGAGCTCTCGGGATCGCTCGGCGGCAACGTCAACACCAACGCCGGCGGCATGCGCGCCGTGCGCCACGGGGTCACCCGTCACCACGTGCTCGGCCTCGAGCTCGTCCTGATCGACGGTTCGGTCGTTCGCACCGGCGGCCCGGTCGTCAAGTCCTCGTCGGGCTACTCGCTCACCCAGCTGGTGATCGGCAGCGAGGGAACCCTGGCCCTCGTCACCGAGGTCACCCTCAAGCTCTCGCCGACCATGGCCCACGCGGCGACGGTCCTGGTCCCCTTCGATTCGCTCGAGAAGGTCACGAGCGTCGTGCCCTCGGTGATCGCCTCGGGCCTGGAGCCTTCGATGCTCGAGTACCTCGACCTGTTCGCCATGGCCGCCATCACGAACCCCCTGAACCTCGAGCTGGGCGTCGAGGCCTCGGTGGCCGCCCGCACCGCCGCGTACCTCATCATCGTCCTCGAGACCCGCACGTCGCACCAGCTGGACGACGACATCGCCGCACTGGCGCAGCTGGTGGAGGCGGCCGGGGCGCTCGAGGTCTACGTCCTGCCCCACGGCGCCGCCGCCCGGCTCATCGAGGCCCGCGAGCGCCTCTTCTGGGTCTCCAAGGCGGCCGGATCGAACGAGATTCTCGACGTGGTGGTGCCCAGGTCGAGCGTGCCAGTCTTCCTCGAGGAGGTGGCCCGGCTCGCCGAGCTCCACGATTCGCTGGTGAGCGGCTGCGGCCACGTCGGCGACGGCAACGTGCACCTGGCGGTCTTCCAACCCGACGACGAGCGCCGCGCGGCCCTGCTCTTCGAGATCTTCGAGTGCGGCCTGCGCCTCGGTGGTGAGATCTCGGGCGAGCACGGCATCGGCCGCGACAAGCAGGGTCCCTACCTCGCCCTCACCGATCCGGCGCTCATCGAGCTGCAGCGCCGGATCAAGGCGGTCTTCGACCCCCAGGCGCTGCTCAACCCCTTTCGACTGCTCGATGACCGGCCCCTGCCGTGAACGGGGCCCACGCCCTGCTCGCCACCATGCGCGCGAACCTGGTCACCACCTGCTTCGCCAATCCCGGCACCTCGGAGATGCACTTCGTCGCGGGACTCGACGAGGTGCCCGAGGTGCGCGCCATCCTCTGTCTCTTCGAGGGGGTGGCGACCGGCGCCGCCGACGGCTACGCCCGGGTCACGGGCACGCCGGCCGCGACGCTGCTGCACCTGGGCCCGGGGCTCGCCAACGGCTGGGCCAACCTGCACAACGCCCGGCGCGCCCGCGTGCCGGTGCTCAACATCGTGGGCGATCACGCCACCTACCACGCGAGGTTCGACGCGCCGCTGCAGAGCGACATCGCGGCGGTCGCCGCGGCTCTGGGCGGCTGGCACCGGCGCTGCGAGCGCCCCGACGACGTCGCTGGCGACGCGGCCGACGCCATCGGCGCCGCCTACGGCCCGCCCGGCGCGGTCGCGACCCTGATCCTGCCCGCCGACGCGTCCTGGGGCGAGTTGAGCGCGGCGCCCGACGCGTGGCCCGTGGCCCGGCGCGCCAGCGCCGCCGCGCCCGACGAGCGCGACGTCGCCCGGGCGACCGAGCTGCTCAGGTCCAAGCGGGCCGCGCTGTACGTCGGCGGTTCGGCACTGGACACCCACCAGCTGGGCCTCGCCCAGCGAATCGCCCAGGCGACCGGGGCGCGGGTCATCATGGAGACGTTTCCCTCGATCGTGGACCGCGGCGCGGGCGTCGCCAGCCCCGAGCGGCTCATCTACCTGAGCGAGTTCGCCATTAGCCAGCTCCGTGACCTCGAGGCGCTCGTGCTGATCGGCACCACCGCGCCCGTGGGCTTCTTCGCCTACCCGAACGTGGCCAGCCAGCTGGTCGGCGACGGGTGCGAGCTGCTCAACGTGGCCCCTCCGGGCACCGACACGCGCTGCGCGCTCGAGGCGATCGTCGAGGAACTGGACGCCGCAGCGCTCGTCGTCGCGCCGGGCGAACGGCCCGGGACCCCGAGCGGGGCCTTGACCGCGCAGAGCTTCGCCGCCGCGGTGGGCGCCACCATGCCCGAGGACCTGATCATCGCCGACGAGTCCAACACCAGCGGCCTGCACCTCTACGGCGCCACGCAGTTCGCGCCCCCGCACCGGCTCATGACCCTTACGGGCGGCGCCATCGGGTTCGGGCTTCCGGTCGCCCTCGGCGCCGCGATCGGCAGCGGCCAACGCGTGCTCGCCCTCGAATCCGACGGCTCGATGATGTACACGCCCCAGGCGCTGTGGACCATGGCGCGCGAGGGCCTCGACGTGACGGTGGTGGGACTGTCGAACCGCAGCTACGCCATCCTCACCCTGGAGCGCCAGCGCGTCGGCGCGATGAGCGACGGCTCGACGAGCCAGCGCATGCTCGATCTCGACGACCCCGCGCTCGACCTGTGTGCGGTGGCCTCGGCCCAGGGCGTGCCGAGCACGCGGGTGACCAGCGCCGACGAGCTGGTGTCGGCGCTGCAGCGCTCCTACGCGACGCCCGGACCGACCTTCATCGAGGCCATGCTGCCCAAGGGCCTGGGCAACTAGAGCGCGAACTCGGCCACGACCGGGGCGTGGTCCGAGGGCTTCTCGCCCTTGCGCGCCTCGCGGTCCACGTAGCTCGCCGTCGCCTTCGCGCGAAGCCCGGCGTCCACGTAGAGCAGGTCGATGCGCAACCCCCAGCCCCGGTGAAAGGACCCGTTGCGGTAGTCCCACCACGTGTAGCAGGGTTCGTCGGGATGCAGCGCCCTCGTGAGGTCGACGAGTCCGGTCGCCTCGATGGCGGCCAGGGCGTGGCGCTCGGGTGCGCTGACGTGGGTGGCGCCCTCGAAGAGGCTCGGGTCGTAGCAGTCGAGGTCGCGCGGCGCGACGTTGAAGTCACCGCCGACGATCACGTGGGTTGACGGGTCCCTGGCCGCGAGCAGGTCGACGAGCTTGGCGAGCCACTGGAGCTTGTAGACGTAGTGGGGATCGTCGAGCGCTCGACCGTTGGGCACGTAGCACGAGTAGACCCGCACGCCGGCGCACGTGGCGGCGATGATGCGCGCCTCGGGGTCGTCGTCGCCGAAGCCCCTCGTGACGTCGTCGAGGCCCACGCGCGACACGATGGCCACGCCGTTCCACTGGCCCTGGCCGTAGTGGGCGGACTCGTAGCCGAGCGCGCGCAGCTGGTCGAAGGGGAACTTGGCGTCGGTCTGCTTGGTCTCTTGGACCAGCAGGACGTCGGGACGATTGGCGACGAGCCACTCCTCGACGCGCGGCCACCGGGCCGTCAACGAATTGACGTTCCAGGTGGCGACGTTCACGGGGCGTCGGCGAGGATGAACAGCAGGTCGGTCTCGGCCGCCAGCTGGCCGTTGACGCTGGCGGTGCCGTGGCCCTTGCCGGCGCGCGCGGAGAGCTTGGTCATCTCGCACTCGAGGGTGACGGTGTCGCCCGGAACGACCTGGCGGCGGAACCGGGCGTGCTCGACGCCTCCGAAGAGCGGCAGGCGCCCGGCGTACTTGGGATCGCTCAGCACCGCCACGGCGCCGCACTGGGCGATGGATTCGAGCAGCAGCACTCCGGGCGTGGTGGGGCGCCCGGGGAAGTGGCCGGGGAAGAACCACTCGTCACCGCGCAGCGTCCACTGCGCGCTCGCCCTCACTCCCGGCTCGATGCTCAGCATCGAGTCGAGCAGCAGGAACGGCGCGCGGTGCGGCAACCAGTCCAACGGATCCAGCGAGAGCTCGCTCACGGCAGGGCCAGCTCGGCGATGCGACGCTCGATGTCCACGGTGACCAACCGGAAGGTCCGGTGGTCACCGCGCTTGAGGACGTCGCGGGCGCGGGCCGGGGCGGGGTTTCCGAGCAGCGTCGTGGGCGCGTAGCACTCGACGTGCTGGTCGCCCTTGAGCGTGACCTTGATCACCGCGCCGTGGGAGGTGAAGGCCTTCACGTCGCCCTCGACGCGCGAGCCGATCCTGTGGGTCGCTCGGAAGATCTTGAACTCCGCTTCGGGGTTGACGGGCTGGCGTCCTCGACGAAGGGCCACCGCCGG
>PLHD01000037.1:64944-81272 GCA_003138815.1 Acidimicrobiaceae bacterium | reverse complement strand
CTTCACCGGGGCGGCCTTCTTCACCGGCGTAAGCGTCGTGCCGATGGTCGGCGTGGCGCCGTTGGGCAGCGCTACGGTGAGCTTCTTCACGCTTCGACCGCTCTTGGCGCCGCGCACCGGCAGTCGCGGCGTGAAGACCCAGCCGACGCCCGGCACCGGCTTGCCTCCGATGAGGCGGTTGGCGTCAAAGAGCCACGGGTACTGCTCGTGGAACTCCTGGAACGAATCGTTGCTCAGCACGACCGCGTTGATGCGCTCGGCGATCTTCAAGATGAACGCATCGCCTCGTCCGACGGCGCCTGCCGGAGGAGTGACGATCTCGCCGGCGAGTTCGGCCTCCTTGAATCGGGCCCTCTCGTTGGGCGCCACCCGGTGCTCGAAGCTGGCGTCGGCGACGACGATGATCTCGGCGTGAGGGTTCTCCTCCATGAATGACTGCACGGCCTCGTCGAGCTGGACGAGGCTCGGAGTGGTGCGGCCCTCGGTGGCGAAGTTCGACCCGTCGACCACGACCCTCATCCGTGCGGTGCGTGGGGTGCTCATCCGATGGCCCGGATCAACAGGTCGGCCTGCTCGGCCGCGTGCACCAGCGCGCTGCCGGTCGCGGGGCTCGCCGACTCGGCGCGCGCGACGTGGCGCACGGGCGTCTCACGCAGATGATGGTGCAGCTCGTGGTGGACGAAGGGCCAGGCGCCCATGTTCTTGGGCTCCTCCTGCAGCCACACCAGCTCGACGAGATTCGGATACGAGCCCAGCACGGCGGCCAGCTCCTGGGCCGGCCATGGATAGATCTGCTCAAGGCGCACGACGGCGACGTTAGCGGCACCGATCTCGTCGCGCCGCGCAGTCGCCTCGTGGCAGATCTTGCCCGTCGCCAGCACGACCCGGGTGACCGCCTCGCGGTCGGGGACCTGGTCGTCGAGGACAGTCTGGAACGAGCCCGTCTCGAAATCGACCAGCGACGAGCGGGTCTGGACGGCGCGCAACATCGACTTGGGGGTGAAGACGATCAGCGGCGTGACGTGCTCGCGGCGGACCTGGCTTCGCAGCAGGTGGAAGTACTGCGCCGAGGTCGTCGGCTGGGCCACGCGAAGGTTGTTGCGCGCGCACAGCGAAAGGAACCGCTCGATGCGCCCGCTCGAGTGCTCGGGACCTTGGCCCTCGTAGCCGTGAGGCAGTAGCATCACCAGGCTCGCGCACTGGCCCCACTTGTCCTCGGCCGCGACGAGGAAGTTGTCGATGATGATCTCGGCGCCGTTGACGAAGTCGCCGAACTGCGCCTCCCACGCGACCAGCGTGTTGCGCGCCTCGACCGAGTAGCCGTACTCGAAGCCCAGCGCCGCGTACTCGCTCAGCAGAGAGTCGCGCACGGTGAAGAAACCGGCCGCGCCCTCGATGTTGCAGAGCGGCACGTATTGCTGGCCGTTTTCGTAGTCGATCAGGGCGGCGTGGCGATGCGAGAACGTGCCGCGCCGCGAGTCCTGGCCCATCAGGCGGACGTTCGAGCCTTCCACGACGAGCGAGCCGAAGGCCAGGGCCTCGCCGAGCGCCCAGTCGACCTCGCCCGAATCGAGCAGGGTCGCGCGCTGGGCGAACTGGCGCTCGAGCTTGGGGTGGATCACGAAGCCTCCGGGGGCCGTGGTGGTGGCCCGGGCGATCGCGAGCAGCGTCGTGCGATCGACCCCGGTCTCGGGCGCGGGCGCGTCGAAGGGCACCTCGGCGATCGGGACGCCGCTGAGCGTGGGCACCGGCACGGTGCGCACCTCGTCGAGCACGCTCTGGAGGCGCGCGTTGAACGCGTCGAGGGCCGACTCGGCCTGCTCGATCGACAGGTCACCGCGGCGCACGAGGGTCTCGGTGTAGACCTTGCGCACCGAGCGCATCTGGTCGATGATCTTGTACATCTGGGGCTGGGTGTAGCTGGGGTCGTCGCCCTCGTTGTGCCCGTGGCGCCGGTAGCAGACGATGTCGAGCACCACGTCGCGGTGGAACGTCTCGCGGTAGTCGTAGGCGAGGCGCGCCGCGCGCGCGCAGGCCTCGGGGTCGTCGCCGTTCACGTGGAAGACCGGCGCCTGGATCATCTTGGCGACGTCGGTGGGATAGAAACTCGAGCGCGCCGAGTCCGGCGCGGTGGTGAAGCCGACCTGGTTGTTGATGACGATGTGCAACGCGCCGCCCACGTAGTAGCCCGACAGTTGGGAGAGGTTGAGGGTCTCGGCGACCACGCCCTGGCCCGCGAAGGCGGCGTCGCCGTGGATGAGGATTCCCAGGTACGGGAAATGGTCGGCCATGACCGTGGTCTGGGTGCCGTCGGTCGGGCGCAGCACGAGGTCCTGCTTGGCGCGCACGATGCCCTCGACGACGGGGCTCACCGCCTCGAGGTGCGACGGGTTCGACGCCATCGACACCTCGATGGACGCCCCCGCGTGGCTCGTGAAGACCCCCCGGGCGCCCTTGTGGTACTTGACGTCGCCGCTGCCCTGGACGCTCTCGGGGTCGAGGTTCCCTTCGAACTCCGAGAAGATGTCGCTGTAGGACTTACCGACGACGTTGGCGAGCACGTTGAGCCTCCCGCGGTGCGCCATGGCGATGACGGCCTCCTTGGTGCCCTGGTCGGCCGCCACGTCCAGCACCGTGCGCAGCGCGACGATGGTCGACTCGCCGCCCTCGAGTCCGAACCGCTTCTGGCCTACGTAGCGGGTGTGCAGGAAACGCTCGAAGACCTCGGCTTCGGTCAGGGCGTCGAGCACCCTCATCTGCTCGTCGACCGAGATCGTGGGCCTCACGCCCTCGACCCTCTCCTGGATCCAGCGCTTCTGCTCTGGGTCCATGATGTGGCCGTACTCGATGCCGATGGTGCGGCAGTACGCCTCGCGCAGTATCGAGAGGATCTCCTCGAGGGTCGCCTCGCGCCGGCCCGCCAGGCCGTTCACCACGAAGGTGCGCGACAGGTCCCAGATGCTGAGTCCGTAGGTCGAGATCTCGAGCTCGGAGTGCAGCGGCGGCGGGTCGCTGTGCAGCGGGTCGAGGTGCGCGTACAAGTGTCCGCGCACGCGGTACATGTTGATGAGCTCCTGGACCCGAATCTGCTTGAGGATCCGCTCGGAGTCTCCTTCGACGTTGGCGGGATTGGAGTCCTTGGCCCAGCGCGCCGGCTCGTACGGAACCCCGAGCGAGGCGAAGATCTCGTCGTAGAACTGGTGGCCGCCCGTGAGGCACTCCGCCACGTACTTGAGGAAGAGGCCCGACTCCGCGCCCTGGATGACGCGGTGGTCGTAGGTGGAGGTGAGGGTCATCACCTTGCCGACGCCGATCTCGGCGAGGACCCGCGGATCGGCGGCTTCGAAGCCCGCGGGCCAGCCGAGGGCGCCCACTCCGAAGATGGCGCCCTGGCCCGCCATGAGCCGCGGCACCGACTGGACCGTGCCGATTGTGCCGGGATTGGTGAGCGAGACCGTCGCACCCGCGAAGTCGTCGGCGCCGAAGTTCGCGTTGTGCACCTTGCGCACGAGGTCCTCGTAGGCCAGGAGGAATTCGCGGAAGTCCATCGTGTCGGCGTCACGAATCACCGGCACCAGGAGATTGCGCGATCCGTCGGGACGCTGTACGTCGACGGCGAGACCCAGTCCGACGTGCTCGTGTCGCGCGACGCCGGGCGTCCCCTTGTCGTCGACGGCCTCGACGAACGAGGCGTTCATCGAGGGGACCTCGCCGAGGCCCCTGACGACGGCAAAGGCGATGAAGTGCGTGAACGAGACCTTGGCGCCGCTGGAGCGCGAAAGGGTCTCGTTGAGGGCGGTCCGGTTGATCTCGAGGAGCCGCGCCGAGACGCTGCGCACGCTGGTGGCGGTCGGCACCCCCAGGCTCTGGGTCATGTTGGTAACGATGCGTGCCGCGGCGCCGCGCAGGGGCGTCGCCCGCGCGTCGAGGCTCGCCGCGGCCTTCACGGGCGCAGCGGTGGCGACGGCGGTGGCGACGGTGGGAACGGTCGAGCGCTGGTAGTCGGCGAAGAACTCGCGCCANNAGCGGTCGTACATGTCATCGACGAGCCAGGCGTTGGGTCCGAAGGATCCCTTGTTCGATTGGGGCAACGAGGAGTCGGGAGGGGAAGTCACTACCCCAGCCTAGGGGCCTCATCGCCAGGAATGAGAGGCCGCGGCGTCGAGGGAAACCGGTAGGTTTCATTTGTGACCTCTACGCCCGTCGCCCCCCTGAACCTGCATTACGTGCGCAGCTCGCCCGTCGCAGGCCTGGCGGTCGCCGAACGGCGGGTTCCCCGACCCGAGGCCACCATCATCTGCGTGCACGGGGGTCTCGACCGCGGCGGCTCCTTCGCGAGGTTGGCTCGACGCTGCGAATCCTTCGACGTCGTGGCCTACGACCGGCGCGGGTACCAGCGTTCCCGGGGTCTGAAGCCCCTCTCGCTGGCGGACCACGTCGAGGACTTGGTAGCCATCGCGCGCCGCGAGGCGCAGCGGGGACCGGTCATCTACTTCGGGCACAGCTACGGAGGGGTCGTCGCCCTCGGCGCCGACCTCGCCGAACCGGAGCTGGCGCGNNGGTCGTGTCCGACAGGGCGTGGGAGCGCCTGGGCGACGCGGAGCGCGAGTCGCGACGCCTCGACGGTCCGGGCCTGCTGAGCGACCTCGCCATCCTGCGAGGCGCTGCACCGTTCGACCTCGGTCGGCTCGCCACACCCAGCGTGTACGTCCACGGTGACTGGAACCAGGCCGACTTCTACCGCTCCCTCTGCCTCCAGTTGGAGAAGGTCAGCCCCATGATCAGTTCGCGCGAGCTGGTGCACGCCGGCCACGGTGCCCACCTCTCCAACCCCGATCAGCTCGCGGAGCTTCTCCACCACCTTTGGCAGGACCAGTGCGCGTCGCGATAACGGGGGCGTCAGGCCTCATCGGTTCGGCCCTGGCCAGCGCCCTGGAGGATCGCGACGACGCCGTGGTGCGCTTCGTGCGCCCGGGCACCCGCGGCGTTGGCGGAGCGATCATCCGTTGGGACCCCGCGCGCCAGATCGTCGACGACGGGGACCTGCGCCGCGCCGGCGGCTTCGACGGCGTCGTGCACCTCGCCGGCGCCGGCATCGGGGACGGGCGCTGGACCGCCCAGCGCCGCAACGAGATCCGCACGTCGCGAACGGTCTCGACGTCGTTGCTCGTCGAGGCCCTGGGCGCAATGGACGACGGCCCTCGGGTGCTGGCCAGCGGATCGTCCGTCGGCTTCTACGGCTCGAGGGGTGACGAGGTGCTGGACGAGGGGTCCTCCCAGGGGACCGGCTTCCTCGCCGAGGTCTGCGGCCAGTGGGAGGCGGCGGCGGCGCCCTTGGCGCTAGGGGGCACCACCGTCGCCTCGCTGCGGACCGGAATCGTCATGAGCGCGGCCGGCGGAGCGCTGAGCAAGCAGATCCCCCTCTTTCGCCTGGGTCTCGGCGGCGCCCTTTCGACCGGACGCCAGTGGCTTAGCCCGATTTCACTGCGTGACCAGGTGCGAGCCATCCTGTGGGTCCTGGATCGTTCGCTGGAAGGCCCGGTCAACTTGGTCGGTCCCGAGCCCCTGACCAACCGGGACTTCACCAGCGGCTTGGGGCGTCATCTGCACCGGCCGACCTTGGCTCGGGTTCCCGCGGTCGCCCTGAGGATCGCCCTCGGATCCGGGCTCACCGACGAAGCCGTATTGGCCAGTCAGCGAGTCGTGCCCACCGTCTTGACCGAGAGCGGTTTTGAGTTCGAAAACAGGGCAATTGGGTCCATCCTCGCTTCGGCCTTCTCGTATCGCCCCTAGTCGGGACCGTTATCGAGAAGCCAATTGCGGTCCTCGTGACCGGTAATTACAAGAGCAAAGTAACAGAAAAGTAATGGTTATTTGAGCGTTTCCGTCTCGGTTGCCTTGTTCGCCCTAACGGCAAGGGTTACAGTCGCTTTTAGTCCATCCGTGATGGGGAAGCAAGATAATTGTGACTACTTCGGTGGCACTGGGAGGCAGTTCACTATGCAATTTGGACGCAGATTACGGCTTGCGATAACGATTGGCGCTGCCGCCGGTGCGTTATCGATGGGCCTCATTGCCCCAACGATGAGTGGCGCGAGTGCTCCTGCAGGGACGATCACGTACGCGGAAGCTGCAACGGCAAATCCTGACTACATCTTCCCCTACCTCAGCCCCCAAGACTGTTCCGAAGCCAACAGCGCCGATTTTCAGTTTCTGATGTTCCGTCCGCTCTACTGGTTCGGACTGGGCACGTCGGTGAGCTTGCAGCCCCAGTTGTCACTCGCCAAGCTCCCCACCTTCTCCAACGGGAGCAAGACCGTCACGATCAACACCAAGGGCTGGAAGTTCGCCGACGGTCAGACCATCAACGCCGAGTCGGTCATGTTCTTCTTGAACATGTACAAGGCCGACCCGACCGGACTCTGCTACTACGTCCCCCACTACGGAATTCCAGACCAGGTGACCAATATCACTGGCAAGGGAAATACGGTGAAAATAGTCTTCACCGTTCCGGTGAACCACAACTGGATCACGTACAACTACCTATCCCAGATCACCCCCATGCCCAATTCGTGGGACCGGACTTCGGCCCACACGGTCTCGAACTGCGCCTCGGGCAAGTACGGCGCGAGTTCCACCGACGTCGCGTGCAAGAAAGTTGAGGCGTACCTGCTCAAGCAGTCATCCAACACGAGCACCTTCACCGATGCCCTGTGGCAGGGTGGGGACAGCGGCCCGTGGAAGCTGACTTCCTTTGACAGCTTGGGCAACGCCACGTTCCAGCCCAACTCCAAGTACTCGGGCCCGCAGAAGGCTCAGGTGCGGTACTTCAAGGAACTCGCGTTCACCACCGAACAGACAGAAGAGACCGCCCTGCAGGCCGGCACGGTAGACCTCGGCTTCGTTGACCCCTCAAACCTCACTGCACCGGCGCCCGCGCCCGGAACAGCTGGCCCCAACTGGGCACCGGTGGCTTCCAGGTACAACCTGATCTCCGGACCGATCTGGTCGACCAGCTTTGACGTGTTCAACTTCAAGAGCGGTACTGACGCGGCCGAGCTGGCCCAGACGTACGTCCGTGGCGCCCTCGAAGAGGCGATCAACCAGCCGGGTATCATTGCCAACGCGTGGAAGAACTACTCCTTCCTCGACGACAGCGCACTGCCCACGGGCGCACCGTCGTCCCTGAGCGCCGCCTTCAAGCAGCCATACCCGTACAGCGTCACCGGCGCAGCGGCGCAGTTCACCAGCCATGGCTGGACCGACTCGGGCGGAAAGCTTACTTGCACCAGCCCGGGTTCCGGCTCGAGTAACTGTGGTGCAGGCATTGCGTCAGGCACGGCGATGAACATCAGTATTGAGTGGGCGTCTGGTTCGAACTCACAGGACGCCCAGAACAACGCCATCGTTTCAGCCTGGCAGCAGTTGGGTATCACCGTCTCGCACTCAGAGGGCACGTTCTACTACGTCACCAGCGGCTGTCCCGGATCGACCACGGACATCTGCTCGTGGGGTGGAGGGTGGGGCTACTCGCCTGACTACTACCCAACCGGTGAGTCGCTCTTCGCTCCCGGTGCCGGGGCCAACTACGGCTCCTACGTCGACCCAACGGGCAAGATGGGAACGTTGATTCACGCCACGGTCTCGTCGAACGTGAAGTTGACGGCGTACGCTCAGTACACCGCTGAACAACTGCCAGTTCTTTTCGTACCAAACCCCTCCTTCGCAGTTGAGATCAGCAAGAAGCTGAAGAGCAGAATTGGATTCACTCCGAATCCGCTCTTGACGATCACGCCGGAGTACTACCACTATTGAGCAGCACCCAATGTAGTTGAATCGCAAAAGCAAGGAGACCCACACCTCGAAGTCGGCGGTCACCGAGCTGATGCGAGTGGCGTGGCGCAGCGTAGGCACCATCATCACCCGGGTGGTGGCCGATGGTCGAGCCGCTCGCGATCCCTTCGAGGGACTGACCCGCATTGGCATCGACGAGATCAGCTACCGCCGGGGTCACGAGTACTTGACCGTGGTCGTCGACCACGACAGCGGACGGCTCGTCTGGGCCGCGGTGGGTCGGGACAAGGCCACCCTCAACGCGTTCTTCGATCTGCTGGGTGAAGAACGGTCCGCCCTGATCAAGCTGGTGAGCGCTGACGCCGCCGAGTGGATCGCGACCGTGGTTCGTGAACGCTGCCTCAACGCCACCTTGTGCGCCGACGCGTTCCACATTGTCGCCCGGGCGACCAGGGCGCTCGGCGAGGTGCGCAAGCAGATCTGGCGCACCGCGAGAAGGATCGGCGCACCCAGTCTCATTTCCCTCCCGAAGGGCAGTCGCTACGCGCTGCTGAAGAACCCCGACCACCCGAGCGGGCGACAGCAGGAAAGCCTCAGTCGGGTGGCGCCAGTGAACAAGACTCTGTATCGCGGGTACTTACTCAAGGAGCAGTTCCGCCTGATATTTCAGTTGCGAGGTCGTGAAGCCATCGACGCCCTGGACGATTGGCGCAGCTGGGCGAGGCGCTGTCGAATGCCCGCCTTCGTCGACCTCTGTCACCGGATCGTTCGCCACCGCTACCCGGGCGTCGCCACCCTGACCAACGACGGGCTGTCGAACGCACTCGTGGAATCGACCAACGCGAAGCTACGCCTCCTCACCCGCATGGCCTACGGATTCAAGTCCACCGACAATCTCATCGCGCTGTGTCTGCTCGATCGCGATGGCTACTGTCCACCGCTACCCGGGCGTCAACTAGCCAAAGCGACCCACGGATGAGTCACAAGAGCCGAAATAACCTGCCACACCGAGAGGTTCTGTTTGTACGAGTGCCCCAGGTTGAAGTGGACGAATACCTGGTCGATGTAGCTCCAGAACCGCACCAAGTACGNNGGTGAACGTGATCAGCATCACAGTCAGCAAGACGATGATCGATTGACCGAGCCGCCTCAGGATGTAGTTGAGCACCGGGCGGGTTTACCAGCACCGTTCCCCCTCGCAGGTTTGAAAAGCACTGACAAAATGAGCGCGCCCTTCGCCAACGACAAACAGCCCCCCGACTGGGGGGCTGTTTGTCGTTGGGCCTGCACCCTTACGTGTGAACCTCTATTTGAAGGAGTAGTACTCCGGCATGAAGGTCTCGAGCGGGTTCGGCGAGAAGCCGATTTTGCTCTTGAGGGTGTTGATGACTTCACCAATGCCGCCCGCGACGAAGTCGTTGGTGGTATTGGGCTGGTACAAGTCCGGCAGTTGCTGCGCCGCGATGTTCGCGAACTTCCCAAGGCTGGCGGTACCGAAGTCGGTCTTCTGCACAGCGGCGTTCAATGCCGCGTTGTTGAAGTTGCCGATGTTAAAGCTTGCACCTGGCGTGAACAGAGTCTCACCTGACGGGTAGTACTCGGGTGAGTAGATCCACCCAGCGCCCCAGTAGCAGATGCTCCACTTGCCCGAATTGGCCGAGCACGTGGAGATGACAGAGTTGAAGGGCGCCGAGGAGACCTTCATGGCTATTCCGATGGAAGCCCACTCAGAAACCTCCGCGTCGACCTGCAGCGCAGTAACCGGTGAGCCCGAGTCGTACAGGAAGGTGAAGGCCAATTTTTCGCCCTTCGTGATTCCCGCACCACAGTCGGTGGCCGTCGTTCCGGGACTCTCGCATTCGAGGGTTCCGCCCGACATCTTCCAGCCGTGGCTCTTGAGCAGCGCCGACGCCTTGGATGGGTTGTACGGGTAGGGATTCGTGAACGACACGCCCGTGTCGATCGAGGACGGAGTGACCGGCGGTAGCGGGTTGATCTGCACGTAGCCGTAGCCCTTGAAGACCTTGTTGATGATGCCGGGCTGGTTCACCGTCTCTTGAAGGGCTTGACGGATGTAGAGCGGGCTCAGTAGCGGGGCCTGCGGATTCAACTTGTTGAAGTTGTAGGCGGAGTAGTCAACCGACCATGGCGCGGACACGTGCAATGAGTAATTACTGGCGATGGCGCTCCAGTTTGGGCCGGGCTTGCTCGGCGTTCCGTTCTTGGTGAGCACTGCATTATCCACGTAGCCGATGTCGATTGTGCCGGCGCGCAGCGCGTTCTGCTCGGCGGTCGTCGACGCGAAGGCGACTTCCTTCACTTCCGCGACTTGGGCCTTCTGGGGGCCCGAGTACTTGGTGTTCGGCACCAGGGTCAAGTTGCCCAGGTTGTCGAATGATGTCAACTTCCACGGTCCGCTATCGCCACTCTGCCACATGGCGTCGGTGTAGGTCGAGGTATTCGAGGACTCCTTGTTGAGGTACTTGTAGACCGCCGTGCACGCCGCATTCGTGGACTTGGCGTTGTAGACACCGGAAGCGCAGGTCGAAGTCTTACCGGGAGCCGTGATGTCCCAGGAGTTGGGCATCGGGGTGAGCTCCGCCAGGTAGTTGTAGAGGATCCAGTACGGGTTGACCGACGTCGTGAAGTGAATAGTGACCGTATTGCCCGTTCCGCTCGCGCTCTTTACCATGTTGGGAATCCCGTACTTGCCGTTATAGCCGCAGTAGTCCGTCGGATCGGCCCGGTACATGTTCAAGAAGAACATGAGCGACTCGGCGTCAATGGTCTGGCCGTCGGCGAACTTCCAGCCCTTCATGACGATCGTGGCCGTCTTGTTGTGATCGCTCATGGCGGGCTGATTAGCCAGGGAAAGCGTTGGCTGGATGGCCGCCGAGGATCCGAGGCCGAACCAGTAGGCCGGGCGGAACAGCTGCTGGTCGAAGCCGTCGATGTTGGATACCGAGAAGGTGGCGCAACTCATGAATGGGAAAATATAGTTTGGAGGCGTCTGTGCCGCTTCGGCGAGTGTGATGGTACCCGTCGGCGTACTGGCTGCTCCGGCTCCTCCCGTAGATAATCCAACGAGGCCCACCGATAACGCAGCGGCCGCGGAGCCGATGGTCACCAGGACCCGAAGCTTGTGTTTGAATTGCATATTGATATTGCCTCCCAGTACCACCGAAATGGTCACGTCCAATTTGCCCACCCGTTGAGGATGATTGTTGGCAACTGTATCCGGCATCGTGGGTTCACACAAGTTCACGAGCACCAGTTAATTGTGACAATTACGTACTCAGCACCCTTATTATTGACCGAAAAATGCAAAAACCTTCAAAATGTCGGCTTTTAGTTGATTCGCGGCCTAACGACCTCAGAAATGATGGCGTGAACATCGGGATTGTTGAACACCAAGCCCTCTCGGCTCAGGACAAGAGGCACGACACGCTGGCTGGCGAGCACCGCGTCACGCGTCATCTGGCTTCCGAGTGCCACCTTAAGAGCGAGTGCGGGGACCTTCATGACGGCCAGGCGACGCAGCGCCCTCGCTGATTCCCTCGTGAATTGAGAGTTGGTGATCGGCGAGGGGCGGGTCAGATTGACTGGTGCCGACACCTTGCGGTCGACGATCCAGAGTATTGCCTTGACCTCATCGACCAGAGAGATGGGGCTCAACCACTGCTTACCGGTCGAGAGCGGCCCGCCTACGCCGAAGCGAAAGAGGGGCAGCTGGCGCCTGAGCGCTCCCCCGCCCTCGCCCATCACGATGCCGCTTCGCATCATCGCCGCTCGCTGTCCCGGTATGGACCCACGCGCTGGCACCGCCGGTCCCGGACCCTTCCGGAGTTGGGCTCCACCATTTAGGCCCGAGACGCTCGTTGTAGGGTTGTCGACTATGGGTGTCGTTCTCTCCGTTCGTAACCTAGACACCGAATTTCGAATGCGAAGCGCGAACGTCGTGGCCGTTGACGACGTGACCTTCGAGATCAGTGAGGGCGAGTGCGTTGGCCTCGTCGGCGAGTCGGGCTGTGGCAAGACGACGATCGGCCTGTCCATCATGAGACTGCTACAGAACAATGGCCACGTGATCGGCGGATCGATCGAGAATTTCGGGAAGGATCTGGCGACCCTTTCGGAAGAAGAGATGCAGAGGGTGCGCGGCAACGAAATCGCCTTCATCCCTCAGGACCCCATGACGTCGCTCAATCCGACCATGAACATCGGCCGCCAGATCGCTGAGGGCCTCATTGAGCATCGCGGCGCGAGCGTTGAGGAAGGCCGTCAGCGCGCCCTTGGCCCCGAAACTGGCGTTGGTCGTCGGATTATGGTGCTCGTCCGTCGGTCGTTTCGACCATGGTGCCCGTGGAGCAAAGAGTAGGCTCTGTCAACTATGTCGTCGCTGCTCACGGTGAACAACCTGAAGGTCCAATTCGCATCACGTAAGACATTCGCCACCGCCGTTGACGATTTTTCCTTGACGATTGGCGCTGGTGAGTGTGTTGGCCTGGTGGGCGAATCGGGTTGCGGCAAGACCACTACGGGTTTGGCCATCATGCGCCTACTGCCCGGTACGGGAAAGATCGCCGCGGGCAACATCGTTCTCGACGGCGTCGATCTCGCTGGCTTGAGCGAAAAGGAGATGCAGCACCAACGCGGCCAGAGCATTGCGCTGATTCCCCAGGACCCCATGAGCTCGCTCAACCCAACGACAAGAATTGGCCGCCAGATTGGCGAGGGGCTCAGGATTCATCATGGAGCAAGTGAGGCCGATGCGAGAAAACGAGCGCTCGAGGTGCTCGAGATGGTGGAGATGCCGCGCCCCGCCGAGCGCCTCAATCAGTATCCCTTCGAGCTCTCCGGAGGACTACGACAGCGGGTCATCATCGCCATGGGCCTAGTGTGCAGTCCGACGATCCTCATCGCCGATGAACCGACGACGGCCTTGGACGTGACGATTCAGGCGCAGATTCTCGACATCCTGGACAACCTCAGAAAAGAACTCGGCATGGCGATGCTGCTCATCACCCACGACATGGGGGTCATCGCGGGCCGTACCGACCGCGTGGTGGTGATGTACGCGGGCAAGAAGGCCGAAGAGGCCTCGACGCCGGAGCTCTTCAATTCGATGCGCCATCCCTACACTCAGGCACTCTTGGCGTCGATGCCCAATCTGGAGAACACCTCGAAGCACAAGCTGGCCTCTATCGCCGGCATGCCGCCCGACCTGACTAAGGAGATAACGGCGTGTCGCTTCGCGCCACGCTGCGCCTACGCGACCGACCAGTGCCGGTCCGAAGAGCCGTCGTTAACGCTTCAGGGTGAGCACGCCTTCGCCTGCTTTCATCCCACCGACGGCCCGAAGGTGGTCGTGGCAATAGCGCCATCTCCCGGTGCGGTTCGATCGGCGAGCGGGGCCAAGATAGAACTCGTGCGCGCCGAAGGACTCGTGAAGGAGTTCGCGGTCACGGGCGGGCTCATTCGACACAAGATCGGCGCCATCCACGCTGTATCGGACGTCAGCTTCACGCTCACCGAGGGCGAGACCTTCGGATTGGTCGGCGAGTCGGGCTGCGGCAAGACCACGATCGGGCGAATGCTGGTGGGCCTGGAACCCCTGACGGCCGGCCAGATCTTCTTCGATGGCAAGCTCGTGTCGGCTCGCGGTCACAAGCCTTCGAGGGTCGGACGTCGCGATCGCCAGATGATGTTCCAGGATCCCTATTCGTCTCTCGATCCGCGCATGAAGGTCGCCAATATCCTGGGTGAGCCCCTCGCCATCCAAGGTGACGGCAACAAGACCCAGCAGAGGAAGCGAGTCTACGAACTGCTGGCCTCGGTGGGCCTGGACCGAATGGCGGCCGATCGGTACCCGCACGAGTTCTCCGGCGGGCAGCGCCAGCGCATCGGTTTTGCGCGAGCGCTAGCGCTCAATCCTCGGTTGATCGTGGCCGACGAGCCGGTTTCGGCGTTGGACGTCTCGGTACAGGCCCAGATCCTTAACCTGATGAAGGAACTTCAACGCGAGCAACACCTCTCGTACGTGATGGTCAGCCACGACCTGGCCGTGATCTACTACATGGCCGATACCATCGCCGTCATGTACCTCGGTAAGATCGTCGAAATCGGCGACGCGGAATCGGTCTTTCGCTCGCCGGCGCATCCCTACACCCAGGGCCTTCTCGACGCGGTGCCCGTGCCTGACCCCAAAGAGGCCCACAAGCGCCGCGGCAGCCAGGTGCGCGGTGAACTGCCCTCGGCGGTTCACCCGCCCTCAGGGTGCCGTTTTCGCACGCGCTGCCCTAAGGCTCAGGAGATCTGCGCCTCCGAAGAGCCCGTTCTTCGAAGCTTCGGCGTGACCCAGCAGGCGGCCTGTCACTTCCCGATGAAGACGCCGGTCACGTTAGGCCCGCGCACGTAGTGGGACACGCTCGAGGCACTTCGTCCTCGAGACCGCTCAGCGTTCGAGGAGACGAACCTCGAAGGCGTCGCGCAGGGCTTCACCGATGTAGGTAATGGCGACGATTACCAGCACGAACAGCAGGGCGGTGGGGTAGATCTCCCACCAGAAACCGTTGGACTGTTGGACGGACCCCGCTTGCATCATGGTTCCCCAGTCGGTCTGGGGAGCCTGGATGCCGAGACCGAGGAAACCCAAGGTTGAGAGGAACAAGATCGCGTCGGCCACAGAAAACGTGGCGACGGTGACGATGTTGCTCATCGAATTCGGAAACACGTGGCGCCAGATGATGTGCCATTTGCTCGCCCCCATGGCAGTGGAGGCCTGCGAGTACTCAAGTTTCTTTATCAAGAGCGCGTCGCCTCGAATGATGCGGGCGTTGCCAAACCATAGCGTGACGCCGATGAGGACGATGAGAAAGATCGTGGAACGCTGAAACACCGCTATCAGGGTGATCAGCAAGAAGAGCAGCGGAATCGACAAGAACGCATCGAGCAGGCGCATCATCAAGGTGTCGACGATCCCGCCAAGGAATCCCGCGACCATGCCGTAGATGGTGCCCACGATGATGGTGATGAATCCGGCGAGCATACCCAGACTCAGCGAGTACTCGCCGCCGAACATGATTCGTCCGAGTTCGTCGAATCCCGAGCTGTCTGTGCCGAGTAGGTGCTTGAGCGACGGCGGGGCGTTGAAGGTCACGTTGAGCGCTTGGGCCTGATTGGTCTGGTTGGAGTGGTACAACAGAGGACCCAAGTAGCAGAAGATCACGGTCGCCAGGAGAAAAAGTACCGACGCTACCGCGAGCTTGTTGTGGATGAAGATGCGCGTGCGTTGCTTCCACATCGGCACGACTTCGTCGCTCGCCTCGGTATTGGCGAGATTCTCAGTGACCAGGCTGTGGAGCTGCAGCGGCGGCTCGGGACCTTCGATCATCGGTTGCCCTGGATTCGTATTCGCGGGTTCACGATACCGAGCATGACGTCGGCGATTAAATTACCGAGCAGGGTCAAGATGGCGACGAGCAAGGTGATACCCAGTACCGTCGGTACGTCCAGTGTCGATGCGGCGGTGACGATCTGGATTCCCAGCCCGCTGTAGTTGAAGACGGCCTCGATCACGACAGCGCCACCCAGGAGTCCGGGAAAATAGAGCCCCAAGATGATCACGATCGGTCCAAGCGCATTGCGAATCGCGTGACGAGCGAGCATCCGGCGGTTACTGCAGCCTTTGGCTTTGGCCGTGCGTATGTAGTCCTGGACGAGAACCTCCAGGACTGCGCTGCGCATGAAGCGACTGAGAAACGCAATGCTCAGAAGTGTCAGGGTCGCCACCGGAAGGATGAAGCCCAGCGGATTTGTGAACATGGCCCACGGCGCCACAGCGGACGGCGGGGAGGCGGGCAGGCGGGGCCAACTGAAGCTGAAGAACTGCAGCATCAAGATCCCGAGCAGGAAGGCGGGTATCCCGTAGAGGATGAAGGCCGTGCTGGTCGCAACGTAGTCGACGGTGCTGTTGCGCTTGGAGGCCTGGTAAATGCCCAGGGGGAGTGCGATGATGACCGTCAAGATGAGTGACGAAAGTGCCAGCCAGATCGTGCGAGGCACGTAGAGCGAAATAATCTGCCACACCGAGAGGTTCTGTTTGTACGAGTGCCCCAGGTTGAAGTGGATGAATACCTGGTCGATGTAGCTCCAGAACCGCACCAAGTACGGGTGGAACATCCCGTGCTGGACGCCCCACACGTGCACCGTCGCTGGATTGGCGTGCGTGCCGAGCACTGCATACGCGGGAGCCAAAATGCCGTTGACCTCGAAGTAGGGAAGGGTGAACGTGATCAGCATCACAATCAGCAAGACGATGATCGATTGACCGAGCCGCCTCAGGATGTAGTTGAGCACCGGGCGATTGTACCAGTACCGTTCCCCCTCGCAGGTTTGAAAAGCACCCACACAATGAGCGCTCGCGGACGGTATGGGCGCGCAACGATAGGGATCGGCGCGCCCGGCTATCAGGCCAAAGTCCAGGAATCTACGGGATTGCTCCGGTTAGATGGATACCCCAAAGCCGCATTATG
>PLHD01000037.1:0-64897 GCA_003138815.1 Acidimicrobiaceae bacterium | reverse complement strand
TACGCCAACTCTGACGAGTCCACTTGAACGGGTAGACGCCAACTCTGACGATGAAAGGACGTAGGGCCGCGGCGACGCAACGCTTCCAGGTGCTCAGGGGCTCCATAGCCCTTGTTCGCGGCCCAGCAGTAAGCCGAAAACTCCCCTGAGAGTTCCACCATGAACCGGTCACGATGGACCTTGGCTAACACCGAGGCGGCGGCGATTGTCGCGCTCACTTGGTCGCCCTTGACGATGGTCGTAGAGGGCAGGCTCGAGTAGCGGAGCCGCGGAGGCGCCTGGACACCGAATCCGGTATCCAGCGGTGCTCTCAAGAGGTTGAACGAACCGTCGATGAGCGCATGTGTCGGCCTCACCCGCAGCCCATCAAGGGCCCGGGTTCCCGCCACCGCCAGCGCCAAGCGCAGTCCCCATTCGTCGATTTCTGCCGAAGTGACCGATCCAAGCGACCAGTCGGCGGCCCAGCCCTCCAACGGCTCCACCAGCGCTTCGCGACGTGCGGACGTGAGTAGCTTGGAGTCGGCGAGCCCTTGGGGCGCCGCGGCCCCGCAGGTGAGGACGACGGCTCCGACCGTCAAGGGACCGGCGAGCGCTCCGCGTCCCACCTCATCGATGCCCACCACTACTTCGCCGCGCGCCAGCAGCGGCCGCTCGTAGTGGAGAAAGTCAAGCTCGGAGTGGGCCACGCTGAACAGGGTAACCAACGACGGCCCCTAGCATTCACATCCATGACCCGCGACGCCATTGTGATGCCACTCAAGCGCTTCGACGTGGCCAAGGACCGGCTACGTCAGGCTGGCGCGGTCGACGTCACCCAACTCGCCGAGGACCTCGCCCTCGGCGTGCTGCGCAGCTGCAGGCCACGTCACGTCGTCGTACTCAGCGAAAGCGACGAGATCTCCCAATTCGCCGTGGCCCACGGGGCCGAAGCCTGGCGCTCGCAAGCTCGAAGCCTCAATGAGGCGGTTCAGGGCGCCTACGCGGCCCTGCGCGACAGGTTCGACCGGCTGCTCATCGTCCACGGCGACCTCGCCAGCCCCGAGGGACTCGGCCAGTTCCAGCCCGGACCAGGCATCACGATCATCGCCGACCGCCACCGCGCGGGCACGAACGTCCTCGTGGTGCCAACGGGTCTGGACTTCCACTTCGCCTACGGACCCGATTCGATGCGGCTGCACCAGGCCGAGGCTGAGCGCCTCGGCGTTCTCTGGAGGGTCATCGACGACAGCCCGTGGCGCTTCGACGTGGATGACCCAAGCGACCTGAAACAGCACCCGGACAGCATTTGAGGGGACCCGAAGGCCCCCTCAAATGCCAACTCCCCGAAAGGGGTCGACTACTTGCGCTTGGCGACGCGCCTGACGGCCTTCTTCGCCGGAGCCTTCTTGGCCGGAGCCTTCCGTGCCGGAGCCTTCTTGGCGACGGCCTTCCGTGCCGGAGCCTTCTTGGCCGGAGCCTTCCGTGCAGCAGCCTTCTTGGCGACGGCCTTCTTGGCCGGAGCCTTCCGTGCCGGAGCCTTCTTGGCGACGGCCTTCTTGGCCGGAGCCTTCTTGACTACCTTCTTAGCAGCGGCCTTCTTCGCAGGACGCTTCGCAGCGACCTTCTTGGCGGGGGCCTTCTTGGCCGGAGCCTTCTTCTTCGCAGCTGTTGCCACTTTCCCTCCTTGGGAATCATCATTGAATCAATTTGGGACCCCGAGGACACCACCGTGGTGACCGCGAATCTGGTACCGCATTGAAAAAACGTGAACTCGTTCGTGGACCACCCAGCCTCACGGCTGTGCGGCGACCAAACGCAGTGCACGGTCCAAACGCGAAAGAGCACTTCACTCAGATGCTGCTAGCAGCACTTTTGCAAAACGTTGACCTCCTCCGCAGAAGGACAAACAAAAGTTCACTCGCTTTAGAGGCCAATGTCAAGCATTTCGAGTTTTTTTACGACATTTGTCATTCGTGATCGATGACCGCGGAATCTATTTGGGACGCGGCGCGAGTGGTGATGCAACGAGTGGACCAGAGCGATCGACACTCGTGTTGGGTCCAAGTCGCAGTGGAAAGACCTCTTCGCTGATCATCCCAAACCTCCTGATCACAAAACGTTCTTGCGTAGTCACTTCGACGAAGAACGATGTCGTCTCTCTCATGGCATCGGCACGTCACGATGGCGCGACACTTCTCTTCGATCCTTCCGGAACGGTGCGCACTCCGCCGGGCGTGCAGCGCATTGGTTACTCGCCGATTCGGCAATCTTTGACGTGGGATGGCGCAGTATTGGCCACCCGAAGTCTTATCGACGTTGCGAGACGAGGGCGCAGCGAGCGCGGCGACGATCATTGGACGGAGCGTGCGAGCGCGCTCGTCGGACCACTTCTGCACGCCGCCGCGCTACGAAACGAGTCGCTCGGGTCACTGGCGTCGCGCGTCGACGAGCGACGCAGCGACGACGTCGCGCTCGAGTTGCGCGAGCGTTACGGCGATCATCATCCGGCGCTCACGCTCCTTCGAGGCGTGCTCGCCACCGAGGACCGCGAGCGCTCGAGCATCTGGTCGACCGCATCGGGTCTCTTCGCCGGCGTGCGAACCGACGCCGCTCGCGCCAGCGCCCGCGAAGCCCCGCTCGATATCGACGCCTTCCTCGCCGGACCCCACCAGCTCCACATCGTCGCGCCCAGCCGTCACCAGGCGGTGACGACCCCCTTGGTCGTGGGCCTCATCGAGGAGCTGGTCCACGCGACCTACGACCGCCACGAAGAGGGTGCCCGGCTGCTCCTCGCCCTCGACGAACTGGCCAACGTGGCTCCCCTGCCTCGACTGGCGGGCATCGTGTCCGAAGGCGGCGGCCAGGGGGTCCTGACGCTGGCCTGCCTGCAGGACCTCAGTCAAGCCCGAAGTCGCTGGGGCCAGACGGGCGACGGATTCCTTTCGCTCTTCCCCACCGCCATCATCCTGCCGGGCATCGCCGACCGGCCCACGCTCGAACTGCTGGCGCACCTCGCGGGGCGCACGCAGGTGGCCACGTCGACCCACCAGATCGGACGGCGCGGCCGAGCGCAGGGATACTCCACCGGCTGGATGGAACGGGACCGGGCCACTCTGAGCGAGATCGCCCGCGGCCGTCCAGGATTCGGGCTCGGTCTCGACTCGAACAAGGAAATGAAGTGGATCGGGCTCACCCCCGCCTACCGCGACGAACGCTTCCGCCACTACCTCGAGCGGTCCATCCACGAGCCCGAGCGTTCGCGCGGGCGCTGAGCCCAACCAGCCAGTTCGCTCACCGCCAGCGGGCGCGGGCCGCGCTCGCGAACGACGCCGATCATCCGAGCCTGGGTCAGGCCGATCGTCGCCTCACGGACCCCCCTGGACTCGGCCAGCGTGGGGTACAGCTGATCGATCGCGCGGGCGGTATCCTTCGCAGCCTGGCCGTATCTCGCGGCGTTGGCCCACGCCGCCACGACGTGGCGGCGGGCTACGTCGGCGCGCCCTTCCAGGGCGCCCGCGAACGAGTGCTCGTCGAGCCTTCCCCGGTCCCCCCGGGGCGGGGCGACCGTGCCCTGGGACTCGAAGCGCTCCAGGTCGCGCCGCCACTGGCGGACCGTGTCGTCGCGATGCCACGCCAGCTTCTCGCCGCGACCCTGGTGATGCCCACCCCACAGCGCCCGCAGCCCCTCGTCCAGACCTTGGACGTGCTCGATTCCCTGGAACGATCGCCACGCCGTCCAGGGCGTTCGTTGGGCGATCTCGTGGCGCAACGACGAGCGGTACAGGGCGTCGGCGGCGCGAACGTGGGCGAAGAGAGCCCGGCCGTCGAGCACGCCGCGCGCGCCGTCGGGTCGCGCGCCCACTAGCACGTGGTCGTGGAGGTGCGGCTCGCCGTGACGATTGAGTCCGTGCGTGTAGCTGACGATGGCGCGCCACCGCGCCGGCTCGTCGCGGTCCTCGCCCCCTCGACGGTCCCGCACGACCAGCGCCCTCTCCTCGAGGTAGCCGATCGTCGCCGCGACCGAAGCACGGTGTGCGCCGACCACGCCCGCGGCGTGCTCGGGGTCCAGGGCGATCAGGATCGAGACGGGGCGGGGGGCGGCGACCACGATGTCGTAGCCCTGCACCGCGGAACGCTCGGTCGTTCCAAAGACGCCCCGCACGTCGTCGGGGCCCCGGGTGTCGCCCGATCCCCGCATCCACCATCCGGGACCGCCCTCGCGCAACCCGTCGAGCTCGTGGGCCGGATCATCGGTGAAGTAGTTGACGTCGTTCGAACGCCGCACGAAAAGTCGAAGCAACGGGCACCTCCATAGAGGTGCCCAACGGTCGCCCTACAGCCACTCCGCGATCCGCGCCGCGAGCTCGTGACCGGCCTTGGCGTACTGGGGTGACGCCACCACCGCGCCGCCGCCGGCGCGCAGCATCAGGTGGTCGAGGAACGACTCGTCGCCGACGCGGAACTTGACGGCGTGGCGGCCGTCCTCGAGGGCCAGCCACTGTGCGCCGGGCAGCGGCTCGAAGAGCCAGCGCAGTGGGGCCTCCATGACGACGACGACCTCGACGCCCTCGTCGCCCACCTGGGTCAGCCAGTTCGTGGCGCCATCGGGCGCACGCTCCTCGGTCACCGGCGACTTGGCGAGGATGGCGCTGATGCGGTCGACGCGGAACGTCCGCCAGGCCTGCCTCGTCGTGCAGTAGGCGCGCGCGTACGTGTGGCCGTTGAGAGCCTTCATCTCGCGGGGTTCTATCAACCGGATACTGGCCTCCTGGGCCGTCCCGGGGGTGTACGCAATCTTGATCTGGGCGTGCTCGGCCACCGCGGACTGCACGTGGCCAATGAACGGCTCATTCGACGGCGACTCGACCTGCACGAACGCGGCGGCGGCGGCCTCGATCTTGTCGATGGCCGACTGGACCGCGGGGTCCGAGTAGACCCTCGACGCTTCGCGCAGGGCGATGTTCAGCTCGAACAGGTCGCGCCACAGCAAGGGCGACGGGCTGGTCGATCCGTGGGCGTCGGAGAAGCTCGCGAAGTAGGTCGAGTCGTCGGACTCCTCGTTGTCCCAGTCGTCGCACTCCTTGACCACGTGCGCGGGGAATCCGTAGTGGCCGCCCATCGGCTCGAAGGACACGAGACGGTCCATGATGTAACGCACCTGATCGCGGTCGAGCTCGAAGCGTCTCGCGAGGTCGCTGATCCGCAAGCCGTCGGGGGCCACGTAGACCGCGTGCAGCAGCTGAAGGGTCTGGCCGAGCACGTCGTTGGTCGACGTTCCCGCGAACTTGAGGCTCTCCAGCGCCGGCACCTTGCCGCGGTTCACGCGACCGAGCCAATCGACGAGTTCGGTCCTCAGCGCCTTGGGCCACTGCAAGCGAACCCGCTCGGCCGCCTCCAGGATGAAGTCCCTCGCGGCGTTCAGGTTGTCGAAGCTGATGCTGACCTCGACCTTGCCGCCCTTCTTGCTCGCCGCGACGGCGTCGGGGAACTGGCTCAGCAGGAGCGTCGCGTAGTTCTGGTTGGTGGTGAAGACGACGTCCACCGGCGCGGGTCCCTTGGAGAACGCGGGACGCCAGGCCTTGGCCAGCTGCGCGGTGGCCTCGTCGACCTGGAACGTGTCGTTCAGCACCACCGGCATCGACGTGATGCGGTCGACGCGGTAGCCCTTGATCTCGTCGGTCCCCTTGACGCGCGCGACCAGGTAGGTGGCGTCGCCGAAGAAGTCGATCACGAGCGGCTCCACGGCGCGCGCCCTGTTCGCCGACGAGTGGTAGTCGAACCTGAGGGCCCGGCGCTGATGGAGGGCGCGCAGCATGGGCGTGTAGTCGTTCGTGAACTTGACCCCGCCATCGCTGGCCGGTCCCTCGTTGAAGACGCTGAAGGCCCCCGACTTTCCGAACCCGCAGAAGCGCAAGGCCATCTGGACGACCCTCTCCTCGGCATCGGAGAAGTTGATGGGCGGCGCGTAACCGCTGGCGGGGTCGATCCGGTAGCCGACGGTGTCGCCGATGGTCACGGTGTCGATATGGAATCCCAGGTCGCGGATGCGGGCCTTGTCCCGTTCGAACTTCTGGCGAATGGCGGCCTCGTTGCCTTCGTAGGCACGCACCTTACGCGGCCCCTTGGCCGACACGGGGTACTCGTCGACCATCAGTTCGCGGACGATGACCTCCTGGCTGAGCGGCTCGGACTTCGGCGCGCTCTGGAGCAGCAGCACGAGCGCGACGAGGCGCTCTCGGCTCTGATCATTCCCACCTCGTGAAGCGCCCATCAGACTCCCGTCATCGTTACACCCGAGAGTACCGGCGCGGCGCGGACCCGGCGCGCGGCTAGCGAGGGGCTGTTTCGCCGCCGTCGGCGCCGAGGGCTTCCTCACGGCGCCAGGTCCCCGAGCGCCCCCCTGCCTTCTCCCACAGGGCCACCGCTTCGATCGTCATCGTGCGGTCGGCGGACTTGCACATGTCGTAGATCGTCAGCGCCGCCACGGTGACCGCCGTGAGCGCCTCCATCTCGACGCCGGTGCGGTCAACCGTGTCGACGCTGGCCTCGACGTCGATATGGGTGTCGGCGATCGTGAAGTTCACGTAGACGTTGCCCACGAGCACCGGGTGCGACATCGGCAGCAACGACGATGCCTGCTTGGCGGCCTGCATGCCCGCAATGCGCGCCGTGGCGAGCACGTCGCCCTTGTTCATTGCATTCTGTGCGACGCTCGCCGTAGTGGAGGCCTGCATGGTGATGCGGCAGCGGGCCAGTGCTCGTCGGGCACTGACCTCAGAGGGCCCCAGATCACGCGGGAAGGGCCCGTCGTGAAGGGATCTGCGTAGTTGGTGGAAATCGTCCACCACGCCATGCTACCGAGGTTGCGGCCGGGGAATCCTTGATGAAAGGTAGACTCTCTTGGTCGCTTTGCCTTTCAGGAGTTTGTTGATGCCGACCTACGAATACGAATGCCAGTCGTGCCACCGGCGCGTTGAAGCCGTGCAGAAGTTCGCCGACGCCGCGCTGACCACGTGCGAGAGCTGCGGGGGCGACCTGCGCAAGGTCTTCTCGGCAGTGGGAATCGTGTTCAAGGGCAGCGGCTTCTACAAGAACGACAGCCGGAGCAGCTCCTCGAGCGGCTCGGCCGCGCCCTCGACTCCGGCGAAAGCCCCGCCGGCGCCGGCGACGGCCTCCGCGTCGGCTGCGACACCGGCTGCGACACCGGCTGCGAGCACCGGCTCGAGCACCGGCTCGAATGCGGGATCGTCGCCCAAGTCCCAGGACTAGGCTCCCGACACCGCGAGTCCCTCGATGGCGAGCGTCTGTCCGGCGGCACTGCCGGGCAGCCACTCCACGTCGCTTCCGACGTGCACGATATCGAGCAGCATCCGCTGCAGGGTTGAGGCGATGGTGATCTCGCGCACCGGCTCGCACAGCTGGCCGTCGCGGATCATGAGCCCGGTCACTCCCACAGAGAAATCGCCGGAGACGGGATTCACCCCGGAGTGCACGCCCACGATCGAGTCAACGAAGATGCCGTTTCCCACGGACACCAAGATGCCGGCCTGGTCGATCTCGCCAGGGGCCAGCGCCAGCGCGCGGCACCCCGCCGACGGCGAGCCGGCGATACCGGCGCGCACCGCGCTGCCCGTCGACACCGTTCCCGCGCGTCGCGCGGACACGGTGTCGTAGACGAAGGCCTTCAGTCGACCCTTCTCGATCATGACGTTGCGCCGACAGGCCAGCCCCTCGCCGTCGAACACCGACGCCCCGAAGTGCCGGGCGTCGGTCGGATCGTCGAGCAGGGTGAAAAGCGGCGACGCCACGACTTCGCCCAATCGGTTCGCGAAGAACGATCGCCCCCGCACGACCTCCTCGCCGCTGAGCGATCCGCCGATGATGGCCAGCAGGGTCGCTGCGGTGCGGGGATCGAACACGCCGGTGCACTTCAGCGACGGGGGCTTCACGGCGCCGAGCATGCGCGTCGCGCGCATGATGGCGTCGCTGGCCGCCGCGTGGATGTCGAGCGCGCTCGGAGCGCGTCCGAACGACAGCCCCCAGCCGGTCCGGTCGCCGGACTCGTCGGACGCGATCGCCTCGACCGAGACGTAGGCCCCCGAGCGCGCGTAGGTCGCGCGGATGCCCGTGGTGGAGACGATCGCCGCCTCGGCGACGTAGTCCGAGTAGTTCGCCGAGTCGACCTGGCGGATCCTGGCGTCGCCCGCGCGCACGAGCCGCTCCAGCTCAATCGCCATCGCGATCTTCTCGTCGAGCGCCGTGCTGGTCACCCCGTCGTCGCTCAGTTCGAGCGCCGCGGGCGCCACGCCGTCGGGCCGGGCCAGGGCCACGAACTCGTCCTCGGTGGCGAAACGGGCGTTGTCGCGCGCCTCGCGCAGGACGTCTTCGATGGCGGACTCGTCGAGCGATCCAGCCCAGGCCGTTCCCACCTGGGCCCCCGAGACGCCGTCGCGCAGCACGCGCACGCCGATGCCGCTGGAGGAGGCGCTGGACAGCTCCTCGATCTCACCCTGGTACGCCTGCACGTCGGTGTCGACGCCGCGTGCGAGGTAGACCTCGACTTGCTCGGCGCCCTTCGCGGAGTTGAGGACCCGCTCGGCAATGTCCAGTAGCTCGCTCACGACGCCGTACCGCCGATCGTGACCGCGCTAAGGCGCATCGTCGCCTGACCCGTGCCTACCGGCACGCTCTGGCCGTTCTTGCCGCAGGTGCCGGGGGTCATTGAGAAGTCGCCCGCCACGGCGTCGACCCGAGCCAGGACCTCGGGACCGTTGCCGATCAGGTTGCAGTCGCGCAGCGGCGCCGTGATCTGGCCGTTCTCGATCATGAAGGCGGCGGTCATGCCGAAGACGAAGTCGCCGGTGGCGGTGTTGACCTGACCGCCTCCGAGCTGGGCGACGTAGACCCCGCGGGGCGTCTGGGCGACGATCTCGTCGGCGTCGGCGTCGCCCTCGAGCAGGTAGGTGTTGGTCATGCGAACCATCGGCAGGTGCTGGTAGCTCTGTCGGCGCCCGTTGCCCGACGAGGTCCGGCCCTGCTTGCGCGCGCGCAGGAGGTCCCACATGTAGTCGGTCAGGATCCCGTTCTCGATCAGCACGTTGCGGGTCCCGGGGCGGCCCTCGTCGTCGACCGCGAGGTACCCCCATTCGCCCAGCACCGTCCCGTCGTCGACCAGGGTCACGAGCGGGCTCGCCACCTGCTGACCGACCTTTCCGGCGTAGACCGACGCCTGCTTCAAGACGGCGTCGGCCTCGAGCCCGTGGCCGCAGGCCTCGTGGAACAAGATCCCCCCCGATCCCCCCGCCAGGACGACCGGCAGGTCGCCCGACGGCGCGGGACGCGCGTCGAGTTTGGTGATCGCCTGGCGAGCCGCGCGGCGCGCGGCGTCGCCGACCGCCTCGGGGGTCAGCAGTTCGAATCCCCTGGTGCCGGCGATCGGCCGGTAGCCCGTCTGCATGCCGGTGTCGCCGGTGGCGATGCACGAGATGTTGAAACGGGTGCGCACCTGGTGATCCGAGGCAAAGACGCCGTCGGAGTTGGCCACCACGAAGCGCCGCGAGGAGTCACCGAACCCGACCTGGACCTGCGTGATCGAGGAGCCTTCGGAGCGCGCCACGTCGTCGGCGTGTAGCAGCAGCTCGATCTTCTTGGCCTTGTCGACGTCGCCCGGCAGCATGACGGCGTGGCTCGGATGGTCTAGGAGCGGTCCGAGCGCGATTTCGCGCACACCGCCGCCACCCTCTCGCGCGACCGCCGCCGCAGCCTGCGCGGCCGCCAGCAGTCCCCGCTGGGACAGATCGGCCGTGTGGGCGAAGCCGGTGGTCTCGCCCACGACCACTCGGATCCCGGCGCCGCGGTCGCGGCCCGAGCTCAGCTCCTCGACGCGGCGCTGGTCTAGCATCGCCGACGACGTCGTGCGGTCCTCGACGAAGACCTCCGCGAACTCGCCCCCGCGGCTCAGGGCCTCGTCGAGGACCCGCTGGAGGACTTCTGCTTCGACGAGGGTGTTCGGCATGCCCGCCAGCGTACAGGGCGGGCCACCGCGACCTCCCGGGCCCCAGGAGCCCAAAGGTAGGCTGGAGAGGTGATTCTGCCATCGATTGAAACGCCCGCCGACCTCAAGGGGCTGTCGTACGGCGAACTGAACCAGCTCAGCGCGGAGATCCGCGAATTCATCATCTCCACGGTCACCACCACCGGAGGCCACCTGGGCTCGAACCTCGGTGTCGTCGAGCTGACCCTCGCCCTGCACCGGGTATTCGAGTCGCCCAAGGACATCCTGCTCTGGGACACCGGACACCAGTCCTACGTGCACAAACTGCTGACCGGACGCCGTTACGGGTTCAAGAACCTGCGCCAGCGCGGCGGGCTCTCGGGGTACCCGAACCGCTCGGAGAGCGACCACGACTGGATCGAGTCCTCGCACGCCTCGACCGCCCTTTCCTACGCCCACGGCCTCTCGGTGGCCCTGGCGCAGAAGAAGGAGCTGATTGGACACGGAGGCAAGCGCCACGTCGTGGCCGTCGTGGGCGACGGCTCGCTCACCGGCGGCATGGCCTACGAGGCGCTGAACAACCTCGGCCACTCCAACCAGCGCGTCGTCATCATCCTGAACGACAACGGGCGCAGCTACGCCCCGACGATCTCGAAGCTCTCGGGCTCGCTCACGACACTGCGGCTGAACCGGACGTACATCACCATGCGCGAACGCCTGCGCCGGCTCGTGCCCCACATGCCCAAGGTGGGACAGGCCGCCTACCTCGGCGTGCACGGCGTCACGTCGGTGGTTCGCGAGATGGTCACCCCGCACACGTTCTTCGAGAACCTCGGGGTGCGCTACGTCGGTCCGATCGACGGGCACAACATCGAATCCCTCGAGACCGCGCTACGCAGCGCCGCCGAATGGGACGGTCCGATAGTCGTGCACGTGCTCACCGAGAAGGGTCGCGGTTACGCGCCGGCGCTGAGCGACAAGATGAAGATGCACGACTTCAAGTTGCCCCCGCGCTTCGACGAGGAGGACGCGGCGCCCACGTCCTTCACCGTGGCCTTCGCCGACGCGCTGATGCTGCTCGCCGGCATCGACAAGCGGATCGTGGCCATCACGGCCGCCATGGCCGGGCCGACGGGACTGCTCGACTTCCAAGAGCGGTACCCCGCACGCTTCTTCGACGTCGGCATCGCCGAGCAACACGCCGTGACGGCGGCAGCGGGGATGGCCATGGGAGGCCTGAAGCCGGTTGTGGCGATCTACTCGACGTTCTTCTCGCGAGCGTTCGACCAGGCCCATCTCGACGTCGGACTGCTGAACTTGCCGGTCGTCTTCGTCTTCGACCGCGCCGGTGTCACCGGCGACGACGGGCCGAGCCATCACGGCCTGCTGGACATCGCGCTCTGCCTGGCGATCCCCAACATGACCATCTTCGCGCCGTCGTGCGCGGAAGAGATCCCGGGGATGCTCGCGACCGCCCTGTCGATGTCCACCCCGACGGCGCTGCGCTTCCCCAAGACCCTGCCCAAGCCCTTCGACGGCAGGATCGGCGACGGGCTGAAGGCCCGCCGGGTCGTGCGCGGCGACGGGTCCCTATGCGTGCTGGCCGTGGGCAAGATGGCGCCGAATGCCTACCGGGCCCTCGAGCTGCTCGGCGACGAGGGCGCGAAGATCACCCTCTACGACGTGCGAGTCCTGCCGCCGGACACCGAGATGATCGACGACGCCCTCTCCCACGATCGCATCATCACCATCGAGGACGGAACCCGCCACGGCGGGGCCGGAACCCTCATGGTGTCGGCCATCCGCGGCCGGGCCCAGGAGCTCGATCGACCGTTTCCCACCACGCGGATCCTCGGGACCCCGCGCGCCTACCTGGAGCATCACAAGCCCGACGCGCTGCTGGCCGAGCTCGGGCTCGACCCCGAGGGACTGGCGGGCGCGTTTTCGAGGCTGCTGTGCGACGCGCCCGAATTCCCGCGAACCGTGCCCGAGGCCCCGCGTCCGCGCTACGTGTAGGCACGCCGGCCTTCGCCCGCTACATTGACGCCATGACATACGAGATCGAGAAGACCAACGAGCAATGGCGCCAGGAGCTCTCCCCCGAGCGCTACGCGGTGCTGCGCGAGGCCGCCACCGAGGCGCCCTTCAGCGGATCGCTGCTCAACGTCGACGCGAACGGTGTCTTCACCTGCGGCGGCTGCGGCCAGCACCTCTTCACGGCGGACCAGAAGTTCGACTCCGGCTGCGGCTGGCCGAGCTTCGACGCCTGCGAACCCGGAACGATCATCGAGCGACGCGACCGATCGCTCGCTCGAGAGCGCACCGAGATCCTCTGCGCGAAATGCGGCGGCCACCTGGGCCACGTCTTCGCCGACGGGCCGACCCCGACGGGGCTGCGCTACTGCGTGAACTCGGCAGCCATCGACTTCGATCCGGCCGAGGACTGAACGACCCGACGGTAACCGCCCGTTCTACGCCGGCCCCTCCAATCGGGGCCAGTCCCACTCTTCGCCAGGTCCACGCGCGACGTCGCGCACACCGACGCCAGGACGGGACTCGAACGCCGGCTGGGCGGCCCATCGAACGACGCCACGGGCCGCCAACTACTCGCTGGGGAAGCCCTCCTCGGTGCGCTCGATGTCCTCTCGCTCGCGCGAGATGATGCGCTCTTCGACGTTGTCGTCCTCGGGGTTGGCCGCCGCCTCGGCCTGAAGGTCGGCCGTCGGGTCGCTTACGACCGCACCACGTCCAAGGAAGAGTGATCGAAGGCTACGTAGACTCATGAGAACGCCAATCTGCGGGACTCTTTGCGAGATGCCCCCATGTCGCGAGAATGCTTGATTTGACCATCGTCCGTCACCCTAGCGCCAACTCGCCGCGAAGTCCCGTCCTCACCACCCCGGACGAAGCCCCGATGAGGGCGACTGCCCAGCGGCTCCCGTCAGCCGGGGCGCCGACCGCGCAGAACCTGCCCGCATGGTGGCGATGGCGCGACCCGGCTGTTGTCCGGGCCGGGTGCGGCATCTGAGCTAAACGTCGAGGAAGCGGTGGATGGCGATGGCCGAACCGACCGAGCCGATGACGACCCCCACGACCAGGACCACGATGTTCGTGCCAACCAGCGCGCTCGTGTCGAGCTGGAACTCGTTGTGCAGCGGATACCACGTGTGCAGCGCCGTCACCGCCAGCATGGCCACCACCGAACCCATCAGGCCCTGTATGAAGCCCTCGGTGATGTACGGGATCCGGATGAACCAGTTGGTGGCACCCACGAGCTTCATGACCGAGACCTCGCGGCGCCGCGAGAAGATCGCCATTCGAATCGTGTTCAGGATCAGCACGGTCGCCGAGAGCAGCAGCACGCCGGCCAGCGCGAGAAAGACAATCTGCACGACCCGGATGGCCTTGTTCATCTCGCGAATCTGCTGCTCGGGCGCGGTCACCGTCAAGACGCCCGGCTGGGGCAAGAACGTCGACTCAACCGTGAAGGCGTTGGCGGGCACTGTTGGCACGCACCGGAAGGACGACGGCATGTTGGCGACCTTCAACACGTCGAACTCGTTGGGCTGCAGGAGTGACTTGGCCTCCTGGTAGTCCTGGGCCTGGGAGTAGAACACGCAGCTCTTCACGATGGGCAGGTTGGCGAGCTGGGTCTGAATGGTCGAGACCTCGCTCGAGGAGGCCGTGGGCTCCATCCAGATGGTCACGCGGGTCCCCTGCTGCCACTGCGCCGAGGCCTGGGCCGCGCTCTGCTTGAGCAGCAGCGCCGCCCCCACGAGCGACAGCGAGACGGCCACGGTCAGCACCGCGGCGATCGTCATCATGCGGTTGCGCCACAGGTTGCTCAGCGTCTCCTTAAGCGCGTAGCGGAAGTAGACGCGCATTACAGGATCCCCGCTTCGTCGATACCGTAGACCCCGCGCACCTGGTCGCGGATCATCTCACCCTTGTCGAGCTCGACGACGCGCCGGCGCATCTTGTCGACGAGCACCTTGTCGTGGGTGGCCATCACGACGGTGGTTCCCGTGCGGTTGATGCGCTCGAGCAGGGCCATGATCGACTCGGAGTTCGTGGGGTCGAGGTTCCCGGTGGGCTCGTCGGCGAGCAGTATCAGCGGTCGGTTCACGAAGGCGCGCGCCACGGCGACGCGCTGCTGCTCGCCACCGGAGAGCTCGTGGGGCAGGTTCTTCGACTTGTCGGTGAGGCCGACGAGCTCGAGGATCTGGGGGACCTGCGCCTCGACGGTCGAGCGCGGGCGCCCGATCACCTCGAGGGCGAAGGCGACGTTCTCGAACACCGTCTTGTTGGGTAGCAGCCGGAAGTCCTGGAAGACGCAGCCGATGTTGCGCCGCAGGTACGGCACACGCCACTTGGGCAGTTCGCCGATGTCGCGTCCGGCCTCGAGGATGCGGCCCTGGTCGGGCAGTTCCTCGCGCAGCAGCAGTCGCAGGAAGGTGGTCTTGCCCGAGCCCGACGAGCCGACGAGAAAGATGAACTCGCCCTTCTCGATGTTGAGCGAGATGTCCTTCAGCGCGGGCGTCCCGTTCTTGTACGTCTTGAAGACATTCTCAAATCGAATCACGGCATCACCCCCTTTGGGCTGGTCGGTAAGAGTGCGTGGGCACACATCTACGTGGCAATCATTCTAGTTTGGACGACCATGGCGTTCGTGCCACGAATGTTCGCTGTTTGCAAGGTCTGACAATTCTTATGAGCGTTCACGCTGACGTCGAAGCTCCGCCTCCATGAAACCGTCAAGGTCGCCGTCGAGCACGGCCTCGACGTTGCCCGTCTCGTAGTTCGTGCGGTGGTCCTTCACCAACTGGTAGGGCGCCATGACGTAGCTGCGGATCTGCGATCCCCACGCGTTGTCGCTGCGCGTTCCGCTCAGCGCGTCCATCTGCGCCTGGCGCTCGATGCGCGCGCGATCCGCCAACTTCGCCGTGAGGATCTGCATCGCCCGCGCTCGGTTCTGGTGCTGGCTGCGCTCGTTCTGGCAGCTCACCACGATGCCCGAGGGAAGGTGCGTGATGCGAATCGCCGAGTCCGTCGTGTTAACGTGCTGTCCCCCCGCGCCCGACGAGCGGAACGTGTCGATCCGCAGGTCCTTCTCGTCGATCTCCGCCTCGCCCGAGCCCTCGGCGAGCAGCGGCGTGATATCGATGCTCGCGAAGCTCGTCTGGCGGCGGGCTTGTGAGTCGAAGGGGCTCATGCGCACGAGACGGTGCACGCCTCGCTCGGCCGACAGCCAGCCGTACGCGAAGCGTCCCTTCACGATGAACGTGGCCGACAACAGTCCGGCCTCCTGGCCCGCGGTGGCCTCGTCGATCTCGACGTCGAAGCCGCGCCGCTCCGCCCAGCGCGAGTACATGCGCAGCATCATCTCGGTCCAGTCCTGGGCGTCGGTGCCGCCGGCGCCGGCGTGCAGCTCGGCAATGGCGTCGTTCTCGTCGTAGGGTCCGCTCAGCAGGCTGCGCATCTCGAGCGCGGCGAGCGAGTGCCGAAGCTGGGCCACGGTCGAAGCGAGCTCGTCGAGCAGCGACCAGTCGGCCTCTCCCGCGCTCAGCGCCTCGCGCGAGAAGTCGGCGAGCACGAGGCCGTCGTCGAGGGCCCGACGCAACTGGTCGAACTCCTCGAGGTCGTTGGACAGCCGGCCGAGCTCGGTCGTCACCTCGCGGGCCCGATCCTGATCGCTCCAGAGGTCGGGATCGGCCGCCTCGAGCGCGAGCGCCGCGTGGCGTTCGCGGCCCTCTTCGATCTTCAGGTAGTCCCGGGCCGCGCTCCACCGGTCTTCGAGATCGCCCAGCGTCGATACGGCATCGCGAAGCGCGCCCTCCGCCTTAAGGTCGGCCATGACACTGCTTGAACTTCCGACCCGACCCGCACCAGCACGGCTCGTTGCGGCCGATCTTGTCGCCCTCTTTCGCCAGCGGCTTGGCGCGAGCGGACGTGCCGTGCGCGGGCAGCTCGGCCGTGCCGGGCGCGACCTGGTTGGCGTTCGTGATGGCCCGCTCGAGGCCCTCGTCCGCCACCGCCTCCTCGGGCTCCGCCACCGCCTCGACGTGGGTGATGTAACGCACGAAGTCGTTGTCGACCGCGTCGAGCAGGTGCTCGAACATGACGTAGCCCTCCTTCTGCCACGCGGTCAGCGGGTCGACCTGGGCGACCTGGCGCAGGTGGATTCCGTCGCGCAGGTAGTCCATGTCCGAAAGGTGCTCGCGCCAGCGCTGGTCGAGGATCTGGAGCATGACGTCGCGCTCGATCTCCTTGGCGGTGTCCATGCCGCCGGGATACTCCTCGCACTTGGCGTTGTAGAGCGACACGGCGTCCTCGATCACGAGCGCCGCCACGTCCTCGCGGTCCTCGTAGGCGTCGAGCAGATCCGCGGTGAGCCGCGTCGGGTAGTAGTTCTGCAGCTCGGTGGTGAGGGCGTTGAGGTCCCACTCCTCGGCGAACTCGCCCTCGAGGCGCTCTTCGACGACCGCACCGATTCGCTCCTCGATCATCTCGATGGTGGCGTCGTGGATGTCCTCACCGTCGATCACCTGCTGGCGTCGGCCGTACATCACCTTGCGCTGCTCGTTCATCACCTCGTCGTACTTCAGCACGTCCTTGCGAATCTCGGCGTTGCGCCCTTCGACGGTGGTCTGGGCCCGCTCGATGGCCTTGGAGACCATCTTCGCCTCGATCGCGACGTTGTCGGGCATCGTGCGGTCCATGACCCACGACACCGCCCCGGTCGCGAAGAGGCGCAGCAACTCGTCCTCGAGTGAGAGGTAGAAACGGCTCTCGCCCGGGTCGCCCTGTCGTCCGGATCGTCCACGAAGCTGGTTGTCGATTCGCCTCGAGTCGTGGCGCTCGGTGCCGAGCACGTAGAGACCCCCGAGAGCCCGGACCTCGTCGCCCTCTTCCTCGCAGATCGCGCGGTACTGGGCCAGGGCCGCCTGGTAGACGGGCTCGAACTCCTCAGTCGCGGGCTCGAGCCCGCGGCCGATGGCGTCGCGCATGGCCAGGCCCTCGAAGTTCCCGCCGAGGATTACGTCGACGCCACGGCCGGCCATGTTGGTCGCGACCGTCACGGCGTGCTTGCGGCCGGCCTGGGCCACGATGTCGGCTTCACGGAAGTGCTGCTTGGCGTTGAGCACCTCGTGGGTGACGCCGGCCTTGGCGAGAGCGCGGCTCAGCAACTCGGACTTCTCCACCGACGCGGTGCCCAGCAGAATCGGCTGGCCGCGGTCGCTGCGTTCGCGCACGTCGGCGACGATGGCGTCGAACTTCGCCTCTTCGGTCTTGTAGATCAGGTCGGGCTGGTCGTTGCGGATGTTCTCGCGGTTCGTGGGGATCGGCACGACGCTGAGTCCGTAGGTGTTGCCGAACTCGCTGGCCTCTGTTTCGGCCGTTCCGGTCATGCCGGCCAGCTTCTCGTAAAGGCGGAAGTAGTTCTGCAGGGTCACGGTGGCCCACGTGTGGTTCTCCTCTTGGATCCGCACCCGCTCCTTGGCCTCGACGGCCTGGTGCAGCCCGTCGGACCAGCGCCGTCCGTCCAGGGTTCGCCCGGTGAACTCGTCGACGATCTTCACCTCGCCGGCGTCGACGAGGTACTCCTTGTCGCGATGGAAGAGCTCCTTGGCGCGCAGCGCCTGGCCCAGCTGATGGACGTAGTTGGTCGCCACCGCGTCGTAGAGGTTCGTGACGCCGAGCTGGCGCTCGACCTTCTCGATGCCGGCCTCGGTGGGCACGACGGTCTTCTTCTCCTCGTCGACCTCGTAGTCGACGTCGCGGGTGAGGGTGCGCGCGATGGAGGCGAACTGGTAGTACAGCTTGGTGACGTCCGAGGCCGGACCCGAGATGATGAGCGGCGTGCGGGCCTCGTCGATGAGGATCGAGTCGACCTCGTCGACGATCGCGTAGTGGTGGCCGCGCTGGACCATGTGCTCGCGGCGCCGCGCCATGTTGTCGCGCAGGTAGTCGAAGCCGAACTCCGTGTTGGTGCCGTAGGTGACGTCGCTGGCGTAGGCCTCGCGCTTCTGGTCGAACTCGGTGAGGTCCGGCCCCACGCGCCCGACGCTGAGCCCGAGGAAGCGGTGCAGCTGGCCCATCCAGTTGGCGTCACGGGTGGCCAGGTAGTCGTTCACCGTCACGACGTGCACGCCCTGGCCGGCCAGCGCGTTCAGGTAGACGGGCAAGGTGGAGACGAGGGTCTTTCCTTCACCGGTCTTCATTTCGGCGATCCACCCGAAGTGCAGCGCCATGCCGCCCATCAACTGGACGTCGTAGTGGCGCTGGCCGAGTACGCGAGTCGCGCCCTCGCGAACCACCGCGAACGCCTCGACCAGGAGGTCGTCGAGCGTCTCGCCCTCGGCGAGGCGCTCGCGGAAGACCTCGGTCTGGGCGCGCAGCTCGGCGTCGGTCAGGGCGGCCATCTGGCCGGACAGCTCGTTGATCGGTCCGACGAGTTCGGCGAGTTGACGAACCCGCTTGCCTTCACCGGCCTTCAGGATCTTGTTGAAAACACTCATAGCGTGACTCAGCCTACCGGTTCCATTAGAAATGCTAGAGGGCTGCGAGTGTCTGACCTGGTCTTTGACCCCACATCTGCCTGCGGCGGTGTCCGTGCGCACCTCCGGCAGCACCAGGCTCTCCGGCGATGGACTCGCATGCTTCACCGGCTCCCGGGCTGACCTCTTTGATCATCCCGGGGCAGGGCTTACTTCTAAACCGCGCCATGCTCAGCGTCGATAAGACGCCTTACGTGGGTCGTTTCGCCCGCGACTGGCATCGACTTGCAACCACAGACCCACTCGCAGCCCTGAGGCCATTCTAGGCCCATTCGCGCCTTCAACCCTTCGGGCGCATCACGAGAGCCAAGCAGAGCCTCGCCCCGATCACCAGCGCAGCCAGCGGCGCCAGCGCTCGGCGCAGGCCCCGCGCGGTCTGGAACTCGAAGCGCAGGGCGCTCGCGTGGTGGGCCAGGATCATCGAGCGCGACGCGCGCTGGCGCGACAGGCCCTCGACGTGGGTCACGACCGCCTCGGGGGTGCTCGCCACGCCGTAGCCGAGCGCTCGGACCTGCCAGCAAAGGGCCATGTCCTCGGCGAACATGAAGTAGCGCTCATCGAAGCCGCCGATCTCCTCGAAGACGTCGCGGCGCACGAGGAAGCAGGCGCCCGAGACCCAGTCGACCGTCCCGTCGGACCGCGGCGAGCGGTAGATGCGCGTGACCGGGTTGTCGGGCCACAGCGGCGCGAGCAGCGCGTGGGCCCCCGCCAGCCAAATGTTCGGGAAGACCCGCTGGGAGGGGTAGACCGTCCCGTCCGGTCTGAGGATCTGGGGCCCGACAACGGCGACGTCGTCGTGGGCGTCGAGGTACGAGAGCATCGCCGCCACCGCTCCCTCGTGCAGCACCACGTCGGGATTCGAGACCAGCAGGTACCTGGCCGGTCCCGTCGCCGCCGCGCCGCGGTTCACGCCCCGCCCGTAGCCGAGGTTCCTTCGGGGCTCCACGAGCACGACGTCGCGCCCGTCCAGCGCCGGCGCGCTCGAATCCACCTCGCCGTTCTCGACGACCACGATGTCGCGCACGCCGTTGGCGTGCAGCGAGTCGATGCACGCGGCCAGGGCGTCGCCGGCGTGGTAGTCCACGACGACGCACGCCACGTCCCTCGACGGGTCGCTCACGACGTCGGCCCGCCGCCGAGGGCACGTGCCTCCAGCAGCCGGATGACGCCGCTGCGCCACGGCGCCATCGCGGTCCACCGCCGGGACTCCCACTTCTTGGTCGAAAGGTCGCTGCGGATCGGACGCCGGGCCAGCGGAGCGGGATCCAGGTCGTCGGTGGAAATCGGAGTGGCGAAGCCCTCGTCGCGACCAAGGACGCTGCCGGCGAACTGGGCGACCTCGAACCACGTCGTGGTACCGGCGTTGGCCACGTGCCATAGGCCACCGGGCCGCTCGCGCACCATCGTCACGAGCGCGCGGGCGAGGTCGCTGGCCAGGGTCACCGTTCCGGTCTGGTCATCGACGAAGCGCACCGTCTCGCCGGACAGGGCGCGCTGGGCGATCACGTGCAGCACGTTCTTGCCGCGCACCCCCATCACCCACGAGGTGCGCACAATGGTGTCGTCGCCGGCGCAGAGCAGCTCCGCGGCGCGCTTGGACGCGCCGTACACGTTGAGCGGGTTGGCGGAGTCCTCCTCAACGTAGGCGCTGCCCTTGTTGCCGTCGAAGACGTAGTCCGTCGAGATGGCGATCAGGTGCGCGCCGACGTCGTGAGCGGCCAGCGAGAGCGACTCGGTGCCCGTCGCGTTCACCGCGTAGCAGGCGTCGGCGTCGACCTCGGCGCGGTCGACGGCGGTGTAGGCCGCGAGGTGCACGATCACGTCGGGCCTGGATCCGCGAACGCACTTCATGACGGCGTCGCGGTCCGTGATGTCCAGATCGTGATGGCTCAGGGCGAGTACCTCGAACTCGTCACGGTCAACGCTGCGCCCGTCGGGCTCGAAGGCCGGGTCACCGCCGAGCGGCGTCACGCCTGAGAGCGTGTCGACGAGATCGACGCCGACCTGTCCCGCGGCGCCGGTGACGAGCACTCGCGTGGGGCTGCTCATAGCCACTCCTCGCTGTGGCGGCGCACGTGCACGACGTCGCCGGTCGCGAAGGTCATCTCGGTCCCGCCCACGTCGACGACGAGCCGGCCGGAGCGGTCGACGCGCAACGCCTCGCCCACGAGGATGTCGCTGGGGCGCTGGATGCGCACCCGCTCGCCGAGCGTGACCAGCGCCTTCTCGTACTCGGCGTGCAGCGCGGTCCGGCCCTCCTCGCTGTCCAGCTGCGCGCGGCGCCACTCGAGTTCCTCCAGGAGGATGTCGAGCAGGGCGCGGGGGCTGATCGTGACCCCGGCCTCGGCGAGGACACTGGTGGCGAGCACGTGGGTGGGGCTGCGGGTGAGGTTCACGCCGATGCCCACGACGATGGCCGGACTTGCGGCGTCGATCACCTCGGCCAGCAGCCCGGCGAGCTTGGCGTCGCCGACCACCAGGTCGTTGGGCCACTTGAGACCGGGACGCACCCCGCAGAGCCGCACCAGCGCGGCGCGCGCGGACAACGCCACGCTCGCCACCACGAGCTGGAGGTCGTCGACCTCGATCTGGGGGCGCAGCAGCACCGAGCAGAGCAGCGCCGACCGGGGCGCAGCCTCCCACTGCCGATCGAGTCGCCCGCGTCCGGCGATCTGGTAGTCGGCGTAGGCCACGAGCCCCTCGGGGGCGCCGCCGCGGGCCTCCTGGACCACCCAGGTATTGGTCGAGTCCACCTCGACGAAATGCTCGACGCGCCAAATCATTGGATTCACACTCCAAACATTAGGGTTTAGACGACGAGTGGTAGAAAATAACAGTCCCTGTATGGAGGTTCGCGTGTTGAAGAAAGTCCTCATCGCCAATCGTGGCGAGATTGCCGTCCGGATTATCCGGACGTGCCGCGAGATGGGCATCTCGACCGTGGCCGTCTACTCCGAGCTCGACCGCAACGCCCTGCACGTGCGCCTGGCCGACGAGGCCTACGCCCTGGGGGGCCAGAGCGCCGCCGAGAGCTACCTGAACACCGCCGCCATCCTCGACGTCATCGAGCGCTGCGGCGCCGACGCCGTGCACCCGGGCTACGGCTTCTACTCGGAGAACACCGACTTCGCCCGTTCCATCACCTCGCGCGGAGTCACCTTCGTCGGCCCTCCCCCCGAGGCGATCGAGATCATGGGCGACAAGATCTCCTCGCGTATCGCCGCCGAAGAGGCCGGGGTGGCCGGGGTGCCCGGGCGCAACCGTCCCCTCGAGCACGCCCTCGAGGTCGTAGCCTTCGCTGAGGAGTTCGGCTGGCCCGTCGCGATCAAGGCCGCCTACGGCGGCGGCGGACGCGGCATGAAGGTCGTGACCGGACCCGACGACGCCCACGCCGCCTTCGAGAGCGCCCAGCGCGAGGCCCTGAGCTACTTCGGACGCCCCGAGTGCTACGTCGAGCGCTACCTCACCTGGCCGCGTCACATCGAGATGCAGGTCCTCGCCGACGCCGCCGGCCACACCCTCTGGCTCGGCGAGCGCGACTGCTCCGCCCAGCGCCGCCACCAGAAGCTGATCGAGGAGTCGCCGGCGGCGAACTTCCCCGACGCCGTGCGCCAGGCCATGGGCGAGGCCGCGGTGAAGGTCGCTCGGGCCTGCGGGTACGTCAATGCCGGCACCGTCGAGTTCCTCTACCAGGACGACGAGTTCTTCTTCCTCGAGATGAACACGCGCCTCCAGGTCGAGCACCCCGTGACCGAGCTGGTGACGGGCCTGGACCTCGTCGAGTGGCAGCTGCGCATCGCCGCCGGCGAGGAACTCGACTTCACCCAGGACGAGATCTCGCGCACCGGCCACGCCATCGAGGTGCGCATCAACGCGGAGGACCCCTCCGGCGGGAAGTTCGCGCCGTCGATGGGCACGCTCTCGCGCTTCGACCAGCCTTCGGGCCCGGGCGTGCGCCTCGACGCTGGCTACGGCGCCGGCGACACCGTCTCGCAGTACTACGACAACCTGATCGCCAAGCTGATCGTCTGGGGACCCGACCGCGAACGCGCCCGACGAAGGATGCTGCGCGCCATCGAGGAGACCTGCATCGAGGGGGTCGCCACGACGCTCGATGCCGACGTCGTGATCCTGACCAGCGAGGACTTCGTCGAGGGCACGCACTCGACCAAGTGGGTCGAGGAGGTTCTCGACTTCTCCGACCTCAAGACCAGTGCCGCGCCCGTCGTCTCGGCGGGCGCGGGCGAGGTGCGAAAGGACGTCACCGCCGAGGTCGACGGGCGGCGCATCACGGTCTCGCTGTGGATTCCCGAGGGCAACGACGGACCGCCGCGGGCCACCAGCACCGCCGCCAAGCCCCGCCGCCAGCACCACGCGGGAGTCCTGGGCAGCGGATCGAACCTGGTGACCGTTCCCATGCAGGGCACCATCGTCAAGGTGAGCGTCGAGGTCGGCCAGGCCATCGAGGTCGGTGAGACGGTCGTGATCCTCGAGGCCATGAAGATGGAGAATTCGGTCGCCGCCGAGAAGTCGGGCGTCGTCAAGAGCATCCGCGTGACCTCTGGTGACTCGGTCGGCGCCGGCGACGTCGTCGCAGAGATCGAATGAGCGTCACCGCCACCGCCACCGCGACGAGCGCCGTCGAGGCCGCGAGCGCGTCGCTGATCGAGCTCAGCCACTACGTCCACTCCCACCCCGAGCTGGGCTACGAGGAGTTCGCCAGCTCCGAAGCCGTGGCCCACGCCGCCGAGCAGGCGGGGTTCGACGTCGAACGGGGAATCGCCTCGCTGCCCACCGCATTTCGGGCGACCCTCGGTTCGGGCACCCTGCACATCGTGTTCTGCGCCGAGTACGACGCGCTGCCCGACGTCGGCCACGCCTGCGGCCACAACATCATCGCCGCCTCGTCTCTGGGCGCGGCCATCGGCCTGGCGAGCGTGGCGGACGAACTCGACCTCACGGTCACCCTCCTCGGCACGCCTTCCGAGGAGGGCGGCGGGGGCAAGATCGACCTGATCAACGCGGGGTGCTTCGACGGCGTGCACGCGGCCATGATGATCCATCCCTGGCCCGACGACCGGCTCGAGGCGACGTGCCTGGCCGTCGACCACTTCGACGCGACGTTTCGCGGCAAGGACGCCCACGCGTCGGCCGCTCCGTGGGAGGGTATCAATGCCCTCGACGCGCTCACCATCTCCCAGGTGGCGATCGCCCTGTTGCGCCAGCAGCTGCGTCCCGGCGACCAGGTCCACGGCATCGTCGCCGAGGGCGGATCGGCGGCGAACATCGTCCCCAGCCTGGCGATCGGGCGCTATATGGCCCGGTCGGTCTCGAGCGAGCGTCTGGGGGAACTGCGGGGTCGCATCGACGCCTGCTTCCGGGCCGGCGCGGTCGCGACCGGCGCCCGGCTCCAGATCGAGGAGCTGGGCAGCGCGTTCTCGCACATGGAGACCGACCGCGACATCCTCGCCCACTACCGCATCGCCGCCGAGGCGCTCGGAAGGACCTTCACGCTCGACGACGAGGGCACGCCCAGGCCGACCATCTCGACGGACATGGCGAACGTCTCACTCGTGGTGCCGTCGATCCATCCGCTGCTGGGCATCCCCACCAACGGAGCGGTCAACCACCAGCCAGAGTTCACCGCGGCGTGCATCACGAGCGACGCCGACCGAGCCGTGCTCGACGGAGCGCTCGCCCTCGCCCGCACCGCGATCGGTGTCGCCCAGGACCCGGTCCTGCGCTCACGTCTGGTGGCCCGGCGATGATGCTCGAGCACGCGCTGCTGGTCATAATCCCCGGACGCGAGGCCGAGTTCGAGGCGTCCGTGGCGAGCGCCCTGCCGATAATCGAGTCGGCACCCGGCTGCCACGGCGCCGAGGTGCGCCGCCAGGAGGAGGACGCTTCGGTGTACCTTCTGCTCGTGCGCTGGTCGTCGGTCGAAGCCCATATGGCGTTTCGCGAGACCACGCCGTTCACACAGTGGCGCGCGCTCACTCACCCCTTCTACGTCAACGCTCCGGTCGTCACGCACTTCCACGACCCCGTCGAGCGCTAGCCGGGCCGGTAGACGCCGAACTCCTCGCGCAGTACGTCGGCGACCTCGCCGAGGGTCGCCATGGCCGCCAGCGCGCTCTTCATCGGATAGAGCACGTTGGCCGATCCACGCGCGGCGGTAGCGAGGTCGCCGAGCGCCGCGCGAACGGCGTCGTTGTCGCGGCTCTTCTTGAGGGCGATGACCCTGGCCACCTGGGCCCGCTGCTGGGCCGCGTCGATCGGGAAGACGTCGGCCTTGGTGGCCGAGGTTTCGGCAAAGAGGTTCACTCCGACGACGACCTTGTCGCCGCGGTCGACGCCGCGGGCGAACTCGTAGGCGGCCGCCTCGATCTCGCCTTGCATGTAGCGCGACTCGATTGCGGCCACGGCTCCGCCCAGGTCGTCGATGGTGGCGATGTAGGCGGTGGCGAGGCGCTCCACCTCGTTGGTGAGCGACTCGACGAAGTAGGAGCCGGCCAGCGGGTCGACCGTGTCGGTGACGCCCGACTCGTAGCCGATGACCTGCTGGGTGCGCAGCGCCAGCCTCGCCGCATGCTCAGTGGGCAGTCCGAGCGCCTCGTCGAAGCCGTTGGTGTGCAGGCTCTGGGTCCCGCCGAGCGCCGCCGCCAGGGCCTGGATGGTGACGCGCACGATGTTGTTCTCGGGCTGCTGGGCCGTCAGCGTGGAGCCGCCGGTCTGGGTGTGGAAGCGCAGCATCATCGACTTGGGGTCCTTGGCCCCGAACCGGTCGCGCATGATGTTCGCCCACATCCGGCGAGCGGCGCGGTACTTCGCCGCCTCCTCGAAGAGGTTGTTGTGGGCGTTGAAGAAGAAGCTCAGGCGCGGGGCGAAGTCATCGAGCTCCAGGCCCGCCGCGAGCGCCGCCTCGACGTAGGCGATGCCGTTGGCGAGGGTGAACGCGATCTCCTGGACCGCGGTGGAGCCGGCCTCGCGGATGTGGTAGCCCGAGATCGAGATGGTGTTCCAGTTCGCCATCTCCTTGGCGCAGTAGGAGAACGTGTCCACGACGAGGCGCATCGAGGGTCGCGGAGGGTAGATGTAGGTCCCGCGGGCCACGTACTCCTTCAAGATGTCGTTCTGGATCGTGCCTCGAAGCTGCGCGCCGGTGACGCCCTGCTCCTCGGCGACCAGCTGGTAGAGCAGCAGCAGGGTCGACGCGGTCGAGTTGATGGTCATCGACGTCGTGACCTCGTCGAGCGGCAGCCCCGCGAGCAGCAGGCGCATGTCGTCGAGCGACGAGATGGCGACCCCGACCTTGCCGACCTCACCCTCGGCTCGGGGGTGATCGGCGTCGTAGCCCATCTGGGTGGGCAGGTCGAAGGCGCACGACAGGCCGGTCTGGCCGGCTCCGAGGAGGAACTTGAAACGCTGGTTGGTCGCCTCGGCGGTGCCGAAGCCCGCGTACTGGCGCATCGTCCACAGTCGCCCGCGGTACATTGTCTCCTGCACCCCGCGGGTGTAGGGGAACTCGCCGGGGCCACCGAGCATCGTCGCCTCGTCGAAGCCCGCGAGGTCGCGCGCGGTGTAGACCGGCTGGACCTCGATTCCCGAATCAGTGGCTCGCTCGTCAAGTGTCACGTGTGCAAGGTTAGGCGCATCGCCGAGGGCCAATCGCCACTATTCGCGCGCCCGGTGCGGCGTTCGCTAAGGCCCCCCCGCTCGGCAAAGATGTACGAATGTACTGTTCGAACTGCGGCACCCAAGTGAGCGGCCCGCAATGCGCGGTGTGCGGCGCGTCGGCCCCCACGACTTTCGGCGATGACTCGCGGGCCTCGAGCGACCTGGCGGGCTGGTGGCGGCGCGTCGGGGCGACGGTGGTCGACAACCTCATCCTGTTCATTCCCACGCTGGTCGTCTACACGATTGTCGGCGACGTCGCCGGAAGCGTCGTGGGAGCCCTGGCGGCGATCGCCGTCCAAGGCGTCTACATGGTCAATCTGCTGGCGTCGCCGCACGGCCAGACCATCGGGAACCGGGTGGCGGGCTCGCGGGTTCGCGACGCCCTGACCGGCCAGGCCCTGACCAACCGCCAGGCAATTCGACGCTGGACCCCTCTCGCCGCCTACAGCCTCTTCGAGTTCTCGGGAAGCTCGCTCGTGATCGGTCTCGTCGGCGTCGTCGCGGCCATCGACTACCTCTACCCGCTCGTCAATCCTCGTAAGCAGACCCTGCACGACAAGCTGGCCGGCACGATCGTGACGAAGGTCCAGATCTAGCTAGACGCGCACCGGGTGGGGCATGCAGAGGTCGTCGTACTCGGCGATCACGATCTCGCCGGCGTCGTCGCCGCACGCGGGGCACGTCGGGTCCCGGCGGACCTTGAAGGTTCGAAACGACTGGTCGAGCGCGTCGTAGGTCATCAGCCGTCCGACGAGTGGGTCGCCGAGTAGCAGCAGTAACTTGATGGCCTCGACGGCTTGGATGGAGCCGACGATCCCGGGCAGCACGCCGAGCACGCCGGCTTCGGCGCAGCTCGGCGCCAACTCCGCGGGCGGCGGCTCGGGAATCATGCAGCGGTAGCAGGGACCGACGTACGGGTTGAAGACGGTGATCTGGCCCTCGAAGCGGAAGATCGATCCGTGCACGACCGGAATCCTCTTCAGCAGCGCCGCGTCGTTGACGAGGTAGCGCGTCGGGAAGTTGTCCGTGCCGTCGACAATGACGTCGTAGCCGTCGAAGATGTCCAGCACGTTGTCCGCGCCGAGGCGCGTGTCGTAGGTGATGACCTTGAGGTCGGGATTCAACGCCTCGAGGGTCTTTCGCGCGCTGTCGACCTTGCGCATGCCCACGCGCTCGAGGTTGTGCATGATCTGGCGCTGGATATTCGAGGAGTCCACGACGTCCATGTCGATGATCCCTATGGTGCCCACGCCCGCCGCGGCGAGGTAGAGCCCGGCGGGCGAGCCGAGCCCCCCGGCTCCGAGCAGCAGGACCTTGGCGTCGAGGAGCTTCAACTGGCCGGCCTCGCCCACCTCGGGAAGCAGGAGGTGGCGGTGGTAGCGGATCCGCTGATCGGCCGTCATCACCCGAGGAGTGGTCCAGACCAGCCCCTCGTCCTTCCACTTGTTGAATCCTCCGATGACCGACACCACGTCGGTGTAGCCGAGTTCCTGGAGGGTCTTGGTGGCGAAGGCCGACCGGACGCCCCCGGCGCAGTAGACGGCTATCGGCGCGTTCTTGTCCGGCAGACGGCCCTCAACGGAGAACTCCAGGTTGCCGCGCGCCACGTGGACCGCGCCGGGCACCGCGCCCTGGTCATACTCGTCGGGCTCGCGCACGTCCAGGACCTGGTAGTGATCGAGGCGTGTGGCAACCTCGGCGGGCTCGATCTCGCGGATCTCGGCCTTGGCCGCATTCAGTAGTTCTCTGGGTGATGACACGAGTCGCTCCTTCTCAGTAGGCGAATCCTACCGGTCGACCCGCCATCCACTTCACCCCACCTGCTAGACCCGTCGCGTGGAACTTCGCGAATTGCTGGCCCGGCGGCGCATGGTCAGGTCCTTCGACGCGACACCCGTGGACCAGGACTGGCTCGACGAGCGGTGCGCCGACGCGCTCTGGTCTCCGACGGCCGGCAACAGCGCCGGCGTGCGGATGTACACGCTGGGGCGCGAACTGATGGGAGAGTTCTTCCAGGTGTCGACCGACGAGCGGTGGCGCGCCTCGTCGAGGCGGGCGCCCGGGCTGGCTCGAGCCGGCGGGGCCGTGCTGGTCACGTCGCGCCCCGGCGACTACCTGGAGCGGTACGCGCAGGGCGACAAGGCCCGCTCGGGCCTCGAGGAGCCCTCCGCCTGGCCGGTTCCCTACTGGCACGCCGACGCCGCGATGGCGACCATGGCGCTGCTGCTGCTGCTCGAAGAGGGCGGCTGGCAGGCCACGATCTGGGGCAACTTCCGAAACGACGCCGCTGTGCTCGCCTGGGCTCGAATCGACGACGAGGAACTCTTCGCCACCGTCCTCCTCGGCCACGGCGACGGACAGGACGCTGCGTCGCCGTCGCTGGGCCGCGACGTCCCCAGCCGGTCTGCGCGCGTAAGGCGCGTCCGCGGCTAGCTCGTCTCGGTGGCCGCGGCCACCGCCGAGAGGAACTCGACGATCGTGCGTGCGCCGAAGGCCGTGGCTCCCTTGGTGACGTAGCCGCGGCCGGACTCGGCGCGGCCCGGGCCGGCGATGTCGAGGTGCACCCAGGGACGCCCGTCGGTGAAGTGCTGGAGCAGCAGCGCCGCCGACACCGAACCTGCCTGACCGGTCTTTCCGATGTTCTTCATGTCCGCGACGTCGGACTCGATGTGAGACTCGTAGCTCGCCACCAGTGGCATGCGCCAGAGAAGCTCGCCGCTGCGCGCGCTCGCCGTCGCGAAGTAGTCAGCGAGTTCGTCGGTCGTGGCGTACATCGCGCCCACTTCATCGCCGAGAGCCACGACCTGGGCGCCGGTGAGCGTGGCGACGTCGACGATCGCGTCGGGGTTCGCCTCGACGGCCAGGCACAGGCCGTCGGCGAGGATGAGCCGGCCCTCGGCGTCGGTATTGAGGACCTCGATCGTCATGCCGTTGCGGATCGTGAGCACGTCGCCGGGCTTGGTGGCCTCCTCGCCGGGCAGGTTCTCGGCCATCGGCGCGATCGCGCTCACGTGCACGGCGAGGCCGAGGCGGCTGGCGATCGACAGCGCCGTCATCACCACTGCGGCCCCGGACATGTCGGTCTTCATCGTCATCATGCCCGCGCCGGTCTTCAGCGAAAGCCCTCCCGAGTCGAAGGTCACGCCCTTGCCCACGAGCACCACGTGGGCCAGGTTGGCGCCCTTCGGCCGGTACGACGCGTAGACGAGGCGCGTTGGCTCGGCCGAGCCGATGCCGACCCCGAGCAGACCGCCGAGCCGCTCCTCCTTGATCCGCGACTCCGTCCACACCTCCACGGTGACCTCGGGGTCGTTCTCGAGTCGCTTCGCGACGGTCTTGGCGAGTTGCTTGGGCGCCATGGCGCCAGGCGGCGAGTCGATGAGATGCTTGGCCCAGTTGACGGCGTTGGCCACGATCTCGCCGCGGCGCACGCCCTCGCTCACCTCGTCGTGGGTCTCCACCGAAGGCAGCGGCAGCCCGAGCGGAACGACATCGAACGTGGCGTCGGCGTCGGTGGTCTTGTAGCGGTAGCTCGAGAGCAGGGCGCCCTCGACCAGCGCCTGGGCGGCGGCGCCCGGCTCCTCGATGCCGCTGGTGGGCAGGAAGAAGGCCACGTTGGAACCGTTGGCCGCCCGCAGCGCCGCGGCGCCGGCGAGCCGGTAGTGCTCGGGGTTGTTGTAGGTCGCGCCCAGGCTCACGATGACAATCGTCGATCCTTCGAACGGACGGATCACCGCGGTGCTGCCCGGCTCCTCCTTGAGCCCCTGGGCCGTGCACCACTCCTTGGAGAACGACCGGGCCAGTGACTGGCCAGCGAGCGCGACGGGCACCGACTCGGCCAGAAAGGCCTCGCCGTTGTCGAAGGTGACCGGGACGCAGAGCGTCGCCTGGGCGGCACTCTCGTGAGGCGTCGAGATTCGGGCGGAGACTGACATGCGTTTCCTATCTTGTCATCGCGTGCGCGCGGTGCGGTGGGTGGGTCCTTCGGCCCATCGGGCCATTGTCCAGACGAGGTCGCTCAGGCGGTTCAGGTAGGCCACGACGAACGAGTCCTCGAGCGGGTAGCCGACGGCGATCCGCTCGGCGCGGCGAACGACGGTCCTGGCCACGTCGAGCGACGCGGCGAGCGCATTCTCACCGGGAACCACGAACTCCTTGGGCATCGGGGTCTCCTCGGAGAGCGAGTCAATCTCGTCCTCGAGGCGCGTGACCATCTCGGTGGTCACGAGCGACTGCCCGGCCATCAACTTGTGGCGGTTCTTCGGCAACGTGGCGACCTCGGCCATCAAGATCCACAGGTCGCGCTCGAGCGTGATCAGCAGCTCGTTCAGGCGGCTCGACGGCTCGCTCAGCGACCGGGCCCATCCGAGCATCGCCTGAGCCTCGTCGACCGCGCCGTTCACCTCGATGGGGTCCGAGCTCTTGGCGATGCGGCCTCCGAAGTAGAGCCCGGTCGTGCCGTCGTCGCCGTTGCGCGTGTAAATCTTCACACGCTCAGCGTAGTGAACGCCGCGCGCGCGGGTAGCCTGACTACGCCATGGAGTCCTCCGCCCGCCCTCCCTTCGCCCGTCCGGGCGCCGAGGACCCCTATCTCGCGGCCCTCGGCCAGCGGGTTCTCATCTATGACGGGGCAACCGGCACGAACCTCCAGCTCCAGGACCTCAGCGCCGACGACTTCGGGGGAGTCAGTTTCGAGGGCTGCAACGAGATTCTCGTGGTCACCAAGCCCGCGGCAATCGAGCGGCTCCACCGCTCCTTCCTCGACGTGGGCGTCGACGCCATCGAGACCGACTCGTTCGGATCGTTCAGCGTGGTGCTCGCCGAGTACGGGATCGCCGAGCGCGCCCACGAGCTCGCCCTCGCTTCGGCCCAGATCGCACGACGGGTCGCCGACAGCTACGCGAGCGCCGGGTCACCCAGGTTCGTCGCGGGCTCCATGGGACCGGGCACCAAGTTTCCCACGCTCGGCCAGATCTCCTACGACGACCTGTCGGCCAGCTACGAGGAGCTCGCCTACGGGCTGCTCGAGGGCGGCGTCGACCTCCTGATCGTCGAGACCATGTTCGACCTGCTGTCGGGCAAGGCCGCCATCGCGGCGTGCCATCGGGCAATGGCCCGCCACGGCCGCATCGTACCGATCCAAGCCCAGGTGACCATCGAGATGACCGGACGGATGCTGCCCGGCACCGAGATCGGCGCGGCGATCACGTCCCTCGCCCCGCTCGGCATCGACGTCATCGGGCTCAACTGCGCGACCGGACCCGTCGAGATGTACGAGCCGCTGCGCCAGCTCAGCGAGAGCGCCCCGATGCCGGTCGCCTGCCTGCCCAACGCGGGGCTGCCGAGCGTGGTCGACGGCAAGATGCACTACGACCTCACGCCCGACGACCTGGCCGAGCACCTGTCGAAGTTCGTCACCGAATACGGCCTCCAGGTCGTCGGTGGATGCTGCGGGACCCTACCCGAGCACCTCGCGCGGGTGGTCGAGACGGTGCGTCCCCTCACCGCGGCCCCGCGCCGCCCCGTCCTCGAGCCGGCCGTCGCGTCGATCTACGCCGCTACCACCTACGACCAGGACCGTTCGGTACTGCTCGTGGGCGAGCGCACCAACGCCAACGGATCCAAGAAGTTCCGCCAGGCCATGCTCGACGGCGACTGGGACACCTGCGTGGGAATCGGCCGCGACCAGGTCAAGGAGGGCGCGCACATCCTGGACGTCTGCGTGGACTACACGGGCGCCGACGGCGTGGGCGACATGAACGAGGTAATGAGCCGCCTCGCCACGCAGTCGTCGGTGCCGATCATGGTCGACACGACCGAGATCCCCGTCGCGCGCCAGGCCCTGACCTGGCTCGGCGGCAAGGCCATCTTGAACTCGGTGAACCTCGAGGAGGGTGACGGTCCCGGCACCCGTCTCGACGGATTCCTCTCGCTCGCCGCCGAGTTCGGCGCAGCGGTCGTCGCCACCTGCATCGACGAGGAGGGCCAGGCCCGCACCGCCGAGTGGAAGGTCCGCGCCGCGCGGGCCATCACCGACCTCGCGGTGACCCGCTACGGGCTCGACGCCCACGACGTCTTCATCGACCCGCTCGCGCTGCCCCTCTCGACCGGCATGGTCGAGTCGCGCCGCGACGGCATCGAGACGATCGAGGCCATTCGCCGCATCAAGGCCGAGNNAGCGTGTTCCTGCACGAGTGCGCCCAGGCCGGACTCGACGCCGCGATCGTGCACGCGTCCAAGATCCTGCCGCTCGCGCGGGTCGACGAAGAGGCGCGACGCGTCTGCCTCGACCTCATCTACGACCGGCGCAGCGACGACTATGACCCGCTGACGGTCCTGCTCGGCCTCTTCGAGGGGGTCTCGTCGACCAGCTCGAGCACCGAGTCGCTCGCCGACCTTCCCCTCGACGAGCGCCTGCGGCGGCGCATCATCGACGGCGTGCGCGTCGGGCTCGAGGACGACCTCGCCGAGGCCATGGCCGCCGGCTCCGCGCCGCTGGCGATCGTCAACGACGTGCTGCTCGACGGCATGCGCGAGGTGGGCGACCTCTTCGCCAGCGGCGAGATGCAGCTGCCCTTCGTCCTGCAGAGCGCCGAGACGATGAAGTCGGCCGTGGCGTTCCTNNAAGAACCTCGTGGACATCATCCTGACCAACAACGGCTACGAGGTCATCAACCTCGGCATCAAGGTCGGGGTCAACGAGATGCTCGCCGCCGTCGAGGAGCACCAGGCCGACGCGCTGGGCATGAGCGGTCTCCTGGTCAAGTCGACGCTCATCATGCGCGAGAACCTCGAGCTGATGAACGAGCGCGGGATGCAGAACGTCCCCGTGCTGCTCGGCGGCGCGGCGCTGACGCGCACCTTCGTGGAGCGCGACCTGCGCACCGTCTACCAGGGCCGCGTCTTCTACGGCAAGGACGCCTTCGAGGGGCTGCGCGTGCTCGACCGCCTCGGCGAGCTGCGCCGCGGCGAGTGCGATGACCCGACCTTCGGGCGCGTCATCTCCGAGCGCAAGGTCTCGCGGCGCGTCCGCGGCGAGGCCGACGAGGCTCCCGAAGGGCTGCCCGATCGCAGTCCCGACGTCGACACCGACAACCCCATCTTCGTGCCGCCCTTCCTGGGCAGCCGGGTGGCCAAGGGCATGTCGGTCGACGAGATCAGCGACTACCTCAACCTGACGGCGCTCTTTCGCAACCAGTGGGGATTCCGGCCCGAGAACGGCGAGGACGACCCGGCCTTCAAGGAGCGCGTCAGCGCCACGCTGCGCGAGCAGCTCGCGATCGCCAAACAGGAGGACCTGCTCATCCCCCAGGTCGTCTGGGGTCACTACGCGGTGGCGTCCCAGGGCGACGACCTGATCGTCTACTGCGACGATACCCGCGACCGCGAGGCCACGCGATTCACCTTCCCGCGCCAGCACGTGGCGCCCCACCTGTGCATCGCGGACTTCTTCCGTTCGGTCGAGAGCGACGACAAGGACTACGCGAGCTTCATGCTCGTGACCATGGGGCCGCGCGTCTCGGAGCGCTGCCAGGAGCTCTTCACCCAGAACCACTACAGCGACTACCTGATGCTGCACGGCCTCGGGGTCGAGATGGCCGAAGCGCTCGCCGAGCTCTGGCACCGCCGGATCCGCGAGGAACTGGGCTTCGCCGAAGAGGACGGCCCGACGCTCACCGGGCTCTTCCGCCAGCAGTACCGCGGCGGGCGCTATTCGTGGGGCTACCCGGCCTGTCCGGACCTCGCCGACAACGCCAAGGTCGCCGGGCTCCTCGAAGCCAGCCGCATCGGGGTGAGCGTCTCGGAGGGCTTCCAGCTCCATCCCGAGCAGACGACCGACGCCATCATCGTCCACCATCCGATGGCGAAGTACTTCGTCGCCTGATCGGGGTTGACGCCGTTCAGCGTCGGCTTGGACCCCGACGGTCGAGCGCGGCGACCGTGCAGCCGCCCGCCGGGTGCTCGCCCATGGAACGAAAAGGTGACGCTGCGTCGCTCCTGGCCCGTGCCGCGGCGCAAGCGCGCCGTTCGCCTCGCCCACGGAGAGCCACGTGGCGTGCGCGTTGACGACGACGTTGCCCATTGCGCGATCCAACGGCGCCAGGCTGACTGCGGCCGCGCTAGCGCCGAGTCGGAGCCGCCACCGGCGTCGCGTCGCTGAGCGCCTCACGGGCGTGGTAGCTCGAGCGTGTCAGCGGCGACGACTGCACGTGAGCGAGGCCCAGCTGCCTGCCGTAGCGGGCCAGCTCGTCGAACTCGGCGGGCTCCCACCAGCGCGCGACCGGCAGGTGGCGCTCGGTGGGGCGCAAGTACTGGCCGATGGTCGCGATCGAGACCCCGACTGCCGCGAGGTCCGCGAGGGTCTCGTGCACCTCGTCGGGGGTCTCGCCGAGGCCGACCATCATGCCGGACTTGGTGGTGAGCCCGGCCGCCACGCTGCGCGCCAGCACGGTCAGCGAGCGCAGGTAGCCGGCGCTCGGGCGCACCGCCCGCTGCAGGCGCGCGACCGTCTCGACGTTGTGGTTCATCACGTCGGGCCGCGAATCGATGATCAGCTCCAGCGCGCCCGCGTCGCCCTTGAGGTCGCTGATGAGCACCTCCACGTCGGTCTGGGGTGAACGGTCGCGTATCGCGCGCACCGTCGCCGCGATGGCCCCGGCACCTCCGTCGGCGAGGTCGTCGCGCGCCACGCACGTCACGACCGCGTGATGCAGCCCGAGGCGGACCACCGCCTCGGCGACGCGGTCGGGTTCGCTCGGGTCCAGCGCCATTGGCTTGCGGGTGTCGATCAGGCAGAATCCGCAGGCCCTCGTGCAGCGCTCGCCGTTGACCATGAAGGTCGCCGTGCCCTGGCTCCAGCACTCGAAGATGTTCGGACAGCCCGCCTCCTCGCAGACCGTCACCAGCCGCAGGTCCTCGGTGAGCGTGCGCAGCGACTGGAACTCGTTGCCCATATGGGCCTCGATCCGCAGCCACTCGGGCTTGCGCGAGCGTATCGGGATCCCCGCGTCGGGATCGACACCGGCCTTGCGCAGTCGGCGCAGCAGCGGGCGCTCGGCGGTGTTGGTCGAGACGCTGCGATCGACCCGGGCCACCGCGGCGCGGGCGCCCAGGCGGGCCTCGAGCTGGTCGCCGAGGCGCTCTTCGACCTCGAGCGACGTCGGGGAGAGTCCGAGCGAGTGCATCGACGCCACGGGCTTGTCGGCGATGCCGCAGGGCACGATGAAGCCGAATCCCGCGAGATCGACGTCGACGTTGAGCGCCACCCCGTGCATGGTGCGACGCGCACCGAGCTCGTTGCGCTCGGTGCGCACGCCGACGGCCGCGATCTTGGCAGGGGCCCCCTCGAGGTGGGCCCACACCCCGGGGTAACCCTCCAGGCGGCCGACGACGCCCAGGTGGCCGTCGGGGTCGAAGCTCTGGACCGTCGCAATCACCGCGTCTTCGAGGCGGGTGACGTGGGCCTTGCCCGCCGACGGATCGTCGGGGACAGTGACGATAGCCCAGGCCACGACCTGTCCAGGCGCGTGGTAGGTCACGTCGCCGCCACGGTCGGCGTCGATGACCACCGCGTCCAGGGTCTCGGGCGGCACCAGGAAGTGCTCGGCCTGGGTGCGGATTCCCATGGTGTAGGTGGGAGGGTGCTCGAACAGCAGGATGTAGTCGTCGCTCGAACGAACCAGGGCCCGCTGGAAATCGTTGGCCTCGGCGAACGTGATTCGCCCGAGGTGGCGTCGGCGCAGCACCTAGAGCTCGCTCTCCAGGTCCATGCCCGAGAGCAGCTCCGCGACCCGCTCGAGGTAGCTCGCCGCGGCCACCGATTCACAGACCCGGTGGTCGAAGGAGAGCCCGAGCACGAGTCGGCGTCCGACCTCGACCGACGTCACGCCGTCCTCGGTGACGACGACCGGCACTTGGCGAACCGCGCCCAGCGACAGCACCGCGACCTGGGGCTGAATGATGATCGGCACGCTGGTCAGGGTGTGTTCGCTCGGCGCGCCCGCGATGGTGAACGTCCCACCCATGAGATCGTCGGTCGTGAGGTGGTGCGAGGCGACGCGCTCACCGAGTTCGCTGACCCGCCGTGCCAGAGCTCGAAGCGTCAGGCCGGCCGCCGCGTGCACGACCGGCACGAGCATGCCGTCGTTCTCCACCACTCTCATGAAGCCGAGGTTGACGCTGCGGTGCACGACCAGCTCATCGCCGGCGAAGGTCGCGTTCAAGTACTCGAACTCCCCCAGCGCCCGTACGCCGGCCAGGCTAACGACCATCTCGTCGGTCACGCCCACGCCGTCGCGGCTCACTCGCCCCATGGACTCGAGTTTGGCGAAGATGTCGCCGTCGGCCTCGATGGCGACGAAGCCATGCGGGGTGGTCTGGGCCGACAAGGCCATGTGCTGGCCCATGCGGCGGCGGCCGTTGGAAAGGGGCACGAGCACCTCATCGGTTGGGCCGTTGGCGACCGCACGTTCGGCGTCGCGGCGCGTGATGGCCCCGCCGGGTCCCGAACCACGCAGCGTCGAGGGGTCCACCTCCCCGTCGGCGAGGATTCGCCGCACGACGGGCGACATCACCACGCCCAGCTCCTCGGCTTCGTTCGGCGCGCCCGGCGCCGCGCGGGGCGTCGGCGTGGTCGGTGCCGTCGGCGCGCCGGGTGGGGTCGGCGCGCTGAGTGGGGTCGAGCCCGCCACTGCGTTCTCGTCGATCACGGCGACCCGCGAACCAGTCTGGACCGTGTCGCCCTCCTGGGCCAGGATCTGGGTGAGGACTCCGGCGGCCGGCGAAGGCATCTCGGAGTCGACCTTGTCCGTGGACACCTCGAAGAGCGCTTCGTCGCGCGCCACGGCGTCGCCCACCTTCTTGAACCACTGCGTGATGATCCCTTCGGTGACCGACTCACCCAGTGACGGCAGCGTGACGTCAGCCAATGTGTAGTCCTCGGCCGGCGAGCGCGAGGAGCGTCTCACCGAACGTCTCGGAAAGCGAAGGGTGCGGCTGGATCAGCGCGGCCGCCTCCTCCGCGGTCGCCTCCCAGTTCACGGCGAAGTAGCCGGCGCCGAGCTGCTCGGTGACCCACGGACCGGCCATGTGCACGCCGAGGATCTGGCCGGCGGTGCCGTCGGTGCGCTTCTCGGCGATGACCTTGACGACGCCATCGGTGTCACCGATGATCTGGGCGCGGCTGTTGCCGCCGAAGGGGTCCTTCTTGACCACGACCTCGTAGCCCTTCTCCTTCGCGGCGGCCTCGGTGAGGCCGCAGAAGGCAACTTCTGGGTTCGAGTAAATGGCCCACGGCACCCGCTCGTAGTCCACCGGGACGACCGGCTCGCCGAGAATGGTCTTCACCGCGACGATCGCCTCGGCGAATCCGACGTGGGCGAGTTGTGGCGAGTTCGCCACGATGTCGCCGACGGCGAAGACGTTCGGACTGGCCGTGCGCTGGGCGCCGTCGGTCACGACGAATCCTCGCTCGTTGACGACCACGCCGGTTCCCTCGCCCAGCAGCCCGTCGCTGCAGGGACGGCGCCCGACCGAAAGCACCACCATGTCCACGACGACGTTGTCGCCGCTCTCGACGGTGACGGTTGTCGAGCCCTTCTTGGGCGTGTGGCCGGTCACGTTGACTCCGGCACGCACGTCGATACCGCGCTTCTTGAACGCCCGGCCGACCACGTTGACGACCTCGGTATCGCATCCCGTCAGGATCGTCGGCAGGAACTCGAGGATGGTGACCTTGGTTCCCATGTCGCAGAGCATCGACGCGAACTCGCAGCCGATCGCCCCTCCGCCGATCACCGCCGCCGTCGCGGGCAGCGCTGCGAGGTCGAGGAACTCGTCGGACGTGACGACGAGGGAGCCGTCGACGTCGAAGCCGGGCAAGGTGCGAGGCACCGAGCCCGCCGCCAGGATTACGTTCTTTCCCCGGGCCACGACCCCGGCGTCGGCGCCGTCGACCACCGTGACGGTTTGATCGGCGTCCAGGCGGGCGCTGCCGGAAAAGACGGTGACCTTGCGTCCCTTGAGGAGCCCCGACAGGCCCTTGAACAGGCGATCGACGATCTCGTTCTTGCGCGCCTGGCTGACGGCGAAGTCGACGTTCACGCCCTTGGTAGTGATGCCGAAGTCGCCGGCGTGCTCGACCGTGCGCCGCACGTGCGCGGTCTCGAGGAACTCCTTGGCGGGGACGCATCCGCGGTGCAGGCAGGTGCCTCCCACCTTGTCGCGCTCGACCAGGGCGACGCTCAGGCCGGCGGCCGCGGCGTAGAGGGCGGCGGCGTATCCGCCGGGTCCGCCCCCAATGACAACTACATCAAACTGCTGGACCTCATTCGCCACGGACTGACCCTTCACTCGCTCATACGGAGAAAACCAATGGAATTCTAATGTTTCCTGGAGAGCGCCGGAACGGGGCTACGAGCGCTGCCCCCGCTGGGTGTCAGCGGCCACGGTCGCCAGCGCATCGACGAAATCGTTCATCATGTCGCCCGAGTGTCCCTTCACCCACGTGAAGGTCACCGCCCGCCCGCTCTGCAGGACGAGTTCGAAGAGCTCCTCCCAGAGATCGCGGTTGGCCACTGGCTGGCCCTGCGAGTTCTTCCAGCCGCGTTTCAGCCAGCCCGCGTGCCACTTGTCGTTGAAACACTTGACCACGTAGGTGGAATCGCTGACGATCGCCACCGGTCCCTCGGGGTTCTCGCGCAGCGCGTCGATGACGGCGTAGACCTCCATGCGCTGATTCGTGGTGTGCGCTTCGGCGCCGCTGGCGTAGCAGTCGGTGTCGAGTGCCCACGCCCAACCCCCGGGTCCGGGATTGCCGCGGCACGAACCATCCGTGTGAATTCTTTTCAAATGTGCCGCGTTATCCACGCATCGGGATCGGAGCTGAACCTCGTGATCGATTCGGGCAGGTCGCCGCGCAGCACCTGGCCGAGCGTGACGTGCTCGAGGACCTCGCGCAGGGTGGCCCGCACCGCGATCCACACGTCCTGGAGGTGCGTGGCCTCGCCGCCATAGTGCAGGGTCTCGGGGCGCATGCCGCGCACGCCGGCGAGCGGGCCGCTGACGATGCGCAGGATGTCGGCGATCATGATGGTGTCGGGGTCCCGCGCGAGCTTGAAGCCGCCCTCGGGGCCGCGCTGGCTCGAGACGAGCCCACCTCGTCGCAGGTCCGAGAGGATCGCGCCGAGGAACTTGGCCGGCAGTTCCTGCTGCTGGGCGAGGTGCTCGGCGCTCACCGAGGTCTCGCTCGCCGCCAGGGTCAGGAGCGCACGGATGGCGTAGTCGGCCTTGGCGGGAATCTGCATTCCCCCATTCTGCCCTACCAGGGACCGACATTTCACGAATCACCGCCCAACATTAGGGTGAGCTGGTGCTCGAACTCTCGAATCGGAACCTTTACCTCTGCGTGGCCCTTCGCCCGGACATGGCGAGTTTCCTGCCCGCGGTGCTGCGCGGCGGCGTCGACGTCGTCCAGTTACGCGAAAAGCAGCGCCCCGACGCCGAGCGCCTGGAGATGGCCCGGATCATGGTGCCGATCTGCCACGAGTTCGACGTGCCGTTCGTGATGAACGACTCGCCGGAACTCGCTCTCGAATCAGGCGCCGACGGCGTGCACGTGGGCCAGGATGACGTCAGCGTGTCCCACTGCCGCGACGTCCTCGGCGACGAAGCGATCGTAGGCCTCTCCACGCACTCCCCCGACGAGTTCGACGCGGCCCTGAGCGAGCGCGCGTCGTATCTCAGCGCGGGACCCATCGTCGCCACACCGACCAAGCCCGGACGCACCGGCACCGGGCTCGACTACGCCGTGACCTGCCAGGCCCGCAGCGACCGGCCCGTCTTCGTCACCGGCGGGGTGGACGCGGCCAACATCGCCGGTCTGGTGGCCGCGGGGCTGCGCCACTTCGTTGTGGTGCGCGCGCTCTGCGAGGCCTCTTCACCCGAGCGCGCGGCGCGCGAGCTGCGCGACGCGCTCGACGAGGCCCTCGGCTAACGGTGTCGGTCGAGCCAACCTAGCAAGGTGGCCACCATCCGAGGGTCCGCCCTCAACTGGTGGCCGGCCCCCTGGATCAGTCGCAACTCCGCGCGGCCCTCGGCGGCGTTGAGCAGGTCGCGCGCATCGGACACCGGGATCTCCAGGTCGTCGGTCCCGTGGCCGATCAGCAGGCGCCGCGGCGGGATCTTGACGATTGCGCCCAGCGGATCGATGGCGACCACGTCGCGTCGCAGTTCCTCGGCACTGAGCAGCTCCTTGGGGTTCGCGACCACTCCCGCCACCTGGACGGCCCGGCGGAACTCCTCGGGCGGACCGCACCACGCCTCGAGGTGCGCCGGGGCGGCGAACGTCGCCACGCCGTGGACGCGCTCGTCGGTCGCCGCCGTGGCCAGCGCCATCGCGCCGCCGAAGCCGAAGCCCGCCAGCGAGATGCGCCGCTCGCCCTCCTGGACGCGGTTGAGCAGTTGGTCCAGGTCGGCGCGCCACTGCGTGGCCGAGAACGTCCCGGTGCTGCCGCCGACGCCCGAGAGCGTGCCGGTCGCCACCAGCCACCCCGATTCGTTGGCCAGGTGCTCGGCCAGCTCGGGCAGCAGGCCCGCCGCCTGACGTCCCATGCCCATCATCCGGGGCAGGCCGTGCACGAGCACCAGCACGTGGCTCACCAGCGGACGGGTGTTGGACGTCGCGATGCGCAGGTCGAGCAGCGAGTTGCCGCTGACCAGCTGCTCGTGGGCGAGCACGTCGGGCTAGATGCCCAGTCGCTGGGCCAGCAGCTCGCGGTGGTAGGCCGGGTCGCCCAGGAACAGCTCCGAACTCTTGGCCCGCTTGAAGTACAGGTGGGCGTGGTGCTCCCAGGTAAAGCCGATGCCGCCGTGGATCTGGATGTTCTCCGCGGCGCAGTGGAAGTAGGCCTCCGAGCAGAACGACTTGGCGAGGCTCGCCGCGATCGGCAGCTCGTCGTTTCGCTCCTGGGCCGCCCAGGCGGCGTAGTAGGCGGCCGACTTGGCCGACTCCACGTCGAGGAGCATGTCGGCGCACTTGTGCTTGATCGCCTGGAACGATCCGATGGGCCGCCCGAACTGCACTCGGACCTTGGCGTACTCGACGGCGTTGTTGAGCACGCGCTGGGCGCCGCCGACCTGCTCGGCCGCGAGCGCCGCGACCGCGACTTGCATCGTGGTCTCGAGGCCGTCCCTCGCGGCGCCCTCGACGCCCACCAGGGCGGCCGGGGCGTTGTCGAACACGATGCGGCTCTGCTTACGGGTTTGGTCCATCGTGGCCAGCGCCTCGCGCGCCACGCCCGTGGCGTCGCCGCGCACGGCGAAGAGCGAGAGCCCCTTGTCGGTCATGGCCGGCACGAAGATAATCGAGGCGACGTTGCCGTCGGTGACGTAGTTGCGCACGCCGTTCACCACGTAGCCGTCGCCCGACGCGCTCGCGGTGGTCGACGTCGAGTCGAGGTCCCACTGTCCGGCGTCGTCGGTCAACGCGACCGTGGCGATCGTCTCTCCCGACGCCATGCCGGGCAGGAACACCGCCTTGTCGGCGTCGGTGCCCACGAAGAGCACCGCGTTGGCGGCCAGGGCGACCGTCGAGAAGTACGGCGAGCACAGCAGGGCCGCGCCCATCTCCTCGAAGACCACGTAGAGCTCGACGGGCCCGTAACCCTGACCGCCGAACTCCTCGGGGATCCCGAGGCCCTGCAGGGCCAGTTCGTCGGCCATCTGGCTCCACACGGCCGCGTCGTAGCCCTCCGCCGTCGCCATCAGTCGCCGGACCTCGCTCTCGGGGGACTTCTCTTCGAGGAAGCGCTTCACCATCTTGCGGAGTTCTTCTTGTTCTTCGCTAAATCCAAAGTTCATCGCGACCCTCTTCTCCCCTACTGGCAAGTAATGCCAGCCATAGCGAGAATAGCCAAACTTCGCCGCCCGGCCGGAAGTGGCATTGTGGGGAGGTGGACAACGTCGAATTGGTCTGGGCGGACGCCGACGCCGAGGTGCACCGGTTCGTCGTGGGCCCGGTCGCCAACAACGTCTACGTGGTGCGCTGTCGAAGGACGGGCGAGGCGACGCTGATCGATGCGGCCAACGAGCACGATCGTCTCTTGCGGGTGGCGACCAACCTGGGCGTGACCTCGGTGCTCGAGACGCACGGACACTGGGACCACATCGGGGCCGTCGAACAGGTCCGCGACGCCGGCATCGACGTCTGGGTGGGCGGCGAGGACGCCGCGCTGCTGCCCGGCTACGACCACGTGTTCGAGGACGACACGGTGCACCGGGTCGGCCACCTGGCGCTTCGCACGATCCACACCCCCGGCCACACCCCGGGCAGCGTCTCGTTCGCCCTGGAGGGCACGCCAATCCTGTTCACCGGCGACACGCTCTTTCCCGGTGGACCAGGCAACACCACGTTCGAGGGCGGTGACTTCGCCGTGATCATCAATTCGATCGAGGAGCGGTTCTACCGGGTGTACGGCGACGAGACCATCTTCTGGCCCGGCCACGGAGCGCAGTCCACGATCGGCCTCGAGCGGCCCCACCTCGACGAATGGGTGGCGCGCGGCTGGTAGCGAAGGGTCAGTTTCCTCCCCAATACCGGTAGGCTCCTACCCGTGTCCGAACCCCTGCTGGAACTGCGAAACCTCCACGCCGAAGCCGACGGCGCCTCGATCCTGCGCGGCGTCGACCTCGTCGTGAACGAGGGCGAGGTGCACGCCCTCATGGGTCCCAACGGGGCCGGGAAGTCGACCCTCGCCAACGTGGTCATGGGCCACCCCGGCTACACCGTCACCGCCGGCGAGATACTGCTGAACGGCGAGAACATCGCCGCCTGGACGCCCGACGAACGCGCCCGCGCCGGGATCTTCCTGGCCTTCCAGTACCCCGAAGCGATCAGCGGCGTCTCGGTCGTGCAGTTCCTGCGCCAGGCCATCGCCGCGCGCAAGGGTCTCGAGGAGCTGAGCATTCTCGAGGTCCGCCTCAACCTCGCCGAATGGATGGACCGTCTGGGCATGGATCCGGCTTTCGCCGAGCGCCACCTCAACGAGGGCTTCTCGGGCGGCGAGCGCAAGCGCAACGAGGTGCTCCAGATGGCCCTGCTCGAGCCGGCCATCGCCTTCCTGGACGAGACCGATTCGGGGCTGGACATCGACGCGCTGCGCATCGTCGCGCGCGGCGTGCGAACGGTGCGCGACCAGAACCCCCCGATGGGCGTGGTGATCGTGACCCACTACGTCAAGCTCCTCGAGGAGATCGAGCCCGATCGCGTCCACATCCTCGTCGACGGCCAGATCGTGCACTCCGGTTCGGCCAAACTCGCCCAGCAGATCGAGCTCGAGGGCTACGACGCGTGGCGTCCCGTTAGCGCGTGAGCAGCTTCGACGCCCGCCGGGTACGCGCGGACACGCCCGCGCTCGCGCGCATCATCAACGGACAGCGCATCACGTACCTCGACTCCGGCGCCACGTCGCTGCCGCCCCGAGCCGTCATCGAAGCGATGAGCCGGTACTACGAGCTGCGCCACGCCAACGTGCACCGCTCGGTCTTCCAGACGGCGAGCGAGGCGACCGCCACCTACGAGGGCGCCCGCGAGTCGGTGGCCCACTTCATCAACGCCCCAGGCGGGGCGGGCGAAGTCGTCTTCACCAAGAATACGACCGAATCGTTCAACCTGCTCGCGAAGTCATGGGGGGAAGCGAACCTGAGCGAAGGCGACGTCGTGCTGCTCAGCGAGATGGAGCACCACGCCAACATCGTGCCGTGGTTCATGCTGCGCGAGCGCACCGGCATCGAGGTCCGCTTCATTCCGGTCACCGACGACTTCCGCCTGGATCTCTCGAGCGTGGACGAGCTCATGGAGGACGTGAAGCTGGTCTCGGTGACTGCGATGTCGAACGTCCTCGGCACGATCAACCCGGTCAAGGAGCTCGCCGCGACCGCCCACGCCCACGGGGCGCTCATCGCGGTCGACGGGGCCCAGTCCGTCGCCCACGACGTCACCGACGTCGCGGACCTCGACATCGACTTCTTCGCCTTTTCCGCCCACAAGATGCTCGGTCCCACCGGGATCGGGGTCTTCTGGACGCGAGCGGAGATACTCGACGCCATGCCCCCGTTCCTCGGGGGGGGCGGCATGATCGCCGACGTACGCCTCGACGGCTACAGCTGCGCGGGCGGCCCGACCCGATTCGAGGCCGGCACTCCGCCCATTGCCGAGGCGGCTGGCCTCGGCGCCGCCGTGCGCTACCTCGAGGGGCTCGGCATGGCCAACGTCGCCGAGCACGAGCGCGCCCTGACCGGTGACGCCCTCACGAGACTCGGCCTCGAGTTCGAGGACCGCGTCAGGGTGATCGGGCCCGCCGACACGACGCACCGGGGCGGGGTCATCAGCCTCGACGTCGAGGGAGTGCACCCCCACGATGTCGCCCAGGTGCTCGACCAGTTCGGGGTCTGCGTGAGACCGGGCCATCACTGCGCCAAGCCCCTGATGCGCCGGTTCTCGCTGCCCGCCACCGTGCGCGCCTCCTACGGTCCCTACTCGCTGGTGCGCGACACCGACGTCCTGATCGAGGGGCTCCGGCACGCCATCGAGATGTTCGCGTAGCCATGGAGAACCTCGACAACCTCTACCGCGAGATCATCCTCGACCACTACCGCTCACCGCGCAACCGCGGCGAACTCCCCTCGCCTCCGGCGATCCGCACCGAGGGCTTCAATCCCCTCTGCGGCGACGAGATCGTGGTCTACCTCGACGTGGAAGAGGGCGTGCTCGCGAACATCAAGCTGACCGGGCACGGCTGCTCGATCTCCCAGGCCTCGTCCTCGCTCATGAGCAGCGCCGTCAAGGGCAAGACCATCGAGCAGGTCCGCGACGTCATCACCACGTTCAAGCAGCTGATGACAGTGCACGAATCGACGCTCCAGCCGAGTGGCGAACCGGTGAAGGTCGACCTACGGGCCATCGGCGAACTCGCGGCGCTGGCCGGCGTCGTAAAGTTCCCGGTGCGCATCAAGTGCGCCATGCTGGCGTGGAACACGCTCAGCCAGGGGCTGGACGAGCTCGGCTCAGCTTAGGGAGTACAGGGCACCGGGTCGAAGTTCGGCACGGCCTGGGACGGGTTCGTCGTCGTAGTCGTGGCGACCTTCTTGGGGCCGGTCTTGGTCTTGGGCACCGGCACGGCCTTCGTCGCCGTGACCACCGGCGGCATTGGCGTCTCCAGGAGCGTGTTGGGCGGAGGGTTGGTGGGCGCGAGCAGCTGGCTGCCGAAGATGTTCACCAGCATCTTCTGAGCGGCCGGCTGGGCGACGAAGAGCACGCTGCCGACGGCCGGGTCCAGCGCCGATGTGGTCGGCAGCGTGTCGGTGAGCATGGCGCTCGGGTTGATGCCGTGGAACTTGATCGCGAGGCCGACCAGCTCGCCCAGCGTGAACTTGCTGTCGAGCGTGATGCCCTGGGGGATCTTGGAGAGGAACGAGTTGATCGTCAGCGGGTTGTAGGTACCCCTCACCCGGTTGATCATGGCCCGCATGAAGGCGTTCTGGCGGTCGATGCGTCCGAAGTCGCTCGTTCCGTCGTACATCCAGCCGTCGTTGTACACCTCATCGTCGATGGCGGTGCTGTTCGCCAACGTGATAAGCGTGGCGTCACGGGGCCAGTAGTTGAGGCCCTTGACGTTGTAGTAGTAGTGACGGCTGCGCGCGACCGCCAGCGCCTGGAAGCCGCTGACCAGCTGGCAACCGGGGTGCCTGATGACGAGCCCGGAAGCGGGGTCGTGCGTCGGGTACTTGAAGTCGAGGTAGACCCCGCCGATGGCGTTGGCGGCGTTGATCAGCCCCCCGAAGCTCACGACGATGACGTGGTTGATGGGAATGCCGAAGTTGGCGGTGATGGTCCGGGCCAGCAGCGAGGGGCCTTTGCCAAAGTTCACATTGATGCGGTTGAATTTCCCGAAGAGTGACTGGTTGGCCAGCAGCGTCGTCATCGTGTCGCGCGGTATCGACAGGACCGTGATGGTGCCCGCCGCGGGGTCGACGTGCATGATCTTGACGACGTCGCTGCGCTGGCCCGACACCGAGGAGGCGCCGGTCTCCGCGGCGACCTTGGCCGTCAGGCCGACCCGGGAGTCCGAGCCGATCTCGAGGATGTTGAACGGCTTGCCCGCCAGCACGGGCGCCTCGGTGGGGACGTTGATCTTGGGGATCTGGTTGAAGCGGTACTGGGCGTAGAGGTAGCCGCCGCCGAGCAGGACCACCAGGAGTCCGACCACCACGCCCGCCGAGATGATGATGTTGCGGCGCCGGTGGCGCCCGTGGTGCCTGTCGCGGCGGCGCTTAGGCTCAATGCCGCTCTTGCGGTCCACGGCCTCGCCCAGGGCGACGAGACGGTGCTCGTTCGCCAGGGCCCGCTGGGCCGCTTCGGCTTTGTTGGATCGGCCCCGGGGCGCGCTGTGACGTCCGTCAGACATTCGAGAAGTTTACCAAGCCGGCCGCGTCGAACGATTTCAGATGCTGGAGACGCGGAAAGGCTCGTAGCCGTCGCGCTCGAGGACCTCGGCGAGCTCCGGTCCGCCGGTGACGACGACTCGGCCCGCGCTGAGCACGTGGATCATCGTCGGTGTGAGTTCCTGGAGCAGGCGACGAAAATGCGTGATCGCCAATATCCCGCAGCCCCATTCGGAGGTGGCGGCCAGCAGACGGCGCGCGACCGCCCCGAGCGCGTCCACGTCGAGACCCGAGTCAATCTCGTCGAGCACCGCGAACTTAGGACGGAGAATCCCGAACTGCACCATCTCGGCGCGCTTGCGCTCGCCTCCCGAAAGATCGACGTTGACGAACCGGTCGAGGACCTCGGGGCGAAGCTCGACGCGGCGCGCCTCGTCGTGCATTCGCGCGCGCAGGTCGGCCGCGTCGGCGCCGGCGGCCACGAGAAGGTCGATCGGACGCACCCCGGGGACCTCGAGGGGCTGCTGGAGCGCCAGCAGCAGTCCGTGGCGCGCGCGTTCGGTAGCTGAGAGTTCGAGCAGCTCGACGCCGTCGATGCGCACCGAACCGTCGAGGACCTTGTAGCCCGGGTGCCCGGCGATCGCGTGGGCGAGGGTCGACTTTCCCGATCCGTTGGGTCCCATGATGACGTGCACCTCGCCCGACGACATCTCGAGGTCGAATCCACGCAGCACCTCTTTGCCGGCGACTTCGACGCGCAGGCCCTCTATCTTCAGGGTTGAACTCACGGCACCATCACCTCGAGCCGCCCTTCGTTGTGGCGGATGTCGTAGTGGTGAACGGGCCGCGTGGCGGGAAATGACATGGGCTCGCCGTCCTTCAGGCTGAACATGGCGCCGTGGCGCGCGCACTCGATCTCGCACGTGGCAACGTTCACCTCGCCTTCGGCGAGGCTGAACTCCTCGTGGCTGCAGCGATCGTCCAGGACGTAGACGTCGGCCTCGATGCGCACCACCACCAGGACGCGGCCGTCGACGCGCACCTGGCGGGCGTCGCCACTAACGAAGTCCTCCACCGTCCCGATGTCCACCGCCCTCACGGCGTCACCACCCGGACCGTCGCCAGCACCGAGGTGACGTCGGCCTCGACCAGTCCGGCCAGCTCGTCGGGCAGGGTCGTCAGCATCTCGTTGAAGAATCCCTGGATCATCAGCCGCTCGGCGTCGCCGCGGGTCACCCCGCGCGACTCGAGGTACCAGCGCTGCAGTTCGTCGAGGGGCCCGACGCTCGAGGCGTGCGCGCACATCACGTCGTTCTCGCGAATGTCGAGGTTGGGCACGCTGTCGGCGTGCGCCGATGGCGAGAGCAGCAGGTTGTGGTTGGTCTGGCGCGCGTCGGTGCGCTTGGCGCCCTTCTCAATCTCTATCAGCCCGGTGTAGACCGAGCGCGACTCGTCCGCGACCGCGCCCTTGGACAGCAGCGTGCAGCGGCTGCGACCGGCCTTGTGGAACTGGTGCGTGCGAAAGTCGTGAACCTGCGACCCCGATCCGAGGAACGTGGTGCGCAGCTCGTTCTCCGATCCGAGCCCGAGCATCTCGGCGTCGTTGCGCGAACGGTTGTAGTGGCCCCCGATGCCGATGACGGCCTGGCGGAGCCGGCCGTCGCGCGACAGGAAACCGGTCGTGCGCGCCACGTGCCACGCGCTCGGGGCCAGGCGCTGGTAGGTGATGAGCCCCAGGGCGGCGTTCTCGCCGATCTCGTACTCGCTGAGGGGAACGACCAGGGCATTGGCCCCGCCTTCGAAGTACTCCACCACCGTCGCGTTCGCGCCGCGTTCGAGCACGATCTGGGTGCGCGCGAACGATGAGGTTCCGTTGGTGACGTTGAGCACCACGATGGGCCGCTCGACGTTCACGCCGGCGCCGACGCGGATGACCGTCGTGGCCGGCGCGAGCGCCACGTTCATCAGGGCGAAGGTGTCGCTCTCGTAGCGCCGCACGAGCGCCTCGCCGCTGAGCGACTCGGACGAATCAACGCTGAGCACGCTCACGCCCTCGAGGTCGGCGCCGGCGCCGACGTAGTAGCCGTCGACGATGCGCACGACGAGCCCGGCCCGCTGGCAGAGCTGGGCGGCGAAGGCCGAGTCGGCGGCGATGAGCGGTTCATCCGCGAGGGTGAAACGGTCCAGGTCCAGCTCGCCCAGCGGCGCGTAGCGCCACACCTCATCGCTGGTCGTGGGCAGACCGGCCGACTCGAAGCCCACCCAGGCGAGCTGTCGCGAGAGCGTATCGGGCCGACTGGAAATGAAGGAAGAGGCTGATTCAGCGAATATTTTCATAGATTTGGGGTCCTTGGCATTGTAATGGGAAGCCCCGGACACCAAACGGGCCCGGACGTAGGCTGGTGCGAAGTCGCCCGAGGAGGTCCGGTGGAGTTCACTTCAGATGTCATCACGCTGGAAGTCGAAGGGCACGTTGCGACGATGTGGCTCGACCGCGCCGAGGCGAGAAACGCCATGGGCAGCGCGCTATGGCGCGATCTGCCCCGCGCCGCGCACGCGCTCGCGAGCAACCCGTCGATCCGGGCGCTCGTCATCGCGGCCAAGGGTCCCCACTTCACGGTGGGACTCGACCTCAAGGAGATGGGAGGCAGCCTCGTCCACAGCGGAACCGACGCCCCGTCCAGGGCAGCCTCCAGTGCCGTCACCTACGAAGCGGTGCGCGTCATGCAGGACTCGGTGACGTCGATCAGCGAGCTGCCGTTCCCGGTCATCGCCGCGGTCCACGGCTACTGCATCGGCGGCGGCGTGGACCTCATTTGCGCCTGCGACATCCGCCTCGCCTCGGGTGACGCCATCTTCTCGGTGCGCGAGGCGAAGGTCGCCATCGTCGCCGACCTCGGGACGCTCCAGAGGCTTCCCAAGATCGTCAGCGCGGGACACGTGGCCGAGCTGGCCTTCACCGGCAAGGACATCGACGCCCAGCGCGCCGCCCAGATCGGAATCGTCAACTCGGTCCACGGCACGGGGGCCGACGACGTGCTCGCGGCCGCGTACGAACTGGCCAACGAGATTGCCGCGAACTCCCCGCTCGCGGTGCGCGGCACCAAGGCCGTGCTCGCGGCCAACGACGGCCACACGGTGCACGAAGGTCTCGTCTTCGTGGCGCGCTGGAACACGATGTACCTGCAGAGCAACGACTTGCGCGAAGCGATGACGGCGTTCCTCGAGCGGCGCCAGCCGGTCTTCACCGGCGACTAACGGCGCCAGAACTTCCAGCCGCGACGCTTGTCCGCCAGCTCGTCGAGTTCGCGCCGGCGCTCGTCGAACATCTCGGGCGCCACGGCGTTGACGATCTCGCTGGCCTGGTCGAGCAGCTCGCGCCGGTCGTCGACCGGCACACCTGACTCGGGGGCCTTCTCGACCGGCTTCTTCACGAGGGACCCGTGAGCCCACCCGACGTCGGCGAATCGCCGCTCGTAGGTCAGGCAGTTCTCCGGGCACGACCAAGGCTGATCGGGCGCGTTGCCGAGCACGCAGAAGCGTGCGGCCTCGCCGTTGGCGTAGGTTCGGCTCTGGAAATGCTTACACTCTTCACGCATAGCCATCTTCTCATTCTCGCACGCCAGGGCTCGCGTAGTCTAAAAATTTATGGCGACCGACGGATTACGACTGGACGAGCATCCCCTGGACCGGACGACCCTGCGTGAGGCGGCCCTGGTGGCCAGGGCCGCCTTCTTCACCGATCCCTTCTACGAATTCCTCTTTCCGGACGAGAGGTTTCGGTCCCGCGGCCTCTCAATGTTCTTCCGCGCCGTGCTGGGTCACCTCGGGCCCCGGGCGAGGACTGCCACGGTCAGGAACGCCGCGGGGCACGTCGTGGGCGTCGCGCTGTGGCTGCCCACGGGGGCCTATCCCCAGTCGGCTCGAACGCAGCTGTCCCAGCTGCCCGGCCTGCTTCGCTCGATGCGGCGTAGTCCGCGTTCCATCGCCCACGGCAACACGCTCTTCGCCGCCAGCGCCAAGGTCCACTCCAAGGAGCCACACTGGTACCTGCAGCTGCTGGCGGTCATGCCGCCCCTGCAGCGCGAGGGAATCGGATCAATGCTGCTCGAGCACGGTCTGGGCATGGTCGATGAGGAGGGCGTGGGGAGCTACCTCGAGACCCAGAACCAGGAGAACCTCGCCTACTACCGCAGCTTCGGCTACCGGCTGCGCGACACGTTGAACCCGATCGCGGGTGGTCCCGTGCTGTACACGATGTGGCGACCGCCCCGTTGACCTTCGGTGGCGACGGCCGGGCGCGGCTTCCGGCGATCCAGCGCCGTCACTCGAAGCCCACCAGCACCGCCGCACCGTTCACCCGGTCATGGGCGAGGTCGGCCAGGGCGCGGTCGGCCTCGCCGAACGGGTAGGGACTGACGGTCGCCTTTATCCCGATACGCGCGGCGATCTCCAGGAACTCCGCTCCATCGCTTCGGGTGTTGGCGGTGACGCTGCGCAGTGTTCGCTCCTCGAAGAGGTGGCGCTCGTAGTTGAGAGCGGGGATGTCGCTCAAGTAGATCCCCGCCACCGCCAGGGTGCCACCCCGGTCGAGGGCCTCGAGCGCGGGCAGCACCAGCGTGCCGACGGGGGCGAAGAGAATGGCCGCGTCGAGCGGTTCGGGCGGGCGGGCGCTCGCGTCGCCCGCGCTCGAGGCGCCCAGTGAGAGCGCCAGCTCGCGCGCCTCGGGGGACCGGGTCATGACGTGCACGGTCGCGCCTTCGGCGAGGGCGATCTGCGCGGTGAGGTGCGCCGATCCCCCAAAGCCGTAGATGCCGAGTCGTCCGCCGGGCGGCAACTCGGTGCGCCGGAGCGCCCGGTAGCCAATGATGCCCGCACAGAGCAACGGCGCGGCGTCCTGGTCGCTGAACCTCGCGGGAACCGGGTAGGCGTAGTCCTCGTTCACCACCACGTACTGCGCGTAGCCCCCGTCGACGTCCCAGCCGGTGAAGGTCGGCGACGTGCACAGGTTCTCGCGTCCGTTCACGCAGTACCGGCAGGCCCCGCAGGTACGCGCGAGCCACGCCGCCCCGACGCGCTCTGCGAGGGTGAAGCGCTCCGCTCCCTCGCCGAGGGCGTCGACGAAGCCGACGACCTCGTGACCCGGCACGACCAGCGGATGCTTCTGGACCAGGTCGCCCTCGGCGAGATGCAGGTCGGTGCGGCACACCCCGCAGGCGACCACCCGCAGACGCACCTGACCGGGACCCGGCCGGGGAACGGCTCGCTCAATGAACGCGAGCGGGCCGGTGTCGATCGGACCAGGCGCGCGCACCGCCCACGCCCTCATGCTCTCACTCATCGTGGCACCCCCTATCCGTTGCCAACCTATACATAGTGCATGTCCACTTTGGACACACCGGTTCGCCTTGACCGCCTGAACAGCCGGCACTTGCTCACCGTCCTGGGGCTGGCCCGCTCGGACCAACACTGGCCGGTTCCGTCCCGGGGCCCTGCCCCTGTCGAGGCTTGTACGGGTGGCGAACGGCTCTTCCCGCGTGCTTCGCGGTGCAGGAATCATCACGCCAAGGCGCCGTGAATCCACTTCCGACAGTACCGCCAGGGTGTAGCAACACGCGGAACTCGCTCAGGGTTGGGAAGTAGCACACGGCCTGTCGGCACGCCCCACGGGCCTCGACCAGGGACGTCGCTTCCGGCCAAGGTCGAAGGTCAAGGGCCGCGCAAGCGCCTCGAGCGATATGACATTCGGCACTATGAGCGCGCTTGCGGGAAGGTCATAATCACGAAAGGTGGCCGTTGCCACCGCGAGGAGGAGGCTTTCATGACTGACGTAATCGAAAAGGTAGTGGACACGGAGAAGCAGACACCGAAGGACGCGGTGTTCGCGGCACCAGGCGAGCCCGACAGTTTCGTCTCGCTCAAGCCCAGGTATCAGAACTTCATCGGTGGGAAATGGGTCCCGCCCGTTCGAGGAGAGTACATGCAGGACATCTCTCCGGTGACGGGTAAGCCATTCTGCGAGGTCGCCCGCTCGACCGCAGAGGACGTTGAACTGGCGCTCGACGCCGCGCACGCGGCGCGGCAAGCGTGGGGCGAGACGTCACTGACCGAACGCGCAGCAGTGCTGAACAAGATCGCCGACGTCATCGAGGCCAACCTGAAGATGCTGGCCGTCGCCGAAAGCTGGGAGAACGGCAAGCCGGTGCGCGAGACCCTCGCGGCCGACATCCCGCTCTCGGTGGACCACTTCCGCTACTTCGCCGGAGCGACTCGCTCGCTCGAGGGGCGTACGACCGAGATCGACAAGGACACCGTGGCGTACCACTTCCACGAGCCGCTCGGCGTCGTTGGTCAGATCATCCCGTTCAACTTCCCGCTGCTCATGGCGGCCTGGAAGATCGCGCCCGCCCTGGCCGCGGGCAACTGCACGGTTGTGAAGCCGGCGTCGCCGACCCCCTGGTCGATACTGAAGTTGGCCGAGCTGCTCGAAGACGTCGTGCCACCCGGCGTGATCAACATCATCACCGGTCCGGGCGCCGAGATCGGCAAGGCGCTGGCGTCGAGCCCGCGGATCGCCAAGATCGGCTTCACCGGCGAGACGACGACCGGCCGCTTGATCATGCAGTACGCGGCCGAGAACCTGATCCCCTCGACGGTGGAGCTCGGCGGCAAGTCGCCCAACATCTTCTTCGCCGACGTCATGGCGAAGGACGACGCGTTCCTGAACAAGGCTGTCGAGGGGCTGGTCCTCTACGCGTTCAACAAGGGCGAGGTCTGCACCTGTCCGTCGCGCGCGCTGATCGAGGAGTCCATCTACGACGAGTTCATGGAGCGCTGCCTGGCCCGGATCGAGAAGATCACGCAAGGCAATCCTCTCGACCCGACAACGATGCTCGGTGCCCAGGTCTCTATCCAGCAGATGGAGAAGATCGCCTCGTACGTCGAGATCGGTCGACTCGAGGGCGCGGAGTGCCTGATCGGTGGCGAGGCGACGCACCTCGACGGCGAGCTGGAGGGCGGCTACTACTACCGTCCGACCGTGCTGAAGGGCCACAACAAGATGCGCGTCTTCCAGGAGGAGATCTTCGGACCCGTGCTCGCGGTGACCACGTTCAAGGACGAGGCGCAGGCAGTGGAGATCGCCAACGACACCCTCTACGGACTCGGCGCGGGCGTGTGGACGCGCGACGGGAACCTGGCCTACCGGATGGGCCGGGCCGTGCAGGCCGGTCGCGTCTGGACGAACTGCTACCACCTGTACCCAGCGGGTGCGGCGTTTGGCGGCTACAAGATCTCCGGCGTGGGCCGTGAGAACCACCAGATGATGCTCGAGCACTACTCCCAGACGAAGAACCTCCTGGTCAGCTACAGCGACCAAGCGCTCGGATTCTTCTAGAAGTGATGGCGCAGGGATGATGAACGGGTCGCGCGTCACGCGCGTGGTCGCCACGCCGGCGGCACTCGGAGCGATATTGGAGCTCACGCGCGAACGCGGACCCGTCATCTTCTTCCAGTCCGGGGGATGCTGCGACGGCAGCCTGCCCATGTGCTTCGAGGAGGGCGAGTTCAAGATCGGCGACCACGACGTGCTGCTCGGGAACGTGGGAGGCTGCGCGTTCTACATCGACCACCGCCAGTTCGAAGCCTGGAAACACACCCAGTTGATCCTGGACGTGGGCGCCGGCGAGCCCGAGGGGTTCTCGATCGGAGCCGGCCGCGACCGGCACTTCGTCATCAGGTCGAGGGTCTTCGATGCCGGCGAGTTGGAGGCACTGGACCAATCGGCGCCGTGACGCCCGCCGGTCAGCCATCGGCCAGCGCTGTCAACCGATGGAGCCTTCCATCTGAAGCTCGATGAGCCGACTCCACTCGACCGCGTACTCCATCGGCAGCGTGCGGGTGACCGGCTCGATGAAGCCGTTCACGATCATGCCCATTGCCTGCACCTCGGTGAGGCCGCGGCTCATCAGGTAGAAGAGCTGGTCGTCGCCGATCTTCGAGACCGTGGCCTCGTGACCGATCGACGCGTCCTGCTCACCCACCTCCATGTAGGGCTTGGTCTCCGAGGTGCTCTTCTCGTCGAGCAGCAGGGCGTCGCAGCGCACGAAGCTCTTGGCGCCGGTGGCGCCTTCCTCGACCTTCACGAGCCCGCGGTACGCGGTCAGGCCGCCGTCCTTCGAGATGGACTTCGAGACGATCGTCGAGGTGGTCTCGGGAGCGCAGTGCACCATCTTGGCGCCGGCGTCTTGGATCTGGCCGGGGCCGGCGTAGGCCACCGACAGCACCTCGCCCGACGCCTTGGGGCCCATCAGGTAGACCGACGGGTACTTCATCGTCAGGCGAGACCCGATGTTGCCGTCGATCCACTCCACGCGCGCCTCGGCTTCGCAGCGCGCGCGCTTGGTGACGAGGTTGTAGACGTTGTTCGACCAGTTCTGAATGGTGGTGTAGGTGATCCGCGAACCGGGCAGCGCCACGAGCTCCACCACCGCCGAGTGCAGCGAGTCCGTCGAGTAGACCGGCGCCGAGCAGCCCTCCACGTAGTGGACCTGGGACCCCTCGTCGGCGATGATCAGCGTGCGCTCGAACTGGCCCATGTTCTCGGTGTTGATGCGGAAGTAGGCCTGCAGGGGCTGGTCGACGTTGACGCCCGGCGGCACGTAGATGAACGATCCCCCGCTCCACACCGCGGAGTTCAGGGCGGCGAACTTGTTGTCGTTGGGGGGGATGACGGTCCCGAAGTACTTGCGCACCAGGTCGGGGTAGTCGCGCGTGGCGGTGTCCATGTCGCAGAACAGCACGCCGAGCCGCTCGAGGTCCTCGCGGTTGCGGTGGAAGACCACCTCGGATTCGTACTGCGCCGTCACTCCCGCCAGGTACTTGCGCTCCGCCTCGGGGATCCCGAGGCGCTCGTAGGTGTTCTTTATCGCGTCGGGCAGGTCCTCCCAACGCTCCACGCGGTTCTCGGTGGGCTTGATGTAGTAGTAGATGTCGTTGAAGTCAAGGTCGGGCATCCGAGTGGCGAACCACGGCAGCATCGGCTTCTTCTCGAAGCGCTTCAGGGCGTTGAGGCGGAACTCGAGCATCCAGGGCTCTTCGTTCTTGATGCCCGACATTTCACGGACGATGGCCTCGTTGATGCCCTTCTTCGGCTTGAACACGGGAATCTGGTCGTCCGACCAGCCCAGCTTGTAGCGACTGAAATCCAGACCCGTTGTCGACATGGCGCTCCTTTGGAATTAACCCTATGGCCATAGTAACAACTACCCCACGGCCCATGTCCGAAATACTGACAAAGTAGTGACCGTGCCCACTCCCCCCACCGCTGCCCAGCGCCCCCACCCGATCAGCCGCCACGACGATACCCGCGTCGACCCCTACTACTGGCTGATGAACCGCGACGACGAGGAGGTTCTCGCCCACCTACGCGCCGAGAACGACTTCCTGCGCACCGAGTTGGCCCACCTGAAGCCCCTGGAGGACGAGCTCTTCGAGGAGATCAAGGGACGCATCGAGGAGACCGACATCTCGGTGCCGGTGCGCCGCGGCGGCTGGTGGTACATCGAGCGTACCCGCGAGGGCCTGAACTACCCCATCAGCGCGAGGGTGCCCGCGTCGGGCGACGACCTCACTCCTCCCCAGATCGACCCGAACGAGACGCTGGCCGGCGAGCAGATCATCCTCGACGAGAACCTCGAGGCGGGCGATCGCGACTTCCTCTCGGTCGGGATCCTCGCGGTGAGCCCCGACGACGCGTGGGTGGCCGTGGGCACCGACTTCGAGGGCGACGAGCGCCACCACGTCACGGTGCGCCCCCTGCTCGGACAAGAGCCGATCGGCGATGAGCTCGACGACGTCTACTACGGCTTCGCGTGGGCGACCGATTCGCGGCACTTCTTCTACACCCGCGTCGACGACGCCATGCGCCCATGGCAGCTGTGGCGCCACGAGTTGGGCACGCCGGCCGCGAGCGACGTGCTGGTGCTCCAGGAGCAGGACGAGCAGTACACCGTCTCGGTCGGGCGCAGCCGCGACGACGCGGTGATCGCCGTGCTGGTCGGATCGTCGATGACCACCGAAGTCCACTACCTCCACGCGGACCAGCCGACGAGCAAGCTGACGCTGCTCGAGGGACGCCGCCACGGCATCGAGTACGGCGTCGAGCACTTCGTCGACGGCGGCGGGCGGGGATGGTGGCTGAAGATCACGAACGAGGACGCCACGGACTTCCGCCTGCTGGCGCGTCGCGTCGACGGCGGCGAGTGGCGCGAGCTGATCCCCGAGCGCCCGGGCAGCCGGCTCGACGGCGTCGACGCCTTCAAGGCCTTCCTCGCCATCAGCGAACGCCACGACGGCTGCGCGGCCGTGCGGCTCGTCAAGACCCTGCCCGGCGACGATCCGTTCGGCGACGGCCTCATCGGGCGCTCGACCTTCGTAGAGGGCGACGCGAGTCCGAGCACCGTGTCGCTCTCGGCCAATCCGAACTTCGACACCCCCCTGGTTCGGGTCTCCATCACCTCGCTGGTGACGCCGCGGCTCATCGCCGACGTCGTCGTCGAGACCGCAGAGCTGCTCGTGCGCAAGCAGCAGCGGGTCCTCGGCGAATTCGACGCCGCGAACTACGTCACCGGGCGCCTCTGGGTGAGCGCGAGCGACCACGAGCGCATTCCCGTCTCGATCGTCGCACGCAAGGACCTGGTGAACGTCGGACCCACCGGCGAACTCACCGCGCGAGCGCCGTCACCGTTCCTGCTCTACGGGTACGGCAGCTACGAGATCTCCATCGATCCGTCCTTCTCCTCGCTGCGCCTGTCGCTGCTGGACCGGGGGGTCATCTTCGCCATCGCCCACGTCAGAGGCGGCGGGGAGATGGGCCGCTCGTGGTACGAGATGGGCCGGCTCGCCCAGAAGCCCACCACGTTCAGCGACTTCGTCGCGGTGGCCCGCGAGTTGGTCGCGCGAGGATGGACCACGCCGGACCAGTTCAGCGCTCGAGGAGGCTCCGCAGGGGGCCTCTTGATGGGCGCGGTGATGAACCTCGCGCCGGAACTCTTCCGGGCCGTGGTCGCTGAAGTGCCCTTCGTCGACGCCCTGACGTCCATGCTCGATGCCTCGCTTCCCCTCACGGCCGGCGAATGGGAGGAGTGGGGCAACCCTGACGCGAGCGCCACCGCGTACCGCACGATGAAGTGCTACTCGCCCTACGACAACGTCAGGTCGACGAACGACGACGGCTCCGAGCGCGTCTATCCCCACCTCTACGCCACGGGCGGGCTCAACGACTCACGAGTCGGCTTCTGGGAGCCAGCCAAGTGGGTCGCGAGGCTTCGAGACGCCAACCCCGCGAACACGGCGTACCTGAAGACCGAGATGGGCGCCGGACACGGCGGACCGTCAGGGCGCTACGACGCGTGGCGCGACGAGGCGCAGGTCCTCGCCTTCCTCCTCAGCGAGGTCAGCCCGCGCCCGTAGAGGACGGCTCGAAGACCAGCACGAGGGTCGAGGACAGCGACGAGGGCAGCTTGACCGGGCTCCCGCCGAGGCTCACCGACGCGTCCTGGGGCGACCCGAGCGTGACCCGCGAGACGCCCGACACCGTCACCGACTTCGTGGTGCCAGTGGGAATCGTTCCTTGGAACACCAGGGTGCCCGCCGCGCCCATTCTGATGACCGTGGAAACTGGGCCGGCGCCGGCGGTGACGCTCACGTGGTACTTCAGCACCGGCACGTTGTAGGAGGCCGACTCGCCGTTCACCGACGAGGCGACGAACGACTTCGGCCAGCTGGCCGCCCGGGAAGGCGCCAGGGTGGTCGTGGTCGTCGGGTGATGGTCCTGGCCGGTCACGTAGTAGCCGACGAACCCCGCGAGAACCCCGAGCACGACCAGGACCATCAAGACCCGAAGGGTCGCCGCGGAGATCCGCGATTTCCTCGACGACTTGGACAGGGCCCAGAGCTCGTCGTGGCGACCGAGCGGCGACACGCTCTTGACGTAGTCGGGAAGCTGGCTCTCGCTGAAGACGTACTCGCGACCCGGCTCGAGGCGCGGCCGGGGTGGCACGGGCCGCAGGGGCTCGTTCACGGGCCCGTCGAGCAATCGGAACCCCTTGGACGGCGTGTAGGGCGACGGAGGCGGCGCCGTCAGCCGGCGCTCCACCGGCGCGTCGACCTCGCGATGCTCGTCGCGGCGCAGCTTGCGCGCGCGCAGCGCCGCCGCGGCGAGCAGGAGCACGACGAAGAGCGCGAACAGGACCTTCAGGACGGTCGTCACCGCCGCCTCGCGACAACGCTTACTCGGGCCGTGGTGATCACAGAACGAAGCGTAGTGAAGCGGACCCGCTCAAGCAGGTAGCCCGTAGCCCCCGCGGTAGTACAGCAGCGGGCTGGCGGCGTTGGCCTGCACGTAATCGACCGCCACCACGGCGATGTCGTGGTCGCCGTACGTGGTGACGCTGAGTATCCGTCCCTCGAGGTGCGCGAGCGAGCCCTCCAGGAGCGGCGACCCGTGGGGCGCCTGCGCCCACGCGACGCCCGCGAACTTGTCGACGCCGCTGCGGGCGAAGCGCCGGGCGAGGTCCTCCTGGTCGGCCGACAGCATGCTGATCCCGACGATCCCGACGCTGCGGATCCGCGGCCACGACTGGCCCGCGCTCTTGGCGGCGAACGAGATGAGCACCGGGTCCAGCGACAGCGAACCGAAGGTCTGACAGCTGAAGCCCACCGGCCCATCCGGGGTCATGGCCGTTATCACCACCACGCCCGTCGCGTAGTGGCTGACGACGTCCTTGTAGTGATCGAGGTCGACGGAACTCACCTGGCCGAGACTACCGGCCTGGGCGCGCTCAGCTCCCGGCCAGCTGCACGCCGCGACCGCGGCGCTCGACCAGCCCGTCGCGGATCAGGCCGTCGAGAACGAGCCGGCACCTCGCGGGCTCGGCTCCGTCGAGTCGCGCCAAGAGCGCCGCGGTCGATAGTGACGACCCGCGCAGTTGGGCCAGGATCCGTCCCCGGACCTGTCGGTCGGAACCCTCGAAACGCGACTGCGGCCGCGATACCCCCGCGCTTCGCGGCGCGGGATCGGCCCCGCCCTCGAGGCGCCACCGACAGACCCTGGCCACCGGGCAGGAGGCGCACAGCGGAACGGACCGGCAGAACTGCGCGCCGAGGTCGAGCATGGCCTGGTTGAACGAAGCGCTCTCGCCGCGCCCGAGCAGCCGCTGGGACATGGCCCTGGCCTCGGGGGCACTGAGGGGACGGTTGGCCAGCGCTCGCGCCAGCACCCGCGCGACGTTGGTGTCGACGACGGCCACCCGCTCCTTGAACGCGAACGACGCCACCGCGTTGGCCGTGTACTCGCCCACTCCCGGGAGGCGGCGAAGCTGGGAGGTCTCTCGAGGCACCACACCGGCGAACTCGTCGCGGATCATTCGCGCCGCATCGTGCAGGGCCTTGGCCCGCCGGTGGTAGCCGAGCCCGGCCCAGAGGCGAAGGACGCTCGACAGCGGCGCGTTCGCGCACGCGGTGGGCGTCGCGAAGGCCTCCACGAAACGCGACCAGGGACCGACGACGCGCGAGACCTGGGTCTGCTGGAGCATCACCTCACTCACGAGCACGGCCCACGGGTCGGGGTGCTCGATCCAAGGCAGCGGACGGACGAGTGAGGGCGCGCAACGACGAAGCGCACGTCGGAACGTGGCGTAGTCGTTACTCCCAGACGTCGTCACCGTAAGGCCGCCGGCGCTTGGGCGCGTAGTCGCGCATCCACACCATCACCCGGCGCCGGAAGTAGCAGACCTCCAGACCGTCCTGGTTGAACCCCTTGGTCTCGACGAGCACGACGCCGCGGTCGGGCTTCGACGTGGAAGGGGTCTTGGCGAGGACGCGGGTCTCGGCGTAGATCGTGTCGCCGTGGAAGGTCGGGTACCGGTGGATCAGGGTCTCGACCTCCAGGTTGGCGATCGCCGCGCCGGACACGTCGGGCACGCTCATGCCGAGCACCAGCGAGTAGACGAGGTTGCCCACCACCACGTTCCTCTTCTGCACGCTCTCGTGCTCGGCGAACCAGGCGTTGGTGTGCAGCGGGTGGTGGTTCATCGTGATCATGCAGAACAGATGGTCATCGGCCTCGGTGATTGTCTTGCCGGGCCAGTGCTTGTAGATATCGCCGACCTCGAACTCCTCGAAGCAGCGGCCGAAGGGTCGGTCGAAAGTGCTCATGGCCCCAGTCTTACCGACGCCGCGGCTCTCGCCCTATTCCTCTTCCGGCGTCTCGAGCGCCGGGCGCGTCGTGAACGAGACGGTCGCACCGGGCAACGATTCGCCGTTGATCACCATGCGCCAGGTAAACCGCGAACTCGGCGCCAGCGGGATCGGACCGAAGTTGACGGCGATGGGCACGTCGACTGGCGTGCCGACCGGGACACCGGTCGGCGCGGTGGCCGAGAAGTCCCCGCGCACCTCGATGGTCTGCATTCCCTCGGGGGTCTCGAACTGGACCAGCTGTCCGTCGGTGTCCTCCAAGAAGAGCTCCCAGTGGTGGTTCTCGTTGAACTCGGGCGAGTCCACGCCGACCTTCATCGCCACCGCCGAGGGCGACGCGTCCGGTCCGGTGACCGACCATCCACCGCCCAGGATATAGAGCTTTCCGTCGGCGACTTGGGCCGAATCCGCCAGGAGCATCGTTACGTTCACCGACCAAGACTATGTCTCGCCTCAGCACGGCGGCGAACCGGTAGTTTTCACTTATGCCCGCGCCCGCACTTAACCTCGTTGAAGCAGCCGATTTGGTGGACCGGGCCCAGCGGCTCATCGATGCGGCGGTTCGCGAGCTGAAGGCCCGTGGCGGCGTCGACCTCAACCAGACGCTCGCCTACGACATCGCTCACGCCGCCAGCGCCATTGCCACCGCCCGCTCGGCCTTGGACTACGCCCGTAGGGGCACCACCGAGGCGGCCCTCGCGGGCGCCTTCCTGGGGCTCGCGCTGAGCGACCTCGCGACGCGCATCCTCGGCCGCGAGGCGCTCTGGGCCGTCGCCGACGACTGGTACCGACCGTTCGCCTCGTTCGTCGCCTCGCACCGCGACCCCCAACTGCTCGCCTCGCTCGCCGAGACCCCCGGGCCGCGACACCTCGGCGAGGACTTCTCGATGGTCGCCGAGATGTTCCACCGCTTCGCCGAGGAGCAAGTACGTCCCCACGCCGAGCACGTGCACCGCACCAACGGCGACATTCCCGACTCGATCATCAGCGGACTGAGCGAGCTGGGCGGCTTCGGGCTCTCGGTACCCGAGGAGTTCGGGGGCTTCGCCACCGGCGGCGAGTCCGAGTATCTCGGCATGGTCGTGGCCACCGAGGAGCTCTCGTGGGGCGGGCTCGGCATAGGCGGCTCGCTCATCACCCGACCCGAGATCCTCGCGAGGGCGCTGCTGAGCGGCGGCACCCGAGACCAGAAGGAACACTGGCTGCCGCGGCTCGCGAGCGGTGAGGCCCTCGCGGCCGTCGCGGTGACCGAGCCCGACTTCGGCAGCGACGTGGCGGGGCTCAACACGATGGCCATCAAGACCAACGGCGGTTGGCTGATCAACGGCACCAAGACCTGGTGCACGTTCGCGGCGCGCGCCGACGTCCTGATGCTGCTGGTTCGAACCGATCCCGACCGCGCCAAGGCTCACCGAGGGCTCTCGCTCTTCCTCGTGGAAAAGCCCCGGGGCGACAGCCACGGCTTCCTCTTCGCCCAGGACGCCTCGGCTGCGGAGCGCCACGACGCCAACGGGCGCCTCGAGGGCCGGCCCATCGACACCTTGGGGTACCGTGGCATGCACTCCTACGAGCTCAGCTTCGACAACTGGTTCGTGCCTGACGAGAACCTCGTCGGCGGCGAGGAAGGTCTCGGCAAGGGCTTCTACTTCCAGATGGCCGGCTTCGAGAACGGACGGATCCAGACCGCCGCGCGGGCCATCGGAGTCATGCAGGCCGCCTACGAGGCGGCCCTGGAGTACGCCCGCCATCGCGTCGTCTTCGCCGAGCCGATCATCAACTACGAGCTGACCCGCGTGAAGCTCGGCACCATGGCCGCGATCATCCAGTGCTCGCGCCAGTTCTCCCTCGACGTCGCGCGCCAGATGGGTCGGGGCACCGGCGCCATGGAGGCTTCGATGGCCAAGGCCTACGTCTGCCGAGCGGCGGAGTGGGTGACGCGCGAGGCGATGCAGATCCACGGAGGCATGGGCTACGCCGAGGAGTACCCCGTGAGCCGCTACTTCGTTGACGCGCGGGTTCTCTCGATCTTCGAGGGGGCCGACGAGACCCTCTGCCTGAAGGTCGTGGCCCGGCGCCTCCTCGACGAGGTCGGCTGACCGCTTACTCCTCGTCGATGGTAAAGGGCTTGTGCACCGCCCCCAGGGTGATGCCGGCCGAGTGGAGGTCGGTCTGCTCTCCCCTCGACGCTTGGGCCTTCAGGGCCGCTCGTTCCCAGCGCTCCTCGACCTTGCCGTAGCGCCAGTAGAGGAGTGCCCCGGCCCAGACGAAGACGAAAATCCCCACGATCGTGAAGCCGGCCGAGTTGATGTTGAAGGCGGCCGCGTAACTCCAGAGGCCGCCCTTCAGCTTCAGCTGGCCGACGAGCACCTGCATCAGCTCCAGGGTCCCGATGTAGAAGGCCACGAAGACGCTCAGCCCGGTGATGGCGATGTTGTAATAGACCTTGCGCACCGGCTTGGAGAAGGCCCAGCCGTAGGCGAAGTTCATGAACGAGCCGTCGATGGTGTCGAGCAGGCTCATTCCCGCCGCGAAGAGAATCGGCAGGCTGAGGATCGCCCAGAACGGCAACCCGGCGGCGACGGTGGTGCCCGCGAGGACCAGGAATGCAATCTCGGTCGCAGTGTCGAAGCCCAGACCGAAGAGCACACCCAGCGGGTACATCTTCCAAGGCTCGTCGATCGAGCGCGCGAGGGGCCCGAAGAACCTCATCATGAAGCCTCGGGAGTTCAGGTGCTTCTCGAGCTCGGAGTCGTCGAAGCGGCCCTGGCGCATCTGGACGAAGAGCCGCACGATGCCCACGAGGATTATCAGGTTCAGCGTCGCGATCAGGTACAGGAAACTGCCCGAGACAATGGTCCCGATCAGCCCGCCGTAGTGGTGCAGCGAAGAGTTCGAGTTGCGGACCTGTCCTCCAAGGACGCGCGCGCCCAGTCCGAGGAGCACCGTGAGCGCCACTACCACCGAGGAGTGCCCGAGGGAGAAGAAGAAGCCCACCGACATCGGGCGCTTGTCCTCGGACATGAACTTGCGCGTGGTGTTGTCGATGGCGGCGATGTGATCGGCGTCGAAGGCGTGGCGCATCCCCAGCGAGTAGGCCAGTATCCCCGTACCGACGCCGAGCACCTTGCCCGATCCAACGCCGTAGCGCTCGCTCGAGGCAATGATGAGCAGGGTCCATCCGGCGACGTGCAGCAGGACGATGACGCCGAACATCGAGTAGAGCTTGCGCCATTCGCTGGGCGAAAAGGAGGCGCGAACACGATGGCGTAGGGCGGTCTGCTCCGTCGTCACCGTGGCCATGGGGCCACCTTAATAGGAGCCCTTCGCAGTAAGACTGAATCCCATTCGGCAAACTCGGTTGGTCGTGGAGTACGGCAAACTACGCACCACACCGAGTTCTGCACCGAACTATCTCCTACGCGCCGACTACCGGTGGCGTTTCGGTTGACGCTTCGTCGGGGTGTGCCGTTGCAACAAGATTCTGCTGCGCGGGACTTACCTCCCCTCCACGTCCAGTACCGGAGCTTGTCCCCGGCAGGCCTTGTCGGGCCAGGTTGATGGCCGCGTTGTGGTCGCGGCCGAGCACGAGACCGCAGGCCCCGCAGTGATACATCCTTTGGTCAAGGGACAGCGTGGCTTTGGCTGTCCCGCAGTGACTGCAAGGTCTTTGATGAGGGGTAGAACCGGTTGACGCGCACGAGAGTAGAGCCGTACCACTTGGTCTTGTACTCGAGCTGGCGGGCGAACTCTGCCCAGGCGGCGTCCTCGATGTGCTTGGCGAGAGAGTGGTTCTGCACCATGCCCGCCACGTTCAGGTCCTCCACCACGATCACGTCGTAGTTCTTCGCGAGCATCGTCGTGGTCTCGTGGATGAGGTTCTTGCGGGCGTTGGCGATGCCGGTGTGGATGTTCTGCACCCGACCGTTGGCCTTCTCCCACCGGTTCGACGCAGCGACTCCCTTCTCTGGACCCTGGCGCCGCGAGGCGATGC
>PLHD01000056.1 GCA_003138815.1 Acidimicrobiaceae bacterium | reverse complement strand
TTTAAAATTTATTACGAAGGTTGGAGGATCGTTCGTGAAGATCGAGGCGCAGGACCCGACGTGGTCAACGCATCGGGTGGCGCGGCGCACCGAATCCTCGACGCTCTTCGAACGAAGCCATTTCCTCCAGGAGTTTGAATCGGTCTTCAACCGGTCCGTCCCCTCGCACAGCGGCTGCCTCTCGATCGTCGGCGGCTGGGGCATGGGCAAGACGGCTCTGGCGAACGCGGCCTGTCTCATCGCCGAGCGCTCGTCGTGCCTGGTGCTGCGAGCGCGAGGCGGAGACCTGGAACGCAGCGTCCCCTTCGGCGCGCTTCTGCGCATGATCGAGGTCATGACGCCGTTGCGCAATGCCGATGAGGAGATTTCCGTTCGCATCGAGACGGTGTGCACCCTCATCGACCGGTACGGCGAGCGCAACTTCGGCGATCTCGGCTCCGCCTTGTATGGCCTGCTGATGGCGGCGCGCCGGCTCGGCCCCGTGCTGCTCGCGATCGACGACGCCGACCTGGTCGACGATGCCACATTGACGACACTCCAGTACGTCTTCAACCGCATTGACGACCAGCAGATATGGCTCCTCGTCACCTCGCCCCCGCGCATCGCCGGTCAAGGACCGCGACTGATCGATCATCTGCTCATCAACCCGCACGTGCGCCACTTCAACCTGGAGCCGCTGAACGCCGACAGCATTGCCTCGATTCTTGCCAACTACCTGGACCAGGCGCCCAGTTCGGAGTTCGTGGAAGCTGTGCTCGAAGCGACGCGCGGCCGGCCCGAGTTCGTAGTCGAACTGGCGAAGGCCTGTCGAAGCGAACACGTCTCGCCGAGCGCGCAGATGGCCGATCAGTTGAACCAACTGGCGATCCCGCGGCTCTCCCAGCGGGTCCTCGTGCGCCTCGAACGGTTGGAGGGTGACGTGAGCGACCTGCTCGAGTCGTGCGCGATCAACGGCGACCAGACCGACATCGGGCTGGCCTGCCACCTGGCGGGCATTGATCCGATCGTCGCCGAGGGAGCGGCGGACACCGCGGCCAGAGCCGAGTTCCTGCTCAGCGGCCGGCCGCTCACCTTCGTCGCCCCGACCGTACGCTGGGTCCTGCTCCACAACATCCCGCCGACGCGGCGTTCCCGGATGCACGCACTGTGCGCCGAGTACGTCGCCGACGGCGGCGCCGATGAGCAGACCGTGATCGAGCATCTCCTGGCGATCGAACCCTCCGGGGATTCGAAGCTGGCGGCCCGACTCGCCAGGGCCGGCCACACCCTCATGGACCAAGGCGGCTTCGCACTCGCCGCCCGGTGCCTGCGGAGGTCCGTCAACGAGGGCCCGCCGGTCAAGCCGGAAGCGTCGCTCTGGCTTGACCTGGCCGCGTGCGAAGCGGAACTGGGCCTCAAGACCTCGCTCGCCCACTTCCAGAAGGCACTCACCCTGGGCACCGATGACGACGTCAAGGTCGTTCGAACCGCGGTCAGGCTCATGAACGAACTCAGCCGGTGGCCCGAACTGCGCGTGGATGCCGTGGCGACGCTGCGCAAGCTGACCGATCGCCTCGGAGGCGTCGACCAGGCCCTCCAACTCGAGTTCGAACTCGCCATGGCCGTCCTGGCCAGCCACCCGGCGCAGCGAAGCGACGGAGCCGCGAAGATAAGGAGGCTCCTAGAGAGCTCCGCCACGACATCGGGGGTCTCCGATGTCGCGCGATCCTTCCTCGATATCCAGCGCTTCGAGTCCGACCCGACGATCCCGGCCACGACGGTCATCGAAATCCTAGGGAAGATGCTTAAGTCCGGCCAACTGCCCACCCGAGATCTCTCGAGCGACCTGGTCCTCTCCAGGGCGTGCCGGATACTACTCAGCGCCGACGAGTTCGCCGCGGTGGACCGAGCGCTCGACCAGGCTCGTCGCCGGGCCCGGTCCATGGGCGACACGCGAGCCGAGGACGATGCCCTGCGCCTGGTCGTCCTGTCGAAGCTGTGGCAGGGGTCTCTCGAGGAGGCAGAGGAGGCGTGCACGCGCCTTCACGGACTCGCAGCCACGCCGAGCGCTCAGCCGATCATCGGCTTGATCGATCTCCTGATCGCCCAGGGAAGGACCCAGGAGGCGCTCTATCAGTTGAACGCGCTCGATCCCCAGAGGTTCGACGAGCCCCTCGACCGCGCCTCGGCCTACGTCGAGCGCGGCCACCTCTACGCGTTGTGCAACCGGGCGGCCGAGGCGCTCGATGAGTTCCAGCGCGCGGGCGAGATCGCCGGGGGTGCGGGGATCGAGAACTCGGTGCTGATCGGCTGGCATCCGCCAGCCGCGAGTGCCCTGGCGTCGCTAGGCCACTGGGACGAGGCACGCTACCTGGCCGAGCAGCACCTCGTCTCGGCGCGGGCATTCGGCGCTCGCCGGGGTCTCGGTTCGGCGCTGCGGGCGATGGCGACGTCGACGCCTGACCTCACCGAGCGCATCACCTGGCTGAGCGAGTCGGTCGAAGTGCTCGACGGGTCGCCCGCTCGGCTCGAGACCGCTGAGGCCATGGTCGAACTGGGCACCGCGCTCGTCGATCGCCAGGACATGGACGAAGCCCGCGGCGTACTTGTCCAAGGGGCCAACCTGGCCTCACTGTGCCGCGCCCATCGCCTGGTCGAGGTGGCCGGGTCGCAGCTACGTGCGGCGGGGGCTCGGCCCCGCCGACTCGGATCCACCGGCGTCGACTCATTGACTCCAGCGGAACTCAGGGCGGTGCACATGGCAGCGGCGAACGTGACCAACCGAGCGATCGCCGACGAACTCTTCGTAAACGTCAAGACGATCGAGGGTCATCTCTCAAGGGCCTATCGCAAGCTCGGAATCACCTCACGCTTCGATCTCGCTGAGGTACTCGGGTCCCGAAGCCGCCCCGTCGACGACCTTGTCGACGAGAGCGAGAAGCCGCCGGCGCTTGACCTCAAGGACCGACGATGATTCACCCATCGACTGTTCGGCGACGGGGGTAGGTCCTCCTCGTGCCGCGGTCCAGGGCTATCGCGGCAACGCTGGTCGTTGTGCTGGTCGCGGGCATCGGACTGCTGCGGGCCTCAGGACAATTCAACTCGAACGCTCCGTCACCCGGCACCATCACGACCACGACAACGTCTCTTCACTCGACTACGACGACGACGAGGCCGAAGTCGACCACGACGACGGCTCCGGAGTCGANNCACCGACGACGACAGTGGTCACCATGGTAACGACGACGACGACGACGAATCCGAAAGGTGGCGCCGGTACCAACCCAACGACCACCCTGGCCCCGGTCGACCCACCGAAGGACGCCAGCACCTGGTGGCGACCAGGTGCT
>PLHD01000039.1 GCA_003138815.1 Acidimicrobiaceae bacterium | reverse complement strand
TCCTAGGCAAAGAGCACGAGTGGCAAATCCTCGCTCCCGCTCTGGACCAGCGATCCAGTATTGACCCACCGCCGTTCCTTGACTCCAATCAAACTTGTGGAATCCGAATGATCCCAGAACCGGTCTCCTCCGGCTAAGACGACCGCGAACTGCGCCGACTCGCCATGCGCCCACTTGTGAGCATGAGTCGCAATCCAGTCGCGAGCGTTTGATTCGTTGTAGGGCCAAGGAATGCTCGCCCTCCACTTGCTTATCTCGGGATCCTGGCACGCGGCTGTCACCGCTGGCACATCATCCAAGGTGAAGGGCCTCAGGGCTATCGATCCATCGGTGAGCGAATCGGGCCGTGGCATCGGTTGCATGCGTCACGAGTGTATGGCGGGCAGAGTGATATTTCGTAAGTGGCCCACTACACTCACATTGAATCGTCTTTCGATGCTTCAATGAGGAGGGAACCATGCTCGGTGACAAGACAGAACACTTCCAGGGAAAAGGCACGGACCTCGGTAAGCTCCAGGCCCATATCGAGAAGTACCTCACTGACGATGGCTTCAAGGTCCAGTCGTCGGCCGCAAGCGACAAAGGAACGGTAATTCAAGCAAAGAAGGAAGGCTTTCTGCGCGACGTCGTTGACGCCGACCGCGCCTTCACGATTACGATTGCTGGCGATCCGGCTGACTTCACGGTGCGATTTGGCGTTGGCAAATGGCTCCAGCACCTCGGCGTTGCCGCCATCGAAACGTTGCTCATCTCTGACCTTTTCTTGGTCGTCGACATCGCTGACTCGGCGTGGAGCCTTGAGGTCGAGGACAAGATTATCGTCGATCTGAAGAAATTTGTTGGGTGAGCAGCGTTAGCAATTTGAAGTGAACGACTTGCAGGTCAAGGAAGGAGCAGCAGGATTTCTGCCGCTCTTTTCTGATCCCAAACGCCGTGCGGCTTCAGGGGCTTTTCGAAAGCACCCCGCTGCGCCAAGTTCACCTCCAATTAGCCGTTAAGCCGTGTCAGCCTCCAATGCAGGGTTGCAGACCTAATGGGACGTCGGGCCCCCGACACTGGGAAGACCAAGCATTAGATCTGTTCGTTGAACTCATAGTTGACTTGAGGCGGTACTCTCAATCGAATGCGAAAGGCAATCTTCGGTTTCGACGGAACCCTCGCCCAACGACCTGGCAGGTGGGGCGGATGCATAGTCGGAGTTCTTGATGAACTCATACCAGGCAACGTTGTCACGGCTGACGACATTCGTCTAATCTTGCGAGTCGATTTTCCTTGGCAAACGCCCGAAATAGAGCTACTACGCCTCGCGGCGTCGCGGCGCGCAATGTGGTGCGCGCGGCGAGTCCATTCGCTTAGCCTGTGTGAACGCGAACCTGGAGGCGAAGTACATGATTCTCGATCTCTTCCGACTCAATGGCAAAGTTGCAGTGGTGACCGGGGCGGGTCGCGGGATCGGGGCAGCTAGCGCGCTCGCCCTCGCCGAGTGCGGCGCCGATGTCGTCATTTCCTCCAGGACTCAGAGTGACCTAGATCGGGTCGCCGAGCTAGTCACCGCCACCGGTCGCCGGGTCTTCACTGTGGCCGCGGACCTCTCGGATCTCGACGCGATGCGCCGACTGGCTGAGGTTGCGCGGAGCGAGTTCGGGCGGCTCGACGTAGTGGTGAACAACGTGGGGGGCGCAATTCCCCTACCATTTCTTGACACGACGGTCGAGTACCTCGAGGAGGCATTCCACTTCAATGTCTCCACCGCGCACGCTCTGAATCTGGTGGCCGTTCCGTTGATGCTGGAGCACGGCGGCGGGTCGATTATCAACATTTCTTCGGCGATGGGACACGTGGCGGGTCGGGGGTACTCCGCTTACGGCGCCACGAAGGCCGCCCTCTCGCACTACACCCGCCTAATCAGCAAGGACCTCGCGCCGAGGATCCGGGTGAACGCCATTGCCGCCGGATCGACGGCGACGTCGGCCCTCGAGATAGTCACGTCAACACCTGAACTCAAGTCGATGATGGAGGAGCTGACTCCGCTACACCGGATTGCCGACCCCGAGGAAATAGCGGCCGCAGTGGTCTACCTGGCGTCGCCCGCGGGCGCCTTCCTCACCGGCAAGGTCCTGGAGGTTGACGGCGGCACAGACGTGCCTGCTCTGGATTTTGGCCTGCCCGACCTGTAAGGGTACGAGCGATCTGCCCACCTGACCGACTCGAGTACGTCGAGCCTCCGGCGCCAGTATGTTTCGGGCCAGCACCAATTGGCGAATAATCTTTCGGCGAGCCCGCGAGCTACTTTTATATTGAAGATTCCGTTGCTCATGAATTGAGAAACGACAGTCTTCAATCTACTTTCCTTCAACTGCAAAACCTACAGCAGCCCTGGGAATTACACATGAAAAACTCAACCGATCGAGGCCAACCTTCATCGCCTGTCAGGTAGCTCGGTCTTGGAATGCGCGTTTCCGTCTCTCGAAGGGCGTCAAATCCCATATTTGACCCTCAGCCCCTTTGACAGTCCTAGCTTGAATGGCGCCGGGAAAGCGGGAGACCGCGCAACTTCCAAGACGGTGTTGTCGGTCTGGTTTCGCAGTGTTGCAGAAGACGGAGACCTAAAATGAGGCCTGTAGCCGTGCACGACGTATTACAGAACCAAAGCAGGTGTGTTTTGCGAAACGGTAAGTAATTCGAAAATCTTCGACTTTCCTTCCAGAGCACCGTAACCGTTGGGATCCACGAGCGTGAACTTTCACTTCTTCTCAGTGGGCCACCTGGGTTTCGATCCCAGCGCCTGAGGATCACAAGAGGGAGGCGGATGGTCGGATTCGTCCGGTGGTCTCGGAATTGTCCGAGAATCAAAGAGAATCTGTCCGGTGGTGTCGGATTGGTCTGTGGGATGAAATGTGGGATGAAATGTGGGATTTTCAATTCTGTCAAGACGTTCAGCGTGCGGGTTCACGTCGGGCCTCCGAGACCAACAATCTCCTGTGCCTTGAGGCCGATTTCGCCCAGAAAGACATTGAATGGGGGTTCCGGAATCTTTCACCTCCAGGTGATCCGTGAAGACCATGATCGAGGAGACTTGGTCGTCTAAAGGTCGTTAATGTCCCACTGCATCACCAAGCGCTTCGGAGTCGTTGTTGCGCAGATGCTAGGAGCGTTGAACGTACCAACCACCGCATTGGTACGGTACGAAACTATTTTCCCCTTAATGAAATGACCGCTAATGGTAATCGTGCCGCTACCGCCGACGGTCGACTGTGTCTCGTAGGGAGTCATCGTGACAGTTTCCGTGCCGGAAAACGCACCGCTCGGTGAGATGGGTATCGATTGGGGAAAGAAAAAGGTGATGCCTGCAGTACCCTGGACGCCTTCGGCCACGAGAGCTGAGCTTGCATCGCAACTACCTCCTGACTTATGCCCTCCCAGAATCTCCTTTCCGTTGCCGCTCACGAAGAACTCAATGAAGGCAACTCCCTTAGCAGTGCCCTGCTCAGAGTAGAAGCCCGCGACAAAGGGAGGGGCGGAGCGAACAACTCGAGGGGTCGCCTGCGCTAATCCACCACCTACAAATATCAAGGCAACGGTCAGGCTGGCTATGCGGAGCAGTTTCATTTGCGCATCATATCCCTTTGAGAGTTTGATTCGCTTGCAAACCTCGAGCGGCCGTAAAGCTAGTGGGTGACGTTCATCCCAGCCAGAAAGATGGCCAGCCCCATTAGGTTGCAAACCTGTCGCGTCGGGCCTCCGACAATTCGCGATGAATGGCCGCTTGACAGTTTCGACGGTAATCGAAACTCGCTAAGCCCCCTCTACACCTTTCTCTCATTCCGGCTTTTCCTCCGAGACCAAGTGATCGCCAATCTGATATTTCCTCTTGAACCTTCCTAAGGTGATCGTTCTCCCCATGAAGAATTCAATGCCAAGAGACGCTATGACCAAACCGACGATAATCAGGAGTAATTGCCGTCCAGGATTGGACCCCACACCGGCACTTTTGACCTCCAACTCAGCAAAGAGGAACACCGCCAAGCCAAGGAAAAATAAGGGATACGCATACAGTCGACCACGTCGAAGGGTTGCGAGTCGTCGATCGTAGACGGACTTACTAAGGGCACGTCTCTTGTCGGAAATCGGGGTCCGTGCTCCATCATTCATGCACGAATCGTATCGGTACGTTCGCGGCAGCTCAATTTCACTAAGCCAACCGCCAATTGAAGGTTGCACTCCTGTCGCGTCGGGCCTCCGACACGAAAACTGGAACCTGAACCTGCAGGACAGGATGTAAGCGTCAGCCGGCGAACCGGTTAGTAATCCAGCGTGTGTGCAACGAAGTCCCTGAGGTTCGAGCGAATGTTGCTGTGGCTCATGCCTTCTCCTTTGACCAAGTGGCCAAGGAGGTCGGCCCGAACATTCGCCAGGAGTGAATGGGCGATCCAACTCGCTCGGCTCTTTCCGAACTTGCCAGCGACGAGGTCACGCAAGAGACCATGGACGGCCACGTAATCGGCTGACTCGTAGAGGCCATTCGTTGGTCCGGTGCCTTCTTCGAGGGCCAACATGAGATGGGCATTATCGAGTTTGACGACAGCGATTGCATCGATAATTGCTGAGACGCGTTCCCGGGGCGGGGTGTCAGGCCCGAGCGGCGGCGGCCCTGACTCGATCTGCTCCCGGAGTGGCGCCAGCCGAACGGCATAGACCTGTTGGATCAGGTTGCGCCGGTCACCGAAGCGCCGAAAAAGCGTGCCCTTGCCTACCCCCGCGGCATGGGCAATGTCGTCCATGGACACCTCGCTAGGACTGTCCGAGATCGCGAAGAGGTTATCGGCGGCCTCCAGGATCGCCTTGCGGTTCCGCGCTGCATCGGCTCGTTCTTCTTGCATGACGTGCCAGCGTCTCCTCTTGACAAGCGGACTATCAGTCCGTATTCTGAACACTAACCGGACCGCTGGTCCGAATACTATCGACAGTCTCAACTTGACGACAAGCTTCTTGTCGTCGCACTCGAAAGGTGACGGGCCGATGACCGACGACGAAAGTATTCGACTTGAGACCCTCAGCTTGATGCAGCAGTACCAAAGACTTCTCACCGAGGCGCGCTTTGGTGAGTGGATCGAACTGTGGGCTGATGACGGAGTCTGCGAGTTTCCCTTCGCGAGTCCTGGACGCCCGAGACTTCTTCAGGGCAAAGAGCAAATACTCGCCTACATGACGGCCTATCCCTCTCGCATCTTCATTGAAGGGGTGGACAAACTACGCGTCCACCCGGCTCTTGACCCGAACGTCGTGGTCGTCGAGATGACAATCAAGGGACGGGCCGTCGAGACGGACAAGCCCTACAACCAGCAATACGTCATAGTGGCCGAGACGCGTGACGGCAAACTGACCCATTACCGGGAATATTGGAATCCGCTCGTGTCGGCCGAGGCCCTGTCGTGATGGGGAGGGTTCTGGTCACCGGGGCTACCGGCAAGACCGGGCGCCGGCTGCTGACGCTTCTTGATCAGCGCAGCGTTCCAGCTATGGCCGCTTGCCGTGAGCCGCCGACCGGTGGGATCCGTTTCGACTGGACGGATCGCACGACCTGGGACGCTGTGCTGGACGGAGTCAGTGCGACCTATCTGGTTGCGCCAATGGGGGCGAGCGATGCGGTGTCCCTCATGACCGAGTTCATCGAAATGGCGATCGACCGTGGTGTGGCTCGATTCGTGCTGCTCAGCGCATCGTCCCTCGATGCGGGGGGTCCAGCGATGGGCCAGGTCCACCAGTGGCTTCAAGCTTCCGGCGTCGAGTGGGCGGTACTCCGGCCTTCGTGGTTCATGGAGAACTTCTCCGAAGGGCCGCACTGTGCCACCATTCGCGACGAACGCGCCATCTACTCCGCAACCGCACACGGACGAGTCCCTTTCATCAGTGCTCACGACATCGCTGCAGCTGCAGCAACCGCGCTGACCGCACCCGTTCCTCCTCACGCGGACTATGTGCTGACCGGGCCTGAGTTGCTCAGCTATGACGAGGTTGCCCAGCGCATCAGCGCTGTCATCGGCGAGACCATCACCCACCACTCGCTCACTTTCGACGAGCTCGTGGCTCGCCATATCGCGAATGGATTGAGTGAGCCATACGCTCAGACGCTTGCCTTCATGGATCTCATCATCGCCGATGGCGCCGAGGATCTAATCACAGACGGATTGGCGCAGCTCGTTGATGAACCACCCGTGACGTTCCTTCAGTTCGTGTCGCACAATGCGTCCGTCTGGAATCGACCCTGAGCTCGGAATCAGGCCGGAGCGTACCGTTGTGAGGACCTAAGTCGACCATCCCGACCATAATTTTTATCCGGGGGTGCGTGCTCAAGCCGCCAGTGCCTGGTTGCAGACCCGCTACGTCGGGCTTCCGACACCAATCAGAACTCACTTCCCTCAAGCCTCCAGTGCAAGGTTGCGTTCCTGTTGCGTCGGGCCTCCGACACTTGTAGTTGCGCTCAATTCACACCTCGACCAGGACTTCTTTCAAGCGGCAGTCGTTTTGGGTCTTAACCAACGGTCCTCGTCCGGTCTCGGAGGGTCACCGGACTCGTCTACCGACACTTCGACTTGGATTGAGATCTTGGGATTGGTCGACCAGTGGTCGGTCAAGTTGGCTTTGGGCTGAAAGATTGTACCGAAGCCAAGTAGGGCCGGACCAAGGACCTTCAAGACGACCTTGAAGACGGACGAAACACTCACATCCGGATTCTAAGAGTTGGGAGGGTACAGACCTCACCCGGTGGTGTGGCTCTCTGATATCGCCGTGCAGACTTGATTGCCGGCTACCGTTGATTATCCAAGTCCGACACCTCGAGGCAAACTGTCAGGGGTCTTAGCCGGACATCATGAGACATCTCAGGCCTTGTCAGCCGACGACCAGGAACTTTCCAAACATGCCGTTTCGGGCGTAGCCCGGGACGGCGCACAGGTACTGGTAGGTCCCCGACGCAGACGCCGTGAAAGTGAGAGTGCCCGAGTGCATGCCCGTCGACGTCGGTTCGCCGAGGAACCACAACGCCGATCCCGGGAAGGCCCGAGCGGTAGTCATCATGGGCGCCCGCGAGGATGCCGACGTCCCGTTAGTGACGACGAGTCCCTGGGCCATGTCGGGGTCGGCGTTGATGATCTCGATACTGACCCGGGCACCCTTGGATACGACGATGGTGGGGTTCACCATTCCGGCCGCGCGAAACGTTTCGTCCCTGCTGGACGGGCTGGCGAGAACGACCAGATGGACGGTCGAGCCCGAGAACGTGATCCGGTGATTCTTCGTGCTCACGGTGGCGCCGTTGGGAAGTTGGTTGCCGAGCTTGGTGGCATCGGAGGAGCTGACCCGCGGACCGGGGGCGTCGGCGAAGAGTGATCCCACGGCAATGCCTGGATCGGTGTTCGTGCCCATCATGAACTTCGGCAGCGTAGCGCCGTCCATCCAGCCCGGCGCGCGCGCACCTCCGAGCATCCATCGATAGGGGTACTCGGCCATCATTGAGTTCATCGACTCACCCATCATCGAGCCGGTATCGAAACGGCCCATCATGGAGCGGTAGTACGAGTACATCGAGCCGACCTGGGTCGTTGTCGTGGTTGTCTGAGACCCAGAACCCTGGCCGTTAGCCACCCCTGCACTAATCCCAAGTGCGCCAAGGCCGACAACGCCAATGATCACTGTCAGAAACTTACGCTTCATGAAATCTCCCTCAACTTCCAACCTAATTGCGGAAAGTTCGTCAAAGAATTACTGGTCAGGGTATTCGTGCCCTAATCACACCGTGGACTGCACTAATGCCAGCAAATGAGAGTGAACGTACCTTAGATTTGGAAATCGGCCCTCACCACAAGCTTCGTCAGATTGAGGGAGGAATGCTCGATCAGCCGCCAATGGAAGGTTGCACTCCTGTTACGTCGGGCCTCCGAGTTCCGAACCCAGTGGCACGATTAAGGGCCTTTTGGCCCGTGATTACAAACTCATGGATCTATAGCGTTTCGAATTAGCTAGAGAGGTGGGTCCACATGTACATCGGAATGGGAACCGTTGTGCTTATCTTGGTCATCTTTGTCATTGTTTGGTTCGTTCGGCGAGTCTGAGTTTTGCGACCGGGACTGGCAGACTCAGTCCGTCGTCGGGGAGTTCCACTTATCCCGATTGGCGCTTCGCCAGCCCCGATTGCCGGGTCCGGCGCGGCGATCGTGATCATCCGATGGATCAAGACTCTGGTCTCGATTTAATGAACTGTACGCCTACTATCCGAGACCATCGGGTCACGCGACGATCAAGTCCGACGCCATCGCCGAGCAGCTCTATGACGGTCCAGTTCCGAGCCCGGCTCGTTGGCGGGCTGTGGCTCGGACCTCTTCGGTAAGGCGTGAGAGTCTCGGCGTGATTTGGGAGATCGGCGCGACCGGATGAGTCAGGCGGCGCGCGGCTTCAGGCAGGTCGCGGAGGTCGGCCTCGAAGCGAACGTGCGCGGCCGAAAGCGTGTCCAGACGCCCTAGTCGCCGACCGGACCGCATCATCTGCTCGAGCAAAGGGGCCGCGCCGGACGGGGCCGCCTCGTCCCGACAGCCAATCTCATCTTGGAGGTGAGCACCCCGGAAGACCTGCTTCGGGCCGGGAAGGGTGGCCTTCCCCTCCGAGAGCTTGACTACCTGGCGTCCGTCGTAGGCAACGAGCTTGTAGGCGGAGTCGAGGTACGGGGCGTCTGCCGAGACGCCCAGCTGGGTCCCGATACCCGCCGCGTCGATCGGGGCACCGACGGTGACGAAACGCGCGAGGTCGTACTCGTCCAGACCTCCGGAGACAAAGATGCGGACGTCGAAGAGACCCGCCGCGTCGAGGAGGAGGCGGGCAGCGACGGAAAGTTCCGCGAGGTCACCGCTGTCGAGACGGATGCCGGAGTGGTGCGCAAGGTCGCGGCTCTTGATGACTTCGATCGCCCGGGCGACGCCGGCAAGAGTGTCGTAGGTGTCGACGAGGAAGGTGGTCTGGTCGGGAAAGTCGCTCGCGAAGGTCGAGAAGGCGTCAACTTCGTGTTCGAAGGCTTCGATGTAGGAGTGCGCCATCGTCCCGGCCGCGACGAGCCCGTAGCGTCGGGCCGCCTCGACGTTGCTGGTTGCGGAGAACCCCGCCATCGCCGAAAGGCGTGCTGCGGCGATCCCTGCCTCGATACCCTGGGTCCGGCGGAACCCGAACTCGACGAGATCAATCTTTCCCGCCGCGGCCAGACGGCAGCGCGCGGCCTTCGTAGCGAGCATCGTCTGCAGACTGACTTGATTGAGCAGGTAAGTCTCGACGAGCTGCGCCTCGGCGAGAGGAGCGGTGATCTCGATGATGGGCTCGTTAGCGAAGATGATCCGACCTTCGGGAACGGCCACGACCTCCCCGGTGAAGCGCAGCGTCGAAAACGACTCGAGCGTCCCGTCGTCAAAGCCGAGGTGCGCGAGATAGGCGAGGTCTTCGTCTTCGAAACCGAACTGCTCCAGCCACTCACAACAACTCTCTACGCCGGCGGCGACGAGAAAGCCGCGGCTCGGCGGTAGGTTGCGGACGAAAAGGCTGAACGTCGCGGGCGCAAGCATGCCATGGCGTAGGTAGCTCGCCGCCATGTTGAGCTCGTAGAGGTCGGTCAGAAGCGCCCCGGGCACCGCCGGACGCTCCTTGCTCGCTCCGCGCCTCGTACACCGTGATTGTTAGCCGTCACAAAATAATTCTGTGCGTCGCGCGAGCCGTTCGCAAGGGCCGAAGGTCATCAGCGGCGTGGGCGGGGCGCCGTGAGGAACCCGACGTGGGCCTTGCATCATGTACATGGGCTTGAAGCGACCCGAGAGGTAGCGCGCCGAACCCGAGAGGGCGTCGGGGCGAAGGTTCGCCATCTTCGAGTGGGAGTCGTTCACCAGGAACTCCGTGGCGCCCGCGCGCATGGCCCCTTCGATGGCGGCGATGATCTCCTTGGTCAGCAGCCCGGTGTAGTAGTCAAACTGGTGACCGCCCGCGGTGACCTGGTCCCAGTCGACGACGCCCACCGTGCCCTCCATGTCCGACGAGATGAGGATCTTCATAGCACGACCCTCGCGAACACCTCGGTGCGGCGCTGGATGCGGTCATCACGTTGTAGGTCGAACCCGCCTGCCCGGCCGCGGCGCCGTGGCGCCCGTCGGGTGTCAGGCAGAGGGTGCGCAACTCGGCCCGGAAGGCGTCGAGCAGCGTGGCCGCGTCGGCGAGCATCGAGCGACACGCCTCGGCGGGGTCCTCGCCACGGCCGAGCGCCTCGACGACCGAGCGCGCTCCGACGGCGCGCATGCTCATCTCGCCGCGTCCCGTGCACGCCGCGCCGCCGTAGCGCAGGTCGCAGTAGTTGCCGGCCCCGGGCAGCGCCGAGTCACCGACGTCCGGCTGATTGGTCAGGTGACGACGGGCGCACGATGATCGACGTCCAGAAGCCCTTCGATCACTCGCGCGACGGCGAGCAGGTCCATGTCGGCGCCGCGTGGCGCCGAAAGCTGCAGGCCGATCGGCAGGCCCTCCCCGCCGAATCCGCACGGCAGCACCAGGGCGGGGTCCCCGCTCAGGTTGAAGGGGCTCGTGAAGTACGCCTCGACCTCGCCGTCGGGCGTGTCGATCGGCGGGGTCGTGGCCGGGGCCACGTAGGGTGCCGCGGGCGTCAGCAAGGCGTCGAGGCCCTCGTACAGGGCTTCCATCGACGACGCGACGCGCGTGCGCGTGACCATCGCCACGTCGTAGGCCTCGCGCGTGATCTTCGAGCCCGCGAGGAAGAGGCGCAAGGTCTCGGGGCCGTAGTGGCCCGGGTCGCGCTCGACCTGTTCGCGGTGCACCCGCCACGCTTCGTACAAGATGATGACCTCGAACGTCGAGCGCATCTCGTCGAGCGCGCCGCCGTCCACCTGAACGATGTCCGCCCCGGCGGAAATCCGCCCGACGGCCACGGCGAGAGCCCCGCGGACATCGTCGGAGCTGATCGGATCGTCGAGTTGGCCCGAGACGACCCCGATGCGCAGCCGGCGGTGCGGGGCGTCGTGCACGGCGGAACCGGTCATCGCCGAGAAGACCCGCTCGGTGATCGCGACGTCCTTGGCGAGCAGCCCCACGTGGTCGAGCGACGGGGAGAGCGGCTGCACGCCTGCCAGGTCGATGGAGCCGTAGCTCGGCTTGAAGCCGACGATGCCGCAGTAGTGCGCGGGGATCCTGATGGATCCGCCCGTATCGGTACCGATTGCCACCTCGCACGCGCCCACCCCCACCAGCGCCGCTGAGCCGCCGCTCGACCCGCCGGCGGTGCGCGAGGGACCATGGGGGTTCATGGCCTCGGGAACGTCGGGGTGCAGCGCCCCGGCCGCGTACTCGAGCAGCGAGGTGACCGCGAAGACGTCGGCGCCAGCTTCGCGCAGCGATGCGACGACCGGAGCGTCGCTCGACGACGGTGGGCCGGCCATGGCGTTGGGATTGCCGTTGCCGCGTGGAACGCCCTCCACGTCGACCAGGTCCTTCACGGCGACGGCGACGCCGTGCAGCGGACCGTCCTGACGGCGAAGGGGCGCCGGGAGCGTGTGCACCACGGCGTTGAGCTTGCGTCCTAGGCGCTCGGTGCGCTCGTACGCGCACAGCAGGTCGAGGTTCGCGACCTCGCACGTCCGCTCGCCGCGCTCGATGGCATGTATCAGCTCGCCCACGTACGTCGTCAGCGGCCCCTTCAGGCCGCGCAGCACGTCATCGACCTCGGTCTTGCGCTTTCGCACCATCAGGTCCTGGTAGATGCCGCTGTGGGACTTCGCGCTGGCGCGGTTGAAGGCGACCAGACGGTCCAGCGAGCCTTCAAGATCGTCAGGCTCGAATCCATCGAAGCCCTCGGGCGTCACCGGCGACTGGGCCAGGACCTCCGACGCGATTGCCATCATCAGCGTCCGGTAACGCGGATGCCCCAACGAGTCGGCGATCGACAGGTCCGAGACCGCGCCCGCGTAGAGCATCGCCCCGTAGGCCTCCTTGCCCCAGAGGAATCCCATGATGTTGTCCGTCGCCACGGCGTAGGGCAGGGCCGCCGCCAGCTCGGCCACCCTAGTGGTGACCACGTTGGCGAAGGGCTCGCCGACGCGGAACGTTCCGACGTTGCCCTGCATGATCCGCCCGGGACCCACCACGTCGGCTCCGAAGTTCACGAAGCTGACAATCAGGTTGTCGCGACCGACGGCCTCGGCGAGGATGTCGGCGGTGAAGCCGTTCTGAAAGCTCACGCAGTACCCCCCAGGAGCGATCCGACCGCGCATCAGATCCGCCGCCGCCTGGGTGTGGTGGCTCTTGACCGCGACGGCGAGGTGCTCGGTCCGCGCGGGCAGCTGATCGGGGGTGATGGCCTTCACGCGGACGTTGAAGTTCTCGACCGGTCCTTCTATGGTCAGCCCGTCGCGATTGATCGCAGCAACGTGATCGGTGTCGGCGTCGCACAGGACGACGTCATGGCCGCCCCTGGCCATGTGAGCACCAATGGTGCCGCCGATCGCGCCGGCACCGATGATCGTCAACTCCATTGATGTCACCATCCCTGACGTACCGGACGGAGTCCAGTCCTCGTCCATCAATGTAGCCCTGCCGATGGGCGTGGGCCGAGGCCCGATGGCAGAGCCAATCGCGCCAGGCTTCCCCGCTAGTCCGTGTCGCCGCCCGAGACGTCGCCGACCTTCTGCTTACCGGCCGACACGAAGGGCATCATGGCGCGAAGCTTCTTGCCGATGTCCTCGATGGGGTGCTTCTTTCCGCTCTCGCGCAGCTCGCGGTAGCGCGGGCGGCCGATCTCGTTTTCCCTCACCCATTCGGCCGCGAACGTGCCGTCCTGAATCTCGGTCAGGATCTTCTTCATCTCGGCCTTGACCGTGTCGGTGATGATGCGCGGTCCACGGGTGAGGTCGCCGTACTCGGCGGTGTCCGAGACGCTGAATCGCATGCCGGTGATTCCCTCCTCGTACATGAGGTCCACGATCAGCTTCAGCTCGTGCAGGCACTCGAAGTACGCGCTCTCGGGCTGATAGCCCGCCTCCACGAGGGTCTCGTAGCCGGCCTTCACCAGCGCCGACACGCCGCCGCAGAGCACGGCCTGCTCGCCGAAGAGGTCCGTCTCGGTCTCCTCGGTGAACGTGGTCTCGAGCACGCCGGCGCGAGTGGCGCCGATTCCGTGGGCGTAGGCCAGCGCGATGTCGTGCGCGTGGCCCGTGGCGTCCTGGTGTACGGCGATGAGCGCCGGCACCCCGCCACCTTCGATGTACGTGCGCCGCACGAGGTGGCCCGGGCCCTTGGGAGCGACCATGGCCACGTCCACGTCCGCCGGGGGCGTGATGAGATTGAAGCGGATGTTGAAGCCGTGCGCGAACAGCAGGCACTTGCCCGCCGTGAGGTGCGGCGCGATGTCGGCGTCGTAGGTGCGCTTCTGCTCGGTATCGGGCACCAGCACCATGATGACGTCCGCCTCGGCGCACGCGTCGGCGATGCTGAGCACGCGAAGTCCGGCGTCCTCGGCCTTCAGGATCGACGCCGACTCGGGACGCAGACCCACGCGTACGTCGTAACCGCTGTCGTGGAGGTTCAGCGCGTGGGCGTGACCCTGCGAGCCGTAGCCCAGGATTGCGATCTTCTTGCCCTTCAGCAGCTCAGGGTTCGCGTCTTTTTCGTAGTACATCGTGGTCATGAGTGGTTTCTTTCTTTCGTCGAGAGGTCAAGTGCCTGGCTCGTGGCCAAGTCTAGGGAGTGCCACGCGCCCGGTCCGGTGCAGTTCGACGTCCGCGAAGCTCTCGAGGGCACGCTCCAGCGCGTCGCACGCCGCGGGGGTCCCGGCCAGCATCACCGTCACCGCGCCGGGGTCCACGTCCACGATCGCGGCACCGGCGTTGCCCAGGGTGTCCAGGAGCGGGGTCCGGTTGGCCACGTCGGTTTGGATCGTGGCCAGCAGCAGTTCACGCTCGACGGCGTCGCGCGGCGCGAGGTCGGTGATCGCCACGACGTTCACCAGTTTGTCCAATTGGCCGACGATCTGCTCGAGGGGGGCCGATTCGGCGTCCACCACGATGGTCACGCGCGAGAAGCGCGCGTGACTCTCCGCGGGCGCCACGGCCAGCGAGTAGATGTTGAATCCGCGGCGCGCGAAGAGTCCCGCGATGCGCGCGAGCACGCCGGCCTTATTCTCCACCAGCACCGAGAGGATGTGGTGGTGTACGGGCGTGTGGTCGGTCTTGCCGAGATACGGCTCGGGGGGGGCCACTACGCGCCTCGCTGTGAGGGGTGGACCATGATGTCGTCGTTGCTCGCTCCCGCGGCGACCATCGGGAAGACCTTCTCCGAGGAGTCTGTGCGGAAATCGATCACGACCGGCACGTCGTTGATCTTGTTCGCCTCGTCGATCACGTCGGCCATCTCCTTCAGGTTCGTGGCGCGCATCCCCACGCAGCCCATCGCCTCGGCCCACTTGACGTAGTCCGGCAGCTCGGCCGAGAGGTAGACCTCGGAGTAGCGCTCGTCGTAGAACATCTCCTGCCACTGGCGCACCATGCCGAGGTACGCGTTGTTGAGGATCGCGACCTTGATGGGGATGCCTTCGATTCGTGCGGTCACGAGTTCCTGGGCCGTCATCTGGAAGCACCCGTCCCCGTCGATGCACCACACGGTGCGGTCGGGCCGGCCCACCTTGGCGCCGATGGCCGCGGGCAGGCCGAATCCCATGGTGCCGGCTCCACCGGAGTTGATCCAGGTGCCGGGCTCCTCGAACTTCCAGTGCTGGGCCGCCCACATCTGGTGCTGACCCACACCGGAGGTGACGATCGTGCCGGGCTCGGCCCTCCGGGCGATCGATTCGATGACGAACTGGGGGCGAAGCAGCTCGTCGTCGGTGGGCTCGTCGTAGGTGAGTGGATACTTCTCCTGCCAGGAGCGGATCTCCTCCCACCAGGCGTCGAGCGACCGCGGGGTGGCGCTCGACGCGTCGAGCGCCACCAGCGCCGCGGCGACGTTGCTCTGGATGGCGACGTCGGCCTGGCGGACCTTGTTGAACTCCGCGCGGTCGATGTCCACGTGGATGACCTTGGCCCCGGCCGCGAAGGCGCTGATGCGACCGGTGACGCGATCGTCGAATCGCGCGCCGAGCGAGATCAGCAGGTCGCAGCGCTGGATTGCGGTCACCGCCGCGTACATGCCGTGCATGCCGGGCATGCCGAGGTGCTGGTCGTGCGAGTCCGGGAAGGCACCGCGGGCCATCAGCGTCGTGACGACGGGCATCTTGGTTCGCTCGGCGAAGGCCAGGAGCTCCTTGGACGCGTGCGACTTCAGGGTGCCGCCGCCGACGTAGAGTACCGGGCGCTGCGAGGCGGCGATCAGCGCCACCGCGCCCGCGATGGCGTCCTCGTCAAGGTCGACCTCGGGACGGTAGCCGGGCAGGTCGTACTCGTCGACCGTCGACGGGTACCACCAGTCCATCATCGACTGGCTCACGTCCTTGGGCACGTCGATCAGCACCGGTCCGGGGCGGCCGGTCGTGGCCAGGTGGAACGCGGCCGCCACCGCCCGCGGGAGCTCCTGGGCCGACTGGACCAGGAAGTTGTGCTTCGTGATGCCCATCGTGATGCCCGTGATGTCGCACTCCTGGAACGCGTCGGTGCCGATCGACGCGGTCGCCACCTGTCCGGTGATCACCACCAGTGGGGTCGAGTCCATGTGGGCGTTGGCGATCGGAGTGACGATGTTGGTCGCGCCGGGCCCGCTGGTGACGATGGCGACGCCGGGGCGACCGGTCGCCAGGGCGTATCCCTCGGCCATGTGGCCGGCACCCTGCTCGTGGCGAACGAGGATATGGCGGATGCTGGAGTCGAGCAACGGGTCGTAGACCGGAAGGATGGCGCCGCCAGGCAGGCCGAAGACCGTGTCGACGCCCTGCTGCTCGAGACTCTTGATCAGTGCTTGGGCTCCAGTGAGTTGCACGATGTTCCTTTGTCGTTGGGTAAAGAAAAAGGCCTCCCTGTCCTGGGAGGCCTCCGGTGTTCAAGAATACGTGACTACCGGCGGCTGTTGCCTACTACTACCGGAATCTCGCTGAAGGTCGTCACACGTTCAGTTTAAGCACAGGTCGGTCGCGAGCACAAGAGCGCTAGGCGGAGGTCACCGCCCCCTTCTCGGCGCCCTGGACCAATCGGGCGAACTTCTCCAATACTCCCGTGGTGTAGCGCGGCACGAAGGGCTTCACGCGAGAGGCGCGCAGGCTGAGCTCGGCGGGCTCGACCATCAGGTTGATGGAGTCGGTAGTGACGTCGATCTGGATCTCGTCGCCGTCCTGGACGAGTCCGATCGGTCCGCCGTCGAGGGCCTCGGGGGCGACGTGGCCGACGCAGAAGCCGTGGGTTCCGCCGCTGAAACGACCGTCGGTCACGAGTGCGCAGTCGCCGCCGCGGCCCACGCCCTTCATCGCTCCGGTCACGGCGAGCATCTCGCGCATCCCCGGACCGGCCTTGGGCCCTTCGTAGCGGATGACCACCACGGTCTGGGGCTTGATCTCGTCAGCCATGATCGCGGCCATCGCCGCGTCCTCGCCGTCGAACACCCTTGCCGTGCCGGTGAAGGCCAGGCTGTCGAGCCCGGCGACCTTCACCACCGATCCCTTGGGCGCGAGCGATCCGGTCAAGATCGCGATCCCGCCCCGGTCGTTGATGGGGTGACGCAGGTCGTAGACCACGCGACCGTCGGGCTTGGGCGCACTGCGCGCCTCCAGGTTCTGGGCCATCGTGCGACCGCTGACGGTCATGACGTCACCGTTCAGCAGGTCGTTCTCCAGCAGGTGCGCCAGCACGACCGGCACGCCACCGATCTCGTCGAGATCGCTCATGTGGAACTTGCCGTGGGGCTTGGTGTCGGCGAGATGGGGCACGCGCCGAGCAATCCGGTTGAAGTCCTCGAGTTCCAGCTCGACACGCGCCTCGTGGGCAATGGCGAGCAGGTGCAGCACCGCGTTCGTCGAGCCGCCGAGCGCCATCACGACGGCGATGGCGTTCTCGAAGGCCGGCTTGGTCATGATCTTGCGCGCGGTGATGCCGTGGTCGAGCAGGTTCAGCACCGCCAGGCCCGAGTCGTAGGCGAACTGGTCGCGACGGGGATCGACCGAGGGGACCGACGCGCTGCCGAGCAGGGACATCCCGAGCGCCTCGCCCACGCTCGCCATGGTGTTGGCCGTGAACATCCCCGCGCAGCTTCCCTCGCCGGGACAGGCGGCGCACTCGATGGCGTAGAGCTCCTCGTCACTCATCGCGCCCACCGCGTTGGCGCCGACGGCCTCGAAGACCGAGACGATGTCCAGGGCCTCGCCGTGGAGCTGGCCCGGCAGGATGGTCCCGCCGTAGAGGAAGACGCTCGGCACGTCGAGGCGCGCGGCGGCCATCAACATCCCCGGCAGCGACTTGTCGCATCCCGCGAAGGTGACCATGGCGTCGAAGCACTCGGCGTGCATCACGGTCTCGACCGAGTCGGCGATCACCTCGCGAGAGACCAGCGAGGCGCGCATGCCCTCGTGGCCCATGGATATTCCGTCCGACACCGCGATCGTCACGAACTCGAACGGCACCCCGCCCCCGTCGCGCACCGCGACCTTGGCGCGCTTGGCCAACCGGTTGAGCGGGAGGTTGCACGGCGTCACCTCGTTCCAGCTCGACGCCACGCCGATCTGGGGCTTGGTCATGTCGTCGTCGCTCAGCCCCATCGCGCGCAGCATCGCTCGCGCGGGCGCACGGCCCTTGCCCAGGGTGACGTCGGAGCTTCGCGGGGTCGGGTGCTGTGTCATGGGAGAAGTCTACGAAACGTGCCGAGGCGCGGCCCACCGATCGGCGACCGCGTCCGCCGCGGTCGGGTTGGGGTTGGGGGCCCCGCGGGGCCAACCGGGCCCTCGTGGGGCAACGGTACGCTGGCGAGGTGCTCGAACGCTGGATTCGCGGCGTCATTCGTTGGCGCGTCCTGGTCATCGCGGGCTGGGTCGCGATTCTGCTGCTCGGGGCACTCTCGGTCGCGAAGCTGCCTGCGCTGCTGACCACCTCGCTCAGCGTTCCCGGGACCAGCTCGGCCCAGGCCAACCAGGTCCTCAAGCACGACTTCGCCGAGAACGTCGAGGGAAGCTACACCGTCGTGCTGCCCGAGACCAGTCCGACCAAGAGCGAGCTGGCCACGCTCAACGCCGAGTTCAGGGCCGCCGCCCGTTCGGTGCCGACCGCACGGGTGATCCCCATCGCCTCCACCGAGGGCGTCCTCTACGGCACCGTCACCACGACCCTCGACCTGGCCCAGGCCTCCGCGCACACCACCAGGCTGCGCCAGGCCCTGGCCCGCGCCGGACTGACCACGGCCGTAGTAACCGGCGCTCCGGCCCTGCAGCACGACATCACGCCGGTGCTCACCACCGATCTTCACCGCGGCGAGGTGCTGGCCGTTCTCTTGGCGCTCGTGGTGCTGGCCCTGGTGCTCGGCCTCTCGTGGTCGATGCTGGTGCCGCTCGTCGTGGCCGGGTGCACGATGGCCGGGGCGCTCAGCATCATCTACGCCCTCGCCCACCACTTCCTGATGGTCCTCTACATCCCGAACCTCGTCGAGCTCATCGGACTGGGACTCGCCATCGACTACTCGCTGCTCATCGTGCACCGGTACGAGCAGGAGATCGCCAGGGACGTGAGCGGACCCACCGACGCGATCGTGGCCACCATGGCGTCGGCCGGGCGCACGGTGCTCTTCTCCGGGCTCGCCGTGACGCTCGGGCTATCGGTCCTTTTCTTGATTCCCGTGCCGTTCGTGCGCTCGCTCGGCTTCGCCGGACTGGTGGTTCCGCTGGTGTCCCTGGCGTCAGCGCTGACCCTCCAACCCGTGCTGCTCTCGCTGCTCGGAAGGCGCGGTGTGCGCTCGGCCGTGGCGCCGTTCGGCGCACGGCGGGGCCCGAAGGCCGGCCTCTGGTCGCGCCTCGCCCACGTCGTCACGCGGCGCCCTCGCTCGATCGCGCTGGTGGCGACGGTGGTGCTGCTCGTCGCGGCGTCGGCCCTGGCGTGGTTCCAGCTCACGCCCGGATCGCTCAGCGCCATTCCGCAGAACAGCCAGGCCGCCAAGGGTCTGGCGATGCTGCGCGACCGCGGAGGGCCCGGGATCCTGACGCCGACCCAGATAGTCATCGACGCCGGCGGGCCCCATAAGGCCGTGGACAAGGCGGTGTCCGCGGCGTCCCTGCGCCTCGCGATCAAGCTGACCCAAGACCCCGAGGTCTTCCTCGTGGCCATCAGCGCCTACGCGCCCTACGTGGCCGACGCGGATCGCTATCGCCAGATCATCGTCATCGGGCGTGACGACTTCGGCGCCGAGGCCTCCCAGCATCTGGTCGAGCGAATCCGTCAGCACGACGTCGCCAGCGCCCGCTTCCCCTCCGGCGTCCGCGTGTCGGTGGGCGGTGCCCCCGCGCAGGGTGTCGACTTCCTGAACCGCGTCTACGGCAACTTCGTGTGGATCATCCTGATCATCCTGCTGCTGGCCTACCTCGTGCTGCTGCGGGCCTTCCGGTCGCTGCTGCTGGCCACGATGGCCGTGCTGCTCAACCTTCTCTCGATTGCGGCGACCTACGGGCTGCTGGTGGTGGTCTTCCGCTTCGGCGTCGGCGCCGACACGCTGGGTCTGTACCGCGTCTCGCAGATCGAGGGCTGGGTGCCGGTGTTCCTCTTCGCGATGCTCTTCGGGCTCTCGATGGACTACGAGGTCTTCTTCGTCACGCGCATGCGAGAGGCGTGGGACCACGGTGCCGACACGACGGGCGCGATCATCGAAGGCATGACCCACACGGGGCGTGTCGTCAGCGCCGCGGCGCTGATCATGATCGGGGCCTTGTTGGGGCTCATCCTCGGTCGGGTCGCGGGGCTCCAGGAGCTGGGGGTCGGCCTCGCGCTGGGCGTGCTGGTCGACGCAACCATCGTGCGCGGACTCCTGATGCCGAGCCTGATGGCGATGGCCGGACGCTGGAACTGGTGGCTTCCGCCGTCGCTCGCGCGACTCATCGGCGTCAAGCCCTCGCCTCTCGGGCTCCCGGGCCGAGGCGACGCCAGCGACCTGGTCTCCTCGGCGACGTGCTCGAACGTGTCCTCACTTCACGTCGAGGACACTACTGAATCGGCCCAAGCCTCGGGTCGCCCGAGCGATTGACCCCGTCGGGGCTGGTGCCCTTCTGGCCGCCGTACTCCACTTCGGCGAGTGCCGAGTAATCGGGCTGCGAAGAGGGCGGATCCTCGTCCGGCACGGACGGGCCGGGTCGCAGGCCGGGTCCGCCCGACAGCTGCCCCTCGGCCACGAACCGGCTGACGTGGTCCGAGATCTCGTGGTCCACCTTGCCAAGGAGCGACTTGTTCGCCCCGGCGCTGCCTGGACCGGACGCTCGATCACCAGGGCCCGCATCGCTCAACCGCTGCTTGCTCTCGTAGTCGCGCGTCGCCTTGCCCAGGTTCCTCCGGTAGCGAAGGACGACCCAGAGCGCCAGCAGGATCCCGATCGCCACGGCCGTGAGAGCCCCACCGATTGCCGCTCCGGAGGAGTCGGCGGACGACGCGCCTTTGGTCGCCGTATTGAACGCACCGCCCGAGGCCACCGCGGCAAAGAGCCCGCCGCAGATCATCACGCCGACGAGGATCTTGGTAAGTCCGCTCAGGAGTTTCGCTCGCTGGATTCGCCGCTGGCCGGCCAGGACGGCGCGCCGATGACCATCGTCAGGCCCTAGTGCTTCCGACACGGCTCCCCCCCGTAGGACGACCGAATCCGGTCCGAGCGGTCCTCGTCCGACACTGTAGTTCATGACATCGCGGTGGCCGGTGGTCGCGAGCCGAGCCCGAGCCGGTTCGAAGATGAGCAGGGCCGAGCACCCGGTCCCGGCGCCTTCGAGGAGTCGCGGGCGGTCCTCGGCGGGCCGCCTAGCGACGGGCCTGCAGTTCGGCGATGACCGCCTTGCCGTTGGCCCGGCCCTTGGTGGCCTTCATGACCTGTCCGATGAAGAACTGGGCCAGCTTCTCGTCCCCCTCGCGGTACCGGGTCCACTCGTCGGGGTGGCGTTCGATCAGTTCGTCGACGGTCTCGCCGAGCGAGTCCGACGAAAGCTGCTCGAAGCCCATCGTACCGGCGATCGCGTGGGGGTCGCCGCCGCTGGCCAAGAGCTCGCCCAGCACGGTCTTGGCCTGGGTGGACGAGAGTTCGCCGCGCTGCTCCATCAAGACCGTGGCGCAGAAGGCCTCGGGCGTCAATCGGTCGACGCCTTCGATTCCCCCGGCGAGTTCGTTCGCCGCCCGCGAGAGCGCCAGGGACACGTCGGCGCCGCCGTCGGCCGCGTAGTTCACCAGCCGGTCGAGACCGAGATCGATGACCACTTCGACGGCGTCCAACTGCGCCTGGGTCGCACTGGTCAGGCGAGCGGTCAGCTCACGGCGGCGCTGGGCGGGCATCGGCCCCAACTGGCTTCGAATCCGATCCTGCCACGCCTGGTCCGGCGCGAGATCGACGAGGTCGGGCTCGCGGAAGTACCGGTAGTCGTCCGCCTCCTCCTTGATCCGCATGGTCGAGGTCGCGCCCAGGATCTCGTCCCAGTGGCGGGTCTCCTGGCGCACGGTGCCGCCGGCCTCGATGAGCTCGACCTGGCGCATCGCCTCGTAGTCAATCGCGCGCTGAAGGCTGCGCAGGGAGTTCAGGTTCTTTATCTCACATCGGGTGCCGAACTCGGCGTCCGCCTGGCGCACCGAGACGTTGGCGTCGATGCGCATCGAGCCCTCTTCCATGCGTCCGTCCGAAGCCCCGGTCGCGATCAGAATGCCGCGCAGCTCGGACGCGTAGGCGCGCGCCTGGGACGAAGAGCGGATGTCAGGTCCCGACACGATCTCGACGAGCGGCACACCGGAGCGGTTGTAGTCCACCAGCGAGCGGTCGGCGCCGTGGATGCGCCCCGAGCCGCCGAGGTGCGTGGACTTGCCGGTGTCCTCTTCGAGGTGCGCGCGCTCGATCGAGACCCGGCTGGCGTCGGGCAGGTCGAGGTACCCGCCCTTGTTGATCGGCAGGTCGTACTGGCTGATCTGGAAGTCCTTGGGCATGTCGGGGTAGAAGTAGTTCTTTCGGTGGAACGTGGAGGGCGCGATGGTGCAGTGCAGCGCCATCCCGATCGCCATGGCCAGGTCCACGGCGCGAACGTTGAGCACCGGCAGCGAGCCGGGCAGCCCGAGGCAGACCGGGCAGACATTGGTGTTGGGTTCGGCGCCAAACCGGTTCGCGCAGCCGCAGAACATCTTGGTCGCGGTCTTCAGCTCGGTGTGGACTTCGAGTCCGACGACGATCTCCCAGCCGTTGGGCAGCGTCATGGTCGGCCGTCGGCGATCTCGAGCACGCGCGCGCCCGCCAAGAGCAGGCCCTCGCTGCGTCCCGGTCCCAGCAGCTGGACGCCGACCGGCAGACCCGCCTCGCCGGTGCCGAAGGGCACCGAGAGCGCCGCCTCGCCCGCCAGGTTGGTGGGGATCGTGAAGACGTCCGACAGGTACATCGACATGGGGTTGCTCGTCTTGGATCCGAACTCGAAGGCCACCGAGGGCGCCGTGGCGCCGATGAGCAGATCGACCTCGCGGTAGGCGCGCCGGAAGGCGTCGATCATCTGCGTGCGGACCTTGAGCGCCTGGCCGTAGTAGGCGTCGTAGTAGCCGGCCGACAGCGCGTACGTGCCGAGCATGATCCGGCGCTTGACCTCGGCGCCGAAGCCGGCGGTCCGGGTCGCCTCGTTCATCGCCGAGACGTCCTCAGCGTTCACCCGCAGCCCGAAGCGCACGCCATCGTAGCGCGCGAGGTTGCTCGACGCCTCGGCCGGTGCGATGAGGTAGTACGCGCTGAGGCCCAGGCGCAGCTCGGGGATCGAGAGCTCGACGAGCGTCGCACCGGCGTCGGCCAGCACCCGGGTCGCGCGGTCCACTGCGTCCACCACGTCCTGGTCGGCGCCCTCGATCAGCTCGCGCACCACTCCCACGCGCTTGCCCGCCACGCCGTCACCCACGTGGGCGACGAGCGACGGCGACTGCTCGGGCAGCGACGTCGAGTCCATCGGGTCGTGGCCGGCAATCACCTCGAGGAGCATCGCCGCGTCCCTGACGGTCTTGGCGAACGGGCCGATCTGGTCGAGCGAACTGGCGAAGGCGATCAGTCCGTAGCGAGAGACCAGGCCGTAGGTGGGCTTCACTCCCACCAGGCCGCACAACGCGGCGGGCTGGCGGATCGATCCGCCGGTGTCGCTGCCGAGGGCCAGGGGCGTCATGCCCGCCGCCACCGCGGCCGCCGAGCCGCCCGACGAGCCGCCTGGCACGCGCGAGGGATCGAGCGGATTGCGCGTGGGGCCGAAGGCCGAGTTCTCCGTCGAGGAACCCATGGCGAACTCGTCGAGGTTCGTCTTGCCCACCGGGACCGCCCCGGCCGCGAGCAACCGGTCGAGGACCGTGGCGTTGTAGGGCGGGCGCCAGCCCTCGAGGATCTTGGACGAGCAGGTCGTCGGGATGCCCCGCTGGCACATGTTGTCCTTGATGGCGATGGGCACTCCGGCCAGCGCACCGCCATCGCCGCCGCTCGCGAGAATCCCGTCCACGCGCGACGCGGCCGCCGCGGCGCCCTCTTCGTCGACGTAGAGAAAGACATTCAGCTCCTCGTTGCGCGCGCGAACAGCGTCGAGGCACGTCGCGAGCTCGGCCGCGGCCGTGGTGGCGCCGCGGCGGACCTCGTCGACGATCTGAAAGGCGCTCTTCACGGCGCCTCGCCCATGATGCGCGGCACCGCGAATCGGCCGTCGCGGGCGTCGGGCGCCATGGCGAGAACCTCGCTGCGATCGAGGCTCGGTCGCACCACGTCGTCGCGAACCACGTTGATCAGGCCGAAGGGGTGGGCCGTGGCAACGACGTTCTCCAGGTTCAGCGTGCCCATGTCGTTGGCGTGCTCGAGCACCTGTCCGAGCTGCTCGGTGAACTTGTCGAGCTCGTCGTCGCTCAGCGACAGCCGAGCCAGCTGGGCGACCTTGGCGACGTCCTCGCGACGAAGCGACGAGCTCATCGGCCGAGCTCCTTTTCCAGGAACGCAATTGTCAGGCTCTCCACCAGCTCGGCGTCGTTGTCCATCGTCGCGACGTGATACGAGTTCTCCAGCCAGACGCGTTCAATCGGACCACCCACCATCGCCACCAGGTCGTCCCCGTTGTCGGAGGTCACCACGTGGTCCTCGCGGCTCGAGAGCAGCAAGCTCGGAGCGACGATCGAACCGAGATTCGCGTGCACGGCACCGACGCCCTCGAAGAGACTCCTCGCGCACGCGAGCGGCGTCGCGGGATACGACGCTTCGACGGACCCCTCCTTCTTGATGTCCGAGCCGATCGAGTCGACGGTCTCGATGCCGGCGTCGACCAGCTGACCCAGGCCGTCGATCATTTCGTCGGCGGGCGGCTTCACGAGCGGGTTGATGAACACGAAGGCGGCCACGTCAGGGCGGACCTCGCCGACGTAGGCGGCCAGCCCGCCGCCCATGGAGAGCCCCACGACGCCCACGCGGCCGCACCGGCTCGCCAGCTCGTCGTAGGCCTCGAGAGCGACACCCGCCCAGTCGGCCCAGCCGGTCGCCATCATGTCCGCGACCGTCGTGCCATGTCCGGGCAGGCGAGGAAGCTCGACGCTGAACCCTGCGCCCGCGCACGCTTCGGCGAGCTGGCGCAGGGAGGCGGGATTCCCGGTGAAGCCGTGCAGCACGAGCACGCCGAGGGGACCATTCTGGGCGGAAAACGGCTCACAACCCGGCATGATGTCGCTAGTCATAGGACCCAAGACTACCGGGCGCGATTCGAGCGCCGGTGCGGCTGTTCCCGGGGCACGGATCGAAAGAAGAGAGCCGACAGCAGGCCCACGGCGCCGACACCGGCCCCGACAAGGAAGGGCAGGTGGAACGTCGCCAGCAGCTCCGGTCCCGACTTCGCCGACACGAGTCCGCGCTGGCGCGTCAGAGACTGCTGGATCGTCTCGAGCACCTCGATGCCGGCCACCTCGCCGAGCTGGGTGGTCAGGAGCTGCGCGGCTGACATGACGCCGAACTCGCTGGGCAGCACCTCGTTGGCCATCACCGAACTCGTCGACGGCATCGCGACTCCCATGCCGAGTCCCGACAGCGCAAGGGCGATAACGATCACCCACACCCCCGTCGACGGCTCCAAGAGCGCGAAGAGGCAGAGCGACGTCGTCAGGAAGGCCGCGCCCGCGATCACGCTCACCCGTTCACCGATACGCATCGTCACGTAGCCAGCGATCGGCGAAGAGATCGCGAAGACGATCGGCCGGGCTATGGCGAGCGCGCCCACCTGAGAGATCGAGAAGCCGTAGCCCCTCTCCATGAGCAGCGGGAAGAGGAAGAAGGCGCCGAAGTACGCGAAGTTGGCCGCCGTGCGAAGGACCAACGGCATCACGAAGTTCCGTCGGGCGAAGTAGTGCGGCGGGATGAGCGGATTCGCGGCGTGGCGCAGCCGGTGGACAAAGGCGATCAGCAGCACCGCGCTGAGCACGAGGAGCCCCCGGCACCACACACTCGAGAATCCCTTGGACGGTCCAATGGAGAGACCGAGCATCAGCGCGGTAATGCCCAGCGACAGGGCCCAGGAGCCGATCCAGTCCATCCGCCTGAACTCACGGCGAGCCAGTGCCTTCTGCTCAGCGTCCTCGACGTCGAAGCCCCTGCTGCGAGGAAGCACAATCGAGACCACTGCGAACGCGAGGACGACCAGCCCCAGCTGGAACCAGAAGAGGGCGCGCCAGCCGAAGGCCGCAATGATCGGTGATCCGAGCGAAAGTCCGATGACGGGCCCGCCCGCTCCCACGAGCGACCACCAGCCCATGGCCTTGACCCGTTCACGGGGACTGAAGGCCCGGCTGATGAGGGCGCCGGACGCGGTACCCGTCGCGGCGCCCTGGACGCCGTCGAGCGTGCGCGCGAAGAGCAGCATGTCCACGTTGTGCGAGAGCGCCGTGAGCAGCGCCGCGACCATCGCGCCCGCCAGCCCGAAGAGGTAGAGCCGGCGGTGACCGAAGATGTCGCCGGTCTTGCCGAAGATGGGCGCGGCCAGGCCGTAGGCCAGGAGTGGCCCGACCATGGTCCAGGTGAGTACCGTCACCGAGGTGTGGAATTGCGTGGCGACCGTGGGCAGCGCGACTATGAAGACCGTGAAGGTGAAGTTGAGCGCGAAGAGACCGGCCAGCAGCGACCAGAGCACCCACCACTGGTAGCGCGAGGAGCCGGCGGCGCGGTCTTGGACCCGCTGGCGCAGCAGCGCGAACCAGTTAAGGTCGCTGCCCGCCTCGGCGCCCATTGTGCCGAAGGCCGCGCTGCCCGGATCCGTGCGCGCGTTGAGCAGCCCGTCGGGATCGTCACGGTCGAGGTGCACCCGAGGGTGCGGGTCGGTCACTTCAACAGAGTGGGGAGTTCGCCGGCGAGCTCGGCTACCGACCAGCGGTCGTTCTTCTCGAGGGTCTCCATCATCGTCCAGTTCTGGAACCGGCGCACCGTGCCGCCCTGGACGAAGAAGACCTGCCCGCTGGCCTCGCAGTCCTGCATCGCCAGCGTTGCCACCAACGGGGAAATGTTGGCGGGGTCCCATACGTCGAACACCGCGGCGTCACTGGGCTTGACCACGTAGTCCGACAGGCCTGGCGTCGACTCGGTCATTCGCGTTCGCGCCGCGGGCGCGATGGCGTTGGCGCGCACGCCGTAACGCGAGAGCTCCTCGGCGATGATGACCGTGAAGGCCGCGATGCCCGCCTTGGCGGCGCCGTAGTTGGACTGACCCACGTTGCCCAGCAGCCCCGACGTGGAGGAGGTGTTGATGATGGAGGCCTTCACGGTCTTGCCGGCCTTGGCCTGCTCGCGCCAGTAGGTGGCGGCGTGACGGGTGGGCACGAAGTGGCCCTTCAGGTGCACGTTGATGACCGAGTCCCAGTCCTGCTCGCTGAGGTTCACGAGGACCCGGTCCCGGAGGATCCCGGCGTTGTTGACCAGCACGTGCAGGTCGCCGAACGCCTCCAGGGCGCACTGCACCAGGCGCGCGCCGCCCTCCCAGTCCGCGACGTTGTCATGGTTGGCCACGGCCTCGCCGCCCATGGCCTGGATCTCGGCGACCACTTCCTCGGCCGGCGACGCGGCCTCGCTCGATCCGTCGAGCGCGCCGCCCAGGTCGTTCACGACGACCTTGGCCCCCTCGGCGGCGAAGAGCAGCGCGTGCTCGCGGCCGATGCCGCGTCCCGCTCCGGTGATGATGGCGATGCGGCCGTCGAGAGTACCCACTGTGACCCCTTAGAAAGTTCCTGGTGAACCGATTGTAACGACGAAACGCGGGCGGCTCAGCCCTGCGCGCGATGCAGGGAGAACGGTGGTCGGGCGTGCGCGTGGTAGTGGCCGGGGATGTTTCGCATGTGATCGTCGATCTTCCAGTTGTCCTCGCCCAGCACCTCGTTGGCCACCATGACGAGCAATCCGAGCATCTGGTTCTTCAGTTCATCGGGCGGCGAGGGGCTGTGCGTGCGCCACACCACCATCGGCACCACGCAGATCTCGCAGTCGCCTATCCAGCACAGATCGTTGTCGAGGTAGCGGGTGGTGACGATCGCGGCCTCGCAGAGATCGCAGGCGTCGGTCACTTCACCTGCAAGGTGACCGTGGAGCCCGCCTTCACCTTGGTGCCCGCGGCCGGGGTCTGGGAGAGCACCGTCGTCCACTTGGTCGTGCCGGCGCCGGGTCCGGTCGTCGTGTAGTACAGCGTGGCGCTCTTCATGGCGGCGTCCACCTGGGCGGAGTCCATGCCCACGACGTTGGGCACGGTCCGAAGTGCGGCGCTCGCGACCGTGGTCGTAGTGGTGGTGGTGGGAGTGCCGGAGGCCGAGGTCGTCACCTGCAAGGTGACCGTGGAGCCCGCCTTCACCTTGGTGCCCGCGGCCGGGGTCTGGGAGAGCACCGTCGTCCACTTCGTCGTGCCGGCGCCGGGTCCGGTCGTCGTGTAGTACAGCGTGGCGCTCTTCACGGCGGCGCTCACCTGGGCCGGGCTCATCCCGACGAAGTTGGGAACGGTCCGAAGTGCGGCGCTCGCGACCGTGGTCGTGGTGGTGGGAGCGCCGGAGGAAGCCCCGGTGCTCAGGGCCAGGACGACGGTCGAGTCGACCGGCACCGAAAGCGGATTCTTCGTGTTCCCGTAGACCACCTCGGCCACCAGACCGGCCGGTGTGCGGGTGCTCGCGACTTCGGACGACGCCGGGCACTTCGCGGTGACCTTCAGCGTGTGCAGCTTGGCCGTGGCGGTCGCGCAGGTCTCGCCGATCAGGGATGTCGGCAGCGTCACCAGCGCCGATCCTTTGGAGACGGTCACGACGATATCGAGACCCGACTTGGCGTTCGTCCCCTTCGCGGGGTCCTGCGAGATGATCGTGTTCGCCGGCACGGTCGACGAATTGACTTCGTGGTCGACCGTCAGGGTGAAGCCGTCCTCCTTCAGCACCGGGGCCGCTTGGGTCAAGGTGAGTCCCTCCAGCGAAGGAACGGTGTGCTTGGACGTCAGGAGTCCGAACTTCCACGCCGCGGCGCCACCGACCCCGACGATGAGGATCAGCAGGGCGGCGAGGATGAAGCCCAGGCGGCGCTTGCGGTCGGGACGATTCACCGGCAGGTCGTCGTAGCCGCGCGCCCCGCTGGAGCGCAGTTCCCGGAACTCGTGCTCGCGGGCGATGGGACTGCTCACGACCCGCCGGGGAGGCTGGGCCGTCGGGAACTGGTTGAGCACCGACGGCACCGGGGCGGTCGCGCCCACGATCTCGTCCGGCGACGGGGTGTGAAATCCAATGGACGTTCTCGGCTCGAGCGGGGTCAGCTGTCCCAAGAGCGGGATGGCGGCCGACGCGGGGGTAACCACGAGCGGCGCTCCGTCGGTCACGACCGCACTGAGCCGGTTGTTGAACTGCTCGGCGTCGAGGCGCAGCACCGGGTCGGGCACGGCCGCCTGGGCGAGCAGCATGTCGAGCGTGCCGAGTTCCGGCCGGATCGGGAGGGGCTGGTTGATGCGGCTGCGCAGGACGACCTCGGCGCTCATCCCCTCGAATGGCGTCGTGCCCGTCACCGCCTCGAAGAGGATGAGGGCCAGGGTGTAGACGTCGGTCTTGGGCCCCACCGGTTCACCGAGCACCTGCTCGGGACTGAGGTAGCGCACGTCGTCCAGCGTGAGCCGTTCGCGGTACTGCGCGCCCAGACCGGCGAGGGCGATGTCGCTGACGCGCACGCGACCCTCTTCATCGAACAGCAGCTTGGACGGTGAGAGGCCGCCGTGGACGAAACCGTTGGCGTGGACGTAGGCCAGCGCGCTGGTGACGTCACGTCCCAGTCGAGCGCCGTCGTCGACGCTGAGGCGCCGTCCGCTCGCCAGCACGTCCTCGAGGGACCCACCGCCCAGGTACTCGCTGATCATGAAGATCGATCCGGATTCCTGCCCGCCGTCGAACACCCGCGCCAGATGAGGGTGGCTCAGCGTGGCGCTGCGCACGATCTGGTTGCGGAAGGTCCGACGAACTTCTTCGTGCGCCGCCAGGTGCGATAAGAGGACCTTCACCACCACCGTGCGGTGCAGGGAGACGTCCTCGGCTCGGTACACCTCGGCCGTATGGCCCACGCCGAGCAGTTCGATGATCTGATAACGACCAGCGAGATCGTGTCCGGGATTGAAGGTGGGCGCCATGACACTTCAACCCTAGTGAAATGATCGCTACGGCGACGGCGCGACGAAAGTCCCGGTCTCCAGGAGTTGCCGGAACGCGGCGGCCGGGACGATGGGAACCCCGAGATCTCGGGCCTTGGTGACCTTGGCCACGCCCGGCGCCTCCCCCACCACCACGCAGTAGGTCTTCTTCGAGACGGCGCCCGGCGACGTTCCACCGCGCGCCACGACGGCCGCTTCGGCCTCGTCGCGCGTGAACCCCTCCAGGGTCCCCGTGACCACGACGGCGCGACCCGCGAGGGTGTCCTCCGGTCCCGCGGAGGACTCGGGTTCGCTGAGCGTCAGTCCGGCCTCGGCGAGACGGGTCATGCGCTCGATGCTCTCATCCTCGCGACAGTACCGGTGGACCGACGCCGCGATGACCGGGCCCACCCCGTCGATCCGCTCGAGCTGCTCCAGCGGCGCCTGGGCCAATGCGCCGTAGGTGGCGAACGCGCGGGCCAGTTCGCGCGCGGCCACCGGGCCCACGTGACGTATGCCCAGGCCCACCAGCACCCGGCTCAGCGGCATCGATCTGGCCCCGTCGATGGCGTTGATCAGCGAGGTGGCGGAGAGTTCGCCTAGGCCCTCGAGGTTCTCCAGGTCCTGACGGCGCAGCGAGAAGAGGTCGGCGACGTCGCTGACCAGCCCTTCGCCGAGGAGCTGGGCAACCCGCTGTTCCCCGAGCCCCTCGATGTCCAGCGCACCGCGCGAGGCGAAGTGGATGATCTGCTGGAGCAGTTGCGCGGGACAGGCGGGATTGACGCAGTAGGTGTCGCTCTCCTCGCCCACCCGCTCGAGGGGCCCGCCGCACTCCGGACAGCTCGACGGGAAGACCCACGCGGGCTGGCGGGCCCGGGCTGGCTCCGCCACCGCGCCGACGACCTCGGGGATCACCTCTCCGGCCTTGCGCACGATCACGAGGTCCCCTGGACGGACGTCCTTCAAGGCGACCTGGTCCTGGTTGTGCAGGGTGGCCATGGCCACCCGCGAGCCGGCCACCAGCACCGGCTCGAGCACGGCGTAAGGGGTTGCCCGGCCGGTGCGTCCAATGGAGACCTCGATAGCGAGCAGCCGAGTCGTGCGCTCTTCGGGAGGGAACTTGCGCGCGATTGCCCAGCGCGGCGCGCGGCTCGTCGATCCCAACGCAGCCCTCCGGGCGAGGTCGTCGATCTTGATGACCACCCCGTCGATCTCGTAGCTCAGGTCGTGACGATGCTCCTCGAACCAGGTGCTGCGCGCGATCATCGCCGCGCCGCCCACCTCCACCACGGTCTCGCGAGCGGTCGCGAAGCCCCAGGCCGAGAGCCGGGCCAGCGTGTCGACGTAGCGGGCGAAAACCATCGCACCGTCGAGGTCGACCAGTTGGTAGGTGAGGAACGAGAGCGGACGCGCGGCCGTCACCTTCGGGTCCTTCTGGCGCAGGCTGCCCGCGGCGGCGTTACGCGGATTGGCGAACTCCTTGGCCCCGAGCTCGCGCTGCCGGCCGTTGAGATCCTTGAAATCCGCTTTGGCCAGGTAGACCTCGCCCCGAACCTCCACTCGCCCCGAGGAGAAGCCCTCCAGCGTGGCCGGCACGTCGTGGATGGTGCGCACGTTCTCCGTCACGTCCTCGCCCACCCGTCCATCCCCGCGCGTCGCGCCCTGGGTCAGGACACCGTCGACGTAGGTGATTGAGCACGCCAGGCCGTCGATCTTGGGCTCGACGACAAAGGTCAGAGAGTCCGCGTCCACGCCGAGGCCCCTGGCGGTGCGCTGCGCCCAGGCCCCGAGTTCGTCGACGGCGAAGACATTGTCGAGGCTCAGCATCGGCTCCGCGTGGGTCACCGCGCCGAAGAGCGGCGACGAGGGCGCACCCACGGCCATGCTCACCGATGAGTCGTCGCCCAACTCGGGGTACTGCGCCTCCAGGGCCCGCAACTCGCGAGCGAGGGCGTCGTAGTCGGCGTCGGGGATCAGTGGCGCGTCGCGCACGAAGTAGGCCTCGTTGTGGCGCGCCAGCTCGCCGCGCAGCCACGCCACGCGCTCGGCGGGCGTCACGAGCCGGCGACTATCGCCGCGCCCTCGACGATCGTGGGCTCGGCGACGCGGTACATAACGACCGACTGGCCGGCCGCGACCGGACGGGCCGGCGCGTGCAGTTCGAGCGACCAACCCGCGTCGTGGCGCAGCGTCGCCCTCTGGGCGTGGCCGTGGGCGCTCCACTGCGCGAGAACCTCCGTGGCGTCGGCCAGTTCGCCGTGGCCGAAGGTGAGCGACGTCTCGTCCAGGGTGATCCTCGAAATGAGGATCTCATCGAGGCGGCCGACCTCGACGCGTTGGGCGGCGATGTCGACCCGGGCGACGAAACGCCTCTCGCCGTCGCGTCCGGGCAGCACCCCGCGGCGCTGGCCCACGGTCATCAGCTCGGCCGCGGGTGTCTCGCCCAGCACCTCGCCGGTGGTGCGGTCGACGATCTTGGCGGGCGTCAGCGCGATGCGCGAGCGCAGGAAGACCTCGCGGCCCTTGCTCGCCTCGATGAAGCAGACGTCCTGACTGTCGGGCTTGTCCCAGGTCCGCAGCCCCAGCCGCTCGGCCTCACGGCGCACGTCGCTCTTGTTCATGTGACCGATCGGCAGCATCAACGTGGCGAGCTGGTCCTCGACGAGGTATCCCAGCACATAACTCTGGTCCTTCTGGTCGTCGTCACCTCGCACGAGGAAATGCTGGCCGTCGCGCTCGATCACCTGGGCGTGGTGCCCGGTCGCCACCGCGTCGAAGCCCAGCCGGGCCGCGCGCTCGAAGAGCAGGTCGAACTTTATGTGACGGTTGCACTCGATGCAGGGGTTGGGAGAGCGCCCCGCCGCATGACCCTCGACGAAGGGGGCGACCACGAAGCGCTCGAACTCCTCGGTGTAGTTGAAGACGTGGTGGTCGATGCCGAGCATCTGGGCCACGCGACGGGCATCGTCGACGTCGGCCACCGAGCAGCATCCCGAATCTGACGCCCCACCCCAGAGCTTCAAGGTGGCGCCCACGACCTCGTGGCCCTGCTCGAGGAGCAGGGCGGCAGCCACCGACGAGTCGACCCCGCCACTCATCGCCACCAGAACTTTCATGCTCCCAGTCTGCCAGCCGGTCGGACCCTACGCCTCGCCACGCAGGCGGTACACCACTGACGACAGGATTCCGATCAAGGCGTCGACCTCTTCCTCCGTGGTCTCAGCGCCCATCGAGATCCGCAGCGCTCCGCGCGCCCGGGCCGTCGCGACTCCCATCGCCGCCAGCACGTGGCTCGGCTCGGCGGCTCCGCTCGAGCAGCTCGCCGCCGCCGAGACGCACACGCCCTCCTGGTCCAACAAGAAGAGCAGCTCGTCGCTGGCCAGTCCCTCGAAGGTCACGTGCACCGTGCCCGCGAGACGACTCGCGTCCGGTGCGGTGACCACGCAGCGCGGCAGGAAGCTCAAGGCGGCCTCCAACTTCTCCTGGAAGTCAATGACCCGGTCGTTCACCTCGGTCAGCTCGCGGGCGGTCGCGCGCACCGCGGCGGCCAGGCCCACCGCCGCCGCCACGTCCACCGTGCCCCCTCGACGACCGCGCTCCTGCCCACCACCGGGCACGACCGCGTCGAGCGGGACGTCGTTGCGCACGATGAGCGCGCCGCTGTTGACCGGGCCGCCGAGCTTGTGGGCGCAGATCGAGATCATGTCGATCGACGCGGTGACCATCGGCAGGTACAGCCACGGCGCCGCGGCCACCGCGTCGGTGTGCACCGTCGTGCCGCCGGAATGGGTGCCCTTCGCGATCGAGCTGATGCCGTCCATTGGCTGGGTCACGCCCGTCTCATTGTTCGCGGTCATCACGCTGACGATCGCCGTGTCGGGTCCGAGCGCTGCGCGCAGGGAGTCGAGGTCCACGACGCCTTCGGCGTCGACGTCGACGTGGCGCACGCTCACGCTCGGGTAGTCGCGCTCCATCATCGCGGCCGCGTCTAGCACGGCGTGATGCTCGATCCTCGACAGCACAATCGAGGTGGACTCGTGGTGACGTCGGTGGTGGTTCGCGACTCCGACCACCGCCAGGTGGCACGACTCCGTGCCCCCCGCGGTGAAGATGACACCGCCTGGCTTGGCCCCGACGAAGCTGGCGACCTCGTCGCGGGCCTCTTCGATTGCCCGGCGGGCCTCGCGCGCCGCACGGTGCGAACCCGAGGGATTGCCCACCACACCGCGCTGCCAGCGCTCCATGGCATCGATGACCTCGTCACGTCGTGGCGCCGACGCGGCGTGGTCGAAGTAGTACTGGCGAGTCATGCGACGAAGAACGACTTAACGTTGGTGAACTCGCGCACGCCGTAATGCGAGAGCTCGCGCCCTATTCCCGAGTTCTTCGTGCCACCGAAGGGCAGTTCGGGCATCGAGGCCACGATCGCGTTGGCGAAGACCATGCCCACGTCGAGTCCGGCAATGGCGGTGTCGATCTCGCCCTGGTCGTTCGACCATATCGACCCGCCCAGTCCCCAGGGGGTCTGGTTCGCGAGGTCGATGGCCGCCTCGAGGTCCTCGACGACGTGCACCACCGCCACCGGGCCGAAGAGCTCCTCGCGCGCCGCCCGCGAATCAGCCGGCACGTCGGTCAGCACCGTCGCGGGGTAGTAGTAGCCCCGACCCTCGAGCGGCGCACCGCCCGTGCGCGCGACCGCGCCGGCTGCGATCGACGACGACACCTGTCCCGCCAGCAGGTCGCGCTGGGCCCTCGAGACCAGCGGCCCCATGACGGACTCGGGATCCATCGGGTCGCCGGTCGGCACGGTGGCCATGGCGTGGCTGAAGCGCTCGATGAACTCGTCGGCTCGCGCGCTCAGCACGATGAACCGCTTCGCGGCGACGCACGCCTGGCCGTTGTTCTGCACGCGGGCGGTGACGGCCATCGGCACGACGAGATCGAGGTCCGCGTCGGCGCCCACGATGAAGGCGTCGGACCCGCCGAGCTCCAGCACGCACTTCTTGAGGTTTCGGCCCGCCAGCTCGGCCACGGCCCGCCCGGCCTTCTCCGATCCGGTCAGCGTCACGCCCGCGATACGCGGATCGGCGATGATCCCAGCGGCGTCCTCGACCGAGGCGAAGAGGTTGGTGTACACGCCCCGGGGAAAACCCGCCCGGGTGAAGAGGTCCTCGATGTACGCGGCGCACCCCGGAACGTTGGGCGCGTGCTTGACCACGACCACGTTGCCGGCCATGAGGCTCGGCGCGGCAAACCGCAGGACCTGCCACAGCGGGAAGTTCCACGGCATGATGGCCAAGACGGCGCCGATCGGCTCGTAGCGCACCCCGCTGCGCGAGCCGCGCGTCGCGATGCTCTCGGGAGCGAGGATCTCTGACGCGTGCTCGGCGTAGTAGCGCATGGCCATGGCGCTCTTGCCGGCTTCGCCCCTGGAGGCGTTGAAGGTCTTGCCCATCTCGCTGGTCATCAGCTGGGCGATGACCGGAATCTCACCTTCGAGGAGTTCAGCGGCGCGCACCATCAGCAGCGCGCGGTCCTCGATCGGCACCTCGCTCCACGAGGTGAACGCCACGCTCGCCGAAGCGAGCACCGCGTCGATCTGGGCCGGCGAATGGGTCGGGTACTGCGCGATTACTTCCTCAGTAGCGGGGTTGATAGCGGTGAAGGACACCCGTCTAGTCTGCCAGCAAATTCAGCTTCGTCGTTTCGGCGGGGACCGAACCCATCTCACCCCAGAACTGCGGACGCGCCCACGAGACCGCGAGCAGCACGACGGCCACGAGACCGGCCGCGACGATGGTCACCGGGCGCACTCCCCAGGTCTTGGCGAAGGCGGACTGCACGAGGGTGCCAAGCGGATACGAGAGCGAGAGCGAGAGCGTGTAGAGCGCCAGGATCCGCGCCCGCTCCCTTACCGGCGCGTGGATCTGCACCGAAGTGTTGAGTCCGGTCAGCGTGCCCAGGTACGCCCCCCCGAGCACCGCGAGCGCCAACGCGGCGCAGGTGAGGTTCGGCGAGAGCCCGTAGAGCACCTCGGCGACGACCAATGTCGCGAGCGACGCGCGAAGCACGAACACGCGTGAGGTCCGTTTGGCGAGTGCCGGCAACGTCACGGCGCCAGTCACGGCGCCGACGCCCTGGGCGCCGACCAGCAGGGCCGTGCCGGTCTGGCCGGCGTGCAGCACCTCGATCGCCATGGCCGGGACGAGGGCGATGAACGGGCTCGCAATCACCCCGACGGTGGCGATGGCGAGGATCGGATAGCGGCACCCCTTGACCCCCCACGCCCGCCTCGCTCCGGCCACCGTCTCGCCCCAGAGGCGCATCGTCGTCGTGGGCTTGGGCCGCAGCGCGCAGCGCACGAAGGAGAAGATGACGACGACGAAGATGAAGGACGCGGCGTTCAACGCGAAGCAGAGCCCGGGCGACCCGACGGCCAGCGCCAACGCGGCCAGCATCGGTCCGATGATCCGGCCCAGATTGAACTGCGCCGACGAGAGCGACACCGCCGCCAGCACCTCGTCACGCTCGACGAGGTCGGGCAGCAACGATTGCCACGCCGCCCAGGAGGCGGCGCTGCAGAATCCCTCGACCACCGCCAGGTAGCAGGCCAGTTCCGGGGTGAGGTGGTGGGTGATCTCGGCGGTCGCCAGCGCGCTCGCACTCAGGGCCATCATGAAGTTGTTGGCCTGGATCCATCGCTGACGACTCCATCGATCGGCGATCACCCCGCCGAGCGGCGAGCCAATGATGGCGGGAGTCCACGCCGCGACGGTGATCAGGCCCAGCCAGACGGGGTCGTGGGTCGTCTCGGTCAAGTACACCCCCAGCGCCACCGTCTGCATCCAGGTGCCCGTCGAGGACACGAACGACGACGTAAGGGCCAGGGCGAAACTTCGATGGCGCAGCGGTGAAAAGGAAGCGGAGGCCATCCAACGACGCTAACGGCCCACGGGCTCGTCAGTGCTCATCGCCGCCCGCGCCGAGCGACGCCGCTACTCGCCGCGCTTCTTGAACCGAGGACGCAGGGCGAACCACCACACCGACACGATCGTGGCCAAGGCGCCGACAATGCCGATCCCGGACTTGACACCCTTGCCCTTCATGTTCTCCGTCATGCAACCATCGTAACGAGCAAAATGCCGGGGGCCAAGGCCCCCGGCATTTCACGAGCTAAGGACTGCTTAGCCCTGCTTGGAAACCTCGACGGCGAGCTCCAGGACGATCTTGTTGCCGACGACCAGGCTGCCGTTCTCGAGGGCCCCCTCGAAGTTGACGCCGAAATCACGACGGTCGACCTCGGCGCGAGCCTCGAAGCCCGCGACCGATACGCCGGGGGCCATGCTCGGGCCCTCGCCCAGGAACTCCAGGGTGAAGGGAACCGACTTGGTGATTCCCTTGATGGTCAGGTCACCGACCATCTCGAAATCGCCGCTGCCAGTCGAAGTGATCTTGGTCGACTTCAGGTTGAGCGTCGGGTAGTTCTCCTGGTCGAGGAAGTCACCACTCTTGAGGTGGCCGTCGCGCATCTCGTTGTTCGTGGTGATGCTGGCGGCCTGGACGGTCGCTTCGACCTTGGAGGTCTCAGGGGTGTCACCAACGGTGATTGTGCCCGAGAAGTCCGTGAAATTACCGCGAACCTTGGAAGCCACGAGGTGGCGTGCGATGAAACTGACGGATGAGTGGACGGTGTCGACGGTGTAAACGCCGGGAGCGGGAAGGTTGCTCATTTTGATTCTCCTAGATCTCTGGGCACTTTCTGTGCCGTTCTCAGTATAGTTGCTTATGCAACAACTTGTCAAGCAACAATTGCACAACGAACTATATGTTATAATTAGCCCATGTCGATCCAGTCATCCGCCTGTCCTTCCGGTGACGAGAGGGTCCAACTTTTCGGTCTCCTGCTCGAGACCAACGCCCGTCTTTCGCGGCGCCTGGGCCTGCGACTCGAAGAGACCTGCGAGCTGCCGCTCGCCTGGTTTGAGGTCCTCCTGCAGCTTCGAACGTCGCCCGATGGACGGCTCAAGATGAACCAGGTCGCCGACGCCATCGTCCACTCGACGGGGGGCACCACCCGGCTCGTCGACCGCCTCGAGGAAGCGGGCCTCGTCGAGCGCCAGCTCTGCCCGAGCGACCGCCGGGCCATTCACGTGGCCATCACCGCGCAGGGCAACGCCAAGCTCGACGTTGCGCTGGACGTGCACCTGGAGTATCTCGAGGAGAACCTCACCTCCCGGCTCAGCGAAACCGAACGAGGCGAGCTTGCGACGCTGCTCACCAAGCTGAATGCGGCGAACTAGATTCGCGTGACCCAGGCTTTCGCCTGGCGCCCGTCGTCGAGTTCAAGCACGGTCCCCTCGCCCAAGCCCTCCTCGCAGATGATCTCAACGGCGAGAACCTCGCTGGCCAGCAGTTCGAAGCCATCGCGCAGGTCATCGAGTCCGGTGACGTGCAGGATGATCCGGTCCGAGACGTCGAATCCCGATTGCTTGCGCAGGTCCTGGATCTGTCGAACCACGTCGCGCAGGTAGCCTCGCCGCAGCAGCTCGTCGTCGAGCGTCAGGTCCAGTGCGACTACTTCGCCTCCGTCACGTGACACGGCGAAGCCGTGCTGGCCCTTCACGCGCAGCTCGATGTCGTCGCCGCCGAGCTCGAAGGTTCCGGTCGACAGCGTGACGCTCACGCAGCCGCCGGCCTCGATCGCCGCGGCGGCCGCGACGGAATCGAGCGCGAGCAGGGCGGGCTTGAGTTCCTTGACCGCCTCGCCGAGGCGAGGGCCGACGTTGCGGAAGTTGGGGACGAGCTCGAAGCTCAACACCTGGGCGAGCTCGGAGCCGTATTCGAGCACGTCGACGTTGAGCTCCTCTTCGACGATGCCGTCGGGGGGCATCGTCGAATCCGCGGGCAGGAAGACCAGGGCGCGGGCGAGAGGCTGGCGCACCTTGACGCCCGCCTCGGCGCGGGCCGCGCGCCCGAGCGAGGTCAGGCGCCGCGCGACGTCCATGGACGCCTCGAGCCGGTCGTCGCGGCGTGACACGTCCCCCGATGGCCAGTCGGCCAGGTGCACCGAAGCCTCCTCGTCTACGTCGAAGAGCTCCACGTAGAGCCGCTCGGAAACGAACGGGCAAAACGGCGCCATGAGCAGCGTCACCCGCTGGAGCGCCTCGAGCAGCGTCGCCTGGGCCGCCAGCGAGTCCGAGCGCGGCGCGCTCGGATCGGTGCGCCAGAACCGTCGCCGACTGCGTCGCACGTACCAGTTCGAAAGATCGTCGATCAACTGGGCCAGCGCGTCGGTGCCGCCGAGCGGCTCGTAGCCCTCGAGCGCGTCGGTGACGCCGATCGTCACGCTCTCGAGGCGCGAGAGGATCCACTGATCGATCGGGGAACGCTGCGACACAGCGGGAATCCCGGGATCGTGCGGATCGAAGCGGTTCAGCGACGCGTAGGTCGTGAAGAAGCTGAACGTGTTCCAGAGTGTCGCGAGGGTCTCTCGCAGCGACGCGTCAATGGCGTTCAGGCTGGCGCGCGTCGATGTCCACGGCGAGCCTTGGGAGAACATCCACCAGCGCAGGGGGTCCGCGCCGCGGGTGTTGAGCACCTCCCACGGATCGATGACGTTGCCGACGGACTTGCTCATCTTCTTGCCGGCCTCGTCGACGATGTGCCCCAGACAGAGCACGTGCTCGTAGGGCTTCTCGCCGAAGACCAGCGTGTTGACCGCGAGCAGCGAGTAGAACCAGCCGCGCGTCTGGTCGATCGCTTCGGCGACCAGCTGGGCCGGGAACTGCATCGCCTCCTTGGATCCCTCGACGTGGGGATAGCCGACCTGGGCCGCGGGCATGGCGCCCGAATCGAACCAGGCGTCGATGACCGGCTCGACGCGGCGCGCCTCGTTCCCGCAGGCCCGGCACGCCACGAGCACCTCGTCGATGGCCGGGCGGTGAGGGTCGAGGTCGCTGAGGTCGCGGCCGGAAAGCTCCGAGAGCTCGGCGAGGGACCCCACGCACGTGAAGTGGTCGTCGGCGCAGCGCCAGATCGGAAGCGGCGTCCCCCAGAACCTGTCGCGCGAGAGAGCCCAGTCGACGTTGTTCTCCAGCCACTCACCGAAGCGGCCGTTTCGGATATGGCCCGGATGCCAGTCGATGGTCGCGTTCTCCGCGAGCATCAGGTCCTTGAATCGGCTCGTGGCGACGTACCAGCTGGGCTTGCCCCAGTAGATCAGCACCGTCCCGCATCGCCAGCAGTGAGGCAGGGAGTGGCTGTAGTCCAGGCGCGACAGCAGGATTCCGCGGTGCGCGAGTTCGTCATTGATCGCCTCGTTGGCCGCGCGAACGCCCTGGCCCTCGAGCCACGCGATGGCGTCGGTGAAGCACCCGTCGGGACCCACCGGATTCACGGTGGGCAGCGAGTGGTCGCGGGCTATCTGGCGGTCGACCTCGCCGAAGGCCGGGGCCTGATGCACCAGCCCGGTGCCGTCATCGGTGGTGACGTAATCGGCCTCGACGACGTAGCACGCGTCCACGCCTTCGGGCAGCTCCACGTCGGTGAAGGGCCGCTCGTAGTGGACGCCGGCCAGGGCACTGCCCGCCATGGTGGCACTGACGACCGCGTGCTCGCCGAAGACCGACTCCACGAGCGGCTCGGCGACGATCACGCCATCGACTACGGCGTAGGTGACCTCGGGGTTCACCGCGATAGCCACGTTGGACAGGAGCGTCCAGGGCGTCGTCGTCCACACCGCCAGGTGCGTGGCGCCGTGCAGGCCGCCGTGGGCCTCGGCGTCAGTGATCGCCAGGCGCACGTAGCAGCTCTCATCGACCTCGTCGGTGTAAACGCCCGCCTGGCCGAGCTCGTGGCTCGACAGCGCGGTGCCGCAGCGCGGGCAGTAGGGAATGACCTTCAGATCCTCGTAGAGCAGCCCGCGGTCGAAGAGCTGCTGGAGCTGCCACCAGACCGACTCCACGTAGGCCGGATGGAACGTGTAGTAGGCGTGCTCCATGTCGGTCCAGTAACCGATGCGTTCGGTGAGCCTCTCGAACTCGCCCACGTAGGTTCGCACGGACTCGCGGCAGAGGCGCGTGAACTCGGCGATTCCCACCTGCTCGACGATCGCCCGCTTGCCCGAGATGCCGAGCTGCTTCTCCACCTGGACCTCCACGGGCAGGCCGTGCGTGTCCCAGCCCGCCCGGCGCGCCACGAAGTGGCCCTGCATCGTTTGGTAGCGGCAGAAGAGGTCCTTGTACACGCGCGCCCACACGTGGTGCAGGCCGGGCATGCCGTTGGCGGTCGGCGGGCCTTCGTAGAAGATCCAGGGATCGGCGCCTGCGCGCTGCTTCATGGAGCGCGCGAAGACGTCGTTGGCCTTCCACCGAGCGAGTTCGGCTTCCTCGATGGCAACAAAATCAAGTTCGGCGCTGACGGGGCGAAACACTGGTCTCCTTCAATAAGTCCTCTCATCGTACTTAACCAGTGGCTCGACCAGGCCCGACCCCTACTGTGGAGAGGTGACGAATCTGACCATTGACGTTGAGCCTGTCGACTCGAGCGGTGCGCTCTGCATCTTCCACGCGGCCGTCGACGAGCTCAATCGCCGCTACGGGGGCGCCGACGACGCTCCCCACTTCAGCCTCGATGAACTCGCGCCACCCCGCGGATTCTTCCTCGTGGCCCGGCTGGACGCCCACCCCATTGGGGGCGTGGGACTGCGGTCGATCGGCGACCCCGCGCTACGCGTGGCCGAGGTGAAGCGGCTCTGGGTCCGGCCCGATCTTCGACGGGCCGGCGTGGCGGCGGCCCTGATGGCCGAGATCGAGAACCGGGCCCGGCAAGGCGACTATCAGCGGCTCTTCCTAGAGACCGGATGGGCCCAGCCGGAAGCCCAGGCGCTCTATCCCAAACTCGGCTGGACGCCGGTCGACGAGTACCCGCCAGGGGCCTTCAACCATCACGAGGCCTGCCTCTTCACCAAAGCGGTCTAGAAGCGCACGTCGAGCCAGTCCGGCGAGAGCTCCTCGAGAGACTCGAGCACCAGGTCGGCGAGCGCGAACGCGGGCTGGAGGCGGTCGTCGTGCGTCGGCACCGCCACCACGCTCATGGAGCCGGCCTTGGCCGCCAGCACCCCGGCGGCGGAGTCCTCCACGACCAAGCAGCTCTGGGGCCGCACGCCCAGGGACTGCGCCGCCGTGAGGAAGACGCCGGGATGGGGCTTGCCGTAGAGCTCGAACTCCGCCGAGTGAACCGACGCGAAGCGCTCACGCAGGCCGAAGTGATCGAGGCAACGGTAGATCAGGGCCAGCGGAGTAGAGCTGGCCAGCGCGATCGGCCCCCGGGCGCTCGTGAGATCGAGGGCGCGGTGCGCGCCCGGCAGCAGCCGACCCTCCTGCTCGACCAGGTCCCCGACCCGCTCGAGGAGCATCATCACGACCTCTTCGCCGCTCGGGCCGCTCCAGGGGTAGCGCTCGTACCAGTAGTTCACGACCTCGACGACGAACATGCCCTTCGTGGCGCGGTCCTTCGACTCGGAGATCGGCACTCCGAGTCGTCCGAAGATCTCCACCTCGGCCTTGTGCCACAGAATCTCCGAGTCAATCAAGAGCCCGTCCATGTCGAAGAGCGTCGCCTGCAAGGTCACCCCGCAACTCTGACACACCGCCACTCACTAGCGTTGCGACGTGGCGCTCGTGCGAAAACTCCTCCCAGGCGATGTCGACCAGGTGGTTGGACGCATCGACCAGCGCCTGGGCGATGACGCCGCCCTCCAGCCCCTCGTGAATCCCGAGATCTCGCTCGAAGCGCTCGGCGACGCGCTGCGCGCGGCCACCGCCTCCACATGGGTCGCGCTCGAAGACGATCGTCTCGTGGGCCATCTCTACGGGGCCCTGCTCGAGAACGCCGTGTACGGACCGGGTGTCTGGATCGGTCCCGATGGGGTCTCGTACGACAACGACGACGTCCTGGCCGACCTCTACGCCGAGGCCGGCCAGGAGTGGATCGACGCCGGCGCCCGCGAGCACTACGCCTGGGTCCTCGACCACTGGTCCGCCACCGACGCGTGGTACGAACTGGGCTTCGCGCGGATGCACCTGCGTGGTGTTCTGGCGCTGGATCGTCCCCGCTCCTCACCACTGCCCGACGGCTACCGCCTGCGCAAGGGATCGGCGCACGACCTCGACGTCTGCGTCGCGCTCACCACCGAACTGGACGAGGCCCAGGCTCGAGGGCCGAGCTTCGCGCTCGACCTCCCGGCCGACTCGCAGCGCGACGAGCTCGCCGAGACGCTCGACGACCCCGACGTCACGCTCTTCATCATCGAACACGGGGACGAAGCCGTCGCACAGTGCATCACCTTCGCGCTGCCGCCCCGCCGCGGATCGTTCGATTCGACGCTGCACCTGAGCGCAGTCGTCGTGCGCGAGAAGCACCGAGGACTGGGTGTCGCGACGTCGATGATCAGCTGCGCGCTCGATGAGGCGCGCGCGGCCGGCTTCGAGTACGCCGAGGCGAACTGGCGCGTCACCAATCGCCAGGCGTCGCGGTTCTGGACCGGGTACGGCTTTGGAACTACGTACGTGCGGCTCCATCGCACGATCGGTGCTGGCTAGCCCAGCAACTCCTCGATCGCTCCCACGAGGGCCGGGTCCTGCGGCTCGACCTGCGGGGCGAAACGCTGCACCGAGCCGTCGGGACCGACCAGGAACTTCTCGAAGTTCCAGCGGATGTCGCCGGAGTAGCCCTCGGCGTCGGTGGTCGCCGTCAGCAGCTCGTAGATCGGACTGCGCGCGTCGCCGTTGACGTCAATCTTCTCGAAGAGAGGAAAGGTGACTCCGTAGGTCGTGGAACAGAAGGTTTGGATCTCCTCGGCCGAGCCGGGCTCCTGGCCCATGAACTGGTTGCAGGGGAAGCCCACCACGCTGAAGCCGCGGCTCTCGTAGCTTTTCTGGAGCTCTTCGAGCCCGGCGTACTGCGGGGTGAGCCCGCACTTGGACGCCACGTTTACCACGAGGATGGTCTTGCCCTCGAACGGGGCGAGCGAACCCTCCTCGCCCGAAAGGGTATGGACGGGGATGTCATAAAGTTTCATGGCTCGACCCTAACGGCGATTTCCCGGACGTCGTCGGCCGTAGGCTGAACACCGTGCAAGCCGTCGTAATCCAGGAAGGGAAACTCCAGATTGTCGAGCGCGACGCCCCGGTGCCCGGACCCGACGAGGTGGTCGTCGCGGTGCGCGCGGCCGGGATCAACGCCGCCGACCTTCTCCAGCTCCAGGGCATCTACCCGGCACCACCTGGCTGGCCGGTCGACATTCCGGGACTCGAAATGGCGGGAATCGTGAGCGCGGTGGGCCGAGACGTCCACGAGGCACTACTGGGGCGGCGGGTCTGCGCCGTCGTCGGCGGCGGAGCGCAGGCCACGCACTGCCTGGTGCCGGCCGAGCATCTGACGTTCGTTCCCGAGCAGGTCGGTTGGAGCGAAGCCGGAGGATTCGCCGAGGCGTTCACGACCGCCCACGACGGGCTCGTCACCCAAGCGGGACTCCGCGAAGGGGAACGGGTCCTCGTTTCCGGTGCGTCAGGCGGCGTCGGAACCGCCGCGGTCCAGATCGCCAATCGTCTCGGAGCGCACATCACGGCGGTCACGCGCAGCGACGTACACCACGAGGCCTTGAGGGCACTCGGGGCCGACGAGACCATCACCCTTGGCGAGGTGGCGGGCATCGGTCACGTGGACGTCGTGCTCGAACTGGTCGGAGCCGCGCACCTGGCCCTGGCCCAGAAGGTGCTCGCGCCGTTCGCTCGCGTGGTCATCATCGGGGTCGGCGGCGGAAGCCGTATGGACCTCGACCTCTTGAACCTCATGGCCACCCGAGCCACGTTGACCGGTTCCACCTTGCGCTCGCGCTCGCGTCAGGAGAAGGCGGAGGTGATCGCCCGGGTGAACGAGGAGCTCGTGCCACTGTGGGCCAGCGACCAGCTTCGCGTGCCGCTGGCCCAGACCTTCGAGCTGGCCGACGCCGCGGCGGCGTACGAGCACTTCGCCCGTCCGGGCAAGTTCGGAAAGATCGTGCTGCTCGTCGAGCAGTAGACGAACATTAGTTTGCAGTGGTGAGTTCCGAGTCCGTCCCTAGGCCCCACCCGTCCAGGTGCGCACCGTCGCGGGCGGACTATGGCGCGATCATCCAGGCCCACGAGGAGGCCGTGGCGCTCGGCCGACCGTGCTACCGCGATCCATCGACGGACCTCCTCGTACTCACGGCCGCCACGCACCTCGAGCGGGGCACGTGTTGTGACAGCGGCTGCCGCCACTGCCCCTACCTGACTGCCTGAGACCTACAGCAGCGAGCGCAGCGGAGTGTACGTCATTGCGAGTGCTTCGGCGACGGGACCGTAGGTAACCGCACCATTGACGATGTTGACACCTTCGGCCAGTGCTTCGTCCGACATCACCGCCTCACGCCAGCCGTGGCGGGCGAGATCCAGGGTGTAGGGCAGGGTCGCGTTCGCCAGGGCGTAGGTCGAGGTGTTGGGCACTGCGCCCGGCATGTTCGCCACGCAGTAGAAGATCGACCCGTTGACCTCGAATACCGGATCCGAGTGAGTCGTCGGGCGCGTGGCCTCGAAGCAGCCACCCTGGTCCACGGAGATGTCCACCAGCACCGAGCCCTCGCGCATGCGCGACACGAGATCGTTGCTGACGAGCTTGGGTGCCTTGGCCCCGACGACGAGCACTGCTCCGACCACCAGGTCGGCTTCGATGCACGCCTCTTCGAGGGCGTGGGTCGACGAGGCGATCGTCTGGAGACGCCCATCAAAATGGTGATCGACCATCCGCAGGCGGTCGAGGTTGCGGTCGAGGATCTTCACGTTGGCGTGCAGTCCCACCGCGAGGGTAGCCGCGGCCAGGCCCGCGACGCCCGCGCCGATGACCACCACGTTGGCGGCTTCGACACCGGGCACGCCGCTGATAAGGGCACCTCTACCTCCACCTGGACGCATGAGATGGTAGGCACCCACCAGGGGCGCCATGCGACCGGCGACCTCGCTCATCGGCGTGAGCAGCGGGAGCGAGTTGTCGGCAAGCCGCACCGTCTCGTACGCGATCGCCACGTTTCCAGCGCCAATGAGCGCGTCGGTGCAATCCTTGCCCGCTGCGAGGTGAAGGTAGGTGAAGAGCACCTGGTCCTTGCGCGCCGAGAGACGGTGGTACTCGTCGGCGATCGGTTCCTTTACCTTCAAGACCATGTCCGAGCCGGCCCAAACGTCGTCGGCGGTGTCGATGATGGTCGCCCCGGTGGCGACGTAGTCCGCGTCACTAATTGACGAGCCCACACCGGCCCCGCGCTCGATGAGGACCTGATGGCCAGCGTTCGTTAACTCACGCACTCCAGCTGGAGTGAGCGCCACGCGATGCTCGTCTGTCTTGATTTCCTTTGGTACGCCGATGATCATCGTTGATCATCCTTTCTTTCGTGGAGGTTTCCTCGATTGTGCCATACGTGGTGAGGGGCCAGCGAACGCAACGACTTTTCCAGACGTTCCCTACTCTTCATCGAACGTCGGTCGCCGCCCCACGTGCGCGAGCGCGCGCTCGAGCGTGACGGCCAGCCACCGAACTCGATCGGACGAGGACGTTCGAACAATGGCCGTCATCGCCAGTGGCTGGGAATCTTGGGAGGTGACAGTGCCAGAGAGGCCGCGCCAGGACCGGTTCGCTGGCGTGGCCCGGCCCCGAGAAGGACATTGTCACTGCGAGCATGGTTGGTCGACGGCCGATATCCGATGACGGCGAGCGTGCCGATTCGAGTCGCAGGTTTCCAATCGTCTGGACTTCATATGCAACGAGGGCGGCGCCACAGCGATGCGAATTCACCAATCACTGAACAAGTTGTAGCGCCGGTTCTTTCGTGCCATAGTGTCTGGCAGGTTCTGGACTGGGTATTGACATCGTCGATCGCCAAAGCGACCGTCACGAGGGGGACATTGTGGATTTGATCGTAGAACCAGCCAATCGGGCGCACGAGAAAGGACTCAAGAGCGGAGCCCTCGGACTCATCTCGAGCACCGTCATCGGCATCGCCTCCACGGCCCCGGCGTACAGTCTGGCAGCGACGCTCGGATTCGTCGTCGTGGCAATCGGCGTTCAAGCCCCGATCGTCACGATTCTCGCCTTCGTGCCCATGTTCTTCATCTCCATTGCGTTCCAGCAGATGAACCGTGTCGACCCGGACTGCGGCGCGACGTTCACGTGGGCAACGCGGTCATTCGGACCGCGTGTTGGCTGGATGGGTGGCTGGGGAGTCCTCGCGGCCGACATCATCGTCATGGCGAGCCTCGCCCAGATCGCCGGTCAATACGTCTTCCTTCTGTTCAACGCCAAAGGAATCGGCGGCGACGCCTCGAGTCCTTGGGTGCTGCTCGTCGGCATTGCGTGGATCATCTTCATGACCTGGATCTGCTACGTGGGCATCGAGGTCTCGGCCAACTTCCAGAAGGCGCTGCTCAGCATCGAGCTCACGATGCTGATTGTGCTGTCCGTCTGGGCACTCATCAGGGTGGGCAACGGCAGTGCTCCCGTGGGGCACCTAGCGCCCGGGCTCTCGTGGTTCAACCCCTTCGCCGTGAAGCACTTCAACGACTTCGTAATAGGCCTGGCGGACATGCTCTTCATCTACTGGGGATGGGACACGGCGCTCAACCTCAACGAGGAGACCAAGGACGCCGAAACAACGCCCGGCAAGGCGGGCATCATCTCCACGTTCGTCCTACTCGGCATCTACGCCCTCGTCATCCTCTCGGTCCAGTCATTCGCCGGGATCGGCACGTCGGGAATCGGGCTGGGCAATCCTGCCCACACCAATGACGTGCTCTCGATTCTCGGACCGGCCATATTCGGACACTCCACGTTCGCCTCGATACTGTCGCACCTCTTGTTGCTGATGGTGTTGTCGTCGGCAGCGGCCTCGACCCAGACGACAATACTGCCGACGGCTCGAACCGTCCTCTCCATGGCGGTTCACAAGGCGGTTCCGAAGATCTTCGAGAGGATGCACAAGCGTTTCCTGACGCCGACGGTCGCGACGGTGGCTTTCGGGCTCGTGTCGATTGGACTCTACGTGATCATGAACTCCCTGTCCGCGGGGCAAGTGATCTCCGACTCGGTCGACGCCCTTGGTGTGATGATCGCCTTCTACTACGGCCTCACCGGCTTCTCTTGCGTCTGGTACTTCCGCAAGACCCTCACCCAGAGCGTTCGAAGTTTCTTCGTCAAGGGCGTGATGCCGCTGATAGGTGCCCTCATCCTCTACTTCATCCTGGGCTGGTCCTTCTGGTACTACTGGAACCCTGGGAATAGCTACACGACCTTGGACATCTTCGGCCACGTGTTCGGCGGCACCTTCATCCTCGATGTGGGCGGACTTTTGATTGGACTCATACTGATGTTCGCGATGCAGAGCGTTCGCCCAGCCTTCTTCCGGGGCGAGGTTCTCAACCGCAACACTCCGACCCTCGTTACCGAGGAGTACGGATCCAAACAAGTGGAATCGCATTAGCCCGAGCCATCGTCGACCCGCCGCACAACAGTCAAATCAAGGAGACCAAGCCAAATGACCGACGCCAAATCACCATCACTCATCGTTGTCGGAGTCGACGGCTCGCCACTCGCTGAGACTGCGCTCCAGTACGCGATCGAGGAGGCCCGTATTCGCCACGCCGACCTTCACGTGACGTACGCCTACCCCGTCATGGCCTCGCCGCTGACGGGGTCTACGGGCAAGGACTACTACGAGCAGGTCGAGGCCGAGGCCAAGGAGTTCATGCAGCGCATAATCGCCGCAGCCCCCTCCGTCGACGGCGTCAAAGTCGAATGGTCGGCGGTCCCGGGAAACCCATCGGAGGTCTTGATCGAGGCCAGCCGCGGCGCGGCTCTGCTTGTCGTTGGCTCAAGAGGCGTCGGGGGATTCATGGGGCTGCTGATGGGCTCAGTTTCAACCCAGTGCGTTCACTACTCGCACTGCCCGGTGCTGGTCATCCGCGAAGAGCACTAGGCCAGGTCCGGTGAACGGTCCCGCGAACACCGTCTTACCTTGGGCGCTTGCGGGGGCAGCGCGGTCGCACTCGAGACGCGCGGCCCGAAGCCCCGCACGTCATCAAAATGGTTGCAGCCCTCCCAGGCGCACTGCGCCTCTCGAGGTGAGGCCAGTTTCGCATTGTTGGACCGAATCGGCGATATCCACCCCGTCGCCGATCGGCATTTCTCCGAAGCGCTTGGCGGCGAGCAAGGCCATCAGTTCGAGGCACCTGGCACCCCCAGGCAACGACCCGCCCTCGAACAAAGACGCCGCGAGACGCGCTTGGCCCACCCCCGCCTCCGTGGATATACCTCAAGTCCTTCTCTGCTCCCTTACCAGAGATTGCAAGGGTTTTGGGAGCTGAGGGGCAGGAATTAGTCCCCCTTACGGCTATTTGCGACGTATTCAGGCGCCATAAGACGCTATAGTGCCTTTATCCGCAGCACGGGTCCCGGGGGGCCACCGTGCAGGAGCAAACCAATGCCAGCCAACACACCCAAAATCAAGAGTTCGAAGAGCGCAGAGCGTACGAACCTGGAACTGCTCCCTACCCCCAACGCGCTCGACGCAACCGACCGCCACATCATCGGACTTCTGCAGGTCGACGGTCGTCGTTCCTACGGAGCCATCGCCGAAGAGGTAGGACTCTCCGAAACCGCCGTGCGTCGGCGCGTCCAACGTCTCAGGGATTCCGGAGTGATGCAGATCGTCGCCATCACCGACCCGCTGCAGCTCGGCTACGGCCGTGAGGCGCTCGTCGGCATTCGCGTGCACGGAGACGTCCGTACGGTCGCCGACAGGATCGCCGCCATCGAAGAGGCCAACTACGTCGTCATGACCGCCGGCAGCTTCGACATCATCGCCGAAGTCATCGCCGTTGACGACGCGGCGTTAGTTCACCTTCTCAATGATTCAATCCGCAGTATTCCCGGTGTGACCGAGGTTGAGACCTTTCTGTATCTGCAGTTATCGAAACAAACCTATGCATGGGGGACAAAATGACAATCAATGAAATCATCTCGGACGGCATCACCGTGTCGAGTCCGGACCACGCCAGTTACGGCTACTCCGAGCGCGCACGACGCCACCTGTGGCTGCAGATGTCGCGCATGGGCGCCTACTCGGAGACCAATGAGGTTCCGATCATGGTGCGCGGCGAGGGCACGCACGTCTGGGACGCCAACGGCAAGAAGTACTTCGATGGCCTCTCGGGTCTCTTCACCAACATGCTCGGCCACGGCCGCAGCGACATCGGTGCCGCCGCCGCCGAGCAGATCAGCACCATGGCGTACTTCCCGCTGTGGACCTACGCGCACCCCAAGGCCATCGAGCTGGCCGAGAAGATCGCCAGTTTGGCCCCCGGCGACCTCAATCGAGTCTTCTTCACCACCGGTGGGGGCGAAGCGGTCGAGAGCGCCTGGAAGCTAGCTCGCCAGTACCACAAGCTGCGCGGCGACACCGATCGCTACAAGGTGATCAGCCGTGACGTCGCGTACCACGGAACAACGCTCGGCGCGCTGACGATCACCTCGCTCGAGGATTACCGCACGCCGTTCGAGCCCCTCGTTCCCGGAGCCGTGAAGGTGCCGGCCGTGAACTTCTACCGGGCGGAGAAGTTCGCCGACGATTTCGAGGCCTTCGGCCTCTGGTCGGCCAAGCACATCGAAGAGGCGATCCTGCGCGAGGGGCCCGAGACCATCGCCGCGGTGTTCCTCGAGCCGGTCCAGAACGCCGGCGGCTGCTTCACGCCGCCGCGTGGCTACTGGCAGTCGGTGCGCGAGATCTGCGACCGCTACGGGGTCTTGCTCGTCTCGGACGAGGTCATCTGCGCCTTCGGACGACTTGGGACTTGGTTCGGTGGCCAGAAGTACGACTTCGTGCCCGACATCATCTGCTGCGCCAAGGGCCTCAGCTCGGGCTACGCGCCCATCGGTGCCATGATCGTCTCGGACCGAATCGCCGAACCGTTCCAGCACGGTGACACCTCGTTCATCCACGGCTTCACGTGGGCCGGACACCCGGTCTCGTGCGCCATCGCCCTCAAGAGCATCGAGATCATCGAAGACGAGCACGTCCTCGAGAATGTCCTGGCGAACGAGGACTACTTCCGCGACAGCCTGGAGTCACTGAAGGAGATTCCCATCGTCGGCGACGTTCGAGGAACGGGCTACTTCTGGGGGATCGAGCTGGTCAAGGACCAGACCTCCAAGGAGACCTGGGCCGGCGAGGATGCCGAGCGGCTCCTGCGTGGCTACGTCTCACCGGAGATGTTCCGACGCGGACTCATCTGCCGTTCAGACGACCGAGGCGACCCCGTTGTCCAGCTCGCTCCCCCGCTGATCTCCACTCGTGACGACATCGACTTCATGGTCGGCACGCTTCGCGAGGTCTTCACCGGAGCCGCTGCACTCCACATCTAGTGCGCCCACCGGACTCACTGTGGTGGTCCACCCTGGACGGTCCCGTCGCGCCACGACCGCCGCTCCAACGTCACCTTGACGTTGACGTGGCGGTCGTGGGCGGCGGGTTCACCGGACTGTGGACGGCGCGCGAGCTCAAGCGCCGCGACCCCGACCTGCGAGTCTGCGTGCTCGAGAAGTCGGTGTGCGGGTTCGGCGCATCCGGTCGCAACGGCGGCTGGGCTTCGGCGATCTTCCCGGTGCACGACAAGGACATGGTCCAGCGCCACGGGATCGAGGCGTTCACCCACCAGCGTCACGTTCTCCAAGACGCGGTCGGCGCCCTCGGCGACGCGGCGAAGGCCGACAACATTGACGCCAACTTCGTCCGGGGAGGCACCCTCGCCTTCGCCCGCAACCAGGTCCAGGCCAAGAGGCTTCGAGCCGCGGTCGCGGAGTCGCGTGAACACGGGCTGGGCGAGACCGATCTGGCTTGGCTCGACGAGCAGGCGATGCGCCAGCGCGGTTCGATGGCCGACGCGGTCGGTGCCACGTACTCGCCCCACTGCGCGCGGATCAACCCCGCACGGCTCGTGCGGGGTCTGAGCGAGGTCAACGAAGCTCTGGGCGTGGCGATCTTCGAGGACAGCGCGGTGACGCGGATCCTGCCCGGCCGACGCGGGCGCCAGCCTCAAGCCGTCACGGTCGGCGGGTCGGTCCACGCCGACTTCGTCGTGCGGGCCACCGAGGGCTTCACGCCGACCCTGCCCGGCGAACGTCGCACGGTCGTGCCCGTCTACTCGCTCATGATCGCGACCGAACCTCTCGCGAACTCGTTCTGGGAGGAGGTCGGATTCGCCAAGTACGAGACATTCGCCGACAACCGCCATATGGTCATCTACGGACAGCGCACCGCCGACAACCGCATCGCCTTCGGGGGCCGGGGGGCGCCGTACCACTTCGGCTCGACCGCGGAGGAGCGTTTCGACAACGACGCCAAGGTCTTCAGGGACCTCGAGGCGGAGCTCCACGAGCTGTTCCCCCCGATGAACGGCGCCATCACCCACCAATGGGGAGGGCCACTGGCGATGCCACGAGACCACTCCCCCTCGGTGCTTGTGGACTTCGAGACCGGCATGGCGTCGGCTGGCGGCTACACCGGCGATGGAGTGGTTCTCAGCCACGTCGCGGCGACCGCACTCGCAGACCTGCTGACCGCGCCCGACACCGAGACCGCCCACACGCGCCTGCCCTTCGTGCAGCACCGCTCGAGGCGCTGGGAGCCCGAGCCGCTGCGCTGGCTCGGCATCAACGTCGGACTGGCCCTCGCGGCCTACGCCGATCGCGCCGAGAGGCGCCACGGCACGGAAAGCCGCGCGAGCGGACTGCTCGACCGCCTCTCGCGTTAGGACGTCGTCCCGAGGCGTGGGGCCGCGAGGGCCGACGCCGTAACGTAGGCGCTGGTGCCACGAGCGGCCCGGACGAGGCAGCTGGACCCGAAGATGGTGTCGAGTTCGACGACCGAATCCGGCGCTCGTTCGAACCCGAGGCGGGAACCAGAGCCGGGTGACGGCCCCTCGCTCGATTCAGCTGACTTGAACCTTTCCAAGGTTGGCCAGGTTCTGGGGTGATAGAAGTTTCGCCAACGAGGAAGTTCCCAGGAGTTCGTGCAGTAGCGACGTATTCTCCTGCTTCACCTGAGCCGCGGGCGGCGCCACGATCTTGGCCGGCTGATTGTAGGAGAGCACCGTTGCGGTGATCGAGAAGTTCGTCGTCTTCGACACAACCGACAACGCGCTGGCGGTGACTTCCCCCTGTATCCCCACCGTGATGCTGATGCGCAACCTCGCGCCGACCGGCATCTTCACCGGCAGGGAGCTAGGTGAGTTTAGGATGAAGTTGTCGCGCTGGAAGGTGTAGGTCTTGGAATAGCCGACCGTCGAGACGCTCTCGCTCGTGAATCCCGTGATGAGCGGAATGTCCGGCTTCGTCATCTCGAGCGATAGCCCGTAGAGCGACGGCAGGCTCGCCTTGGCGCCGATCCAGTTCGCTCCGATGATCGACGAGAAGTTCGGGGAGCCGGCGTAGAGTTGGTTGTTCACCAGGCGAAGGTTCACGGCCGCGGCCGAGAAGAACATCGGGACGCGAAAATCCGCCTCCAGCGCGTTGGTGACGAAGTTGATGTTCACGTTGGCGTCAATGCTGTACGCCTGGCCGGTGGATATCACCAGCTGGATGTCGGCCGACCTGGGGGGGTAGCCGTTGAGGACCAGCGGATCCTTGAGCGTTTGCGACGGGTTCGAGTCACTGGCGGCCAGAACAACGCCGGTAATCGTGAGAGCCACCGCCACAAAGGCGAGGACCATCGCCGGCAGACGTTTCGGTGCCTTCATGACACCACCCTACCGGGCGTCCCCGCGGGTCGCGGCTGGCCTCAGTCGGGGGGCTCGTTCATCAGCTCCACGAAGAGCTCGTGAGCGATATTGCGCCCCGTGGCGATGAAGCCGATTCGAGTGCTGGTGTCGTCGACGAGGTCGTTGGTAATGGCGGCGTAGGACGCGGCGGCCGAACCTTCCAATACCAGGCCGTTGCTGTCGGCCACTTCGCGCACCGCGCGGCGAATCTCCTTCTCGGGCACGAGCACGAGCGGCACGCCATGCTTGGCGACCAGTTCGTTCGTGATGGCGCCGTCGTCGCCGCCGCCCGCGAGGCCGTCGGCGATGGTCGGGTGATGGACGATCTCGTTCATCGACGCGCCGCGCAAGACGTAGTACAGGGCGGCGCTCTCGCTCGGCTGGACTCCCGTGACGCGGACGTCGCCGCGTTCACGGTCCTCGCGCGACAACAGCACGCCCGAGATCAGTCCGCCGCCGCCCACCGAGACGACGATGTGCTCGAGCTCGGGGGCCTGCATCAGCATCTCGTCGAACGCGGTCGCCTGGCCCGCAATCACGTTCGCGTCGTTGAACGGCGAGATGTAGCGAATGGACCGGCTGGCGGCCAGTTCGAGCGCGTGGACCTGGGCGTCGTCATAGGACGAGCCGAACTGAATCAGTTCAATGTCGTACTGGAGAAGTTTCTTCACCTTCGCCACCGAGGCGTTCTGGGGCACCACGACCGTGGCGCGTACGCCCAGCAGCGACGACGCGTGGGCGATCCCGAGTCCGTGATTCCCGGCCGAGGAAGTGATCACCGCGCCATATGGATCATCGCGGCGGGCCGCGTCGATGGCGCTCAGGGCACCGCGGACCTTGAACGAACCGGTCGGCTGGAGGCTCTCCAGCTTGGCCAGCACCCCTCGTCCCCGCAACGAGATCGTGACCGTGGGAGTGGGAACGAGATGGTCGCCGATGACGCGGCGGGCCGCCTCGAGCTGCTCGGACGTCGGTTCCACAGTGTTGCGAATCATCAAAACCTCCAAAGGAACACTACCGTGTCACCTTTTCTCCTCCACGTACCGCCAAGTATTGTCGGCACGTGCACTCCATCGTCGCCGTCATCGTCGTCGCCTCGCTGGCGTTCGTCGGCACGATGTTCGACAACTTCTTCGCCTTCGCCGCCCAGCTTCTCGTCACCGACCGTGGACGTTACCGAAGGGTAAGTTGGGCTCAGGCCTTGGGCATCGCGATGCTCCTGCTGATCTCCTCCGGCGTTGGTTCGCTGCTCGCCCCCATCCCCACCAGATGGGTCGGCCTACTGGCGATCGCGCCGTGGGCGCTGGCCCTGCACGCCTGGCGTCATCGTTCAGGTCCGGTGCACGAGCAGTTCCGTCGCGGGGCGTTCACCACGTTCACGGTCACCCTCGCGCTGGGGGGTGACAACCTCGCGGTCTGGATTCCGCTCCTGCGGGCCAGCGGGACCGTGGCGTCGGCGGGGACCATCGTCGTGTTCTTCGTCTGGGAGATCATCTTCATTGGCACCGCGCAGAGGATCGTGAGCCATCCGCGAATCGTGACGTGGGGCGCCGCTCACGCCAGGGCTTTCATCCCGTGGATCTACCTGGCCCTCGGGGTCCTCGTACTCGTTGAGTGCGGGACCTTCCGTTAAGAACTCCCCTCGGGCCCAAGAGGTGTGCCGCTAGCGTTGACCCGTGCCCACTTCGTCGCCTCAGCAGACCCTGCGACGTCTCACGGTCATCGTCGCCGTCCAGTGGATGGGCGCTACGCTCGGTCTGCCCCTGCTCCCGCTCTTCCTCGAGCACCGTGGTGGCACCCCGACGATCATCGGCTTCATCATGTCGGCGTTCTTCATAGCCGGGGTGGCGACACAGTTCTTCCTCGGCCGTCTAGCCGACAAGTTCGGCCGGCGACTCATCCTCATGGTCAGCCTCGTGACCTACGGCGTGGCGAGCATGACCTATCTCCTGCCCGTCACGGCGCCCTGGTTCGCGCTCACTCGCGCCGTCCAAGGAGCGTCGGCCGGCGCCATCGAGGTGGCGTCGCTTTCGGCGGTCGCAGCACTCTTCGCCGAGGCGGAGCGCGGGCGGGCAATCTCGAGAATCCTCGCGGCACAGCTCCTCGGCATCGCCCTGGGCCCGATCGCCGGTGTCGTGGCGTCGGTGCGGGACCTCGGCTGGGCCTTCTTCGCGACCGGGATCATCAGCCTGCTCGCGGCGGTCCAGACCATGCGGACCAACGTCGGCGACAAGGCGTACGATCCGACACCGCTGCCGAGGATGCAGTGGAACACCCAGCTGGTGGGAGCGCTCATCGCCGCAGCCGCGTCGGGTCTCCTGATCGGCGTCTACGAGACATGCTGGAGCCTGCTGATGAACGCCCACCACGCCACCACCCTCGAGATCCGCCTCAGCTGGACGATGTTCTGTCTGCCGTGGGTGGCGCTGAGCCGGGTCGGGGGGTGGCTGGCCGACCGCGCCAATCGCCGCTTCATCGCGCTCGCGGGACTGTGCAACGGTGCCCTCTTCATGTCGATCTACCCGCACATCCACAACAACGTCATCATGCTGTTCGTGGGATCACTCGAGTCGATTGGGGCGGCGCTCTCGGTGCCGTCGATAGCGTCGCTGCTCACCCAAGGAGCGGCGAGCCGCGAGCTCAGCCGCCGACAGGGCCTCTACGCAACGTCCAACACGGCGTCCCTGGCGATAAGCGCGGGCGTTTCGGGGGTGCTCTTCACCATAAACTCGGCGCTGCCGTTCACCCTCATCGCCGTGGTCTCACTCTTGCTGGCGGCCTCGACCCTGTGGTGGTGGCGCAACGTCCAGGGCAACATCTCCCACCAGGCCTAGGCGGTAGCTGGTACGAGAGCGGCGCCCGGGCCCCGCTCTCGTACCAGCTACCGATCCAACTACGACTTCCAGATCTGGTCCCAACGAGTCGATCCGCCGTCGGGGTTCAGGCAGCGGGTGCGGCCGTCGCCGGCCGTGGCGTAGGCCCAGTTCTGCACGTCCGAGCGAGCCGCCCACGCCGTGACCAGGAGGTCAAGGAACAGGTACGGGATGTCCTTGGCGAACTGCGTGTTCACCTGCGCCCACGCCGTGTGCTGGGCGGCGGAACCGTTCTTCAGCGCCATGGCCTTCAGCATCGACTCCTCGACTACCGGGTCGGCCTGGTGCGCGAAGTTCACGGCGCCGGCAATGAACGTATTGGCGGGCAGCGCCGTCATGCCGAGACCGCCCGTTGCGGGCAACGTGGTTGCGGGAAACGAGTTGAACCACACGTAGTTCAGTGCCGGGTCCGCGCCGCCGAACTGGTTCCACGTCGCGCAATCGTACTCGCCGTAGATCACGTTGTTGATCAGCAGGCTCTGCACCAGCGGACGTGGCGTCACGGTGACGCCAATCTTCCCGAACTGCTGCTCGAAGTACGAGAACGCGCGCTGCGCCGAGGAGTCGCCCGACACGAAGTCGAGCACGAATCCGACCGACGACACGCTGTTGGCCGTCTTGTAGGCCTCAACCAGCGCCTTGGCCGCGGTGGGGTTGTAGGCCGGGTAGTGGGGGTTCTTGTAGTTCGGCGAGTTGTGTCGGTACACGCCGTCGGCCACCGCGCCGACTCCGCTGTCGAGCACCTTGAAGTACGTCGTGTTGTTCACCGCCATGGCCAGGGCCTTGCGGATCGACACGTCGTTCATTACCGGCGTCAACTTGGTGTTCCACTGCAGCGTCGACGGATCCACCGCCCCCAGGGTGCCTTCGTAGTCTTCCATCTGGACGGCCGTTGGAATGGCTTGTCCCTTTTCGATATAGGAGAGGCCACCGGGGATTCCGAGCGCCGACGCGAATTCACCGGCCCAGCAGAAGTACTGGTTCAGCGTTCCCGTCGTGTTCAGGATCAGGCAGTTGACCGATGGGTCGATCGGGTCTTTCAGGTCCGTGCGGTAGGTGATGCCCTTGATCTTGGACAGGGCCTTGATGCTCGACGCATCCTGCTGGAGCATCATGTCGAGGGCGCCCGTCTGCAGCGCCTGGTTGCGGGCCGTGGGGTCTGGGATGGTCTTGAAGTTGATCGCGTCGAGGTAAGGAAGCCGGCGGTTGGCCGCGTCGCGGCGCCAGTACTTCTTGTTCTTCTTGAACTTCGACTCCACTCCCACCTGCCACGAGACGATCTCGAACGGACCGGTGCCGATCGGGTTTCCCGTGAAGGTCGACGAGAAGGAACTCGGGTGGGACATGTAGGACGTCTGCTGCTCGGACAGCGCACCGTAGGGGAATGACGAGTACGGAATCTGCAACGTGTAGACCACGGTGTAGGTATCAGAAGCCACGCAGCTCTTGATGATCGGCTGAATGGCGAGGCCGACCGTCGGGTCGGCCGCCGCCGCCTGGTAGTTCGCCACCACGATGGCGGCGTTGAAGGGGTCTCCGTTGGTGAAGGTCACGCCATGGCGCAGCGCGACGGTCCACACCGTGTAGCTGCTGTTGGGCGTCGCCGAAAGAGCCAGCATCGGTAGCCAGCCCTTGCCGCTGGCCGCTGAGACGAAGAGCGCGTCGTACAGGGCGTTCGCGACGCAGAACCCCGACTGGTCCATCTTTCCCTGAGCGCCGTTGAAGACGTGGTAGTCCGGCACGTCGGAGATAAGCCCCACGGTCAGCGTTCCGCCTAGCTTGGGCTTCTTGGTACTGACGCCGGTGGTCGCGCCCGCGGAGCTGGCGAGAAGTCCGTCGACAACGGTGCCGGCCATTGCAACGCCGCCGAGCGTCGCCGCCGAATGAGTCAGAAACGACCGACGATTGAATTCTGAAGACATCTTGTCCCGCTTTCCCCCGGTGAATCAGCCTGGTGCCGGTTCATCTCTTTGGGGCAATTTATCAAGAACTACGCCGGTTGCAATGACAGGATGCGAATATTCATAAGACGTCACGAAGGATTGTTTCAGGACCTAGACGGAAGGGAGGAACCGCCTAGGCCCTGAAATTGTGGCAGGCCGTAGGCTTAGAAGCCGTCCCGACCTGCACGAACTTGAGAACAAATTTGGAATCGGGGTGCCGGCACCAGTAACGCCTTGTCGCGAGTGCGGTTCGTATCCACTGTTTCGAGGGTTTCGCCGAGGACGACGTGCGGGCGGTAACCGCCACGGTCGGCCGCGCAACGTGGGCCTGCATCGGTCGCTCGAACTCGGATGGGGGCACGTTCGTTCATGATCCGAGCTCTCGTCGAGACGGCGAGTCTGCCAGGACCGCCGATTGCGGGCCAACCGCGAGGTTGGCGACCACGCGAGACTCCTTCGCCGTGGTCGGCGAGCGAGGCGTGCCCTGGGCACTTTGGCTGATGACGACCGCCCCGTGGTGCACGGGTGCTGACGCGTTCGCCACTCCGACTCCGGTGACGAGCGCCCCCAGGCAAAAGACGATCGAGAGGCTCGCGCGCTTCACTACCTTCTTCTTCGTGGTGCGATACATGGAGTTCCTTTCGGATGGCCAACGGGTTGCTGCCGAGACGTGACCATCTTGCGAGATGACGATGAGGAGGCCGTAGGGGGAGGCTAAGAACACGGTAAATCTAGGGTTTTGTCACCAAACGGGCACGATTTCCTCGCAACCCGCTCCCAATCAGATAGACATGTCGCGTACGACGAGCACCTCACGGGGTCCTATCACGTGAATGACATCTATCAGGGAGGACCATTCAGTGTCATCGATTTTGGAATCACACGACGGATCAGCAGAGGACCAGCCGTTCCACCTTGAACGCAGGGGCATCGACTTCATCCCCGAGGGCGAACGCTGGGCCACGGCCCGCAATATCGGCGCGCTATGGACCGGATCGGCGATAAACGTCGAGTACTTCGTCTACGGAGCCCTGCTCATGGGATTCGGCTTCAGCTTCTACACGGCTCTCAGCCTCATCATCATTGGCAACCTCTCGTTCTTCCTGCTGGGCCTCGCCTCGCTGCAGGGACCCGAAACCGGAACCACGGCATTCACCATCAGCCGCGCCGCGTTCGGCGTGCGTGGGTCACGGCTAGTCAGCTTCTTCAACTGGATCACCCAGTTGGGCTTCGAGACCGAAGGCCTGATTCTCATCGTCGGCGCCGCCATCGTGCTGTGCCAGATGTCCGGTGTCCACGTCAGCAGCACGCTGAAGGTCATCTTCATCATCGCCGCAGCGGCAATCCAGGCCGTGGTGCCCTACCTGGGACACGCCACGATGGTCAAGGTGCTGCGAGCGCTGATCATCCCCTTCGGTGCGATATTCGTGCTGCTGGCCATCTACGACGTGAAGCACGGCAGTTCGAGCTTCAAGGGCTTCGGCGGCGGCTGGGAGTTGTACACCGCCGGTCTCGCATTCGTGTTCGCGCTCTCGGGACTTGGATGGACCGAGTGCGGTAACGACTACACGCGCTACGTGCCGCGTGAAGCGAAGAAGGGCGCCATCGTCGGCTGGATCTTCCTCGGCACCGCGATACCCGAGATCCTCATGATGATCCTCGGTGCGCTGACCTACACCTTCCTCTCGAGCGGAACGATCTGGAACAGCGCCAACCCGTTCGAGGCCTTCCGCAACCAGCACACGATTCCCAGCTGGGTAGTGGTGCTTTTCCTGGTCTTCGCCATCGTGCAGCTCTTCGGCATCAACTCGCTGGACCTCTACTCGTCGGGCGTCTCGCTCCAGGCCATGGGCATCCACATCCGGCGCTACCAGGCGGTCCTGCTGGACAGCGTGCTCGCGGGCCTGCTCACCATCTGGGCGGTCTTCCAGTCCACCTTCTCGATCTACATGAAGGACTTCGTCGGCGTCATCATCGTCTGGATCGCGCCTTGGCTGGGGATCTTCCTCACCGACTGGCTGATGCGCAAGTACCGCTACAACGCCAGCGAACTCCAGCGCACCGATGACGAAGGCCTCTACTTCGGCGGCAGCTCCGGTGTCAACTGGAGCGCCATCGTGGCATTCGTCGTGGGGCTCGTGGCGGCCACGATGTGCTACTCCAAGGCGCCGCCGCCCGTCAATTTCCCCCTACACTGGATGACCCCGATCTCGAACCACTTCGGCGCCTTCTACTGCGCGGGCTCGACCGCCGCGAACTGCGGCCCGGCGGGTTGGTTCGGCGGCGCGGACTTCTCGGTGCCGACCGGCGTCATCGTCGCGGGCTTGGTCTACTTCGTGGCCGAGAGGCTGTCCGGCAACGTTGCACGTCAGATCAAGCGCCAGCACGAACTCGAGCCCAACCTCTAGAGGCCGCGGACGGCCACCAATAGGGCTGTCGTGAAGGCAGGCCCCGCCCAGGAAGAGCACCCTCGCGATCAATTGCGCGGGTGCTCTTCCTGAATCGAGCGGGGTAACAGCAAGGTCTGCGACGGCCGAGACGCCTCCACTGGACGCTCTTGGGCCTTCACTCCATGACGGAGCTACGAGTAGGCCCCGCCCACCTATAACGATTGGACCGCCTCGCGACGCGTCTAGTGAACGGGGCAGGACTCCAGAGTGGCGAACGGCGACGAACTAATCGGGTCGAAGAGCTCAAGGGCGGCAGCGCGCTTCGTGGGGACGACGCTGATCTTCAATGAACCGGGCACGGGCTGGCGGTACCTGCTGACGTCGAAGGCTCCGAGCACGCCGGATCCGCCGGAGGAGTTGACCCACTCGATGATGACGCGGCGCAGGGTGCTCGGGAGATCCCACACCGCTACGTTCATGTCAATTTCCAGAGCCGAGCCAGCGCCACTGTAGAAGATCCAGCCGCGCAGAGGCTTGGCTGAGCAGAACTTCTCGGTGCCGATGAAGGAGTTGAACTGAACCTTCGCCGTCTCGATCGCCGAGACAATAAAGTCGGCGGGGCACGCCGCATCCACCAACGAGTAGCCGGAAGCGAACCCGGCCATAGCGTTCTGTACGCCGGTGGGGCTCGTGGCCAATGACGCCGCAGACGCGAGCCTCTCGAAAAGCGACGCAAGCTTGTGCGACGGCGATGTCGCCCTGGCCGAGAGGCTCTCGAGTGAGAGTTCGCGTACGGTGGCTCTCAACGACGTGCTCATCTTCTTCGCCAGCGGCACTCGTAATCCGATCTCGGTCACGGCCTTCGTCTCGGTCACGCTCAGCATCTTGCTGGCCGTCGAACAGAACGATGCGTGGACCGCCGAGCTCTTCGAACCCTGCGATGCGACCACGGTGACCAGACCACTCCACCTAGGCTGGAAGGCCTCGCTCGTCGGCGTCACCGTGGCGAGAAGCTGCGACGTCCCAGTTGCGGCGGCCCTGGTGACAACCACCCTTGCTCCGTCAGACTCCACGAACGAGCAAACCTGGTGGACGATCTTGGGCCCGGTGATGTTGAGCGCCGAGGCCTTGAACGAGCCCCAGTTCGGAACCTTCACGAGGAAGCTCCCGCCCACGCGAACGACGAAGCTCAGTTCTGGCGCCGTGTCGATGAGCGTGAAGCTCGGATCAGACCTCGCGTAGGCGCAACTCGCAACCGCCTTGGCGTCGGCGTGTGAAGCTTCAGCCGAGTGCGCGAAGCGAGTCGAAGCTGAACTCGACAGCGGAGCCAAGAGGACGCCAACGTTCAGGACGACGAACGCGCGCGCGCAGCGACCGAGCCGCTTCATGTTCACGATGAGAACCAATCAAAGCCAACGAGGCCGCGTAGGCCCGAATCGATGAAACGCCGTTCGTAGCTGCGGCGCGCATGGCGTTCAACGGTACCGACGGCGCATTGTCGGCG
>PLHD01000033.1 GCA_003138815.1 Acidimicrobiaceae bacterium | reverse complement strand
TCGACGAGGGGGCGTCGGCGACGACCTGCAGCAGCGTCGCTTCATCCAGGTCCGCGATGGCCTCACTGAAGAGCGCCTCGCCTGCTCGCTGGGCGTGCAGGGCCGCCGTCTCGCCGTGCACCAGGCTCACCACGGCGTTGGCCAGGGCCCGCTGCGCGCGTCGCTCCTTGGGCGCCACCTTGGTGGCGCCGTCGAGCTCGGAGATGGTCTGGTGGTCGAGGAACGTGTAGAAACGAAGCAGCGACGGGGTCATCGCGTCGTCGACGTTGAGCAGGTACTGGTGCAGCGCGAAGGGCGAGGTCATCGAGGCGTCCAGCCAAACCTGCTCGTTGCCGACCTCGGACTTACCGAACTTCTGTCCGTCGGGTCGCAGTAGCAGCGGCGAGGTCAGGCCGGCCGCCGAGGTGCCGGTGACCTTGCGCACCAGCTCGGTGCCCATCGTGATGTTGCCCCACTGGTCCGAACCGCCCAGCTGCAGCGTGCAGCCGTGGTCCTGGTTGAGGCGCAGGAAATCGTAGGCCTGCAACAGCATGTACGAGAACTCGGTGAACGAGAGGCCCACGTCGTCACGGTCCAAGCGGCTCTTGACCGATTCCTTGGCCACCATCTGATTCACGGTGAAGTGCTTGCCGACGTNNAGCGGCCCAACTGCTCGCGGATTCCCTCGATGTTGGCGTCCAGCTGCTCGCTCGTGAGCAGCGGCCGCTCGACGGCCTTGAAGCTGGGGTCGCCGATGAGGCCCGTGCCGCCCCCGGCGAGCGCAATGGGCCGGTTGCCCGCGATCTGGAGACGGCGCAGGTTGCACAGCTGGAGGAGGCTCCCCAGGTGCAGCGACGACGCGGTCGGGTCGAAGCCGATGTAGGCCGTGACCCCGCCCTCGCTGAGCCGCTCGAGCACGCCGTCGTCGGTGGCCTGGTGGACCAGCCCCCGAAATTCCCAGTCATCTCGTAGTTTCATGGCGCCAGTCTACGGGCCGACCTGAACTAGAAAGGGGCGTTAGTGGCGGGAACGTGGATCTGGAGCCAGAGCACGAACGCGTGCCACACCCCGCTGACCTCGGCTACGCCGATGAGTATCAGCAGGACGCCGCCGACTCGTCCGATCGCCTTGTGGTGGCGGCGAAGCCAGTTCGACGCCGTGGCCATCCACTCCGTGGCCATGGCCGCGGCGACAAAGGGTAACCCGAGCCCGAGGCAGTAGACGAAGGCCANNGATCGACCCGCGAAGCGCCGTGGCTCCCGACGACGACGCCGCGAGTCCGTCGATGGCGGCGATGGTCGGCCCCAGGCACGGCGTCCAGCCGAGGGCGAAGGTGAAGCCCAGCAACGCGGCGCCGAACACTGACACGCGCGGCACGCGGTGGACCCGGAGGTCGCGCTGGAGCCACGACGACGGCCACCAGCCGGCGAAGAACAGGCCGAGCAGGATCGTGACGACGCCGAAGACCACCTCGAGACCGCGCTGGTGGGTCTTCAGCGCGCCGCCGAGCCCGCCGAACAGCGCACCGAAGCTCACGAAAACGACCGCGAATCCGATCACGAAGGCCAGGGCGCCCACCACCGCGCGGCCGCGGCCGCTACGGCCCTCGATACTCCCGGTCGCTCCACTCAGGAAGGCGACGTAGCCCGGCAGCAGCGGCAACACGCACGGCGAGACGAATGACACGAAACCGGCCGCGAAGGCCAGCGGGAAAGCGGCCAGAAGCGGGGTCGCGTTGGTCAGCGTCGAGATCATTCGCTGCCTGAGCTCCAGCACCGCTGAACCGCTTCGTTGAGCCGCTCGTGGCGACGGACGTTCTCCTCGCGCGACGGCACCCGAGCAACGACCACCGTCACGCCGTCACGCTCGAGGCCGGCGTCGATGGCCTCGCGCAGTTNNCGAGCGCGTCGCCGCGACGGCGCTCGAGTGGCCGAAGGCCGTGGCGATGGCGGCCAGATCGTGGGGACGCGGGGTGCCGAAGAGCTGCTCGAAGCGAGGAGCCGGCAAGGCGGCCGCCTGCGGCAGGAAGGAGAAGATTCCTCCCCCGTTGTTGTCCGCCACCACCAGCACGCAGCTCCCGGCAACGACTCCCAGGCCGTCGACCAACCCCGACACGTCGTGCAGCATCGTCAGGTCGCCCACGAGTCCGAGGCCGCGGGCGCCGGCGCACACTCCCAGTACCGTCGACACGACGCCGTCGATCCCGTTAGCCCCTCGGTTCGAGTACGTGGGGCTTCGTCGCGGCGGCGCCCACCACTCCACGTCGCGAAACGGCATCGAGGATCCGATGACCAGCGGCACCTGGTGGTCACCGCTGGCACGCACCACGGCGCGAGCGACCATGGGTTCGTCCAAGACGTCGTCGTCCGCTTCGTTCGAGTCGAGCCACGCGCCCACCCTCCTCGAGGCGTCGCTCCAGGTCGCCACGTACGCGGAGTCGCCCCGCAGGCCCGCGACGTCGCTCCGCGGAAGTCCTCCGACGGTCTCGTCGACGAGCCGACCAGGATCGGCGACGAATCCCGCGCCGCTCAGCGCCACCGTGCGGACGTTCCAACGGTCCAGCTGTTCTTGGAGCACCTTGGAAGCCGCGAGGCCGCCGATGCGCACCACCAGTTCGGGAACGACGGCCGCGGCGAAGCGCTCGTCTCGTAGCAGCGGATCGAAGTAGGGCACCGTCCCCTGCGAGGTGGCGTCGCCCAGCACGACCCAGTCGAGCGCGACGCAGTGCGCCACCGTCTCGGCGTCGACCCCCGGTCCGACGACGGCCAGCACGCGCTGACCGTTCACTTCCAGCTCCGCCACCACGTGTTCCTCGGGGTGCGCCGTCGCGCCGGTGTCGTCGCGCCGGGGCAACTCCAGCGTCTCGCCGACCAGCGGCTCGACGAACGCCGCGTTCAGGTGGACCGGTCCCTGCGAGCCCGAGGCGCCCAGGGCGTCGAGCCATAGACGAGCCGCGAGCGGTCGCCACGTCGGCGCGCCCTCGGCGCGGGCCACGCCAGGATCCTCGAAGCGGCGCACCATCGCTGCGTAGAGGTGGCCCTGCTCGATGGTCTGGGGTGCCCCGACGCCGTGGAGTTCGGGAGGACGATCGGCGGTGAGGACGAGCAGGGGCACGTTGGCGAGGTCGGCCTCGGCCACGACCGCGTGCAGTTCGGCCGCCGCCGTGCCGCTCGTCACGACGATCGCCACTGGCCGGCGCGTCGCCAGTGCCCGGCCGAGGGCGAAGAATCCGGCGCTGCGCTCGTCGATCCGCACGTGCAGCGTGAGCTCGTCGCGTGTCGCGCACGCCAGCGCCAGCGGCGTCGAACGCGAGCCGGGGCTAATGACGACGTCGCGTAGCCCCCGGTGGCACCACTCATCGAACAGAGTGGCCGCAAACGTCGCCTGGACGGCGCTCGGGCTCGGTACGCTCTGTTGCAATGTCACTCCTCAGTGTCCAACGCGAAGGCTCCGGTTCGAGCTTCGTCTGGCTTCACGGTTTCACCCAGACCAGAGCCTCGGCACACCAGTTCCGCTCCATTCTGGCAGGTGACCACGAACTGTGGACGCTGGACCTGCCGGGCCACGGCGCCGCCGGGTCGCTTCGAGCGTCGCTCGACGAGACGGCCGACCTCGTGGCCGACGTGCTCCCCGTCCAGCCCGTGGCGCTCGGCGGCTACTCGTTCGGCGCCCGCGTGGCCCTTCACGTGGCCCTGCGCCACCCCGGCCACGTCAGCGCCCTGGTGCTGCTCGGAGCGTCGCGCGGAATCGAGAACCTCGACGAACGCCGTGAACGCGTCGCTCGCGACGAGGCGCTGGCGCGCCACATCGAAGAGGTGGGCGTCGAGGCCTTCCTCGACGAATGGCTCGCCCAGCCCATGTTCGCCTCGGTGCCCGACGATCCCCTCGAGCGCGCGTCGCGTGCGACCAACACCGCGCGAGGACTCGCCGACTCGTTGCGACTCGCGGGCACGGGCACCCAGGCGTGGCTCGCACCGTTACTCGGTGTCGTCGACGCGCCGACCCTGGCGCTCGCCGGGGCGCACGACGCCAAGTTCACCGCCGAGGCCCGGGCCATCGCGCTCGGGGTCCAGGCGGGCTCCTGGGGCCTGGTCGCCGATGCCGGACACGCTGCGCATCTGGAGCAGCCCGGTCCCACCGCGGCTCGCGTCGTCGAGTTCCTCGACGGCTAGGAACCGACTGAGCGGCCGGCACTTGCTCACCGTCCGGATGCTGGCCCACTGGGACCGACACTTGCCGGCTCCGTCCAAGGGCCCTACCTCCTTCGAGGTTTGCACGGGTAGGCAACAGCTCTTCCCGCGTGCTTCGCCGTGCAGGATTCACCGCGCCAAGGCACCGTGAATCCAATTGCGAAAGTGCCGGCAGGGTGCGGCAACACTCGAAACTCGCCCAGGATTGAGAAATTGGACGCAGCATCTAAGGTCGCGTTGGTGGTGGACTGTTCGATTCACGCTGCACCGGCGAGCGCCAGGTGTCACGCCGATTGCTGCGCCGACGGTTCCACGATGTCATTCGACGGCGCTTGCGGGGCCGGCCAACCGTACTCGGCTGCGGGGCCGGGTGGGCATGCACACGTTCGGCGCCGCTCAAGGAACTGCAGACGGGATTTGGCTTCACCGCCGCCAGCGTCGCTCACGTGGCGCGAGAGACCCTCGCTTCGTCAAAAGGAGAGTAATGAAGGCAACTGAAATGCTGCACGACCGAGGCCAGAGCCTCTGGCTCGACAACATCACCCGCAGCATGCTCGACGATGACCAGATCCAGCGCTACATCGATACCCACAGCGTGACCGGGCTGACGTCGAATCCCTCGATCTTCGACAACGCCGTCGCCACCGGCGACTATGACGAGTCGATCAAGGCCGTGTCGCAGCAGGGCCTCTCCAGCGAGGAGATCTTCTTCAACCTGGCCACCGCCGACCTGCAGCGCGCGGCCGATCTCTTCGCGCCGGTCCACGAGCGCACCGGCGGCGTCGACGGCTGGGTCTCGCTCGAAGTCTCCCCGCTGCTCGCCTACGACACGGCCAAGACCGTGGAGGCGGCCAAATCGGTGCACGCTCGCGCGGACCGCGCCAACCTCTTCGTGAAGATCCCCGGAACGCCGGAGGGACTGCCGGCCATCGAGGAGTGCATCGCGTCCGGAGTTCCCGTCAACGTGACGTTGCTCTTCGACGCGGACCAATACCGGGCCGCCGCGGACGCCTACCTGCGTGGAATCGAGCGGCGCGTCGCCTCGGGCCTCAATCCCGCCGTGGGCTGCGTGGCGTCGGTGTTCATTTCACGCTGGGACACCGCAGTGGCTACATCAGTGCCCGACGAGCTGAAGAACCAGCTCGGCCTGGCGGTGGGCCTCGAAACGTATCGCGCGTACCGCGACGTCATGGAATCAAGTCGCTTCCAGCTCCTCCAGAACTCCGGAGCGCGCATGCAGCGTCTGCTGTGGGCGAGCACCAAGACCAAGGATCCCGCGGCACCGGACACGCTGTACGTGCAGGGTCTGGCGGCTCCCCTCACCATCAACACCATGCCCAACAGTACGCTCGATGCCTTCTTCGACCACGGCCAGGTCGGCGAGCCGCTCGCGCGCGACGGCGGCGACTGTGACGTCCAACTTCAACGCTTCGCCGCGGCCGGCGTCGACAAGAAGGCACTGGCGCTGAAGCTCCAGGGCGACGGCGCCGCGTCTTTCGCCAGCTCGTGGACCAATCTGCTCTCGAGAATTGACGCCCAGCGACCCAGCGCCAAGCGGGTCCTATGACGTCCCCCCCTCCTCCACGCCAGCGTCCGGCCTGGGAGGCCCTCGAGGCCCATCACGTCGAGGTCGCCTCGCTCCACCTGCGCGATCTCTTCGCCGCGAATCCCGACAGGGGCCAGAGGCTACGGGCCGAAGCCGAGGGTCTCTACCTCGACTACTCGAAGAACCGCATCACCGACGAGACCATTGGCCTGCTCTTGGACCTCGCCCGCGAGTCGAACCTCGCCGGGCGACGCGACCAGATGTTCCGCGGCGATCATGTCAACGTTTCAGAGGACCGGGCCGTGCTCCACGTGGCGCTGCGGATGCCCAAGGGCACCTCGCTGGTCGTCGACGGGGTCGACGTCGTCCAAGAGGTGCACGCAGTCCTGGACCAGATGGCGGCCTTCGCCGACCAGGTTCGCTCCGGCAAGTGGAAGGGCCACACCGGCAAGCCCATCAAGAACGTCGTCAATATCGGCATCGGCGGCTCGGACCTCGGACCGGTGATGGCCTACGAGGCGCTGCGCTTCTACTCGCAACGCGACCTGACCTTCCGCTTCGTCTCGAACGTCGACGCCACCGACTTCGTCGAGGCGGTGCGCGACCTGAATGCCGACGAGACACTGTTCATCATCTCGTCGAAGACCTTCACCACGCTCGAGACGCTCACGAACGCGCGTTCGGCTCGCGCCTGGCTGATCGACCAGCTCGGCGACGCCGCCGCCGTTGCCAGACACTTCGTGGCGGTATCGACCAACGCACCAAGTGTGGCGGAGTTCGGCATCGACACGGCCAACATGTTCGGGTTCTGGGACTGGGTAGGCGGCCGCTATTCAATGGACTCCGCCATTGGCCTCTCGACAATGATCGCCATTGGCCCCGAGGGCTTCGCCGAGCTGCTGGCGGGCTTCCACGCCATGGACGAGCACTTCCGGACCGCTCCGTTCGAGGAGAACCTCCCGGTGCTGATGGGAATGATCGCGGTGTGGAACCGCGACTTCTTCGCCTGCCCGACGGTGGGGGTGATGCCCTACGACCAGTACCTCAAGCGCCTGCCTGCGTACCTCCAGCAGCTCACGATGGAGTCCAACGGCAAGCATGTCTCACTCGACGGCACGACGGTCGCCTGCGAGACCGGGCCCATCTACTGGGGCGAGCCAGGCACGAATGGTCAGCACAGCTTCTACCAGCTCATCCACCAGGGCACGACCGTGGTTCCGGTCGACCTCATCGGCTTCGCCAAGAGCCTCAATCCCCTGGGCGAGCACCACGACATCCTGTCGTCGAACGTCTTCGCCCAAGCCCAGGCGCTCGCCTTCGGCAAGACCGAGGACGAACTGCGCAGCGAAGGCACACCCGAGCACGAGGTCGCCCACCGCGTCATGAAGGGGAACCGGCCGACCAACGTGCTCCTGGCCGAGGTGCTGACTCCGCGCCTGCTGGGTTCGCTCATCGCGCTCTACGAGCACTCCGTCTTCACCCAGGGCGCCATCTGGGGAATCGATTCCTACGATCAGTGGGGAGTCGAGCTAGGCAAGGTCCTCGCGGTCCAAATCATCCCCGAACTCGAATCCGGCTCCGAGCCCGTTCTCAGCCACGACTCATCAACCAACGCGCTCATCGAGCACTACCGAGCACTCAAGAGGAAAGAGGACCCGGATGGCGACCGATAGACCGATGCAGCTTGGAATGGTTGGGCTGGGGCGTATGGGGGCGAACATCGTCCAGCGCCTCGTGCGCGACGGGCATAACTGCGTTGTCTACGACGTGAACGCCGACGCCGTGCGCGCGATCGAAGCAGACGGCATCGTCGCCGCGACGTCGCTCGGGGACCTCGCCGCGAGGCTCGACGGTCCGAGGGCCGTCTGGCTCATGCTGCCCGCGGCAATCACCCAGCGCGCACTGGACGAGCTGGCGAGCCACCTTGGAAGCGGCGACGTGATCATCGACGGCGGCAACTCCTACTACCAGAACGACATCACCCGCGCGGGCCAACTCGCGCCACGCGGTCTCCATTACGTCGACTGCGGAACGAGCGGCGGCGTCTGGGGTCTCGATCGGGGCTACAGCCTGATGATCGGCGGTGAGGACGACGTCATTTCCCGGCTCGATCCGATCTTCCGGTCGATCGCGCCGGGCCCTGACCGTCGCCAGCCGACACCGGGACGCACCCGGACCGACGGGACCGCGCCCGAGGGGTACCTGCACTGCGGGCCCAGCGGCGCGGGGCACTTCGTGAAGATGGTGCACAACGGCATCGAGTACGGAATGATGGCCTCGATCGCCGAGGGTCTGAGCATCATCAAGCACGCCAACGTCGGGCGAAAGAAGGCGGAAGCGGACGCGGAGACCGCCCCCCTGCGCGACCCCGAGTTCTACTCGTACGACATCGACGTCGCAGAGGTGGCCGAAGTATGGCGCCACGGATCGGTCGTCAGCTCGTGGCTGGTCGACCTGACCGCCGACGCACTCGCCCGCTCGCCCGAGCTCTCTGAGTTCAGCGGCCGGGTCTCGGATTCGGGCGAGGGGCGATGGACGGTCGAAGCGGCGATCAACGAGTCGGTGCCCGCGCCGGTCATCAGTGCGGCCCTCTGGCAGCGCTACGACTCACGAGGAGAGGGCGAGTTCACCGCTCGGGTCCTCTCCGCCATGCGCTCGGCGTTCGGCGGCCACGTCGAGAAGCCTTCCTGAAGTGCGCCACGAGATTCGCGAGTTCGCTGACGTCGACGTCCTCGCCGCGGCGGCGGCGTCCTTCGTGGCCGAGCGGGCGCGCCGCGCCGTCGCGACCACGGGCAGGTTCCACTTTGCCGTGAGCGGCGGACGAACCCCGTGGAAGATGTTTGCCGACCTGGTCTCGCGCGACGTGCCGTGGGAGCAGACGGTGATCTACCAGGTCGACGAGCGGGTCGCCCCCGCGGACGACCCCGAGCGCAGCCTCACCCACCTGCGCGAGGTGTTCGCGACGGTTGATCCGCTGATCGAGCAGATGCCCGTCAATGACGACGACATCAACGCCGCCGCCCAGCGCTACGGCGCGCTGCTGCCGGCGCGCCTGGACCTCGTACACCTGGGCCTCGGTCCAGACGGCCACACCGCGTCGCTCGTTCCCGGTGACCCCGTGCTCGACGTGACCGATCGGCTGGTGGCGATCACCGGGTTGTACCAGGGTCGCCGGCGCATGACCCTGACGTATCAGGCGCTCATCCGGGCGGACCAGCTCCTGTGGCTCGTGACCGGTTCGGACAAGCGCGAGCCACTCTCGCTGCTGCTCGGTGGCGACGCGTCGATCCCCGCCGGGCGAGTTGAGGCGTCGCACTCGCTCATCATGACCGATCAGGCAGCGGCCTGACCCATGAACATCGAAGAGGAGAAGCGACTCGCCGCGGAGGCCGCCGGCGAACTGGTGAAGGACGGCATGCGCGTTGGCCTCGGTACCGGCTCGACGGTCGCATTCCTGCTGCGTGCGATCGCCCGTCGGGGCCCCAGGGCCAGCTTCGTCGCGTCGTCGCCGCGCACCGAAGCCGCCGCCCGCGCGCTGGGTCTCCACGTCGAGCCGTTCGACAAGATCGACCGCCTCGATCTCGCCATTGACGGCGCCGACCAGATTGCGCCCGACGGGTGGCTGATCAAGGGAGGTGGCGCGGCGCACAGCCGCGAGAAGATCGTCGCCGCCTCCGCCGAGCGCTTCGTGGTGATCGCCGACTCCACCAAGCTCGTGGAGGCCCTGCGCCCCCCGGTGCCCCTTGAACTGCAGGCCTTCGGCCTGGCGGCGACACTGCGCCATCTCGATCCGACGCAGCTGCGCGACTCGCCGGCCAGCCCAGACGGGGGCATCATCGCGGACTACCGCGGGCCCGTGCTCGAACCCGCCGAGCTGACCCGCCGGCTGTCCGAGACCCCTGGCGTCATCGCCCACGGGCTGTTCGCTCCCGGGCTGGTGAGCGAGCTGCTCGTGGGCGTTGGAGATTCTGTCCGCCGATCAACTATTGGAGGTACGCAATGAGCTCCCCGCCGGTCCAGCCGGATTCCCAGGTGCCCGACAACCACGTCATCGTGCTGTTCGGCGCCACCGGTGACCTCGCGAAGCGCAAGATCATCCCCGGGCTGTTCCACCTGGCGTCGGCGGGCCTGCTCCCGGAGCGCTACCGGATCATCGGCTCCGCGCCGGCGGCGTTTGCCATGTCGAGCGACGCGTTCCGCGCCTACGCCCGCGATGCGGTCGAACGGTTCGGAACGAGCAAGCCCGAGGGCGTGGTCTGGGACGATTTCGGACGGTCGCTCTCCTTCGCCGTCGCCGACCCTGACGATTGCGCAGGTCTGCCAGAAGCGGTCAAGGACGCCGAAGCCGAGATCGGCGGCCACGTGCGCCGTCTCCTGCACCTCGCCGTTCCACCGGACGCGGTGCTCGCGATGGTCCAGATGCTGGGATCGTCGGGCCTCAACGAGAACTCCCGCATCATCTGCGAGAAGCCCTTTGGGGTCGACCTCGCTTCCGCGCGCAAGCTCAACGGCGTGCTCACCGCCAACTTCGACGAGACGCAGATCTACCGCATCGACCACTTCCTGGGCAAGGAGTCGATCGACAACATCCTGGCCCTGCGATTCGCCAACCGGCTCTTCGAGCCTCTCTGGAACCGCGACCACGTGTGCTTCGTGCAGATCGACGTCCCCGAAACTCTGTCGATCGAGGGCCGCGGCGCCTTCTACGAGGAGACCGGGGCCTTTCGTGACATGGTCGTGAGCCACCTCTTCCAGGTACTGGGCTTCATCGCCATGGAGCAGCCGACGTCCTTCGAGGCCCGACCACTGCGCGACGAGGTGCACAAGGTCTTCGAGACGCTGCGCCCCATCGATCCCGCCAACGTCGTTCGCGGCCAGTACGACGGCTACCTGAGCGAACGAGGCGTCGCCCCGGATTCGCAGACCGAGACCTTCGTCGCGCTGCGTGCAGAGGTGGAGAACACCCGATGGAAGGGGGTCCCCTTCTACCTGCGCACCGGTAAGTGCCTCGCCCAGAGCCGCCAGGTCATCACCATTGGCTTCGATGAGCCGGTCATGCGTCTCTTCCCGATGGGCAGGGGGGCGCCGAGGTGGCGCGGCAACAAGATCGTCGTGGACTTCGCCGACCCCGGCTCCATCCACGCCCACTTCCTGGCCAAAGAGCCCGGACCGCGGATGAACCTCGACGCGGCCGAGATGACGTTCCACTACAAGGACTCCTTCCAGGCGGCCAACAACCTCGAGGCGTACGAGCACCTGATACTCGAGGCCATGCTGGGCAATCGATCGCTCTTCACCCGTTCGGACGGGATTGAGAGGCTCTGGGAGGTCGCCACCCCGCTGCTCGAGAATCCGCCGCCGGTCGAGCGCTACGCGCTGGGCTCGTGGGGACCCGACTCCATCGAGCGCGTCATCGCCCCGCACCACTGGTGCCTGCCCCAGTGAGCGCGACCAGGGTTCGACTCCTGCTCTCGGACGTCGACGGCACGCTCGTGACCTCGGAGAAGCGCCTGACGCCGAACGCCGTGCTCGCCGTGCAGCAGCTGCGCGACGCCGGCATCGTTTTCGCCTTCACGAGCGCCCGTCCCGCGGGGACTCTCGATGTTCGTCGAGCCGCTGGGGCTGACCACCCCTCTCGCGGCCTTCAACGGAGGGCTCCTGGTCGACCCCGACATGAACGCCATCGAGGAGAAGACGATCCGAGTCGACCTCGCCGCACCGATCATCGATCTGCTGCACGGCCACGGCCTCTCGGTCTGGGTCTACCAGGGCGCCGACTGGTTCGTGCTCGATAAGGATGGCCCGCACGTCCAGCACGAGTCGAGGGGATGCGTGTGTGCGCCGACGAAGCTGGCGAGCTTCGAGGGAGTCGACGACGGCATCACCAAGGTCGTCGGCGTAAGCGACGATGCGAGCGCCGGCGCGGCGGCCGGCGCGGCGATGCGGGAACAGTTCGGCGAGCGCGTCTCGGCGACTCGTTCGCAGTCATACTTCCTCGACGTGACCCATCCAGACGCCAACAAGGGCCACGTCGTCGAGTACCTGTCGACGATGTACGACGTCACGACCGACGAGATCGCCACCATCGGCGACATGCACAACGACGTCTCGATGTTCGCCGTTTCCGGGCTCAGCATCGCGATGGGCAACGCCGAGGCTTCGGTCCAGCAGGCCGCTCACCAGGTCACGAGGTCGAACGATGACGAGGGTTTCGCGTACGCCGTCACCGAGTTCGTGCTGCGGTCGTGATCGGCATCGCCTGCTCGGCACCGGTTCTTCCAGCGCGGCGGCGACCTGTGCGCGGCGTGCCCCGGCCGAGACCGGCGCCGGCGCGGCCCTCTTGACAATCGTCGACGGGAACTTCCGCGACATTCCTCCCATTGAACCCGTCGCGAGCCTGCTCGGGGCGGATCTTGTACTGGACGTCGCCACTCGCTCCGGCGATTCTCGTCATCACGTCGCGCGACGCAGCGCCGACCCTGGTCGCCGTGACCAACCTGCGCCAGGTGGCTAGCCTCGAGTTCGCCCACGACCGCGACGGGCAACTCTCACCTGAAAACGGGGCGCGCAAGTCCAGGTCGTCAATGGAGGGACCACTTCACGGGCAATGCCCAACTGGGTGGCCGACTTAAACCCTCTTCACGCCGACGCTTCAGTTCAGACATACCTTGGACTTGCAACTTCCACCGTACACGCCGTATGGGCGTGATTCAAGGGCTGTCTAGCGGGTCAGCGCGAAGGTCGCCACCAGCACGGCGCCAATCGCCAACTGGGTTCTAGCCGAGATCTGCAGCAGCACGAGCAACTCGCGCCCCGTGCGCCTCGAGAAGGCGATCTGCAGCGGACGCACGTAGAGGACCAGGGCCAGGGCCGCCACCAGGGCTTCGCCGCCGGCCGCGATGCCCAGGACCACGCCGACGACGCAGATCGCGTAGAGCCACGAAGCCCGCACGCGACCCAGTCGCGCCGCCAACGTCTTCTTTCCCGCCACCTGGTCCCCTTCGACGTCGCGGAGGTTGTTCGCCTCGAGCAGCGCGCAGGCCATCGATCCGCTGGCGAGACCGAACCACCACGACGATGCGGGAATCGAGAGATGCTGGACGTAACTCGTACCGACCGTCGCCACGAAGCCGAAGTAGATCATGACGAACAACTCGCCGAAGCCGTAGTAGCCGTACGGCCTCGGGCCACCGGTGTACAGCCATCCAGCCAGCATGGCCGTGACGCCGATGGCCACCAGCCACCACGAGGTCCGAGACGCCAGCCACAGCCCCGCCAGGCCCGCGAGAAAGAACCAGGCGAACGCGGCGGAGCGAACCCTCGACGGCGCCACCAGCCTCGACGCCGCCAGCCGGAACGGCCCCACGCGCACCGCGTCGGTTCCGCGCACGCCGTCGGAGTAGTCGTTGGCGTAGTTCGTGCCGATCTGCAGCGATAGGGCGACGAACGCGCACAGCGCCGTGTTGACCCAGCAGACCGACGTCGGCAGGACGAGGCTGGCTCCGACGCCGACGGGCACGAGCGCGGCGGGCAGCGTCCGGGGCCTCGCCGCCAGTACCCAGCGGCGCAGTGGTCCCGGAGCGTCGCTCACGGACGCTTGGGGAACTTCGAAAAATCAGGACTGCGGTGCTCGACGAAGGCGTTGCGGCCCTCTTGGCCCTCTTCGGACATGTAGAACAGCATCGTCGCGTCGCCGGCCAGCTGCTGGATGCCGGCGAGCCCGTCGTCAGCGGCGTTGAAGCCGGCCTTCAGCATGCGAAGCGCGATCGGTGACAGCGTCAGCATCTGNNGTGCGCGCGAGCAGCGACGATCCGTAGCCGCCGTCGAAGGAACCGACGCGCGGGCCGGTCTGGCCGAAGCGAGCGTTGTCCGCGGCGATCGAGAGGTCGCAGACCAGGTGCAGGATGTGCCCACCGCCGATCGCGTAGCCGGCGATCGATGCCACCACCGGCTTGGGCAGGCGGCGGATCTGGATCTGCAGGTCCAGCACGTTGAGGCGACCGACCCCGTGGCGGGCTACCTCGTCGTCGCCGAGGTAGCCGTCGTCGCCGCGGATCTTCTGGTCGCCTCCGGAACAGAACGCGTCCGGTCCCGCTCCCGTCAGGATGATGGCGCCCACCGTGATGTCGTCGCGCGCGCGCTCGAACGCGTCGGAGAGCTCGAAGAGCGTCTGGGGGCGAAACGCGTTGCGCCGCTCCGGTCGGTTGATGGTGATGCGCGCGATCCCCTCGGCAACCTCGTAGATGATGTCGTCGAACTCACCACGCTGCTCCCACTGGGGCAGGGGCCACGAGCGGAACTCGTCGACGGGGTCAATGGGCGAACCTTTGATAACGGTCTCTGACATAGGGACCACGCTACCTTTCGGTCAGACCGGCGCCATCACCTCACCGGGAACGGCCCGCTCGCCGGGCCGGTCCTCGTGCGCGCACAGGCGTTCAGCGAGCGTCGCGCGAACGCCGGCCAAGGCCGGGTCATCGAAGCGGTTCACCCGCTGGAGCGGGTCGTCGACGAGGTCGTAGAGCTCGCCCTCGCTGCCGTCGTGCATCGTGCCGGATCGGTACTCGGTGTAAAGGTGCGTCGCCGTCACGACCGAGCGCACGTGCACAGAGACGCCGAACAGTGCCGAATCCCACTCGGTCACGGTCGAGTCGAACGACAGTGAGCGGGCGTCCTCGTCACTCGTCGGCAGCGCCGAGCCCTCGACCCAGGCCGGCGAGGGCTGGCCGGCGACGTCGAGGAACGTGGCGGCGAGCGAGACCAAGCTGACGGGCGCGCGCACCACGGCGGGCTCGAGCCTCACCGAACGGGCGGGGCGCCAGATCAGGGGCAGGCGCATGAGCGCGTCGACGTGGTAGGGGCCCTTGAAGAGCAGGCCGAAATCGCCCTGCAACTCGCCGTGGTCGCTGGTGAAGATGACGTCGACGTCGTCGCCCCAGCCCTTGGCCTCGATGGCCTTCAGGACGCGGCCGACCGCCTCGTCGATGAGTTCGACCTCGACCGCGTTGAGGGCGTTCACCTCGCGCACCTGATCGGCGCTGAGCGTGGCCGGCACCCACTTGGCCGGCGCCTCGTAGTTGCTCACGACCCGCCCGTCGTACCAGGCCCGCCAGTGGCGGGCCTTCGCGTCGAGCAGTGCCTCGCGCTCGCTGGCCTTCGAGGGGTAGTTGACCGGCAACGGGACCTCGCGCCAGGGAACGCGCGCGATCTCGGACTTCGGCGGGTCCCACGGATGATGCGGATCGGGAAAGCTCATCCAGCAGAACCAGTCCTGCTCGTCGCCCTGTCGCTCGAGCCAGGAGATCGTCCGGTCCGCCACCCAGTCGGTGTGGTACCACTCGCGCGGCACGTCGTTGAACTTCACCTGCGGCGCCCCCGTGTCACCGCCGCCGGCGGCGTTCACGTTGAGTTCCGCGTCGACCACCATGTAGAAGCCGCCCATAACCTCGGGGTGGTGTTCGTTGATCCACTTGGCGTAGTGCAGTGGTCCGAGGACTCCGTGCGTGGCGAACTCGAGGTGGTCGAATCCGCGATGCACGCCACGGCGCCCGTCGAACCAGGGCTGTTCGATGGTCGGGACTCCCAGGCTGGCCAGGACGTTCTCGGCGTAGCGGCCGAAGGGGTCCATGAAGGGCTCGAAGTGCGCCTTACCGATCAGGGCCGTCGCGTAGCCCGCGTCGTGCAGGTTCTCCGCGACCGAGGGTGCATCGATCGCCAGCGGCACGCCGTTCATCCATGCACCGTGCGTCGTCGGGAACTGTCCCGTGAGCATCGACGCGCGAGAGGGCATGCACACCACTGATGTCGGCTGGCAGCGCTCGTAGCGGATCCCCTCGGCGGCCAGGGCGTCCAGCACCGGCGTTCGCGAAAGCACCCCGCCATTCACCCCCAGCGTGTCGTAGCGCTGCTGGTCGGTCGTGATGAAGAGGATCTTCCTACCCACGGCTACTCCTTGGCTGCGGCTTCGCTCAGCCGTTGAATCTCAACGAGGGCGCCAATCGTGCCGCCGGCGATGATCAGCGCCAGCGTGTCGGGCTCGGCGGTCGTCGAGTAGATGCAGAGCGTGTCATTGACGCCCAGCTCGATGACGTCGATCACCCCGAGGTGGAACCGGTAGATCGGGGCCGTCATGCGGTACGCGAACCTCCGAATGAGCGGATCTATGGTCAGTATCTCTTCGGGCATCTCGATGCCCGACGCAGTCTTGACGGTCCGGATGTTCCCCTCGACGGTGCACAAGACGATCCCCGGAAACCAGTCCGGAATCGTTTCGGGCCGGCAGATCGTGTTCCACACCACGTCGGCCGGAGCCGCAATTCGCCGTTCATGTCGCAGCGACGCCATTCATCACCGTTCCTTTCCGTCTTAACCTAGTTCGCTACGGCCTATTCTCACTGCGTGCGTTCATTGCTCGCCCTCGACTTCCCGCTCGGCCCCGAACTGGAGAGCGCCCTGCGCGAATGCGTGGACACGGAGCAAGCATTCTGCGTCCTGGACCAACGCCTGTCGCCACGTCGCAGGGTCGAAGAACTGGAGCTGCTCGGAACCACGGCAATCCTCGACCCCACCGGTCGCTCGACCTTCGCCTCCGGTCGCAGCGTCGAAAACGACATCGGCCTGGTGATGCTGACGTCCGGCTCGAGCGGGCCGCCCAAGGCCGCCCAACTCTCGTGGGACGCCCTGCGGGCCAGCGCCGAGATCACTCAAGCCACGCTGCGAGGTGAGAATCCGCCCGTCTGGTACCCCTGCCTTCCGGCCAACCACATCGGCGGACTCGCGGTGCTGCTGCGCGCGATCCTGAGCGACGCCACGCTGCTCTGGGGCGACGCCGACCAACTCGACGACGCTGCCGCGCGAGGGGCCACCCACGTCGCGGTCGTTCGCACGCAGTTGGCCCGCCATGATCTCAGCGGCTTCGCGAAGGTCCTCTTGGGTGGTGCGCGCCCGCCCGCAAAGTTGCCCGAGAACGTGGTGACGACCTGGGGAATGACCGAGACCGGGTCCGGCGTGGTCTACGACGGCTACGCCCTGGCCGGCGTTGACGTCGCCAGTGTCGATGGTGAATTGATCGTGCGCGCTCCGACCCTCTTCACCGCGTATCGAGACTCGCCGCGGCCATGCTGCACCGGACCCGATGGCCGCCACGACTGGTTCCCCACCGGCGACGCCGGCGGCGTCGTGGACGGTCGAGTCTCGGTACGCGGACGATCGGGTTTCATCATCAATACCGGCGGGGAGAAACTCTGGCCCGAGGACCTCGAGGCGGTGCTCTCAACCTTGGAGGGCGTGCGTGACGTGGCCGTTACCGGCGTCGACGACCGCGAGTGGGGCCAGCGGGTCGTTGCGCTCGTCGTCAGTGACGGCAGGACGTTCGACGGCGAGATCCGTGCGCTGGCCGGTGAACGTATTGGTCCTTGGGCGAGGCCCAAGGAGATTCGCTACGTGGCGGCGATCCCGCGAACCGGAAATGGCAAGATTCGTCGAAGTGAACTCGGAGATCTCTCCTAGACAGCGTCGCCCCACGACCCGTAGGACGGGCCACCGTCGACCACGATGAATGTAGGGACAATACAAATAGGAACAAATAGGAACAAATAGGAGCGTCGCCACAACGTGAGCGCCACCGTGGCCACGTCATCGAGTCCCCTGGGCCGTTAGAGCGCGAAACGAGAGGCAGCCACGACGTGATTCTCTAGTCCAAGTCTTCGATTATGCCGCGCAGGCGCTGTTCCCGCGACTCCGCCATTCACACGCTTGCGGGTATAGTCTCGGACGCCAACCGTTTCATGGGATGAATGACGGCGACTCGGGCCACGCCGTACCAGCCAAACCGAGATTCGAGGCCTGCTCGTGGTGCCGGTGCCAGGCTGAGAGCCACCCGTCATCTGCTGGCGTGTCCGGTGGCAAGTTGTGCCGGTTCATCGAGCAGACTGACAGTTCGGTGCACGCCAGACCTCCTGACGGCGAGTGTTGATTTTCGTGCGTGCCGTTATCCAGGTGAGTCCGAGAAGTCTCAACGCGGTCGCTCGACGCATCGTGACCGAATTCGCTTTTCTCGTCCGCAGAACGGGCTCATGAAAAGCGAATACATTGTCACTAGAAACTCGCAGACTATACGGTGCACCCCCACGCCCGAGAACGCGAGGAAGCTGCGCGTCCCCGCCGCAGTGAGCAGTCACTCGGGTCCGCCGATGGCCACCGAAGTCACCACCGCGCGCCCGGAGCCAGCGGTGGCGAATGCCCCTGACAAGACGCTGCGATGAGCGGACAAATCGTCTTTCCCGAGAGTTTTCTGTGGAGCGTTGCCACCGCCTCCTATCAGATCGAGGGAGCCGCCGACGAAGATGGAAAGGGCCCCTCGATCTGGGACACGTAGACCCAACCGGTGAAGGTCTTCACGTAGGTCAGGTCCGCCACCCAGAGACGATTCGGCGCTGGGGCCACGAACTGACGATCCACGAGGTCGCTCGGTCAGTGCTGGTTCTCGTCGCTGATGGTCGTCAACTTGAACTAGCGGCCGCGCCTGGCACCGCTGAGTCCCTCATCTTTCATCAGGCGCCGCACCGTGCAGTGCGCGACCTCGACCTTCTCGCGGTTCAGCTGCTTCCAGACCTTCTTGGCGCCGTAGACGCCGTCACAGTTGGACTCGTGCACGCGCAGGATTTCGGGCTTCAAGGCTTCAAGGCTTCGTGCGTGACCTGGCGCGCGCTCGGCGGCCGACCCTGGTGGCGTAGTGCGTGCTGAGAGTGAACTGCAAGACTCTGCAGATCGGCTCGACCCCCCATCGACCCTTGCGTGAGTCGATGTAGCGCACTACTTCCTGGTTTGACCGTCGAGCTCGGCCGCAAAGAAAATCGATGCGTCCTTCAGAATCGCGTTGGCGCGCCGCAGGTCCTTGTTCTCGCACTCGAGTTGCTTGAGTCGCGCTCGCTCGTCCGTGGTGAGTCCGGGACGAGAGCCGGTGTCGACCTGGGTTCTTCGAACCCAGGTCCTGAGCGTTTCCGGAGACATGCCGAAGAGTTTCGAGATCGCGGTCATCGCGGCCCACTCGGACCGGTAGTCCTCGCGGTTATCGATCACCATCCTCACGGCTCGTTCACGCAACTCGAGTGAGTAACGGGTTGGTCCTGACATGGAGACCCCTAACCGTCAGGCCCGCGTGAGACACCCGCTGACAAATTTCATTTCATAAGGGCGAGACAAGAGACACCGAAGATCAATGACTGCTACCAATTCCACCCAGGCGGTTTCGCGTGACCAAGATGGTGACGTGGATAACAACAATGACCCCGCGGCTCGGCCAACGAGACGAACATTCAGCACCGAGGAGAAGTTGGCACTTCTCGCGGCCTACGAAGCCTGCGACCCGGGCACCAAGGGCGAGTTCGCCCGTCGCGAGGGGATCTACTCGAGCCAGCTGACCGAGTGGCGACGCGCCCGCGACGCCGGCACGCTCGCGGCACGTGAATCAGGTGCGTCGCGTCGCGACCGACGCGAGTTCGACAAACTCGAACAGAAGAACAAGAGGTTGGAAGCCGAACTCGAGCGCACCAGACTGGCGCTCGACATCGTGGGAAAAGCGCACGCGCTCTTGGAGAAGCTCTCCGAGAGCGCGGACAACGAGTAGTGGTGGACGAACTGATGGGAGTCTTTCACGAGGAGCTGCGCCACGTGGTCGGCGTGAAGAAAGCCTGCGTGCTGCTCGGAAGGGTGCGCTCGAGCTACTACCGCCGAAGAAAACCGGTAGTGGCCAAGGAACCAACACCTCGACCCGCGCCGCCCAACGCGCTCAGTGACGCCGAACGCGCCAGTGTTCTGGCGTTGCTGTGCGAGGATGACCACGTCGATTCCTCGGTCGCCCAGGTCTACGCCGAGACCCTCGACGAGGGCACGTATCTATGCAGCCAGTCGACCATGCTGCGGATCTTGCGAATAAACCGTGCGACGAAGGATCGTCGGGGCCAACGGTCTCACCCGGCCACCAAGCGACCGGAGCTGATCGCGACGGCGCCCAATGAGATCTGGAGTTGGGATATAACGAAACTCCACGGACCCACCCGCGGCCTCTTCTACGACCTCTACGTGGTGCTCGACATCTTCAGCCGCTACGCGCCGGGCTGGTTGGTGGCCGCGCACGAGGACGCCGAGTTGGCCAAGGAGTTCTTGGAGGACGCGATTGTCACCCAAGATGTTCCACCGGACCAGTTGACGATCCACGCGGATCGCGGCGGGTCCATGCGTTCCAAGCCGGTGAGTCAGTTGATGATGGACCTGGGCGTCACGAGAAGCCACTCGCGGCCTCATGTCTCGAACGACAACCCGTTCTCCGAGGCGGCGTTCAAGACCCTGAAGTACTGCCCGACGTTCCCCGAACGTTTCGGCTGCATCGAGGACGCCCGCGCGTTCTGCGAGGAGTTCTTTGACTACTACAACCACGTTCATCGCCACTCGGGGATTGGACTGCACACCCCGGCCTCAGTGCACTACGGCACCCACACGGAAGTTCGCGAGCAGCGACAGGCCACGTTGAACGCCGCATTCGAGTTGAACCCGATCCGCTTTCGTCGCATCGCGCCACAGGCGCCCATCATCCCCGAAATCGTCTGGATCAATCCGCCGATCAAGGAGGTGCTCGCTAATATCTAAAACGACCGAGTGTCTCATTCGACCTGACGGGTTCCGGANNGACATCCTCTCAAAGGATTCACTCTCCAGCTTTCCCGGCACGATTCAAACACTTGCTGAATCTCCTTGTCATCATTTCCAAGATCTCACTTCTGGTCAATTGAAACTACTTGCCTGAGTCCGAGTCCTGAATCTTGCTGGTCTTGTCAGTTCCATCATCTGAAACTTTGACGCTCTTGAGACCTTTTTCAAACTCGGTCTTCGCCGAGCCAAGGTTTCGCGCCAACTTTGGAATCTGTGATCCGCCAAAAACTACAATGGCAATAACTACGACCACAACTAAAAGATCTGGGCCTAAAATTTCACCGAAAATCACAACCACCTCCCCCTTCGCATAAACCTAAATGGTAGCGCATTTGCGGATTCCGGAGGTTATGCCGAGTTCATGATTATGCCGAGGAACGTGTCAAAGACCGGTAAATAGTTGGGAACGCATTACGGGTCGCGCTCGAGCGGAGCCGCGACCGGCTGCTGTGATTAGTAAGAGAAGCGTCACGACAACAGAGTTGTGGTCACTCAGTTCTCGGATGACAGCACCACTGAAATGGGATTCTACTAGCGGGAGTTTCCGACCTAGCTGATTCTCGAGCCTGATCGAGGGCTCCAGAAGACTTTCAAAAGTTGGCGTGACCAGCAAATGTCTTCCCTCCCCATCCCCGAATACGGGTATCGAATGTGGTGGTACCTAGATATGGCATTTATTGTTGGCAAGAAGCAGGACGGCAAGATCTACTACTACTTGAGCGAGTCGGCCCGGGTGAATGGCAAACCGCGCATCGTGTCACAGAAGTATCTGGGGAGTGCCGAGGAAGTACTGGCCCGCTTGGAGGGCTCGTCGGGCAATCCCACGAGTTCCGAGCACCGGTCCTTCGGCGACGTCTGCGCAGTCTGGAGCGTGCTGGATCGCCTCGGAGTGATCAAGATCATCGACGAGGTCATCGGCCCTCGTCGCAGCGACACTCAGGTCTCCGTGGGTACCTACATCGCCCTGGCCGCGTTGAACCGGGTGGTGGCCCCGTGTTCCAAGTTGGCCTTCTCCGAGTGGTGGGACACTACCGCCGGGGACCGTCTGGTGCGTCTCAGCGCACCCGCTCGTGATCATCGTCGGTTCTGGGACGCGATGGACGCCATTTCACCCGAGCAGCTCGTGGAGATCGAACGACGCTTGAGCTCGGTGATGGTCGCTACGTTCAACCTCAACCTCTCGGGTCTCGTGCTCGACATGACCAACTTCGCCACCTACATCGATTCGGGCAACGAACGAGCACCGATTGCCCAGCGCGGACACGCGAAGCAGAAACGCAACGACCTGCGTTTGGTGGGACTCGGCCTGGTGGTGAGCACCGACGGTGCAGTCCCGTTGCTCTCTCACGCCTACCCCGGCAATCGCCACGACGCCACGCAGTTCGCTGACGTGCTCGCCGCGTTGGTTACCCGCTGGGGCGCACTGGCCGAGAACACCGACCAACTCACCCTCGTCTACGACGCCGGTCAGGACTCCGAAGCCAACCAGAACGCCGTGGCATCAAGTCCGCTGCACTTCGTGGGCTCCCTGGCGCCCGCCCAGCACCGTGAACTACTCGCCATTCCCCTCACGCGCTACCGGGTCGTCGACGCCGAACATTTTGGCGGGCTGCGCGCGTTCGAGACGAGGGTGGCGGCCCTCGGGGGTGACTACCGAGTGCTCGTTACCCACTCGGACGCTTTGCACGCGAAGTAGCTTCGCGGGTTCGACCAGACCCTCGCGAAGGCCACTGGTCGACTGAGCGAGCTGGCCCAACGTCTTAGCCGAACTCGGACCCGAAAGGATCATCTCGGGGTCGAAGCCGAGATCGCGCGCATCACGAAGCCCCGTTGGGTGACGCGAGTCGTTACCTGGACGCTCTCGAGCACCGGTCCCCAGGACTTCGCACTCACCTTCGAGGTGGACGAAGAGTCACGCCGCCAACTCGAAGAAGAACTCTTCGGCAAGCGGATCCTCTTCAGCGACCGCGAGGACTGGAGCATCGCCGACGTGGTCGGTGCCTACCGCTCCCAGCACCACGTCGAGTCCGACTTTCGCCAGATGAAGGATCACCGAGTGGTCTCGTTCCCTCCGATGTTTCACTGGACCCACCAGAAAATCCGCGTGCACGTCTTTTACTGCGTGCTGGCACTCGCTGTGGCGAAGTTGATGGCTCGAGAGGTCCAACAGTCTGGGCTGGACTTGAGCGTGCGCGAGATGCTCGCCACCCTCGGGGGGATCCAAGAGACCATCCTGCTCTACAAGGCAGACCACGGCCGACCGCGGGCGAGGCGGATGATCACCGAGATGAACCCCACTCAGCAACGTCTTTATGACGTATTTGGTCTCGGAACCTACGCCCCGAAGCGCTGAGATAGGTACTACAACTGCTCTCCACGAATATCACCACTGACCAGCGAGAATGCAGAGACACTAACGGATATCTCGAAAACTTACGCTAGGTTGATCAGAGAACAACCGCGGCCGCAAGGCACGGTCAATGAAGGGAGACGCCATCGTGGAGAGTGAGCGACCCCGCATCGGCATGCTCGGCATTATGCAAGAGCTCTACGACGAGATGATTCCTCGCATTACCGAACATCAAGCAGAGTTTTCAAGAGCCCTCTGTGAACAGCTCTCTCCCGCCGCAGACGTCATCTTCACCCGACCTGCACGCAACCGCGATGACATCGAAGAGATCGTTCGAGACCTCAACACCAAGGACCTCGACGGCATAATGATCGTGATGCTGACCTACGGACCGGCGATGCGTACTCTCCGTGCTCTTCAACAAAATCCACTCCCGTTGCTGCTGGCCAATATTCAGCCCGAGCCGGTCGTCACCGCGCAATGGACGATGGACGACCTCACCTACAACCAAGGTATCCATGGAGCTCAGGACCAGTCCAACGCCATGCTGCGCGCCGGACTCCCCTACTCCGTCATCACTGAAGAGTGGCGCTCGCCGGAGTTTCTGGCGGCATTCGAGTCATGGGCGCGTGCCGCGCAGACCGTAACCAAGCTCAAGCACACCAAGATCGCCCTCTTTGGATATCCGATGAACGGCATGGAAGACGTGTTGTATGACGCAGCGGCGCTGCTTAGAAAGATTGGACCGACGATCATCAACGAGAACCTGGGTGATGTCTTTGGGCACATGCAGCTCGTCGAACCCGCGGCCGTCGAAGTGATGCGCTCACGGCACACCGTGCAGTTCGAGATGGATCCGAACCTAAAACCTGAGAATCACGAGTACGCGATCCGCTTCGAGATCGCTCTCAGAGAGATCATCGCCGAAGGCAACTATCACGGCTTCTCCGTACACTTTGAGCCCGTCGGAAAAGATGGGCGATTCAAACAACTTCCGCTACTTGCCGCCTCGAACATGATGGCCGATGGCTACGGCTACGGCGCCGAGGGCGACACCAACGCCGCGACCCTCATCTGCGCGAGCCACACCCTGATTGGCGATGCACACTTCAGCGAGATGTACGCAATGGACTACGAACTCGACTCAGTACTCATCAGTCATATGGGTGAAGGCAACTGGCGCATCGCCCGTTCCGACCGCCCCATCCGACTTGTCGATCGACCGCTCGGCATAGGTGGCCTCGATAATCCTCCGACGACGGTGTTCTCCGCGGAGCCCGGTACTGCCACTACAGCGACGTTGATCGCACTCGAGGGCGAGCACTACCGTCTCGCTGTCGCCCGCGGAGAGATCCTCGACACTCCAGAGCTGCCCCTCGTACAGATGCCGTACTTCCACTTCCGTCCAGACTCTGGCATGCGCCACTACCTCACGGCATGGCTCCGAAACGGCGGAACACATCACTTCTGTCTCAATCTTGGCGACCACGTCGAGCGCTGGCGCATCCTCGCCGAACTGCTCGATATCGAATTCGTCGAGATCTAGCCGATGCCCTCTCCCGTACGGTACCGCGAAGGTCTTCGAGAGGAAGTTCTTGCTGCAAACCTCGCCTTAGTCCGACACAATCTGGTCACCTTGACATGGGGCAACGCGAGCGGGATCGACCGGGAGACAGGTCTCATCGCGATCAAAGCGAGTGGTGTGGCCTACGACACCATGGGGATCGATGACATCGTCGTCCTTACCCTCAACGGTGAGATCGTAGAAGGTGACCGCAGGCCCTCAACTGACACGCCGACGCACCTTGAGCTCTATCGCTCATTCTCCGAGATTGGCGGCGTGATTCACACCCACTCCACGTGGGCGACTTCTTGGGCTCAGGCCGAACGGGAGATTCCCATCCTCGGAACTACGCACGCGGACTTCTTCCCAGGTCCGGTGCCACTGTCGCGCCACCTCACTGCCGAAGAGGTGGCGAACGCCTATGAACTCAATACCGGCGTTGCACTAAAGGAAGTCATCGATGAACACGGCATCGAAGACCTTCCCGCTGCACTCGTCCCTGGCCATGGCCCATTCACCTGGGGCAAGGATGCCAACCAAGCGCTTGAGCGCGCGGTCACACTCGAAGCAATTGCCCACATGGCGTTTTTGAGCGTGGCGCTTCGCCCCGACATACAACCACTGGCTTCGGTGATAATCGATCGGCACTTCACCAGAAAGCACGGCCCTGGCGCCTACTACGGACAAGCCGACTGAGCGACCAGCCCCCTCTGTGGTGCCAACATTGCTAGGCAGAGATCTCGGCCATGACCGACGCAACGGCCTCGTTGAGCAGTCCCTGTCCCTCTAAGAAATCAATCACGGTGTAGCGAGCCCGAATGCGGTTCGCGAATCGGAACGTCGCCGAGAGCGTTGCGACATCAAGGTCCAAAAAGCCCGGAGTTGTCGGGATCTCTGCGGTGAGCAGCGCGCCTGCGACAAGCGGAGCAATGCTCCTCGCCTTCGCGGTACCTGCCCGAACCAACTCCCACCGTGACGAACTCGTCGGCCACGCATCGCTATGTGCAGCCACAAACGCTCGCTTTTCGTCCATAACTGCCTCAACCTCGGTCTCATGACCTACAAACCATGAACGTGCCTCATCACCCTCTGGCCCTATAGGCAACGGGAGCGACGGAGCTATGGCACTCCCGCCGAGTGCCCACTCTTGAAGGCGAAGTGCAAAATGAGTTGCGTATCCAACCTGAAGTCCGTGGGGGGCGTGTTGGTGACGACCCATTGAGGCCAGAAGATCCCAAAAATGCGATGCGTGGTGTTCACATCCGCTCGCGGGTCGCGAAGTTCCCACCATCGCCATGCCGATGCCGGACTCGACAAGACCGCGAAGGAGTTGCGTTACTCCCTCAGGTGACTGCTCAAGGATCTCACGTACGTGCGTCGCGACGTCTACAAGTGGCTCAGCAACTCGTCGTTCGACCACGTCACAGAGTTCTTCACCCCAGAGACCGTGCGAGAGACGCCAGTCCACATGCGCTGACGCCTTGCCAAGAAGGTCTCCGATGCCTGCACGGGTCATGTCCCGAGGCGCCATGGCAATGACGTACGGGTCAGCGAAGATCGCACTCGGAGCAACAGCAGACGACGTCGTCTTCATGCCACCAAACTCCATCGCCGCGACGCTTGAGGCGTAGCCATCCATCGAGGCCGCGGTTGGAACACTGACGAAGTCGCGCCCGAGGAGATGCGTGACAAAGCGCGTGATGTCCGTAATCACTCCCGAGCCCACTGCGACCACCGCATCTGCTGAGGACGGTTTGAGCATCGTCTCCAAACGACTCACACTCGTCTCATCGGCGAGCAGTCCGTGGCGCTCTGGAAAATAGAACCGCTCGGGTCGCATCCCTGCATGGCTGAGCGCGGTGATGACGCTAGAGCCGAGCACTTCTTCTGTATTGGCATCCATCACGACACACGGCCTTGACCATCTGTGGCTCTGTCCGTAGGCAACGAGCTGGTCAATCGCCGTATGGTCGATGACAACGGTACCGACAGCGACGTGATGGATCGCGCCACACGAGCAGCGGTCCTCATCAGAGAGATTGGAGAACCCAGGGTTAGATGGATTCGAATCTGATCGCATCGCGCTACTACCACCTCTTTGCTCTTCATAGCGTGCTTGTCCGTACTCTAGTGATCCTTCCACGCTTCTGCACTGCTGTTACCTCATGACGTCACACGTCGAAGAGGAACGACTCCTTCTTGGTCACATCGACCGCAGTAGAATGAAGGCAGATCAAACTCTGAGGTCTGAATCGACAATCACAGGGGGCTGGAGTCCAGTGAGAAAGACCACCACCACTCTCGCTGATGGCCGCAATCTCATCTACTTCGACGAAGACGCCAGACCGCTCAGGACCACGCATGACACACGAGACCTCCCGAGCGTGCACCACCAATCTGAGCTCCGCTACGACCTGCTCACCGAGACGTGGGTCACGATCGCCTCACATCGCCAGGACAGGATCTACCTGCCAACGGACGATGCTTGCCCCTTCTGTCCTTCAAGTGAACACAACCTCTCAGAGATTCCCGAAGCCGACTACGACGTTGTCGTCTTTGAGAACCGGTTCCCGTCGTTTTCGGGCGCTGGTGCCACAGCTCCAAGGGCCGGTATTGGAAACGACGAAACCCTCCCTGCGGTAGGTAGCTGCGAGGTGATCTGCTTCACCTCGGACCACAACAGCTCGTTTGGCGCGCTTTCCCCAGATCGAGTTCGACTCATCCTCGATGCTTGGGTCGACCGCACCGCTGCACTCACCGGGCACGAAGGCATTGCCCAGATCTACTGCTTTGAAAACCGCGGTCCAGAGATCGGCGTCACCGAACAGCACCCACACGGTCAGATATACGGCTATCCCTACATCACACCGCGTACCACCCGCGTACTTGCCGCAGTCCGGCGTCACGCGCTAGCAACCGGAAAAAATCTCTTCGATGAGGTTCTCGCAAACGAACAAGACGATGGCACCAGACTGGTCATCGCCGGCGAGCACTGGACCGCTTTTGTCCCGCACGCGGCCAAGTGGCCGTTCGAAGTCCATCTCTATCCAACGATACGGGTCCCGAACCTCACCGCACTCAGTGACGCGGCAAAGACTGAGTTCTGCTCGCTCTACCTTGACCTCTTTCGGCGCTTTGATGCGCTGTTTGGTATCCCGATGCCCTACATCTCTGGATGGCACCAGGCACCATCTGGCACTGAAGAGGAGTTCGCACTGCACCTCGAGATCTTCTCGATCCGCAGGACAGCCGACAAACTCAAGTTTCTCGCCGGATCAGAGTCTGGGATGGATGCCTTCATCTCTGATGTTGTTCCAGAGTCCGCAGCCGAGCGACTGCGATCAGCCTGATGCGACTACTCGTCACGGGGGCAGCCGGCTACATCGGCTCAGTCGTCGTCGCTCGCCTTCTTGAAGAGGGGCACCACATCACGGTGCTTGACGATCTGTCAAAGGGCTATCGCGACATGGTGCCGGCGGGAGCGCGCTTCGTACAGGGTCGAATCCACGACGCCGCACGCGTCGTCGACGGTGCAGGCTTTGAGGCAGTAATCCATCTTGCGGCATTTTCACGCGTCGGAGAGTCCGTCGAGCGCCCTGCCAGATACGAGGAGAACAACGTCCTTGGGACGGCTCGCCACTGCAATGCCATGCAGACCCTTGGAGTTAACAAGATCATCGTCTCCTCTACCGCTGCCGTCTATGGAGAACCAGACGTCGCGATCATCACTGAGGAGACCAAAACGGCACCGGTGAATCCGTATGGAAGCTCCAAGCCCGCCATTGACAATGACCTTGCGCGGAGAACATACGCGGGCGAATTTGCTGCAATCAGCCTCCGCTACTTCAACGTTGCAGGTGCCTACGGCTCCTACGGAGAACGACACCGGCAGGAAACACACCTCGTCCCGATCGCCCTCGAGGTGGCCTTGGGCAAGCGAGCGTCGCTCACGATCTTTGGTGATGACTTTCCCACTCCGGACGTCACCTGCGTACGCGACTGCATCCATGCCTTCGATATCGCGAACGTCCACGTGCCTTCGCTGGCAACTCTAGAGGTTGGACAACACGACATCGTGAACCTCGGCAACGGCTCGGGCTTCTCCGTTCAAGAGGTCGCAGAGGCCGTACGCAACGTCACCGGACACCTACTGCCGACCAAGATTGGTCCCCAGCGCGCCGGCGCTCCTGCCGTACTCGTAGCTTCGAACGAGCGAGCAAGAACCCACCTCGGCTGGATCCCAGAGCATCCAGACGTCACCACAATGGTCGAAAACGCGTGACGTTTCGTCCAAGAACGAGCAGCATGACCAGGGGCTTCTTCGAAGCCTTTGGACGCGACCCAGAAGGCATCTGGGCCGCTCCTGGGCGCCTGAACATTATCGGAGAGTTCACCGACTACAACGACGGCTTCGTTTTACCAATGGCCATTGATGCCGTAACGACGGCAGCAGTCGCTCGACGCCGCGACGATGTCATTCGAGTTTCGTCCTCAGGTGCCCCCGCCACCACGACCCCCATAGCGTCATCTCGAATTTGCAACCTCACACCCGGGAACACGGCATCGTGGTCGAGCTACGCATTCGGCGTCGTATGGGCGATGACGGAGGCTGGCCATGCCATAGGTGGTGTGGACGTCTTCATCGAGAGCAACGTGCCGATTGGAGCAGGCCTGTCCTCATCGGCCGCACTGGAGTGTGCCCTCGGTCTTGCGCTCCGCGATCTCTTCGCATCGACAATATCCCTGCAAGACCTGGCTTTCTTGTGCCAACGAGCAGAGAATGCGTATGTCGGTGTCCCTTCTGGGATCATGGATCAAACAGCGTCTCTCTGTTGCACCGCAGGTCATGCGATCGAATTTGACACGCGCAGCGGCGAGATCGAACAGCTTGACTTTAACCTCTCGGCAGCAGGACTTGAACTCCTTGTTATCGACACGCAAGTGCGCCACCAACTTGCGACCTCCGCCTATGGCGATCGGCGATCAGCCTGTGAGCTCGCAGCGAAAGCCATCGGGGTCAAAGCACTCAGAGATGCGACGCTCGCTGATCTCGACAAGATTCCCGATGACGTCGTGCGCCGTCGAGCTCGCCACGTCATCACTGAAAACGAGCGCGTCTTGAGCGTCGCGGCGCTCTTGAGATCAAAGCGCTTCATTGAAGTTGGACCAATTCTCTCCGCTGCACACCAATCCCTGAAAGATGACTTCGAAGTCTCCTGTGCAGAGTTGGACCTCGCCGTCGATATCGCGACACATGCGGGCGCTTTCGGCGCCCGCATGATCGGCGGGGGCTTCGGTGGCTGCGTGATTGCGCTGATCCGCTCCGAGGATCAGCGCACGATTGAGCGTTCCGTGACAGCCGCATTTGCGTCCGATGGCTTCACGCCACCGCGGATCTTCGGTGCGCTCCCTGCTCCCGGGGCGCATCGCGTCATGTGAATCACCGTGTGTCCAGGATGAATCCGCCACCAGCAAAGCATCAATCAAGTCGAGTGGGTCATTGGCGCTTTGACCGTGGTCGTTCTCCTCTCCTTGAACTTTACGTGGTTCACGTATCCCTGGAACGGAGGCTACGAGTTCTACTCCGGTACCGAGCGCGCATTCGCCGCGCCGTGGGATGGCGGCCTCAAGATGAGAAGAGCCGGTGCTTTCGCACCGGCTCTGACCTGCATCTTCTTGGTGGCGGGGGTCACGTCCCATCGTGCACGTTCGGGCCTCAAACCCGACATTACTGCTGGTCAGCGTGGACTTGCACTTCTGGAGCGAGGAGTTACGGAAACAGGCCTTCGACCGAGAGGTAGTGCTCTCCGCTGTCTGCGTAATCCGACGAATTCGACCATGCAGCCCGTTTCACGTCGTCGGCGCTAAGTCCGAGTGCTTGTAAGTCGGCCTCACTGAGCCACTGGGATGGCACCGCTTCAGCCGTATGCGGCTATTTCCACTTTTCCGTGATCCACGTTGCCGAAGAGGAGCACATGCCGCAGTTGCCGTCGTAAATCAGCAGCGCGTGATTGGTGCTGTACACGTTCTCAACCTATCGGCGACTACGCCTCAGTGATCGAAGCCATTCGTCGAATGCGCTTCAGGTTGTGAAGCCACTCGACGTGTTCTGTTCCCAACGTGTCATGAAGGCCGCGATAGACCGAGTAGATCTCGTCGTAGATGGGCTGATTCGCTGCTATTGGTTCGTAGCGACGTGCCGTGGCCGGTCGGAGCGCGGTGACTGCCTGGAAGATGTCGTCGAAGCCACCGCGATCTGCTCCAGCGGCAAGAGCTCCAAACAGGGCCGAGCCACGAGCGGGAATCTGGCTGGAGTCCGGAATCGTCACCGAGAGTCCTGTGATGTCCGCTAAGAGCTGCATCATGAGCGCGCTCCTCTCCGCGATGCCACCACAGGCCACGATCTCAGTAAGGGCGATGCCATGCTGAAGGAAGTTCTCAATGATTCGGCGTGTGCCAAAGGCAACTGATTCAAGGAGTGATCGATAGATTTCGGCTCTCGTGGTCGCGAGGGAGAGGCCAGCTATGACTCCAGAGAGGTCGGCATCACCGAGAATTGTTCGATTTCCGTTCCACCAGTCCAGTGCGACAAGACCACTTGATCCCGGGTCAAGTGCTCCAGCCTCCGCATCAAGAGCTCCATGCCAACTCTCGCGAGGTGACGAACCCGACGCCTCAAGTTTGAGGAGATGATCACCAAACCACGCGAACATGTCGCCGACAGCTGCTTGGCCAGCCTCGTAGGCGAAGTATCCCGGGATGAAGCCGTCTTCGACCACGCCCGTGATTCCGGGCAGTCGGATCTCGTGGTCGTTGAGCACAAGATCACAGATCGAGGTCCCGATAACCATCACGAAGGTGCCAGGGCGCTGGACTCCGACGGCTGGGAGCGCCACAAAGGCGTCGACGTTGCCGATCGCGACCGTGACGTCGATGGTGAGCTCGAGCCGTTCTGCCATCGATGGAGCGAGTCTGCCAGCGGATGTTCCGGGCGCAAAGAACCTCGAACCCAGCTTTTCATAGGGATCGGGGAACCCCGGAAACGCCGCTTCGAAGTACTCCTGCTGGGGAAGACCCTCACTCGCCGACCAGCATGCCTTGTAGCCAGCTGTGGAGCTGGCACGAGAGAGCGAGCCAGTGAGCTGCCACACGATCCAGTCGGTCGCTTCGACGTAGGCGTCCATCGCGTCATAGAGAGGCCGGTCATAGAGCCAGGTCTCGATGAGTTTTGGGAAGTACCACTCCGATGAGAGTCGCCCGCCGTAGCGAGTGAGGAAACTTTCGCCTCGTTCTTTGGCCACCGTGTTGAGGCGGTCCGCAATGGGCTGGGCACTGTGGTGCTTCCAGAGTTTGACCCACGCGAAGGGATGATCTCTCCAGGCCTCGAGCTCACACATGGGAGTTCCGTCTCTTGTGACTGGCAACACCGTGCAGGCAGTGAAGTCAACGCCGATGCCGACGACCTCATGTCCCGCGACATTGCCTGCGGAAAGCGCAGCAGGGATTCCCTTGTACAGGACTTCGAGGTAGTCACTTGGCGCTTGGAGAGCAGTGTCTGGAGCAAGTGCGATGTCGCTGAGTGGCAGTCGTTCGTCGATGACCCCGTGCGCGTAACGAACCTCTTGAACGGCGATCTCCTCACCCGTGGCGAGGTCCAACAAGAGCACGCGCCCGGACTCAGTTCCAAAGTCCACGCCGATGCTGATTCGCCGTGCAGCCTTGACGTCCGTGGTGCTCAACGTCCGTTGTCCGTTTTGCTAGGCATTGCAACCAGTCGGGGCGAGGTCATCTCTTGCTGTCGTGCTCTGGAATATCGGCGGTGAGGTTGGCAACCTCGTTGTAACGAGTTCGCACAGCATCCAAGGGTGCCGCCTCAAAGGTCTCATAGGTTGCTGCTTTCCAGACAGGGGGGATGGCCGTGTCGCTCAGTGCCCACGCGGCCTGTCGTGCTGCGCCGATGGCCGCATGCTGCGCTGCTTCTGGGGCAACGACGGGTTGTCCAAAGATTCCTGGTGCAATCCGACGGACCGCTTCTGAGCGACTTGCTCCGCCAATCAAGATGACACGGTCAACGGGGACATTGTTCGCGAGCAGGGCATCGATACCGGCAGCGAGTCCACAGAGCATGCCTTCGAAGGCAGCGCGGGCGAGATTACCGGGCGTCCACGATGAAAGCCGAAGGCCATGTACCGCCCCTGTGGCGAATGGTCGATTGGGCGTGCGTTCACCTTCTAAGTAGGGAACGACAACGAGGCCCTCTGCCCCTGCGGGGGTCGCGAGTGCGAGGTCGGAGAGCCCTTCGAGGTCAATGCCAAGGAGCGCTGCGGTGGAGTCCAAGACTCGAGCGGCGTTCATGGTGCAGACGAGGGGCAAGAAGCGGCCGGTTGCATCAGCAAAGCCGGCGATGATGCCCGAGGCATCCGCGGTGGGTTTGTCGCAGACGGCAAAGACCGTGCCTGAGGTCCCGATCGAGATGATGACGTCGCCTGGTCCTGCGCCAACGCCTAGTGCAGCTGCCGCGTTATCTCCTGCCCCGCACCCCAAGAGCTGCCCGGTTGGAGTATCACCTGCGCTGGCGGATGGCTGAAGAAGTCCCGGAAGTCGCGGCGTGTGCCCAAAGGCTTGTGTTAAGAGGTCGAGCCGGTAGGTCCCGCTGACGGGGGAGAAGTATCCGGTGCCGCTTGCCTCGCTTCGGTCCGTTGCCAACGCTCCGTCACCGAGCGTCCGATCCCGTCGTGCGCCCCCCAGCTGCCAGGTGATCCAGTCGTGGGGTAGGCAGACCGTTTCGGTACGCGCAGCGTTCTCCGGCTCGTGTTCTAAAAGCCACCGTAGTTTGGTGACGGTAAAGGAGGCCACGGGGACACTTCCTATTGCGTCTGCCCACGCACGGGCACCCTCCGTCGGGCCCCCAAGTTCGTTCACTAGTTCCGCAGCGGCGGTACCTGATCGTGTGTCGTTCCAGAGCAGTGCAGGACGGACGACCCGGTCATGTTCGTCGAGGCAGACCATGCCGTGCTGCTGTGCGCCGACGGAGAGGGCGGCGACGTCGCTCAGCCCGCCAGCTTCTTTTATCGCTGCGCCTAGCGCAGTCATCCAGGCAGCTGGGTCGACTTCAGTGCCTACAGGGTGTGGCGCGGAACCTGAGCGGAGCACAACTCCACTCTCTGCGTCACAGATGACGATCTTGCTGGACTGGGTGGAGGAGTCAACTCCGGCGACGAGGGTCACCACTTCGCCTGTCCAGCGAACACCGTTGAGCACACATTCACTTGCCGCTACTACTTCAAGCGAGCGCCGAGGATGTGCTCGATCGCAAGTTGGTCGAGATGCACCATGCCGTATCCCTTGGTAGCCGCCGGCTCGACGTCGTAGTTCTCGTAGGCGCTGACGTCACTGCGGAGTTGTGCAGCGGACTCGCCTGCTGCAAGAGTTGGTACCGAGAGTTCATCGACCTGGCTGGCCTTGAGTGCTGCTTGCACTTCAGGGTCGCTTCGGAAGGCCTTGGCCCGTTCCTTCAACAAGAGGTAGGTCTGCATGTTCGACGAGGCGGCAGCCCATACGCCGTCCATGTCTTCGGTTCTCAGTGGTTTGAAGTCGAAGTGCCGTGGTCCCTCGTAAGACATACCTCCGCCTGGTCCGCCATTTTCAAGCAGATCGACAAGGAAGAACGCGTTGAGAATGTCACCGTGGCCAAAGACAAGGTCTTGGTCGTACTTCGCGCCGCGCTGACCATTGAGGTCGATATGAAAGAGCTTCCTTTGCCAGAGGGCCTGGGAAATGCTGTGCATGAAGTTCATCCCAGCCATCTGCTCGTGGCCGACCTCGGGGTTCACGCCCACCATCTCGTGATGCTCAAGGGTAGAGATGAATGCAAGCGCACTGCCTACCGTCGGCAAAATGATGTCGCCGCGGGGCTCGTTGGGCTTGGGCTCGATTGCAAATCGAATGGGATAGCCCTGGTCGATGCAGTATTGAGCGAGGAGATCGAGACCTTCGCGGTAACGATCAAGCGCTGCCCGGACGTTCTTTCCGGCATCGCTCTCGGAGCCTTCGCGTCCACCCCAAAAAACGTATGTCGGTGCACCGAGCTCTGCGGCAAGGTCGAGGTTCCTCATGACCTTACGAAGAGCGTAGCGGCGCACTCCCCGGTCGTTTGCGGTAAAAGCACCTTCTTTAAACATGGGATGGGTAAAGAGGTTTGTTGTCATCATGGCGACCACGACGCCGGCGTCATCAGCTGCCTTACGGAATCGCTTGATGAGTCGCTCACGCTCACTCTCATCGCTTCCAAAAGGAATGAGGTCGTCATCGTGGAAACTGACACCCCACGCGCCAAGCTCGCCGAGGTGGGAGACGGACACAACCGGATCAAGAGGAGGTCGTGTGGCGTCACCGAAGGTGTCGCGTGCCTGCCACCCAATTGTCCATAATCCAAAGGAGAACTTGTCTTGCTTGGTCGGCTGAATCATCTGTCCGCCCTCTCAGNNAGTGACTCGTCAGCCTCGCTCAGCCGCTCTGAGGCAGAAGCCGCCTGATGCCAGTAGGGGTAGATCAGTGGCAGCGCACTGACGGTATCTAGCGTGGCTCGCTCTGTCTCGCTGAGCTCCAATTCGACGGAGCCGATGTTGTCGAGGAGCTGTTCTTCGTTTCGCGCACCAAGGATGACGGATGAAACTGCCGGCTTCCCAAGGATGTAGGCGAGTGCGACTTGCGCGGGCGAGACCCCACGGCCCTCGGCGACTCCAATGAGGGCCTCAATGATGTTGTACATCCGCTCTTTGTTGTAGACCGGTGGTTCGCCCCACTCTGTCGCCATCCGTGAGCCCGCTGGCGGTTCGACGCCGCGACGAATCTTTCCCGAGAGGAGGCCGCCTGCGAGTGGACTCCACACGAGGATGCCAATCTTCTCTTCTATTGAGAGCGGAACGAGTTCGTACTCCACGTCCCGATCTAGCAGGGAGTAGTAGATCTGCTGGGTGACGTAGCGCTGTAGTCCCTGTCGCTCGGAGATGCCGAGTGCCTTCATGACGTGCCAGGCAGAGTGATTAGAGACGCCGATGTAACGGACCTTTCCCTGATGGACAAGGGTGTCGAGTGCATCAAGGGTCTCTTCCATGGGAGTGATACCGTCGCGTTGGTGTACCTGGTAGAGGTCGATGTAGTCCGTCTTTAGACGGCGCAGACTCGCTTCACAGGCCCTAATGAGATATCCGCGTGAGAGGCCACCGTCGTTTTGTCCGGTACCCATGGCAAAGCGGGCCTTTGTGGCGAGGACGATCTCGTCGCGGCGACCAGTGAGGACTTCGCCAAGAATCTCCTCTGAGCGACCAGCGGAGTAGATGTCTGCGGTGTCGATGAAGTTGATGCCGCCATCAATGGCGACGTCGACGATTCGCCGAGCCTCCTCCGCTTCCGTTGCTCCGACGTAGGCAAATTTGCCTTGACCACCGAAGGTCATCGTTCCAAGGGCGAGCTCCGAGACACGGAGCCCTGTGTAGCCAAGCTGACGGTACTTCACTCTGCAACTCCTTTCAGTGCCCGGGGCGAGCCCTCCGGGCGAGCCGCGCGCTGTGTGCGTTGGAAGACGGACGATTCATTGCTCGAGCAGCTTCTGGCCCGCGGCGAGCTCGCGGCGGTACTGGGAGACCATAAACTTGGTGAGCTCCTCGACCGAGGTGTCCTGCACTTGCTGGTCGAAGGCGATGCGGCCCTGTTGGATGACGTTGAGCCGGTCGCAGAGCTCGAAGAGGTGCGTGTAGTTGTGGTCGATCACGATCATCGACACACCGAGGTTGCGGGAGAGATCCTTCACGAGATCGACGATGAGGGCAGACTCCCGGGCGCCCATCGCCGCCAGCGGCTCATCAAGCAGGAGGATCTTGGCGTTCTGACGGGTGGCCCGGGCAACCGCGATGGCCTGGCGCTGGCCGCCCGAGAGCGACTCGGCCTCGGCGTCGATATCGGGGATTTCGACCTTGATGTCCTCGAGGTAGTTCTTGGCGAGCTGGCGCATCTTACCCGCGGAGAGCCAGCCCACCCCGCCGAACAGGGTGAGCTCCCGGTTGAGGAAGAGGTTCTGCGCGACCGTCAGCTGTGGGACGAGAGCGAGGTCCTGGTAGACGGTCTCGATGCCGAAACGGCGCGCGTCGGCAACCGACCGGAACGACACCTCCTTGCCCTCGACGTAGATCTTGCCGGTGTCGGGAGGCTGGAAGCCGCACAGGATCTTCACGAGCGTGCTCTTGCCTGCCCCGTTGTCGCCAACCAGGCCGAGCACCTCGCCTCGCCGTAGCTGCATGTCGATCCCGCGCAGCACCACCACGGCGCCATAGCTCTTGGTCACCCCAACAGTCTCGAGCACCACGTCGGACGCGGCGAGCGTGGCGTCGCGCGTCGGGCTCGCCTCCACCAGCGGCGACTCCGCCTCCGTCATCGGCGAAATCTCCTGGCCACTATGCCGAGCTGGGTGTTGGCGACCATCGCCACGAGGATCATGACCCCCTCGGCCAGATAGAACCAGTTGGCATTGACACCGATCAGGTTAAAGCCATCCTCGAGCACGCCGAGGAAGATGGCACCGAGGGCTGCTCCGAAGATCGTGCCGCGACCGCCGGCCAGCGCAGTGCCGCCGAGCACGGCCGCGACGATACCCGGGAGCACCGTGTCCAGGCCCGAGCTTCCGGGGTTGATGCTGCCGATGCGGATCGCATCGAGGATCCCGATGAGCCCGGAGGCGGAGGAAATGATTATGAAGCACCACACCTTCACCCGCCGCACCCGGATGCCCGATTCCGCCGCGGCGAGCAGGTTGCCACCGGTGGCGGTGATGTGGAGGCCGAAGCGCGTTCGCTTCAAGAGCGCCCAGATGGCGAGCATCATGGCGGCGGCCCAGAGGATCGTCGACCAGGCGCCGATGCCGAAGATAATACTGAAGTGGCCCGTTTGGCCTGGCATGTCGACCTGGATATCATTCGACTTGATCAGCACGATGCCGAACAGCGCGTAGTTGACCGCCAAGGTGACGATCAGCGAGGAGACGTTCAGCCACACCGTTATCAGCCCGTTGACCATGCCGATGCCGGCGCAGCACGCCACCGCGGCCACGATCGCCCAGCCAATCGGCATCCCGCTCGTCCAGAAGAAGTACATGAACCAGGGTGAGGACAGATAGACCGCCCCGGCGGAGAGGTCGATCTCGCCGAGCACGAGGATCAGCACCTCTCCGAAGCCGATCACGGCGATGGAGGCGATGTACTGAGCGACCGTGATGATGTTCGCGGTCGTGTAGAAGGCCGAGTTGGCGATCGAGAAGTAGATGATCACGAACAGCGTCACCAGGACGACAGTGAGCTCGCGCTGCTGCATGGCCCGCTGGACGAGCCAATACGCGACAGACCCCCGCCCCTTCGGAGCGGGGGTCTGTCGCGTATTGCTATCTGACGCGATGGCGCGAGCCACGATTCGGCCCTCGTCTCCTAGATCAGTACCCGATAGCTAGTGGCGGCGCGTAGGTGGTCTGCTTCGCTCCGCTGCCTTCGAAGCGTGTCGCGTGTGCAAGGTACGGGGCCACGTTGGCTGAGGTAACGAAGCCGAGGCCCGTGTCGGTGTTGCACGGCTTCATCAGGCCGGCAGAGATTTGGTACAAGAACAGCTGAATCGTCGGGATGAATCCCTGCAGGTAGGCCTGCTGGTCAATGGTGAAGCTGAGTTCGCCGTCCTTGACACCCTGCAGCACCGGGACCTCCACGTCCCAGCCCGAGCCCCCGACCTTGCCCTTCAAGTTGTACTTCTTGATCGTGTCCGCCACGGCCACCGAGTCTCCGTCGTCCACGGAGTAGAGGAACTTGACGTCCTTGTGGCCGGTGTACCAGGCCTCGACGGCGGTGATCTCGCCGGGCTCGAGGGCGCCGCCGGCCACGACCTCGGTGTGCAGACCGGCCGCTTTGAGGATCGGCAGGGCGCCGTCGATCCGGGGCTGGATGTTGCCCGAACCCGGTGTCGCGATTACCATGCCGACCAGGCTACCCTTCGGCACCGCCTTAGCGATGCGCGCGGCTGCCGCCGCGCCGGCGGTCAGGTTGTTCTGGCCGATGTAAGCCAGTCGGTTGTTCTTTAACTCGTCGGCGTTGTAGGAGATCACCGGGATGCCCTTGGAGAGGGCGTGGTCCGTTGGCGCGTTGAAGGCGACCGGGTCGATCAAGGTCGAAGCGATGCCGTTCACCCTGGCGGCGATTGCCTGGTCGAACGCCGTCACCATCTGGGACACACTCGAGACCGCCGAGCCCGTCCACAGCGGCGTAGGGATGCCGAGGAGGTTCGCTGCGTCGGCCATCCCGTACTGGGTCGGGGTGAAAAAGCTGTTGGTGGTGACGTGGTTCACGAACGTGAACTTGTACGAGGGGTGTTTTGCGAGCAATGGGTGGGACTCGTCGTGGAACGTCGCAGCCGCTGCTCCACGCTCGGTCAACACTTCCATCATTCCGCCGACCAACGGAACCGATACCGCCATCACGCCAGCGTTGCGCAGGAAGCGACGCCTTGACACCTCATACTGCCTTGGATCTACCTCGTGTGGCTCGAACTTACTCATCCGTTTTCCCCTTCCACCCTCACCGACGTTATCTTCACGGTATCTCGAAACTACCACCAAACTTCCAAGGTAAAGGGATGAAATTATTAGGGTCTTTCGACCCAAATTCGTGTGATCAATTGCTTCTGATTCTTTGTTGAAGACGCGATCGTAGCCCGAAAGCATCGTCCGACCTCTGAGGAGGTGACGCCGCGCTCTAGCGGGTTCATTTCAGATGGCGACGGGCGCCTCGACCTTCAGGGTCGGATGCGGAGACGTTGTGGATCCAGCGAGCAGTCCGAGGTAGCCGAGTAGTTTCACCGCTCCACAGCGTAAGACGAGGTTGTGTCACTGACAGGACTTCGCGGGTCATCGTGTTCGTGGCCCTTCCCGTCGTGCTCATAGCGGCACTCGCTCTGACATGGCTTTGTAGAGGAACTCTTCCGGGGCAAGTGGCTCCCGGACGGTCTGGGGAGCAATAGGCTCGACCGGTAGCCGGAAACGACGAAAACATCCCGTCGACGACGAGCGCTGTACTCGCTGCAGTCGGAGTTGCTGCTGCAGCTGGAACCGGTCATCCGCTCGAATCGCTTCTCGGAGCCGCTGGCTTCACCGCCCTCGAGCCTGTGCTGTCGCGGGTTTCAGTGGATCGTCGATGTCTTAAAGCGCGGCGCATCGCGAAGCGGCCAGCCGGTCGGAGATCTAATCATCAGCCTGGATGCATCCCCCGAGCAGCAGGAGTTGCTTATCAAGGCTTTGGAACTGGCGCGGTCTAGGTCCCTCGCGGCGAAACGCGGCGCCATCGCCGAGGCACTCGCTCACGGGTCGACCTCATCCGGTGCTGCCATCAGCGAAACGGACTTCTTACGTCTCATCGAGGACCTCGACGTCGCACACTTCGAGGCATTACGGGTCCTCGGTGAAGCGCGTGACGTCCACCTAATGCCACGTCCGGCGGGAACCATCAGCCCGTGGCACTACGAGGTCGACGACATCGGCAAAATCAACCCGAAGCTCAAGGGACAGGAACATCGCCTGCTCGCTGTTCTTGCCGGCCACGGACTGGCCGCCCAGCACGACGAAGAGAGCTTCCACATCATTCGAGGATGCTGGAGCATCACGAGTGCAGGCATCGAACTCCTTCCTCGTTTCGAGGCGGTCGAAGGAGAAGGCTGAACGACGCGCGCATTGAGCGGCTCCGTAGTAGTCCAGCTGGGGTGCCATCCCGGACGCGATACGCCAGTCGGTGGCAGAGTCGGTGCCTGTGCAGACGACTCCACTCTGGGTGCCCATCGTCATTGCTGCCGTCGGCGTAGTTGGAACTTTCGGCGCCGGCGTGACGGGTGTCTTGATCACCCAGCGTCGCGCTGACCGACGCGATAGCGACGCATGGACGCGGGAACGCGAACGCGAAGCGGAGCGATGGGCACGAGAAGACGAGATGCGCACCTTCGAGCACCGTCGAGAGGCTTATGCAGACTTCGACGAGTCGCTGAAAGAGATGGCTCGCGCCGCCTATGACCATGGCTGCGGACTCACCGACGAGTCTGAGTTGCCGTGGGATTGGCAGTGATCCACCTTTCGGAAGCTGCAGCGACTGAGCCTCTTCGCGACCCCGGTAGTGATGGAAGCAGCTACTCGTGCATGTGACGCGGCGTGGCGCTGGGGGCATGAGACACCTCATAGCGACCCCGAGAGCCCAAAGTTCGGGGAGCTGCAGGAGCGATACGACGAAGCCGAGGTAGAGACCCTCTTCGCAATCCGAGCCGACTTGGCGATCCCTGGTGGCGAGTTAGGGGGCTTGCCGTAGGCGCAGCGCCCGACGAGGCTCAGTGCAAGGACGGCTTGGCCAACTGCCGAAGCGCCATTCTTCTTCGGGTGATCTGCTTCACGTTTTCAGCGCGGAGCGGTTGCTCCTTTTAGCGGTAGTTCGCGCATGAACATCGTCGGGAAGAGGAGCCAGAACTCGATTCTCCGCCGAGACTGTTCAAACGATCCGCGACATGAACGATCCTTCCTGGCCCGTCGAAGTCCGCTCACTTGGTCGGACTCTCAAGCGCTGGCGCGGTCAGATCATCGCCTGGCACCGGGCCCACTTTTCGAACGGGCCTACCGAAGCCGTTAATAATTTGGGCGCTACGTCGCTGAACGGACGTTTTAGTTCTGAATCGGGGAGGTTCGAATTGATTGAGGGGTGATCCACGTGCGCCCGCGACGTGCGAAGAAGCGTCGTTGCGGCCTCTGTGTGCGGCGTCCCTCCGGTTATGACCAGGGAGAGGGACGCCCGAACTGGCGAGCCCTCAATCTCGGCGTGACACTCCGTGGGTCACGAGAAGAAAGTGGGCGATTTCGCGGGGGAACTCCCCGTCGGTGACGCTCACCGACCCTGGGGACGCTCGGGCGCTACCGGCCCAGCAAGTCGCTCCGGAGCGCCGCCCATCGCAGCGAATCACGGATCCCGTCGGTCACGGACCGGCTGGCCGTCCACCCAAGCAACCGCTCGGCCTTGGCGCGGCTGGCGTAGGCGCCGGCACTGTCCCCCGGCCGACGGGGAGCCTCAACGACCGTGAGAGGGGTGTCGACCACGGCGTTGAACGCGTCGACCAGTTCTCGCACGGTCGTGCCCCGTCCCGTGCCCAGGTTGATCACCTCGTGTCGCCGGTTAGAGGAGAGGATCTCGTCGAACTTCTCCAGGGCCAGCAGGTGGGCCGCCGCCAGGTCCCAGACGTGGATGTAGTCGCGCACCCCGGTGCCGTCCCTCGTGGGGTAGTCCGTGCCGGTGATCTCGAAAGGCACGCCCTCTTCCATGGCGGTGATCATCTTTCCGAGGGCGTGGCTCGGGCGTGGCAACTGGAGCCCGGTGCGCAGATCCGGGTCGGCGCCGATCGGGTTGAAGTAGCGCAGCGAGAGCACCCCCAGGGGCGAGGCGTTGGCGACATCCTCGAACATCCACTCACAGACCACCTTGGTCCGGGCGTAGGGACTGAGCGGGTCCATGACGGCGTTCTCGTCAACCTCGAGCGTGTCCCCGGTGCGGTAGACGGCGGCCGACGAGCTGAAGACCAGCCGAGTGCAGCCGTGGCGGATCAGGTGCGACACCAAGCTGAGGCTATTCGACACGTTATCCCTGTAGTACCCGACGGGATCGGAGACTGACTCGGGGACATTGATCAGCGCGGCGCACAGCACGACCGCGTTGATCTCCGGATGCTCCTGGAACACCCGGTCGATCAGGTCACCGTTCTCGATGCCGCCCTCGTAAAAGATCCGGTCCCTCGTGAACTCGCGACGTCCGGTCGCCAGGTTGTCAACGATGACCGGCGTGACGCCCGCGTCGAGGCACGCCGAGGCGATGGTGCTGCCGATGTAGCCGGCACCTCCCGCAATGAGGACCTTCACTATGGATAACCCCCCTTCTACGACGGTCCAGCCCACCCTACCAACGCGCCCCCGTGCGCCTGGACTTCTCCCCCGGCTGTCGAGGCTGGCCAGAGGACCGGTCGGGCGGGATTCTATCCGTGGAGCGCGCTCGCGCCGCTGCGAGCCGAGCTACGAGGGGCCCGTCCCCCGGGTCTCACCGGCGGAGCGGAGAGGAGCCTCGCCGCGGATAATCGTTTCGTGCGCTCCTCATGTCGGAGCACTTGTCACAGGTGAACCATCGAGACGAGCCATCGAGAACCCGCCGACCGACTGGCCTTGACCCCGTTCGGTAGACACGGTGGCGTTGACCCCATTTTTTGGACCGCGTTTATGCGAGTGAGGCTTGGGTTTCACTCAATTGTAGATTCTCGAATTCTTCTAGTGTGAAATAGCTGAGCGAACTGTGGCGACGGCTGAGGTTGTAGAAGTTCTCGATGTAATCGGCCATCGCCACGGACAATTCGACGACGGTCGTCCAGCGCTGTCGGTTGAGCAGTTCGATCTGCATTGAGCCCCAGAATGATTCCATTGGCGCGTTGT
>PLHD01000065.1 GCA_003138815.1 Acidimicrobiaceae bacterium | reverse complement strand
GTTAAGAAGTGAAGCGGGCTGATGTCAGCGAGTTATGGCCGGCGAATGAATTATGAACAAGCCGAGTTGTACATTCCTGCCGGCAAGAGGGGCTGGCGAGAACTTGGCTGGGCGCTTGTTGACTTGCCCGCAGACGGATGGGAACTATTCATGGCGGTTCCCATAATTGAGCTGACGGCTATCATCCCCGGAATCTCGGGGAGCCGAACGACGACGATTATTCACTACTTCCGCCGACCTAAAGTCCGACCAGTGCAACGTTGCAGATCTATTGCGTCGGGCCTCCGACGCCAGAGCGGTTTTCCTATCTTGGTCATCGCCGTCATTGTTTGGTGCGCTCGGCGAGTCTGACCTTGACCACGTCAACTGGCAGAGCGACGTCCAATCCATTGCTGGGCCTAGTTCCCGTCTGACCCCCCCTTCTTGCGATGGACCTGCCTGCGAAGCTGAAAGATGCGTACCGATCCCAGCGCCAGCGCCATGAGCGCGCCCAGAATCACCGCGCCAAGCAGTGCCACCGAAAGGGGAAGCGTGCCAGAAAAGGTGAAAAGACTCACCTTGACGTCCTTGGGATTCTGGAACACAAACACCAAGATGACGGTTAAGACGACCAAGACGGGAAGTGCCCTTATCCACGCCCTCGAAGTTCGCGTCGATAAGATCGTCTCCGAAGTAGCGATTGGCTTAACGCCAACCTCGACTGGGCCAACCTCGACTGGTGCATCTCCTTTTTCAGGGTTGACTAATGGTGCAACATCTTCATCGTCTGCCTGGTTTCCCATTAGAGTCCCCGATCTGCCCCTCGAGCGAGGCGAAATAGGTCGCACGGACCTTAAGTCAAACTAACTCACCGTGAGTTTACGACCCTATGGCCGTCGTGTCACCTAGGGGCAGAACTATCGCCCCTGGAGAGTCGGTCGAACTCGTACTTCTTAACCAAGCTGCGGAGCGCCAACTCCTCGGTCGGCACACACCTGGGTGCCTACCAGTTGCAGCGATGCGAGAATCCCGGACCGGCTCCGTATCGCGTGACGTGCGTACTGTGGTCGAGCGCCACGAAGAAGGACTTGCGCTCTTGAGAAGGCGTTTGCTGAGTCGCGGCTCTTTGAGACGGTCACCGCTGCGTTCCCAAAGGCGTAGGAACGTGCTGTTTTTGATCGAACCTCTACTCGCCATTTCGCCGGTCCCTCGTTTGCCGAAGGTGAACTACCCGCTGTCGCCAAGTCACATTCGCGACCGCCACCGTACCTCCGACGAAAACAGACAACATTGCCAACATCGCCGCAGGGATGAGCACTCTCGAGAGAACTCCTCTGGGGCGGTGTCGATCCGAAGGGACGGTCACAACCACTCACATCACCTTCCTAGATCAGTCACTCTCACACCACGCTGAGACGCCGGGAATGAACGAGCCCATCCGCCGTCGAGCTGCGCACGACGTTGCTCAGGCAGTCTGCCCGCGCGAGCGCCTTGCGGAGCTTGGGAGCCGCATCGTGTTTGCCCTGGGGTTTGCTGAATCATCAGGCCAGTCGCCGACGGGTGCTCGCAGAACCTTCAGATTGGTGGCCCGTGACAACGGACACCGCCTTGCACTCACCGCCTAACCCTGCCAAGCACTGACTAGATTTGTATCAATGAATCGTTCGCTATATATCAGCGATGGCCGAGAGACCATTCCAGGCTGGTTTGAGCGCGGTGACGCAGAACTCTTCAATGCGATCGACCTTGCGCAACGCAAAGCGCGAATAGTCGGGAACATCTTGGAGATCGGCTGCTACCAAGGATCCAGCGCCGTATTGCTTGGTTATCTGCGTAATCCAAACGAACGGCTCGTGGTCTGCGACCTCTTTCAGAACGTTGCTCCAACTCTCGACAACTTCCATGCTCGAACTGACTCGTACTCGGACCTGAGTAGGGCAAGCTTCGAAGCGAATTACCTTCGCTTTCATGAACAACTACCAGAAATCATTGAGGCATCCTCAACAACTCTTTCGGCGAATGACTTTGGACAGACGTTCCGTCTGATCCACGTCGATGGGTCACATGAATACGAGGTCGTTCGATCAGACCTTCTGTTGGCGAAGTCGCTCCTCAAGCCGGGCGGATTCGTAATCTTTGACGACATCATCACGCTGCACAGCCCTGGCGTCACGGCCGCGGTATGGGAAGGTGTCTTGCACGATGACCTTGTCCCAGTATTCCAGACTTCGAAGCTCTATGGAACGTGGGGCCAGCCAATCGACGTGGAGATTCCCAAGATGTTCACGGCGTTTTCCCATGAAGTCGCCGGCCACCTTATGAGCCACTTGGAGTACCACCCTGGCGTAGTCGAATAAGTCGATCCCGTGTTCCCGGGCGTCCTTGAGGTGTCAACCGGCTCGCGTCGGGAGCAGCAAACCTCACGGCGAGATGACCTTGGGGCCAGCTATCGATTGGACATCACGGCGCAATGTCGTCTCCCGTCGACTTGAAGCCGTCGGCGCCGTTTTGTGACACTTTGGTAAAAATTGATTCAAAGCAGAGCCTTCAGCGCTCGAAAACGCCAAGATCTCGTCCATCTAAGGGATTTCTAACGCCCCGCCACAAACCCGTTATCGCAAGAATCAGTAAAGTAGGTCAATGACGCGGCCAGACTCCGAAGCTTCCCATCTGATCTGCGCCATCGTCACCCCTAACTATCTCGGCCAGTTCTTGATTCTGGGGCAATCACTCGCGATCACGATGCCCTCGGCGATCCTGCGAGTCTTGGTTTTGCAGGACTGCAGCGACATTGAGTTCTTCCAACAGAGCATCGACGACTACCTTGTCGCTGCGCGAAGTGAAGCGGACCATCGAGCAATATCTATCGATGAGGTCGACTGGAGAAGTTTCGATGTCGAGTCGGCGGTACTTTTCTACAGCACTCTAGAGTTTGCCACTTCCGTGAAGCCGGCCCTCATGCGGTCATTTCTCTGCCAGGGTTGGGAACGAGTCACGTACCTCGATCCGGATATTCAAGTCTTTAAGGACTTCACGCCTCTCTTGGATGACCACTCTGACGTGTCACTGACGCCACACATCTTCACCGACATTCCGAGGGATGACTCCAAGCCGTCATCGCACGACATCCTCCAAGCCGGCTTCTACAACTTGGGCTTTTGTTCGGCGCGACTCACGGCACTGCCATTCTTAGACTGGTGGAGTGAACGACTTCAGTTCGACTGCCTCGTCGACCCCACGGCAGGGTATTTCACCGATCAACGAATACTCGACCTCGCCCCGCTCAAGGCAAGAGTACAGACCGTTCTGGCACCCGGCTGCAATGTGGCCTACTGGAATCTTCACGAACGCGAGGTCGTTCTGGACCAAGGCGAGTGGAAGGTCACGTTTGACGGATCAACTCATCCCCTCTATTTCTTCCACTTCAGCGGCTTTCGCCTGATCCGGACGCCGTCGTTGTCAATACACGCCACCCGACGAGTGCTCGGAAGGTCCGTGCCTCGGTCCTTCGCCATTCAATACGACGAGATGTTGCAAGAGGGTCGATCGCGACATCAGGACGTCGAGTTCACCTTGGGCGGCGCTACTCCTCAAGAGCGGATTCCAACTGAGTGGAATCGTTGTCTACGCGAGGACGCGGACGTTCATGTCAGTGCAGGGCTCACTCTGCGAGAAGTGCGAGAGGAGATCTACAGTCCGCGCGACCCGAGCAAGTGGTCCACGTGTCTGACCTGTGGAGTTGAACACAACAACTTCGGCACGAGATCCCGTTCGTTTCTTGCCGGTTGGGCCTGCCACCCTTCTCTCGAGGGCGTTCCCAACGCGATCAGCGCGTTCTTTCGAACTCCACATCATGAGTTCGCAGCCACGCCAATGACGCAGCTGTCGTGGGCATTGGAGCACTTGCAGAATCGTGCCGAGGGGAATGGTCATCTCGCTGCGGAGGTGATGGGCGTCGCTGCGGAATCCTTGAGCGAAGCGGTGGACCTTCGACTCGTCGGCTACTTCACCTACTCGGCTGGATTCGGCCAAGTCGCGAGGTGGACGCTCCAGGCACTCGAGAATGCCGGCATCCATCCAGCGCTCGATCGCGTCTTCGTCCAGAACGACTCCCACGAGTACCTCTCGAAGCTCCTGCAACGCAATAACCCCTTGGCTACGGCGAATGCCTCAGTACTTTGCTTCGTAAACGCCGATCAATGGAGCAATCACGTGATGTCAGCGGCGCGGGTCGACCCAACGGTCCAGCACGTGGAGGCCGTCTGGGCGTGGGAACTCGAGCACATCCCCTGGCGAATGTACGATCTCGCAGCGTCCGGAGCAATGGAGCGGGTTCACGCGCTGTCCCATTGGAGCGCACGCGCAATGGCGAAAGTCCTTCCGATACCAGTTGATCGATTCGCTCCGTTTGACTTGAGCCTCGTCGACTCGCTCGCCACGCCACCTGCGAAGAAACACGTCGCAACTCGATCGGCTCCCTACCTCTTGACCACGTTTGACGCGAAAAGCTTGCTGAGTCGAAAGAATCCTGAAGGCGTGCTCAACCTTTGGCAACGCGTTCAAGCGGACTATCCCGACCTCAGATTGATCGTCAAGAGCACCAGTCTGAGGGACATGGCCCCTCCGGAACTTCTCGAATTGATCGACACCGTTGAGCGCACGGAGCTCATTGATGAGTACCTCACCGACAACGACTACTTCGAACTCCTTCGCAATTGCGAAGTCTTCCTCTCGCTCCATCGCTCGGAAGGCATGGGTCTCACGCCGATTGAAGCCGCTCTCTGCGGACTTCCCGTCATCTATACCGACTACGGGGGCCTTTCCGAATTCATGGATGAGGGTTTCTACCCCGTCGCCTACGACATGACGCAGGTCGGCGAAAGCAGTCATGAACTCGGCCCCTACGACAAACTTGCCTACTGGGCGGAACCTGACCTCGACGACGCCGAGCGTCAACTGCGCCGCGCTCTCTTGAGTTCGACAAACGGCACGACGGCATCACCACTGGAACTGGACCGAAAGAAGCTTGAGGAAAATCTGGTCGCCGCACAATCCGAGATCGTCAGCACCTCGCTTCGCTTGATGCGAAGCGCGCAAAGTGGAGAGGCTCCAAGCCGTAATCGCTTGATCGAAAGACTCATGGCACCACTCATCGAGCTCGAAGAGGAACTGAACCCTCCGAAGGTCAACCCCATCTACTTTCGATTGGTCGCCATGCTCTATCGCACCTACCGGCTGTTCCCGGCGAAAGTCCGCCTACAAGTCAACTTGGCTCTGAAACTGCTGAGGAATGGTCAGGTTGACTCGACCCCTCAGTAGTCCACAATCTCGATTTCCGCAGTATCGGGTGGTGTGAACTCGCTCAACTCAGGTTGACGACACAGGCGATGACGGATCCGGCCGACCCAAGTGACGATCTTCAGCGCCCGCCTTGGTAGGAAATGGGACGAAGGTACGCAGTCAGTTGCACGGCAGGCGCAAGCTGCCTTCTGGCTGTGCTCAGGTCTCGGTGCTTACGAGATCAGTCTCCAGTGCATGGTAGGAGAACGTTCAGTTCGGGCCCCGAAATCAACAACCTCCCACTGGCGTGTCGTTCCCTGGGGGTTCGCACCCTTTCGCAATCGGGTTGAACAAGATTGAGCAGGAATAGGGTGTGCTGTATGGGGCTGGCCTACTGGATCGCCGCCGCATTGTTGGCGTTGCTCTACCTGTACTCGGGTGCGATCAAGGTCGTGCGGTCCAAGGATCAGCTGCGCCCGATGATGGGCTGGATCGACACTGTGCCGCTGAGGCTCGTACGAACCATCGGTGTGTTGGAGGTGCTCGGCGCGTTGGGACTGGTCCTGCCACCACTGACCGGCATCGCTCCAGGCCTCGCCCTTGCGGCGGCTATCGGGCTCGTGCTGATCCAGGTTGGCGCGATTTCGCTGCACCTCAGCCGGGGCGAAGCCAAGATGATCGGGCTGAACATCGTCCTGCTTGCGCTCGCCGGCGTTGCGATATGGCTTTCACTCACCTGGCTGTAGAACGCTGCGCGGTCAGGCGGGCAGACGTGAACCCACACTCGCAACCGAGCGGGTTGATTCGAGTGTGACGCTCGAAGAGGTGCAAGGAGGCTACAGGCGGCTATTCGTGCCTGGTCGAGGCAGTTTTGACTGTAAGCGCGCATTGAACCGGGACATCACGTGCGCACAGGCGACCAGTTCAAGTTCATGATCTTCCGCGACAAGCTTGAGTTCTTCGATTCGGTTACGGGTGCCGCGATAATGGACTGAACGTAGTCGGAGGTATCGCCTGAGGCCGCCAAGCCACGAGCAGTATGAGTCCGAGAGCGTTGATGAAGACGGGCGGCAATCTCGAACGCGCTGATTGGTCCAGCTTGACAATGCCAATGCGCCAGGTGTTGCGCCGACCCAGTGGCGCCGTCGAATGAAGGGATACAATGACCATCAGGGATCTCTGCTGTCGTGGACCTTGTCGGGGGCATGGGCCAAGCGATACTCAGCCGCCCGCGATCGCGCCGACCACGTGGTACGGCTCGGCTCCTGTGGCCACGGGTTCGGGAAGCAAGGCGTCCGGCGGCTCGTGGGACAGATCCTCCTCGCAGGCGAAGAATCGTACGTACGGCCGACGCTTCTGCGTGGTGGGGTCCCGGATGGTCCCGCGCAGGACCGGGTAGCGCGCTTCGATGGCGTCGATCACCGAGCGTTGGGTCACTTGACCGGTGACCTCGAGCTCAATCTCGCGCTCGACGTGCGCGAGTGTCTTCAAGTGAGCCGGCAGCACCACTCGGATCATGCCAACGTCTGGACTTCGACCGATAGCACCGCTGGAAGATCTCGGACAATCGCCTGCCAACTGTCGCCGGAATCGGCCGAAGCGTAGACCTGACCGCCGGTCGTGCCGAAGTAGACGCCGCAGGAGTCGAGGGAGTCGACGGCCATGGCGTCTCGCAGTACGTCGACGTAGCAGTTACTTTGCGGCAGGCCCTTGGTGAGCGGCTCCCACTCGTTGCCGCCGGTGCGGCTCCGGTAGACCCGCAACTTCCCCTCGGGCGGGTAGTGCTCCGAATCGCTCGTGATCGGCACGACGTAGATGGTCTCTGGCTCGTGGGCGTGCACGTCGATGGCGAAGCCGAAATCGCTCGGCAGGTTGCCGCTCACCTCGAACCACGAGTCCCCGGCGTCGTCGCTGCGCATGACGTCCCAGTGCTTCTGCATGTAGAGCACCTCGGGACGCGAAGGGTGAATGGCGAGGCGGTGGACGCAGTGGCCGACCTGCGCGTCGGGGTCCGGAATGGTCTCGGAGTGAAGGCCTCGGTTGATTGGACGCCAGCTCTCGCCGCCGTCATCGGTGCGGAACGCCCCGGCCGCCGAAATCGCGACGTAGATCCGGCGGGGATCGCTCGGGCTGACGATGATCGTGTGCAGGCACATCCCGCCCGCCCCCGGCTGCCAGGACGGCCCCGTACCGTGCTCGCGCAGTCCCGGGAGTTCCTTCCAGCTCTCGCCGCCGTCGCTCGAACGGAAGAGGGCCGCGTCCTCGACCCCGGCGAGCACCGTGTCGGGATCGGTGAGCGACGGCTCCAGGTGCCAGACGCGGGCGAACTCCCACGGGTGCGGAGTGCCGTCGTACCACTGATGCGTTCCCGGCACGCCGTCGTAGGCGAACTCGTTGCCCGCGGGCTCCCAGGTCCTGCCACCGTCGTTGGAACGCTGGATCAACTGCCCGAACCAGCCAGTGGACTGGGATGCGTAGATCCGGTTCGGATCAACGGGCGAGCCCTTGACGTGGTAGACCTCCCAGCCTCCGAAGAGTGGGCCGTCGACCTTCCAATCCTTGCGATGCCCATCCGAGCTCAAGACAAATGCGCCCTTCCTTGTTCCCACCAGCACTCGCACGCCGCTCATGAGAGCCCCCTTGCTGCCGTTCAATCCCTTCGGATTTCTCGGTCTCAGAGTACCGCCAACGCGTTGATCCGTCACCGAATTTCCTGGTTCGCTTGGCTGAGGTTCACCGCTCTTCACCTCGCGTTTTCGAGGAATCGCCCGGCAGTAACGGTCATTCTCGACGGCGAGTCTCGATCAGGAGTCGCTCGATTCCTAGGAAATGCCAGGTCCTTGAATTCGAGCGTGGCCGATCGGCAACTCGCGAGGTTCGTGCCGTCGACCACCCATCGTGGTTCGAATGTGGTCCCCGCAGCGTCGGGTCGGCGCGGGTCGCAAGGCCGTTCGCGGCTAGAGCGTCGGCTGGCTGTCCTCGGTCTGGAAGTTGGTCGCCAGGCGCGAGACGAAGGAACGCACCGTCGACGCGGCCACCCGGTGCAGCAGGGCCCGGTCGATGCGGGCTCCGAGCCCGCCAAGAGGCGGCGTGTACACGACCGCGACGGACACGCGGCACGAATCGTCGCCGATCGGTGCCAGTTCGATCTCACCGTCGAGCAGGGGGAAGAGAGAGTGCAGTTCGCTCGCCTTCCAGGCCAGCGACCTGAAGATTGTGTCGTCGCGCGGGCGCGGTGGTCCGAGCAGGACCTCGACCTCGCGGGTCACCAGGCCCGCCGCCCACGAGGGGCCGATACGCATCCGAAGCGACTCACCGTCCTGGGCGGCCGCGCTCGCCAATGGCGCCAGCCACTCGCTGTTGCCGGTGAAGACGTCACGTATCGCATCGAAGGGGCGGTCGATGTCGACGAAATCCTCGATGAAGATTGGATGCCGCTTCTCGGCGTCACCACCGACGAGGTCCTGTCCATCCATCGGGTCAATCTAAGAAGTTGCGCTGATTCTTCCTAGAGGCAAAGGTCCCTTTCTGGATAATCGGGCCACTCCTGCAGGGGTGTAACTCGTCCCGCTTCGCTCCGTGACGCTGAGACGCGAATGTAATACGGCATGCAATCAGGGGTTTAGCTCGATGCACGGGTGTGACCAATGCGACGCGCGGCGAGATGTCACGAGACGGGTTCGCGGGTGGCCTGCGGCTGGCGCGCGCGCAGCTGGTGGGCGAGCAGCACCGCGCCGCAGGCGGCCAGGACGAGTCCGGCGATCTGCACGCCGAGCGACCCACTATGGGACTGCTCGCCGAGCAGGAGGCGTTCGTCGAGTGCCCGGACCAGACCCCACACGATCATTCCCGCGCCCGTGATCACTCCCGCTCGACTCGCGGCCCCTCGGCGTTGGATCGCGAGGAGCGCGAGCCACAACAGACCGTCCTCGGCGCCTTGGATCAGGGGCACGGGCACCCGCCTTCCGACCTGACCGGCGTAGGGGAGACCGAACCACTGATGGGTCAGGTGGCCGCCGCCGCCGACCATGAACTGGGGCCCGAGCACGCGCCCGAGCGCCCACCCGGCGATCAGCGCGGGGACCATGGCGTCGGTGAAGCGGGCCAACGAGCTGGCGGGCCACCAGTGACGCTGCAGAAAGACACCGACGGGAATGGCCAGCGCGATGCCGCCGAAGCTGGCCAGTCCGCCCTGCCAGAGCTCGATCCAGCGTACGGGATGTCCGGCGTAGTAGCTCCAGTTGGTGGCGATGTGGGCCAGTCGAGCGCCGATCAGACCGGCCACGATCAGGGCGACCGCGAACTTCGCGAAGGGCTGGACGTCGAAGCCGCTGCGCTGCAGGCGCCGGCGAGAGTAGAGGTAGCAGACGTAGGCGGCGACGGCGAGACCGAAGCCGTAGATGTGGAATACCAGGGGGCCGATGTGGAACGAGGTGATGACGCTCGCCACGCCTAGGCCCGCGGACGTCCCAGGCCCGCGAAGCCGTAGCCCAGACGAACGGGGGTGATGTGCACGCGGGTCCCGGTCATCTCGGCCTCGATCATGTCGCCGTGGCCGACGTACATCGCCACGTGCTCGTCGCCGTTGTAGCCGTAGAAGAGGAGGTCACCGGGCTGGATGTCGATGAGGGGAACGCGCATGGTGTCGTCGTACATGGCGCCCGAGTAGTGCGGGAAGGCGATGCCCGCCGCTTCGTAGGCGAGCATGACGAGCCCGGAGCAGTCGACCCCGGACCGGCTTGCCCCGCCCCAGACGTACCAGACCCCGAGGTAGGACTCGGCCGCTCGAATTGCGATGTTGGCCCGCGAGTCCGGCGGCGGGGCGGGGAATCCCCTGACCGGCTTGGCCGTTTGGAGCGTGCGCGAGTCCTTGGCCGCGGCCGCCGCCTCGGCCTGGGCCACGAAGCTGGCGATCTGTCCCTTGACCTGGCTCAGGGCGCGCTGGAGGCTGGCCTGGAGTCCCTTGGCTGTGTTGTACGACTTGGCGGCGACGCTCGCGGCCGCGCGCGCCTGGGCCTCCTCGGCCCAGAGGATGCTGCGCTCCTGGGTGAGTTGGATCTTGTAGGACTTGAGGCCGGCCAGGGTCGTGGAGATGCTGCCCTCGGCGAGCTGGTTGTAGACGTTGGTCGCGCCGACCTTGGAGGCGTTGGGGGTGAAGAGGGGGTTGTTGGCCGCGGCCGCGCCGTTGGTCACGTAGGCGAAGATGGCGTCGCTGCGCAGCTGGGCGTCGCCCTTGGCGACGTTGCTCTCGATTTGCTTCACCGTGGACTTGGTGTTGCGGATCTCGGTGGTGATCTTGTCGAGGTTGATCCTCGCCAAGTCGTACTTCTGTCCGAGTCCCTGGACCCGCGCGTTGATGCTGTTGATCTGGCTCAGGAGTTCGGTGGCCCTGGCTCGATCGTTGGAGATGGTCGAGGCGCCGGCGGGGCGTGACGATAGGGCCACAGTGCTCGAACACACTGTGACGACAGCCAAGATGGAACACATCCACCGGAACTGCTGAGGTCCCCTCGCTGGCCGTAGCGTCGAGTGGCGCGCGGTGCGCTCGACGAAAGTCACGAAAGCCAGGCTACCGGCTGGAATCGCTCCTTGCTCGGGCCAGCAGCGGAGGTTCTCTCAAAATTCCTGATAGATGCGGATTAATTGGGCGCGCGTCGCCCGTGGTCGCCGGGCCGATCGACGGCCCGGCGCGGCGTGAATAGGCTGACCGCTATGTCAGAACGCTCACGCAACCTTCCCCGCCGTTCGTGCCTTTCAACACCGGGCTCGTCGGACCGTTTCCTCGCGAAGGCGCCGACGGCGATCGCCGACATGACCTTCCTGGACCTCGAGGACTCGGTGGCACCGAACGAGAAGGTCGCGGCGCGCGCCAAGGTCGTCAACGCCATCCGGACCCAGGACTGGGGTGAGCGGGTGCTGTGCGTGCGGGTGAACGCCTGGGACACCCAGTGGACCTACGGCGACGTCATCGAGGTCGTGGGCAACGCCGGAACGCGGCTTGACGAGATCATGCTCCCCAAGGTCCAGAGCGCGGCCGAGGTCGTCGCCATGGACCTGCTGCTCACCCAGGTCGAGAAGAACGCCGGGCTCCCGGTCGGCCACGTCGGCATCGAGGCCCAAATCGAGACCGCCCGGGGACTCATCAACGTCGACGAGATCTGCGCCGCGTCACCGCGCCTCGAGACGATCATCTTCGGACCGGCCGACTTCGCCGCGTCCATCGAGATGCCGGTACTGACCGGCGGCGTCGCCATCCCCGAGTACCCGGGCGACCACTTCAACTACGTCTTCTCGCGGATCCTGATGGCCGGCCGGGCCAACGGGCTGCAGGTCATCGACGGACCGTTCCTGAAGGTCCGTGAGCTCGACGCGCTGCGCGAGTTCTCCCAGCGCACGCGGATGCTCGGCTACGACGGCAAGTGGGCGCTCACCCCCGACCAGGCCCTCGTGCTCAACGAGGTCTATTCGCCGACCCAGGAGCAGTTCGACAAAGCGTGGGACATCCTCGAGGCCTACCGGGAGGCCACCGAGGAGAACAACGCCGGTGCGGTGATGTTCGGTGACGAGATGATCGACGAGGCGTCGCGCAAGATGGCCACGAAATTCCTGACCAGGGGAACGCGCGCGGGCCTGACCCGCTCGGCCGAATAGTCAGGCCGCCTTCGGCAAACT
>PLHD01000028.1 GCA_003138815.1 Acidimicrobiaceae bacterium | reverse complement strand
TTTAATCCAATATTATGATGGATTTAATCAAGTACCGTAACCAGCGAACGGCCCCCTCCCGAGTCCCCGCCTACCGAGTTCCGTGAATGGCGGACCGTAGGGGGCTCCAACTTGAGACTTCCTACGCGACGAGCGAACTTGTTAAGTTCACCGGTGTTCCCCGGCGTGATTCAATTTGTTAGTCGAGCAGTCCTAGTAGAAACGATGAGATATGTTCTTCACCGACATGGATGTCGCAGAGAGCCCCCTGGGGCTCATTGGCAATACCCCGATGGTCCGTTTGGGCAGAATGAGCGGCGGTCTGCGCTGCGACCTGATCGCCAAATTGGAGACAACCAATCCCGGCGGCAGCTCGAAGGACCGACCAGCGCTCACCATGATCGAAGCAGCTGAACGCGACGGCCTCCTAGGCCCGGGCTCGACGATCATCGAGCCGACCAGTGGCAACACCGGAGTGGGCTTGGCGATCGTGGCGGCCCAGCGCGGCTACAAGTGCATCTTCGTCATGAGCGACAAGATGGCGCCCGAGAAGATAGACATACTGCGGGCCTATGGCGCCGAGGTGGTCGTCTGCCCGACGGCGGTGGCGCCCGACCACCCTGACTCGTACTACTCCACCGCCGAGCGCCTGACCAAGGAGACACCGAACTCCTTCCGCCCCGACCAGTACTCGAACCCGAACAATCCTCGGGCTCACTACGAGACTACGGGGCCGGAGATCTACGCCCAGACCAAGGGGCGCATCACGCACTTCGTCGCGGGAGCCGGCACCGGCGGCACGATAACGGGGGTTGGTCGATACCTCAAGGAACGGAATCCGGCGATCAAGATCATCGCGGCCGACCCAGCCGGATCGGTGTACTCGGGTGGCGCCGGCCGACCGTACCTGACCGAGGGGGTCGGCGAAGACTTCTGGCCCGCCAACTACGACCCCTCTCTCGTTGACGAGGTGGTCGCGGTGAGCGACGCCGATGCGTTCTCGATGGCTCGAGAAGTGACCCAGCGCGAAGGACTCCTGATCGGCGGGTCGGGCGGCACCGCCGTTGCCGCCGCCCTGAAGGTCGCCAGGTCCCTTCCCGAGAACGCGGTGGTCGTCGTGCTCATTCCGGATTCGGGGCGTGGGTACCTCTCCAAGATCTTCAACGACACCTGGATGAGTGACTACGGGTTCCTTCGCCCGCACCACGGCATGGACGCGGGCGACGTCCTGGCCGCGAAGGCCAGTCGCCAGGCCCAAGGCCTGGACGACCTGGTTCTGGTCACCGAAGAGACCTCGGTGCGAGACGCGATTTCGCTGATGCGGTCCAAGGACGTCTCCCAGTTGCTGGTCACGGTGACCGACGAGCTACCACTGGCGGCCAAGGAGGTCTCGGGATCGCTCAGTGAGTTGGGGCTCTTGGTGGCGACCACGGGCGACGCGTCGGTGCTCGACCTTCCCGTGAAGGAGGTGGCCGATGAACCAATGCCGATGGTCGGTATCGGAATCGGCGTTGGCGAGCTGACCAAGCGACTGAGTACTTCAGCCAGCGTCTTGGTGCTCGACGGTGGCCACCCGGTGGGCGTGCTGACGCGCAGCGACCTCTTGGGGTTCCTGGAGCAGAGGAGCACGCAATGAGCGGATTCAACACCCGGGCGGTCCACGTTGGCTCCGAACCCGATCCGTCGACCGGGGCGGTGAATCCACCGGTCTACCTGACCTCGACCTACGCCCAGGACGGCGTGGGGGTGCCCAGGTTCAGCGACTACGGCCGGGTCGACAACCCGACGAGGGCGGCGCTCGAAGCGTGCCTCGCTGGTCTCGAAGAGGCCCGGCACGGCGTGGCCTTCGCGTCGGGACTGGCCGCTGAGGACGCGCTTCTTCGCACGCTGGCGCCCGGGGACCACGTCATACTCGGCGACGACGCCTACGGCGGCACGTATCGGCTCCTGACCCGAATCTTCACGGACTGGGGCCTGACGGTCTCGTGCGTGGACCTCGGCGACCTGGATGCGGTTCGGGCGGCGTTCGGTGCGTCCACGAAGATCCTCTGGGTTGAGACGCCGAGCAATCCCATGCTGAGGGTGGTCTCCATCGCTGCGCTGGGCGAGGTCGCCCACGAGCACGGCGCGTTGCTGGTCGCCGATAACACCTTTGCCACCCCTTACCTGCAACGCCCCCTCACCCTCGGCGCGGACGTGGTCGTACACTCGACGACCAAGTACGTGGGCGGCCACTCGGACGTCATCGGAGGGTTCGTCGCGACCAACAACGATGATCTGGCGGCCAAGCTCAAGTTCCACCAGTACGCCATAGGAGCGGTGCCCGGGCCGCTGGACTGCTACCTGCTGCTTCGAGGGCTGAAGACCCTCGGGGTCCGCATGGACCGCCACTGCGCGAACGCGCGCGCGGTCGCGACTTTCCTTTCGAACCACGCCGCGGTGGAGAGGGTCTACTACCCGGGTCTGACCGACCACCCCGGGCACGAGGTGGCGGTCCAGCAGATGAGCGACTTCGGCGGCATGGTCAGCTTCACCCTGAGGGGAGGCGCCGCGGCGGCTCACCAGGTCTGCGAGTCGACCACCATCTTCACCTTGGCCGAGTCATTGGGCGGGGTTGAGAGCCTCATCGAGCTGCCCGCGGTCATGACCCACGCCTCCACGGCGGGGTCGACCTTGGAGCCGCCGGCCAACCTCATCCGCCTCAGCGTGGGGATCGAAGACATCGACGACCTGATTGCCGACCTGACCCGAGCGCTCGACTAGAGGCGCGATGCCTTGCCGCTCCCACTAGGAGAGCTGCGACGACCAGGATCGAACTCCCTGCGGACTGCAGGTCGTGGTCGCTTCGAGAAAGTCAGAGTTCCCCGACGACTGCAGCAAGGTCATCCGAGAGGATTCCTCGTCCATGCCATGGGTGTCGCCAACCACGCGTAGGCCTCAATTCGGAACCGATTCGTCGCCGGGCTTCAGATCATTCAGGATCGAGCGACCCGAAGCAGTTGCCGGCGTCCGCGATGCCCAATCAAATCGGCCTCTCACCGAATGAGTGCCCTCCCGGTGCTCGCCCAATCCAAGGAGTGCCTATCGCCAACTGCTCACCGACGAAGTCAGGTTCAGATCCTTGAACGAGAGGAAGTATCCGTCGACGTCACGTGCGTTCGAGGACCTCGGTTGGCGACATGGAAGAAGGTGGCTAAACACTTATAGTGGAAATGTGAAGTATGAGTAGATGGCAAAGTCGCGCACGCAGCGATGAGTCTGTTGGTTCATGATCGACCTCCACCAGGCGGAAGGAGCAATCATGTGTGCACCCAGTTGTGGTGGCTTGCGCCCAATTCGCCCGGTCGGTAACGTCGCACTTTGCGCAAGGTCAGCATTGATCAGTGGGCGGCCACGTCACTGCCGAGCAATGCCGCCAGCGCGGCTGCAACAGGGGATGGCTTGATGAACCCGCGACGGCATCTCTGGCTCAGCGCCGTGGTGTGCCTCGTCGCGGTCGGTACGTGCGGCTCGGTCCTTGGGGCGCACGTCGTGGCGCGAAACGATGCCGAAGACTCGCATCAGCTCCTGCTCAATTCGTCGGCGGAGATTGCTTCGACGCTGAAGCTGGCTATCCAGCACGAGCAAGACCTCGTGGTGGCTGCCGGTGCCTTCTTCGTGCATAGTCCCAATTCGACCCAGGCCGCTTTCCGCCAGTGGATGACCGAGAACCGCACCTTCCAGCAGTACCCCGAACTGACCGGCATCGCCGAGGTGGAGATCGTCACGGCGTCCCGGCTCAAGGCGTTCGAGGCAAGCGCGATAGCCGACCCGGCGGGCACTCTCGCTGCAGGCGGTAGGTTCCAGATCGTCCCGGCGGGAGCCCGCCCGTACTACTGCTTCGCTAGCGTGTCGCAGTCACGGACCAAGCACTCCGTGGAGCCGGCCGGTCTCGACTACTGCGACACGATCCTCGGTCCGGAGTTCTTGAAGGCCAGAGATTCAGGTCAGGGTGCCTACCTTCCGTACGGATCCGGGAAGAGCGAAGAGCTGGTGATTGGCACGCCCATCTACTCAGACGCCGTCGTGCCTGGCACGGTGCAAGCCCGTCGCGCCGCATTCATCGGATGGACCGGCACCTTGATCGTTCCTGAGGTGCTCCTGTCCACCGCGGTGGCGAACCATCCGGAAACCGCGGTGGCGTTCCAGTATCGCTCCGGCTCCTCCCGGGTGACCTTCAAGGACGGTGCGGCGCCATCGGGCGCCCAATCGGCGACCGTCGAACTCCACAACGGATGGAACGTACAGACGTACAGCGCCATCAACGGGGGTGGCATGCTGACCAACGCGAATGCCCTCGCCTTGTTGCTGAGCGGTTTCATTCTCAGCCTGCTGCTGGGGGCGCTGATCTACGTGCTGGGCACCAGCCGCTCGCGGGCCTTGGCGATGGTGAACGAACGCACCGATCAACTCCAGCATCAGGCGCTTCATGACTCGCTCACCGGTCTTCCCAACCGCGCCTTGATTCTCGACCGCATCCACCAGATGCTGGCCCGCGCCCGACGAGACCATACCCCGGTGGCCCTGCTCTTCCTCGACCTCGACAACTTCAAGGACATCAACGACACCTTGGGCCATACCGTCGGCGATCAATTGCTGGCCGGAGTCGGTATCCGCCTGGCTAGCGCGCTTCGCGAAGGTGACACGGTCGGACGCCTCGGAGGCGATGAGTTCGTCATCCTGGCCGAGGGAGCCTCGCTGGCACCCGGCGCCGAGGCAGTGGCGCAGCGGGTCCTCGACGTCCTTGGAACGCCGTTCAATCTTCCCGGCAACGACGTCCCGCTGAACGTGAGCGCCAGCATCGGCATCGCCGAAGGGTTGCGAGCCGAACCCGAGCAACTCCTGCGCGACGCCGACATCGCGATGTACCGGGCCAAGAGCATCGGCAAGCAGTGCGCGGTGGTCTTTCTGCCATCGATGCAGACGGCCGTTGACGATCACCGAAGTCTCGGGGTCGATCTGCGCATCGCTCTCGAGGAAAGCCAGTTCTTCCTGCTCTACCAGCCGACAATCGACCTCACCACCGGGGCACTCACTGGCGTCGAGGCGCTCCTGCGATGGCGCCACCCCCAGCGAGGAGTGATCCAGCCCGACGAATTCATTCCGGCCCTCGAATCGAACGGCTTGATCGTGCCGGTGGGTCTGTGGGTACTCCGAGAGGCCTGCCGACGCGGCGTGGCGTGGCATTCTCAGGGCCACCGCTTCTCGGTCTCGGTAAATATCTCGGCCAAGCAACTCGAGCGCGGTCAGTTTGTCGACGACGTCAAGGGCACCCTGTCGGCCAGCGGCTTCGATCCCACCTTGCTGATCCTGGAGCTCACCGAGACCACCTTGATGCTCAACGTGAAAGACACCGTCGTTCAGCTGACGCTGCTGAAGCAGCTCGGGGTGCGTCTCGCCATCGACGACTTCGGCACCGGTTACTCGTCACTGGCCTACCTGCAGCAGTTCCCCATCGACATTCTGAAGATCGATCGGTGCTTCGTCTCCGGGGTGGCCGACTCCACCGAGGCCGCGGCGCTCGTCCACGCGCTGGTCCAACTCGGCAAGGCCCTCGGGCTCGAGATCATTGCCGAAGGCATAGAGAACAAGGACCAATGCCAACGCCTCATCGCCGAGGAGGTCAACACCGGACAGGGGTTCTTCTTCGCACGGCCCCTCGACGTCGAGTCCGTGGACCGGCTCCTACGAGCAAGGGGCGACAAGCCCGCCGCTTGGCTCGCCGAGACGCACCTGCCGTCGCCAATGTGATTAGCCACAAGATGAGCGACGCCACAGGGATCATCCCGCCACTGTCCTGCGCATCGTTGCCCAATCCCCGTATTCGCCAGCGCGAGAGTCTCACCTCGGATCAAGCTGCTCAACCCTCCGTCGACGGCGAGCACCTGGCCGGTCGCGCAGCTCGCATCGTCTGAAGGAAGGAAAGGCCCCGACGCTGGCAACTTCCCGCGCGCCACCCATGCACCCGAGTGGACGGGCGTGATGCGCTGGGGTCGGAATTGAACTTGGATCCTGCCTCAAGTTGACCCAACGGTCGTTTTCATCCTGGAAGGGGCTCTGCTCCGTGCTGGACTACTCGTCGTCGACCAGACCGACGACGTCCGTCGCCGGTTCGGTCGCGAAATCTGATGACCTTGGGCAGCGGACTCACCACCGCCCAAGGCGGCGTCGCCGGCGAGTCGTCGCCGCACGGAACTCCCCTCTGTTTCAGCGCTGCCGAAACCGGGGCGGTCGCCCACGTAGAAAACGCCGCCCCTCGACCGTTCACAGCAGAGGGGCGGCGTGATTCGATGATCAGGCCGTCAAGCCTCGTCGCCTTCGGCCAGGATCCCGTAGAGGGCCCGGCGCGCCTCGACCAGGATCTTGGTGGCCCTGGAGACTTGAGTCTCCGAACCCGCAAGCAGCACCTGGCGCGCGGCCATAGCCACCTGGCGGGCGGTGCTCATCATTTCACGGCTAGGGCCGGTAGCTCCGGCGTCCGCGTTCTCCCACGGCTTTCCCAACTGCTCGCGCTGTTCGGCGACGAGTGCCCGACCGGCACTCGTGAGCGCGTAGGTGCGCCCGCTTCCGGCGGCGTTGACCTCGACCAACCCCTCGTCCTCCAACTGCTGGAGCACCGGGTAGATCGAGCCCGGACTCGGACGCCAGGCGTCGTTCGAGCGCTCCGTCAACTCCTGGATGAGTTGGTAACCGTTGCGCGGCTGCTCCTCCAAGAGCACCAGTACCGCCGCGCGCACGTCGCCGCGGCGCTGACGCCGGCCTTCTCGGCGCAGGGAACCACCTCGGAAGTGGCTGCCCGGACCTCCGCGATCGTGTCCCGGGCCTCCGCGACGGCGCCGGCCCATCGGGCGATCGGGTCGCCCTTCCCCCTGATTGCTTCTGTTTTCATTGATCATTGCGGTCTCCAACTCTGTGTGTCTCTCATCACTACGTACTATAACGATATATCGTAACTGTTCACTTGTCAAGAGGTTACTTCCGCTTTCAGCACCGTCCGAGGGCTTCATCGCAACGACCCGCCTGGCACCCACGCGAAACAGGAGGATCGGTCGACGTGGGCGAACTGGGACAGCTGGCAGAGGCTGCGGCACCAGGTCGAGCGGACGATCGGCCCCCGCCGTGCGGAGTGATCCGCATGGATCAGCGAAGCCGGAGGTTCATCACAACGCGGCCATTCGCGACGCGCACGCCTTCGGCTCGAAGACGGCTCGCATGCTCGCGTTCGTTTCCCGGCACCAGGCGGCCCGTCGCGGTCACCACGCGCCACCACGGCAGTTCGTCGCAGCGGGCCAAGAAGTTACCCACCGCTCGCGCTGCACCGGGACGGCCTGCTTCGAGGGCGACCTCGCCGTAGGTCATCACCATTCCAGGAACGAGTCTCTCGAGAACCCTGCGCACCTCATCTTCGAAACTTCGAGGCTCCACTTAGATTCCTCCCTGGACTTGCGAGCCACTGCCACTATTCTCTACTGACCATCGGCGCCGGTCGTCCTGCTGCCGGGACTGGGTGCTCCCATGATCACTCGCAGGCCAAGGCTCACCTGCGCCTTCGTGAGAGCGACGACCTCGAGTCCGCCGATCGGGCTCTGTTGACGATCCCGAGCGTCTTACGCGACGAAGCCGTGGACAGACACGTGCTCGGCGTGTCGGGTCCCAGCGGCAAACGTCCAGTTCACGCCAATCAGACTATTGCTGGCGTCAATTGAATCGCGAGTCGGCGGGTCAGGCAGGTTCGCATCGAGAATCAGCGTCGATTGGAGCAATGTGAGCGAGCGTCCCGGGCACGGCACTCCGCATTCCTCAAGAGATTCTTTGAGACCGGCGAATCGACCTGGACCGACCACCTCGCTTCGCGGGCCACGAGGTGGTCGATCGAGATCTCACTTGCTCATGTCGTCCGGCACTCCAGCCGGCAAGCCTGCCGGACTCGCGGGCCGCGTGACGAAAGCCCCACCGGTGCGCCCTCGCCTGTTCTCCACGAGACCCTGCTCGCGCAGTCTGGCGAGAGCGTCGCGCAGCGTCGTGAGGGGCACGCCTAGCCTCGAAGCGAGGACCGTTTCAGCCGGGAGTTGCTGACCGTTGGGGATCAGGCCGATCGAAATCGCGAGCCGGATTCGCCGTTCGACCTCGTCGGCTCGGGCCGTCGTCACGAGGGGCAAGATCACTCCGTTCACTGCGAAATCATCAGATGTTAGGGCCATCACGGGGCGTGATCCTACCGGACAAGCCACTCCCGCTCCCCGCTCTCCCGTTCGACATCAACGCGTGGCGTCACACCTTGTACAGCCGCGCGCGCTCGTCGGCGCGCGCCAACGAGCGCACCGTCTCGAGCGAGAACTTGTCGAGGTGCGTGGCGAGCGCGATGAACACCTGGGCAGTCGTCAACGCGTCGCCGAGCGCATTGTGCTGGCGATGCACCGGGAGATTCAAGCTCTGGGCAAGCTCCGTGAGCGAGCGCGGCGGGGGCAACGTCTCGCGTTCGAACGCCAGCAATCGGCCAAGCGAGTTCGTGTCCAGCACCGGCTCGCGCAGGCGTATTCCCTGACGTCGAAACGCCCGACTCAAGAAGGAACGTTCGACCCAGGCGACGTGCGCGACGACGACACGTCCGGCCATGGCGGCGATGAGCGGCTGGATCGCCTCGTCGAGCGGGAGCGCGTCGGCCACGTCAACCGTGCGGATTCCGTGCACCAGCACGGACCTCTCAGCCAACGGTCGAGTCGGCTGGCAGAGCCCGTACAGCGTGTCGCCCGCGATGACCCGGCCGAAGTCGATGGGAACCGCCGCGTACGAGACGATCTCGTCGCGGCGTGCGTCGAGTCCGCTGAGCTCCAGATCCACAACGCAGAAGTTGGCGAGGCGCCAGGGAGTCTGGCCCGCAGCCACCGGCGTGCGGGCGTACCGTAAGGCGATTTCCGTCGCCGGCGACCGGAGAAGGACCGGCCGCTTCACGTCACAGAGCCCACGGAATCTCATTGCCGATGCGACGCTGCACCGAGGCAACGGCGTGGAACGCCTCCTTGAGGTAGCTGCGGATCAGCGGGCTCAGTTCGTCGGGATCAACGAAATCGTCCACTTCGACGCCAGCCTCGAGCTGGGCGACCTGGTGGTCGAGTCTCAACTGGCACACCAGTTCGAAGGCGTCCTGCAGGGTGAGCGCGTCGGAGGCCTTGAGGATTCCCGAGTCGACCCCCGCGCTCAGGCGCGTGGTCGTCGACGCGCAGGCGACTCCCGCGGCAATCCCCGCCCACCGGGCGAGATCGGTGATCGGGGCCATCGCGCCGCTCTTAAGGTCCAACCGGTTACGATGTTCCCCCGATGACTCGACCACGAGCCCGCCCATGAAGCCGACCGGCGGCTTGTGCGACAGGGCGAACCTGGCGAGAAGGCGCAGCAGCCTGGGGCGTGACGGCGCCAGCTGGAACATGTCGGCGATCGCCGGTCCGCTCTCGACTCCCCAGACGGGGCGGCTGTCGACCAGCACCGACACGATCACCAGCGCCTTGTCCTGAGTGGGGTCGTCGAAGAACGACCGGAACTCTTGGCGCCACGACGAAAGCGATCGGACGAAGAGCGGGTCCGACGCGCTTACCCTGTGCTCATCGGGACGGAACCCGCAGCGCACGAGGATGTCGGTCGCCGCAGTCGCGACCAATCCCAGGTACTGGCGGATCATCTGCTCGTCGCCATCGGCCTCGTCGATCCAGGCGATCGCGCTGTCGAGGTCCGAACTCGGCAGGGCCTCTCGACGGGCCTGGCTGCCGAGCGCCAACCAGGAGAACTGAGCCGGTGCTTCTCCGGCCTGAGCGACGGCAAGGTCCAGCGCCCGTCGCGTCAGCGCATCGGCCACTACCGAGAAGACCGACATGACGTCGAGGGCGGCCATCCCGCCGCGGGTCATCGAGATCACCGCCGGCCTCAACATCGTCGACGCCTGGATCAGCTCTTCGATCGTGCCGGCACGAGTCACGGCGCGTCGCATAGAGAACGACGACCTGTTCTCGACCGCCACGAGATCGTGGTCTTCGACGATTCCGATGACTCGGCCGGTGGGAGAGGTGACGGGGAAATGCCTGACGCCCCGGTCGAGCATGTCGAGGAGCACTTCGCTGCCAGGCCGTTCGCCGGGAACGGTGAACGCCGGCGCCGTCATGACGTCGGACACGGGAGAGTCGCTCGATAAGCCGCCGGCGACCACCCGAGAGCGCAGGTCGGCATCAGTCACGATTCCGAGTGAGCCTCCCAGATCAACGATTAGGGCGGTGGCGCCAGCGGCGGTCATGCGCTGGGCCGCCTCGCGAAGGGTCGTGCCGGGCTCGCAGATGACCGGCGAACTGCGCACGGCGCCACGAACCGGCTGACGCAGCTGGTCCCTCACGATCTCGGGTCGTGGCCCCGAGCGAAGGTGGTGGCGGTCCTCGAGGAGGAGCCGCGCCAGGTAACGCAGCCCTCGAGGCTCCGCGAGCACCTGGGAGGCGACGCCCGAGGGAATCCGGTACGTCAGGGTGTCCTCGACCGCCCGCGCCTCGAACCCGGTCGGCAGGCCCGAGAGCATCGACGCGTGGCCGAACATCTCGCCTGGTCCCATGAGGTCGAGCACCTGACCGTCGTTGAGGACCTCCACTGCGCCGGCGCGGATCACCCTCAGAAACTCCATCGGCTGGCCGCCCTGGGAGAAGATGATCTCGCCGGCGGGGTGGAACTCGATCTCCACGGCGCTTCCCAGGTGCTCCACCGCCATCGGGTCAAGTTCGTTGAACGGCGGGTACCGCCGCAGGAACTCAACGATGTCGGGTGCGACCGTCACTTGGACCTCCCGCCACGAGTGTAGGTCGACCTATCGACGTCGACGTTGCCTCGATTAACGAAAGCCCACGGCCATTGGATTCCGACGTACACCTGAATCTCGAGCCTCAAGCCCGGGCGTCACGGCACGAACCCCGAAGGCGTCGCCGCCCCAGAACGCGGCCGCCCGGTCGACGGTTAACGCCAGTGGGGATAGGTGACGTAGACGAACTTGCCGTACGAATCGGTCTCCCACAGCACGACCAGGCCCTTCTCCTGCGGAATGTAGACAACATCTCCCGGCAGGAAACTATGCTTCTCGCCTCCTTCGGTGAGCGTGATCTCGCCCTCGATCATGTAGCAGACGGCGCAGTCGTCGTCGTACTCGAAGTCGACCGGAGCGCCCGGCCAGATCTCGGCCACACCCGCCGAGACCGGCGCGTGCTGCGCCTGGGACACCAGGTCGACCAGATTGAACTTCCCCTCTCCGACGTCCAGCGGCTCGGTCACAATGGACTTGTTCGCAAATAGCAGCATCAGCAACTCCTCATTTCCTCGGTATATCCCTCGGCTCTCGGTCGCGCTCCACTGGCGTCCCGCTACTTCGGTCCTCTTTCCGGAGCATAACAACACACTTGGAGTATTTCCGGTGACGATCCCTGTGACGCGTGGAGAGATCCACCCCCTCCGTGGCCGGTGATTCGCCGCGCACGACGCCGGAGTGTTGACCGTGGGGATGTCGCCCGGCAGTGGTCGAGAGTGCTCGATCGCCAAGGAGCCGACCGGAGGAACACTGGTCCCCGGTCAGGCTCCCCATCGATCGGTGAAGCGGGCTCCCGACTTTGGGAACCTGTCGAACTCACACCTCGATGTTGTGCATCACGTGCTTGATTCGCGTGTAGTCCTCGAAGCCGTACACCGACAAGTCCTTGCCGTAGCCCGAGTGCTTGAATCCCCCGTGGGGCATCTCGGCCACCAGGGGGATGTGCGCGTTGACCCATACGCAGCCGAAGTCCAGGTCTCGAGTGAATCGCATCGCGCGTCCGTGGTCCTTGGTCCACACCGACGAGGCCAGCGCGTAGCTGACGCCGTTGGCGAACGAGAGGGCCTCAGCCTCATCGGCGAACTTCTGCACGGTGATTACCGGTCCGAAGATCTCGTTCTGGATCATTTCGTCGTCCTGGTGGAGGTCGGCGATCACGGTCGGCGCGATGAAGTAGCCGCTGTCGCCCACGCGCACGCCGCCAGCGACGGTCTTGGCGTGGCCCGGCTTGCGGCCGATGAATCCCGTGACCCGCTCGAACTGGTTGGCGTTGTTCACCGGGCCGAAGAGCGCGTCCTCGTTGTCCGGTGCGCCGACCACGGTGTTCTTCGCCTGCTCGGTGAGTGCGTCGACGAAATCGCCGTACGCGTGCGACGCCACCATCACCCGGGTCGCGGCCGTGCAGTCCTGGCCGGCGTTGAAGAATCCTGCGATCGCGATGTTCTCGGCCGCCGACGCGAGGTCGGCGTCGTCGAAGATGATCACCGGAGCCTTCCCGCCGAGCTCCAGGTGCACGCGCTTGAGCGACTTGGAGGCCGATGACGCGACTTCCATGCCCGCTCGCACCGATCCGGTGATGGACGCCATAGCGGGAACCGGGTGTTCGACCAGCATTCGACCCGTGTCGCGATCGCCGCATACGACGTTGAACACGCCGGCGGGCAGCGCCTCCGACATCAACTCGGCCATGAACAGCACCGAGGCCGGGGTCGTGTCCGATGGCTTGAGGACCATCGTGTTGCCCGCGGCCAACGCCGGAGCCCACTTCCACACGGCCATCATCATCGGGTAGTTCCAGGGCGTCACTGCAGCGCAGACCCCGATGGGCTCGCGCCGGACGTAGCTCGTGAAGCCTTCCATGTACTCGGTGGCGCCGCGACCCTCGAGAAGCCGGGCCGCGCCGGCGAAGAAGCGAATCTGGTCGAGCATCGGAGGGATCTCTTCGCTGAGGGTCAGCGAGATGATCTTCCCGCAGTTCTCCGCTTCGATCGCGACCAGCTCATCGGCGCGACGCTCTATCGCATCGGCGATACGCAGCAGCGCGAGACTGCGCTGCGAAGGCGTGGTGCGCTTCCAGGACGCGAAGGCAAGGGCGGCCACGCTCACCGCATCGTCCACGTCGGCTTCGTTCGACACGGGCATCTCGGCGAACGGCTGGCCCGTCGAGGGATTGATGAGTTCGACGTACTTCCCGCTCTTGGGTGCGACGTATTCGCCCCCCACAAAATTCTCTAACCTACGCATTCGTCCTCCGAACAGTTCGGGCGCAAAAGTCAGTGCCGTATGCCACGATGCCAGAAAGTCATCATCGAATGCAAATCACCTACTTCCATATGTTTGCCCACGCAGGGGCACCCGTATTCGCGAGCGAGTTGCGACCTCTTCCTCGGCGGGCCAACCACTGCGGACGATCAGGTCTGGGTGAGGGGCGTCGCAGTGGGCGGCGCCACCGAAGCGCGACCGCGACAATCGCCGCGCCACAATGCGTGAGACGTCAGCGTCGTCGAGTAGTCCGACCATGCATCGTCCAGCGGTTCAGTCCGCTGCCGGCGAGGTCGCGGTCGTAGTGACCCGGGTGAGCTGTGGTTGGCAAGCCGCCGGCGGCTAGGGACCAAGCACGTACTAGGTTGCACGAGCTCGGACGCCATGGCTGGGGCGCGGGTGGCGACCACTGACGCCAGGCACGGTCGACTAGCGGAACGCCGAAATGCCAGTAAGGGCTCCGCCGACCACCAGCGCGTGCACGTCCGCAGTTCCTTCGTAGGTCACGACCGACTCCAGGTTCGCCATGTGGCGGATCACCGGGTACTCGAGCGAGATGCCGTTCGCGCCCAGGACTTGGCGGGCCGACCGGGCCACGTCGAGGGCATCGTTCACGTTGCCCAGCTTGCCCATGCTCACGTGCTCGGGCCGCAGCGTGCCGTCGTCCTTCATCCGACCGAGGTGCAGGGCCAGCAGGTAGGAGCGGTTCACCGCGAGCGACATCATGGCCAACTTCTGCTGCTGAATCTGATACGAGGCGACGGGCTTGCCGAACACCTGGCGATCCCCCGCATAGCTGAGCGCGGACAAGAAGCAGGTACGCGCCGCGCCGACGGCGCCCCACACGATCCCGTAACGCGCTTCGTCGAGGCACGACAACGGACCGCGCAGCCCCTTGGCTTCGGGCAGCATCGCGTCCGCGGGGAGGCGAACGTCGGTGAGGAGCAGTTCCGAAGTGACTGAAGCGCGCAACGAGAGCTTCTTCTTGATGTCCTGCGCGCTGAATCCGGGGGTTCCCTTGGGCACAATGAATCCGCGGATACCGTCATCGGTCTGGGCCCACACCACGGCCGCGTCGGCGACCGAGCCGTTGGTGATCCACATCTTCTGGCCGTTGAGAATCCAGTCCGTCCCGTCCCTGCGCGCCCTCGTTCGCATGGCGCCCGGGTCCGAACCGGCGTCCGGCTCGGTCAGCCCGAAGCAACCGATCGCCTCGCCGGCCGCCATCGGCGGAAGCCACCGCTCACGCTGCTCCTCGGAACCCCAACGGTGGATGGCGAACATTGCCAGTGATCCCTGCACCGATACGAGGCTGCGTATGCCGCTGTCGCCGGCTTCGAGCTCCATGCAGGCCAGCCCGTAGGCCGTCGCGCTGGTTCCCGCGCAGCCGTAGCCCTCGAGGTGCATCCCGAGCACGCCAATGGCTCCGAGCTCCTTCATCAGATCAACCGGGCTGCGTCCCTCCTCGAACCACTCGGCGACGTTCGGCTCGACGCGGTCCCGCACGAACGATCGCACGACGTCGCGGATGGCGATCTCCTCGTCCGAAAGCCTGCCGTCGATATTCAGGTAATCCTCGGGACGTAACGCGGCCGCCTTCGTCGATGGTGTTGACATGACTCTCTCCTAGATTCGATGCAGCTACTACTTTTAGAGTTTAAGCACGAACAGCGAGGACCTCTGGGGGCCGACCACACGAAAGGCCGTAGCGCCAGCGACTGGAATTCCGGCCGAACGCCCGGCGCCAGGGCCGTCCAGTCGTCCCAGTACGGGAGGCCGCGACTTTCTCGGGTCCTCGAGTCGAGGGCCATCTCCGGCGCTCGACGCCGCTCTTCAGTCAGCGGAGATCACATTGCGCCACGCTGGGGCCACGCGGAGAGCGGAGTCCGCGATCTTGCGCAAACCATACAGGTTCAGGAGTGCGGTCTGCCCAGCTGTTCAAAGCGATCCCTGGACCTTCTCGGTCCCTTACTGGCGACTCACCATGGTCGGGCCCAGTCGTTCGGGCAGAGCCATGCTCTCGAGCATGGCGACGAGCTCATCACGACGGTAGCCCTGCTGGCGAGCGATGTCGACCAGCTCCTTCATCTTGGCGACCACTACCCCCCGCTCCGGAGTGCCCGTCACCCGAATCGACCGGCCCCGCCCCATCTCTATTAGTCCCTCGTCGCGCAGGACGCGCAACGCGCGCAGGACGGTGTTCGTATTCACACCCAACTCGGCCGCGAGGTCCTTGGCCTGCGGGATGCGCTCTCCGGGGCCAGCCTCGCCGTCGGCAATCGCTCGGCGAATCTCCGCCGCCACCTGTTCGTGCAGCAGCGTCGGATCGCTCCGATCGAGTCGCTCGAGGTCGAGCGCCGCATCGTCGATGTGGCGGCCATTTTGGTTGACAGAACTCATAAAGCTAATTATACTGGCTTCAATGTTCACAATCAACCGCCCCGAGCCGCCGGCCCCCGCTCCCGTCGCGGCTGGGACCCCACCCATCGAAGTCCTGTTCAGAGAGGCAAAACGACGCGAACGCCGGCGCAGGCTGGCGTGGCTCGGTGCCGGAGTCGCGTGTCTCACGATCGGGGTGCGGCCTTAAGCGCGATCTCGAGCATCGTCGGATCCTCGACAAACCCTGGCAGTCCGGGCCCTGGCGGCGTCGCGAGCAACTCGAACGCGAAGGTCGTCACCTGCGACCGAATGGCGGTCGCAACGCCAGTCAGTCTCGTCATCTCGTGCGCCGATGGCAACACCGAGCTCACCGCGACCAAGTGGTCGAGCTGGTCGGCGACGAGCGCCACGGGAGCGACGACGTTCGCGCTGAACCTCTGTACTCCGAACTGCGCCGCGTCGCCGATGACCCTCTTCCCCCGTAGTACGGTTCGCCTGTGCGCGCCGGTCGCGACCAAGAACGGCGCGATCTTCTCGAGAATCGAGGTCACCTACCAGCGCGATGGCAAGGCGGCGAAGTTCACTACGTCGTGGACGGGTGACACCAATCTTTGAGCCATCGACCACATCTCGACGACCCGTTCCGCCCCAACGCACTCCAACCCCACCACCGAACAGCGCCAGGAGACCTCCAATCATGTTCCGCACTCGTTTCGCCTTCACCACCCTCGGGGCCGTACTTCTGCTGACCAGCGCGATGAGCGCAACCACGGCCCTGGCGAGCGCTTCAGCGTCCGCACCTGCCACGGTGAAACTCCTGACCTGCACGGGCAAGACAGTTAGCGAACCCGCCACCTTCGTGATCTCGTGCGCCGACGGCAACGCTGAACTCACCGCCACCAAGTGGTCGAACTGGTCGGCGACGAGCGCCACGGGAGTGACGCTCTTCGGCCTGAATCTCTGCACGCCGGACTGCGCCGCGTCGTCAATCACCTTCTTCCCCGACAGCAAGGTCCGCCTCAGCGCACCCGAGGTGACCAAGCACGGCAGGCTCTACTCCTCGATGGTCGTGCGCTACAAGCTCCACGGGAAGTCCGAGACATTCTCCTTCTCGTGGAAGGGTGACCCTTCGTTCCAGTGACGACTTGACGCCTTGTCGGTGATGGGCGGCCAAGTCCGAGCACCGAACCACCGGCCGTCGTCCAGCCGGCCCCGATTTCGACGCACCGAGGACGAGCCCAGGCCGTGCGTCGCCTTCAAGCCGATCTGGTCCGAGAAGCGAGGGCGATCCCCGAGGTCAACCAGCCGTTCGCCCGTTTGAGGAGGCCTGTCGGTTCACCCGGATTGACCTTGGTCACTGGTGAGAGCGTGACTTTACGACGATCATGATGGGTGACAGGATACTGGTAGAGGGTTCCGAGGAACGAGGACTGGAATGACCGAATCTCCACCGAGCGGCGCTCGCACCGAGGAAGCGGAACAGGGGCCGCGCGATCGTGTCCCCCTGCACGCCTACCCGTCGGAGTTGGAGTGCGACGTCGTCACCGAAAGTGGCGAGCACCTTCGCATGCGTCCGATCCGCCCCGACGACGCGGGCAAGCTCGTCGACTTCCATGACCTCCTCTCGCCGGGGGCGATCTATCAGCGGTACTTCTCCTTCCACCCGGAACTCTCCACCAAGGAGGTCGCGCACCTGACCCAGGTGGACTACTACGACCGGTTGGCGTTCGTCCTCCAGGACGGGGATCTGCTCGTCGCCGTCGGCCGCTACGACCGCATACCGGGCACCGATCAGGCCGAGGCCGCCTTTCTCGTGACCGACGAGTACCAGCGCGACGGCATCGGATTGCTCCTGCTCGACCACCTGGCCGACGCCGCGCTGCAGCGAGGCATCAATACGTTCGTCGCCGAGACCCAAGCCGAGAACCGGGGCATGATGGGCGTCTTCCAGGATTCGGGGTTCCCGGTCAGTTCCACCCTGGACGACGACGTCTTCTACGTGAGCTTCCCCCTCCAGCCCACCGAGGCCAGCATCGCTCGACGAGCAGCTCGCGAGGCTCGCGCCCGGGTCCGAGCCGATCGGGCCTGATGCTGGTCATCAACGGCCCGACCGATGATTCGGGACACCAAGACCCGGGCCATCCCGAGCGTCCGGACCGAGTCACGGCCGTCATGGCCGGCATCGCCGACCTGCACCTCGGCAGCGACCTCGTCGTCGCCCCCGAGTACTCGGCGACCCGGGCCGAACTGACCCGCGTGCACGAGGGCGGGTACCTCGACGAGCTGGACATGTTCTGCTACGAGGGAGGCGGCGACCTCGACGAGGACACCTACGCGACCTACAAGTCATGGTCCATCGCCCGGTTCGCCGCCGGCGCCGGGATCTCGGCGGTCGACACGCTTCGCCAGCGCAACGACGGCGTGGCCTTCGTGGTGACCCGCCCGCCGGGTCACCACGCGCTGCGCGACCGGGCGATGGGATTCTGCCTGCTGAACAACATCGCGGTGACCGCCGCCAAGCTGACGAGCGAGGGGGAACGGGTGCTGATCATCGACTGGGACGTCCATCACGGCAACGGCACCCAGTCGATCTTCTGGAACGACCCGAATGTCCTGTACGTCTCGACCCATCAGTGGCCGCTCTTCCCCGGCAGCGGAACGCCACGCGAGATCGGGGGACTCGACGCGATGGGACTGACGCTCAACATCCCCCTTCCCCCCGGCGCCACCGGTGACGTCGTGCGCCAGGCGATCGACGAAGCGGCGACGCCGGTCATCGAGAAGTTCGGGCCCACCTGGGTGCTCGTCTCGGCCGGATTCGACGCCCATCGCGACGACCCCATGGCCGACCTCAAGCTCACGAGCGGCGACTTCGCCGAGCTGGGCCGCATGGCCTTCGGCTTCGCGCCGCGGCCCGGACGCCTGGCACTGTTCCTCGAAGGCGGGTACGACCTGGCGGCCCTTCAGGGATCGGTGGCGGCAACCCTGAGCTCGATGTTGGGCGGCGAGTACCAGCCCGAATCTCCGTCCTCGGGCGGACCAGGTTCCGAGATGGTGTTTCGTGCCCGGGCCGAGCGCGTGCTCGCCCTGCGCCAAGCAGAAGAAGTGCCCACCGACCAGGATCGAGTGATATGAAACCCTTGCGAACGATTGCCGTCGGGTTCGACGGATCAGATGACTCGAAGGCGGCGGTGCGATGGGCCTTCGAGATGGCCAGTCAGGTCGACTCGGACGTGGTTCTGGTGCACGCCGTGGGACTTCTCGAGCGCGCCCGGATCGAGGAGGTCACGGCCGAGCTGCGCGAGACGGTGCGCAGGCTCACCGGTGAGAGCGGGTTCGACCACGCGCGGGTTCGACTGCACGTGGCCAACGGTGATCCTTGCTCGGTCCTGCTGCGCGCGAAGGACGCTCCCCTCGAGGCCGACCTGATCGTGGTGGGCTCGCGCGGCCAAGGCGAGCACGCCGGGCTGCTGCTCGGAAGCACCAGCCTCCAGCTGGCGGAGCACTCCTCGATTCCGGTGGTCGTCGTTCCCTCGCAGCACGCCGACGGGTGAGCACGGACCGAACCCGATCCGCGGGCCAGTGCCCGAGATCTCCCTCGATTCCGCGTTCGCCCCGATGCCACGGAGAGTCTCCTGCGCGCGGAGCGATCCGCTCGTAATCTCAGGCTCCTCAGGGCCGTCACGCGAGTGGCGCGAGACCGATATCCGCCGACCAATTGACGGCCTCGCTACTCGCCCGGACGCTCGAGCGAATCGTAGAGCTCGGGCCGGCGAAGGTCGAGCACCGCGATCTGCGAACGCCGCCGGGCGACCTCGCCGAGGTCGATTGTCGCCACCAGCACGTCCTGTCCCGGTTCGTGGGACTCGGCCAGCACCTCACCCCACGGACCGACGATCATCGAGTGCCCGTAGGTGGAGATCCCCTCGGCCGTCGTACCGACCTGCGCCGCGGCGATGACGTAGGCGTGGTTCTCGATCGCGCGGGCCCTGACGAGCACGTCCCAGTGGACCCGTCCGGTCGCCTGGGCGAAGGCGGCCGGTATGGAGAAGACCGACGCCCCGTGCAGCGCCAGCTTGCGGTACATCTCGGGAAATCGCACGTCGAAGCAGATCGACATGCCCAGGCGCAGGCCGGCCACCTCGGTCACGACCAGTTGGCCCCCGGGGGCGATCAAGTCGGACTCTCGGTGGGCCACCTCGCCCGGCACATCGATGTCGAAGAGATGCGCCTTTCGATACGTGGCCGCGATCTCTCCGGTCCCGTCGATGACCACGCTGGTGTTGAAGAACCTCTGGGGCGCGTTCGACGTCTCGAGCATGCTGCCGATGTGCACGGCGACGCCGTGGGATCGTGCGAGCTGCGCGAGGCGCAACGTCGTGGGTCCGGGAATCGATTCGGCCGCCGCCTCGAAACTCCTCGAAGGACCAAGGTAGTTGAAGTACTCGGGCAACTGGACGTACTCGGCTCCGCGCCTGATGGCTTCCTCGATCAGGCCAATGGCCGCGTCGACGTTCGTCTGGGGGTTCGAGCCCGAGGTGAGTTGCACGGCGGCGACGGTGACCTTCTCTCCGGTCATTGGCGGTGCGCCTCCCCCTGGGTCGAGAAGAGCCCGCAACCGAGACCGTCATTCCCAGCGACTTCCCCCGTCAGCCCGCGACCGCGGGCACCGTCCACGCCACGCCGGCTCAACCCAGCGCACCCAGCAGTTCCGCTTCCCGCTCGGGGCTCAGCCCGACGACACCTCGAACCGGAGTCGGTGCGAGCAGCTCGTGGGTGTGGACGTCACGGATGGTCTCTTCGAGCGGGCGGATCACGAGTCCGGCCTCGATGGCCCGGCTCGGGTCGAGCGCGTGGTTGTAGAGATCGTCGCTGAGGGCCGCCCAGAGGGGAAAGTCCTCCTCGCCGACGCCGGCGTTGAGCAGCCGCTGGGCGTCGATCCACTTCAGCGCAGCGCCCTGGGGACCGACCTCACCGACCACGGCGTCGAGGAACTCCCCGAAGGAGAAGGGTGGCCTCGGACCCACGAGATGGAAGACCCCGTTGCTCAACCCGTGAGCGAGTCGGGTCACGAAGTTCGCGACGTCGCGCACGTCGATGACCTGGAACGGGTTACTCTTCGGTCCCGGCGCGAGCACCCGGCCGCCTCGGGCGATGCGCTCCACCCACCACGTGAAACGTCCCGTGTGGTCGTAAGGTCCCGCCACGTACGTGGGGCGCACGATACTCGGCGCTTGGCCCGCCCAACCAGCTCCACCGGGCCCGAACGATTCGTTCGTGGCCGCCTCACAGAGCGACTTCAGCCCTCCGTACGTCTCGCCGTTCACAACCTCGGTCGTGGGGTCCTCGAGCACCACGTGAGCGGCGTCCTCGTTCGAGCCGGACGCGTCGAGGTGCCCGTACACCGAAGCCGAGGAGATGTGGACGTAGCGGCCGCCCCGGTCGCCGAGGGCGCCGGCCAACGTGCGCACCTGTCGAGGCACGTAGGCCGAAGGATCGACCGTCGCGTCCCATCGCCCCTGCGCGAGAGCCGAGAGGTCGCCGTTGCGGTCGCCGAGGCGGTGCTCCAAGTGGTCGAACAACTCGGGGTTCGTACGGCCCCGGTGAAAGAGGGTCACCTCGTCGCCCTGGGCCACCATCGCGTCGACGATGTGGCGTCCGATGAACTGCGTGCCACCAATTACGAGAATCCTCATACGGCATATTCTCACACCAGCCCCGCCAAGGCGAAGCGGACACCGGACGTTCCCGGGACGGGCAAGGGACCTTCGTCTCTACCGATGGGCACTCCCCGCATGGTTGACTCGAGTGTGGGACATCCGGAACCGGTCGCCAGCGCTTAGTTCGTCGATCCGCCTGCCGGAAGGCTCGGACACGCTTGGAGTTCACGATGAGAGTTCCCGATGCGCTTCAGTCTGGCGAGGAGCCGATGACGGCCGCGGACCGGGGTGTCGGGCGAGGCCACCCGTGAGCCCTCACGCCGGACGAGCCCAACTCGTCGAGTCCTCCGGCGTCGACTCGGATATCGACGCCAAGTTCGTCAAGCAGCTGCTGAAATCCGGATCCTTCTTCTGGCTGGACCTCGACGGCGTTCCCCCGCACCGCGTCGATGAGTTCTGCGAGGCGATGGACCTCAACTCCGAGGCCCGCCAGCACCTGGCGGACAAGGAGCAGCGATCCAGCTTCGCCGAGAGCAACATCGGCGTGCGCTGGGCGAGTTTCGCCATGCGCGACGCCGATCGGCTGAGCCAGGTCCGCGGGGTCTACACGAGGTCGTTCCTGCTCACCGTCCACGACCATCCGTGCCGCGGCCTCAGCGACGCACGTCATCGCTACGAGCGCATGGTCGAGAGCGACCAGGACGACGGGCCGCTCGTCTTCTTCATGGTCCTCGACGCGCTGGCGAGCACGTTCGAATCGGTCCTGGCCCGGCTCGACTACCGGCTGGACGAGCTGGAGGCGGCGGTCCTCGGCGGCCCGCCCATCGCCGGCTATCTCCAGCAGGTCTTCGAGGTTCGCCAGATCCTCACCCCCATCCTGCGAGCCCTCGGTCCCTACCGGCGAGACCTCGTCAGCATCCTCGGCGACATCGACCGGCTCCCGGGAATGCAGGCCGGGACCCAGCAGTACCTGGAATCGCACCGCAGCCACGTCATGGCCCTGTTCGACTCGGCGAGCGAATGCCGTAGCGAGACGCGCGACGCCATGGAGGCCTACAGCATGACCAGCACGGAGCGCCAGGGCGAGGTCATCAACTGGCTGACCATCGTGGCGGCGGTCTTCCTGCCGCTCTCGTTCGTCACCGGCTACTTCGGAATGAACTTCAGCTTCATCGAGCACCTGCACGGCACCGCCACCATCGTCCTACTGGCGGTGGCCCTGCCGTGCGTCCTCGCGACGACAACCGTGCTGCTACTTCGCTTCCTCGTGCGCCGACAGGGAATCCATCTCATCCCGCCGCTGAATTCGAAGGCCGTTCCCGTGGTCGCGTCGACCGAGGACTTCATTGACGAACGCTTTGCCGATCCGCATTTCGACTGAGCGGCACCTCGACGCCTCGGCCAGAATCGCGCGCCGAGGTCCTGGCGATCATCCGTTCGAGAATCGGGTCCCGCAGCCTGCGCAGAATTCCTGACCCGGCAGGCGAAGCTTCCCGCACGTTGCACAGTAGGAGGAGGTCGCCTTCAGGTCGGCTTCGGTCACCGTCCCCACGGGTTTCACGGTCGACTCGCCGGTGAAGTACGGATTGCCCGCCACCTTGGTCTCCAGGCAGAGCAAGATGATGAGCCACGGCGCGATGAACCCCGTGAGCAGCCACCACGCCGAACGGCCGCTGTCGTGGAGTCGTCGAACGGCGACGGCGAGTCCGGGCAGCAGCAGCGCCAGCGACCACAGGCCCCGAATGGCCAGAATGCCGATGATCGAGAACACGAGGCTTCCGAGGAAATTAAAGAGCACGAACCACCAATACTCAGGCCGCGTCGCGGTTCCGTTGAACGTGGCGTACTTTCGAAGGCAAGTCTTCACGGCATCGACGAAACTCATTCATGGCCTCCGGCTCCGCACGACCTGGGTGTCCACGCGGCGTTTCTCACCATACCCTCTGCTGTGCACAGCCCACGGCACCGCCATCGCCCACTTCCTGCCTCGGTGCCGGACTCGACCATCTGGAGTGGTCCGGTGCGGGTACGCCCCCCCTCCTGTCGGATAGGCCCTCGACGGCCGGTGGCCCGATCGCGTGTTCATCACAAGTGAGCGATCCCCCGGGCCCGCGAGCGTTGGCGATGAGCCGAGAGGGGCGTCCCGGGCGTCCGGAGCAGGGTCGCGCGGGGAGGACCATTGGGGGCCGACAGACAAGCGAACCTTGGGTGGCTGGTGTCCCGCGTGCCCGACCCACCTCGACCGGACCGGTGCTGGCGCCCTCGGCGGCCCAAGCAGCCGCCCGGCGGGTGATCGGGAGGCCGACGGCCATCCCCCGGGACCTTGTCCCTATTGCAAGTGTCCTATGCACCCGTTACTATCTCCGGGCATAGGTGCGTTAACGTTGTCCATTTCAAGTTTCCCCATTGTTTTTCCCGCTGCAGTCAGGCAGATTCGCCTGAGCAAATAGATTTAAAATTTA
>PLHD01000043.1 GCA_003138815.1 Acidimicrobiaceae bacterium | reverse complement strand
CTAGGTGACGGGCACCTCGCGCAGGTCGCCGTCGTCGACGTTGTAGACGAAGCCCCGCACCGTGGTGCCGTCGACGAACGAACTGGCGCGCAGTGTCTCGACGGTCTCGCGCACGTCGGCGTCGACGTCGCGGTAGGCACCGAGACGGAACGGGGGGCGCTCACCGAACGTCGCTTCCACCTCGGCTAGGAGGACCTCCTCCTCGAATGTCTCGAGTGCGCAGCGCGTGTGATGGATCACCATGACCGCGTCGGTGCCCAGGAGGCGCTGGCTCAGCAGCAGCGAGCGGATGGCGTCCTCGGTGGCGAGCCCGCCGGCGTTGCGAATCAGGTGCACCTGGCCGAGGTCGAGTCCGAGCGCGCCGAAGAGGTCCAGGCGCGAGTCCATGCAGGTCAGCACCGCGAGGCGAAGCTGGGGGGCGGTCGGCAGTTCGCGGTGCCCGTGGTGTGCGACGTAGCTCTGGTTGTGGGTGATCAGCTGATCGATCGCGCTCATCGAGTGATTCTACGAACTGGACCTGGCATGCCAGCCGCCAGTGGTCGCCGCCGGTACATTTCCTGGCTACGCTGCGCCCAGGAGGTAGGTATGGAGAGCATGGATGAAATTCGTGAGGAGTTGCGCCAACCAGCGCTCGAGCTTCGAGCGCTGATCCCCGAGGTGATGAAGGGGTACGCGGAGACGGCGCGTGCCGCGATGACCGAGGGCGAGCTCACGAGCGCCACCAAGGAGCTACTCGCGTTGGTGATCGCGATCACGCGCGAGTGCGACGGATGCATCGTGGCGCACGCCCGCGGAGCCGCCCGGCAGGGGGCCACGCGTCAACAGGTCGGCGAGGCCATCGGCGTGGCGATCCTGATGAACGGCGGCCCGGGAACGGTCTGGGGCCCCAGGGCCCTGCGCGCCTTCGACGAGGCGCTCGCCGAGCGAAACTCCTCCTAGCCCCTCAGAAGCTGTAGGGGAGATGCTTGATCCCGTTGACGAAGCTCGAAGCCAACCTCGACGGTTCGCCCGTCACCTCCATGCGCGGGGTGCGCTGCAGGATCTCTCGGAACATCACGGTGATCTCGCGGCGGGCGAGGTGCGCCCCCAGGCAGAAGTGCGGGCCCGGGGCCCCGAAGCCGTAGTGCTCGTTGGGGGACCGGCCGACGTCGAAGAGGAAGGGGTTCTCGAAGACCTCCTCGTCGCGGTTGGCCGAACTGTAGAACAGCAGGACCTTGTCGCCCGCCTTCAAGTCCTGGCCCGACAGCGTGTAGTCGACGCTGAGCGTGCGGCGCATCCAGATGACCGGCGAGGCCCAGCGTACGATCTCGTCGGTCGCGGTCTTGGCGAGCGGTTCGTAGTCGGCCAAGAGCCGGGCCTTCTGGTCCGGGTGCTGGCTGAGCGCGAGCAGGCCGTGGGCGATGGCGGTGCGGGTGGTCTCGTTGCCCGCGGTGACGAGCAGCACGAAGAACGAGGCCAGCTCCTGATGGGTCAGCCTCTCGGATTCGATCTCGGCGTTCACGAGGGCGCTGGTGATGTCGTCGATGGGGTTGTCGAGGCGGTACCTTCCGATCTCCTCCATGATGCTGGTCAGGGTGGAGCCGGCTTCGAGGACGGCCAGGATCGGGTCGGTGCCCTCGGGGACGAACTCGGTGTCGTCCATCGACAGGATGACGTTGGAGCAGCGAAGCACGGTGGCGTGCTCGCTGCGCGGCACGCCCATCATGGCGCAGATGATCTCGAGGGGCAGGGGGGCCGCGATATCCACCACGAAATCGCCGGTGCCCGAACTCATCGCGCGTTCGATGACCTCGCTGGCGACCCGTTCGATGGAGTCCTCGACGGCGCGCACGTTGCGCGGGTTGAAGGCGTTGGAGACGATGCGCCGCAGCCGCGCGTGCTTGGGGCTATCGGTCGAGATCATGCCCGAGAAGTACTCGACCAACTCGGGGGTCAGGTCGAACTGGGAGACCGCGCCCGGCCCCGAGAGGAAGACGTCGGGGTGTCGCGACGCCGTGGCGACGTCGCGGTAGCGGGTCAGGGCGTGGTAGCCCGCCCCTCGGGGAAGCTCGATGGCGCTGCCTTTGAGCAGCGGCTCCTCGTAGAAGGCGATCGGACGCTCGGCCCGCAGGGCGGCGAACGCCGCCTCGCGCTCGGCCCACGGTCGGCGCCAGAAGTCCAGGTCCGAGAGATCGACGTCGTCGACGTTCCAGCTCATGAAGTCGTTCACGGGCCTCAGCGTAGAGGATGGGCTCAGAAAGTCACGCTTTGTGAATTTCACGGCAAACTGGACGGGTGCCAGAACTCACTGATCAGGAGCGACAGACTCGCCTCAAGGCGCTGAACGCCCTCATGGAGCTCATGCGCCCCGCCGTGCAGGCTGACGGCGGTGACCTGGTGCTGGTGCGCGCCGACGTCGAGAGCGGCGTCGTGGAAGTGCAGCTTCAGGGAGCCTGCTCGAGCTGCGCCATCTCATCGTCGACCCTCGAGGGCGGCGTCACGCGGATCCTGACCGATCGGCTGGACTGGGTGACCCAGGTGATTGGCGGGGTGGACGACTCGATCGACGCCGAGGACTCAATGTCGCTCGGAGCTGGGGGCTACGTGCCCCGGTACCGCCAGCTGTAGCCGGGACTACCCGCGCAAACGCAGTCCCGCCACCGACGCCCTCGACGGCGTCACTTCCTCTCGTCCAGGGCGGCCCGTGATCCCAGCGCGTACGCCCCCACGACGCCGGACGAACTGCCGAGGCCCGGGGCGACGATGTACTCGCCTATTCGGCTGGCGAGCTCCTCCTTGGCGACGTAGCCCGCCATGCGATCACGGACCTTCGTGCGGACCCTGTCGAGCAGCCCCTCGACGGCCATGATGCCGCCGCCCATGATGATGACCTCGGGGGAGGCGATGGTGATGATGTTGACCAGGGCCAGAGCCAGGTAGTCGCTTTCGAGCTCCCACGCGGCGTGGTCGGGGGGGAACTGGGGACCCGAGTGGCCCCAGCGCCGCGTGACGGCCAGACCGCAGGCCAGCCCTTCGAGGCAGTCCCCATGGGCCGGGCACGTCCCTGCGAATTCGTCGCCGCGCTGGCGCGGCACCACCATATGGCCCATCTCGGGATGCAGCAGCCCGTGCACCGGCGCGCCGTTGATGATGAGCGCCCCGCCAATGCCCGTTCCAACGGTGACGTACGCCGCGACCTGGCGATCCTGGGCGGCGCCCCAGCGCCACTCGGCGAGACCCGCCGCGTTGGTGTCGGTGTCGAGGCCGATGGCGGCGTCGCGGAGCCGCCGGCTTACGTGGCGGCGCCAACTCACTCCGCGCCAGGCGTCCTTCGGGGTGGACATCGCGATGCTGTCGGTCGCGAAATCGATGGGACCGAAGGAGGCGACGCCGATCGCCGCGAGGGGCGTCTCGGCGTCGCGCTCGACGAACCAGTCCATCACCAGGGCCATCGTCTCCTCGGGTGACGTGGTCGGGACCACGAACTTCTCGCCGTCGCGAATCTCCTGCCAGCTCGCGCCGACGGCGCAGACCATCTTCGTGCCGCCGGCCTCGATGGCGCCGACGTGGCCCTCATGGTTCATGTGGCTCGCTCGATTTCGTGGTTCCGGGGATCGCGCCTCGCGGGGGTCATCTTGAAACTCTAGGCGCGGCCGCCTCGAAGACTCGCCGGACGCCCCGGGCTCTGCCGGCACGATCCGTGGGCGGCATGTTCTCGTCACGTCGACGACACGAACCTGGATTCCGCGGCTATTATTTAGTTAGGTGAACTAATGGAAATGATGACGACGAACGAAACTGCGGCCCGGTTGCGCCGGGCCATCACGAGACTGAACCGGCGCCTGCGCCACTCGTCGCTCGGCGGCATTTCGCCGGCCCAGGCCTCGATGCTGGTCTCGGTCGAGAAGCTGAAGAATCCCTCGCTGGGTGACCTGGCGCTCGCCGAGCAGATGAAGCCGCCGTCGGTGACCCGGATCGTGCAGAGCATGCAAGAGGCGGGGCTCATCAGCTGCGTCGCCGATTCCGACGACCGCCGCTGCACCAGGGTGCAGTTGAGCGCGCAGGGCCGCAAGGAAATCGCGCTGATCCGCCGGCGCAAGACCGAATTCCTCGAGCAGAAGCTGGTGTCACTGGGAGAGCAGGACCGGCGCAAGGCGGCCGAGCTCGTCGCGTTCCTTGAGACCCTGCTGGAAGAGTCGTGAGCGCGGCCCGGCGATTCTCGTCCAAGACCTTCGCCGCGCTCAGCGTGCGAAACTTCCGCCTCTACTTCATCGGCCAACTGATCTCGGTCTCGGGCACCTGGATGCAGTCCGTGGCCCAGGGCTGGCTGGTGCTGCAGATCACCGGCTCGTCCGTAGACCTTGGCTTCGCCGTGGCACTGCAGTACGTGCCCATTCTGCTGCTCGGCTCCTACGGCGGCCTGGTCGCCGACCGGCACGAGAAGCGCCGGATCCTGTACTTCACCCAGAGCTCGGCCGGAATCCTGGCGCTCGTGCTGGGCGTCATGGTCACGACGCACCACGTCACGGTGGGTCTGGTCTACGGGTTGGCCTTCCTGCTGGGCTTGGTGAACCTCTTCGACGTGCCCGCCCGCCAGGCCTTCGTCCAGGAGATGGTGGGCCGCGATCTCATCGCGAACGCGGTCAGCCTGAACAGCGTGCTGATGAACGCCGGACGCGTCATCGGACCGGGCATCGCCGCCGGATTCATCGCCGTCGTCGGAACCGCCGTCTGCTTCTACGCCAACTCGGTCTCCTACCTCGCGGTGCTGCTGGCGCTGGTGCTGATGCGCGCCAGCGAGTTCGTGCCGATGAAGACCGTCGTGCGCGAGAAGGGGCAGCTGCGTCTGGGCCTCAAGTACGTGTTCAAGACGCCGTTGCTGCGAAACGTGATCCTGGCCGTGGCGGTCGTGGGAACGTTCGCCTTCAACTTCACGGTGACCCTGCCCTTGCTGGCCCATACGACGTTCCACCAGAAGACCGCCGCGCAGTACGGGCTGCTGATGGGCGCCATGGGGATCGGCGCCATCTTCGGCGGGCTCTTCGTGGCGCACCGTTCACGACCGACGCCCAAGCTCCTGGCCCTGGTGTCGGTCGGCTTCGGGCTGTTCATGACGCTGGTCGCCTTCGCGCCGAGCGTCACCTGGGCCGAGATCGCGCTCATCCCGACCGGAGCCTTCTCCATCGCCTTCATCTCGACCGCGAACGCGACGCTGCAGCTGAACTCGAGCCAGCAGATGCGCGGGCGGGTGATGAGCCTTCACGGCACGGCGTTCCTCGGCACGACACCCATCGGGGCGCCGCTCATGGGCCTGATCATCGCGGCCTCGAATCCGCGGGTCGGCATCTTCGTCGGCGCGGCGCTGACGCTGATGACGGGACTGTGGCTGGTGACCGTCATGAAGCAGAACGTCCGCAGCACCCAGGCCCTCCAGGCGCTCAGACCTTCTGCGGCTTCGGCTCCTTAGGCAGGCCCAGGGCCCGCTCGCCGATGATGTTGCGCTGGATCTCCGCCGTGCCGCCCCAGATGGTCTCCGAGCGTGAGAAGAAGAACGACGCCTGGATCTCCGAGACGGGGTAGTCGGCCCGTCCCCGTCCGCGGCCGGGCGTCGCGGGCTCGACGCCGCCGCCGCCGCTGCCCGTCAGGACCTGGGCCTCCATGCCGAGCACGTCGAGGGCGAGCTCCATGGTGGCGCGGTGCGCCTCGGACCAGAACATCTTGTTGCACGCGCCCAGCAGTGCCGCGTCGTGGGTGTCATTGAGCGCGTCGGTCAGCGCCCGGTAGCCGTTGATCTCCATGATCTTGCAGCTGGACCACGCCTTGATGAGCGCGTCGCGCGTGCGCGGGTCGCCGTTCTTGGAGAGGCGCTTGGCTTCGTCGACGATGACCTGCCACTCCTTCAGGAACCGCCGGTAGCCGGTGGTGGACGACGATCCGCGCTCGAAGCCGAGCGTCGTCATGGCGACCTTCCATCCGTTGTTGACGCCGCCGATGACGTTGCCCTTGGGGCAGCGGGCGTTGGTGAAGAAGACCTCGTTGAACTCGGCCGAGCCGTCGACCTGGACGATGGGACGGATCTCGACCCCATCCTGGCGCATGGGGACGAGCAGGTAGCTGATGCCCGCGTGCTGGGGGGCGTCGGGGTCGGTGCGCACGAGCAGGAAGACGTAGTCGGAGTGCTGGGCCTGGGTCGTCCACACCTTCTGGCCGTTGACGATCCACTCCTCGCCGTCGAGCACTGCAGTGGTCTTCAGGCTGGCGAGGTCCGAGCCCGAGTCGGGCTCGGAGAATCCCTGGCACCAGGTGATCTTGCCCTGCAGGATGCCCGGGATGAACTCGCGCTTCTGGTCCTCGTCGCCCCACTGCAGGATGGTGGGCCCGACCAGGGTGTCGCCGAAGAAGTCGGCGCGCATCGGCGCGCCGGCCTTGGCGAACTCCTCGTTCAGCACGACCTGCTGGAGCAGCGAGAGGCCCTTGCCGCCGTACTCGACGGGCCAGCCGGCGCAGATCCAGCCGCCCTTGAACAGCGTCTCGTTCCACGTCTGGTTGAAGAGCTTGCGCTCCGACTCGCCCATCGTGAAGCCCGGTTCGAACCAGCCCGCGGGCAGGTTCTCCTCGAGCCAGGCGCGGATTTCGGCGCGGAACGATTCGGCTTCTGGGGGATAGGTGAGATCCATAGAAGGCAGCGTAGTCAAGGTGGCGGCGACGGTCCTAGGGCATTTGTGCCACCAGGAAAATTGGACGAGAATGGAGAACTTCGCCGAAACCGAAAGCTGACCTCGTGCCACGCTCAATACGCCAGACCATCGCCGAGACCAAGGCTTCGTGGGCCCGGTCCAAGACCATCGCCACCCCGGCCCACGTCGACGCCCGGGCGCCCCAGCCGGGCAAGCTCCGCGTTGCGTTCCTGATCTACCGGGGCAATCCCCAGTGCGGCGGCCAGGGCGTCTACACGCGCCACCTGACCCGTGAGCTGATGAACCTCGGCCACAGCGTCGAGGTCTTCTCCGGGCCGCCGTGGCCCGTGCTCGACGAGGGGGTTGGCTTCAGCGCCGTGCGCGGACTGGACCTCTACCGCGACCCCGACCCCTTCCGCATCCCCGCTCGCTCGGAGATCACCTCGATGGCCGACGCCGCCGAGCTCGGCGTGATGCTGAGCGGCGGCTTCGGCGAGCCCCTGGCGTACTCGATGCGTGTCGCCAGAATGCTCAAGGGCCGCCGCGGCGACTTCGACGTCGTGCACGACAACCAGTGCATGGGCTCGGGCATCTTGCAGCTGCACCGCGACGGGTGGCCCCTGCTCGAGACGCTGCACCACCCCATCACCGTCGACCGCTCGATAGCCCTCGACCACGCCGAGGGACACTGGAAGCGCTACACGACGCGGCGTTGGTTCGGGTTCCTGCGGATGCAGGTGCGCGTCGTCAAGCAGCTGCCCGCGGTGCTGACGGTCTCGCACAACTCCAGGGTCGACATCAACGCCCAGATGGGCGTGCCCCTCGAGCGTCTGACCGTGGTGCCGGTGGGCGTCGACCACACCGTCTTCAAGCCCTACGACGACGTGGTGAAGAAGAAGGGTCGCCTGATGGTCACCTCGAGCAGCGACGTCCCGATGAAGGGGCTCGTGCCGCTGCTCGAGGCGATCGCCAAGCTGCGCGCCGAGCGCGACGTCGACCTCGTCATCATCGGCAACCCCAAGGCCAAGGGCCGGGTCGCCAACGCGATGGAGCGCCTGGGGCTTGGCGACATCGTGACCACCATCTCGGGCGTCAGCGACGAGGAGCTGGCCCGCCTCTACGGCGAGGCCGAGGTCGCCATCGTGCCCAGCCTCTACGAGGGCTTCTCGCTGCCGGCCATCGAGGCGATGAGCTGCGCCGTGCCGGTCGTGGCCACCACCGGCGGGGCCCTGCCCGAGGTGGTGGGCGTCAGCGGAGAGACCGGGCTGCTGGTCGAGCCCAACGACCCCGACGCGCTGGTCGGCGCGATCCGGCGCCTCCTCGACGACGAGGGCCTGCGCGACCGCCTCGGGGCCGCGGGCCGCGAGCGGGTCATCGAACGCTTCACCTGGCAGGTGACCGCACGCGGCACCGCCGCCTGTTACGACGCGATCCTCGCCGGAGGCCCCCTGCCGGCGTCAGTGAGCTTCGCCTGATGCTGACCGCCGACTACGACCAGTTGGGGCTGCGCAGCGGCGACAAGATCCTGGACCTGGGCTGCGGGTTCGGACGCCACGCCTTCGAGGCCGCGCGTCGTGGCGCCCGTGTCGTGGCCCTCGACGCCGGCCGCGACGAGGTCGAAGGGGTGGCGGCGATGTTCAGCGCGATGGTCGAGGCGGGCGAGCTCTCGCCCGACACGCTGCGCAGCGCCGCGGTCCAGGGCGACGCGCTGCACCTGCCGTTCCCCGACGGATCGTTCGACCGCGTGATCTGCTCCGAAGTCCTCGAGCACATCCCCGACGACCTCGGGGCCATGGGCGAGCTCACCAGGGTGCTGCGTGCGGGCGGCACCATGGCGGTGACGGTGCCGAGGTTCGGACCGGAGCTGGTCAACTGGGCGCTGTCCGACGAGTACCACAACGTCCCCGGCGGCCACATCCGCATCTACCGACGCTCCGTGCTGGAGTCGCGGCTGCGCTCGCGGGGGTTGCGCGTGACCGGGCACCACTACGCGCACGGCCTGCACAGTCCCTACTGGTGGCTGAAGTGCTTCGTGGGCACGACCAACGATGAGAACCGCTTCGTCAAGGCCTACCACCGGCTGCTGGTGTGGGACATCATGAAGGCGCCCCGGGCCACGCGGCTCGCCGAGCGGGTGCTCTCGCCGCTGATCGGCAAGTCAATCGTCGTCTACCTCGTGAAGCCGGTGCCGGCGTGACGACGACCACGAACCACATGTCGGGCGTGCCGGGCATCATCAGCGAGGACGAGCTCGCCCGCACGGCGGCGCACGTGGCGTCACTGCAGGGCGCCAGCGGCGAGATCCCCTGGTTCATCGGCGGCCACTGCGACCCGTGGAACCACGTCGAGGCGGCCATGGCCCTGACGGTGACGGGCTACCAGGCCGAGGCGCGCGCCGCCTACCGGTGGCTGGCGTCGAACCAGCTGGGCGACGGCAGCTGGTTCAACTACTACCTCGACCGGCGGGTGAAGGACGCGCGCCTCGACACCAACGTCTGCGCCTACGTCGCCGCCGGCGTCTACCACTACCTGCTCGCGAGCAACGATGCCGACTTCGCCGCCGACATGTGGCCGCACGTGGACCGGGCAATCGAGTTCGTGCTGCGATGGCAGCTGCCCGACGGCACGATCCGCTGGTCGCTCGACTCGCTCGGTCGCCCGGAGCCGTACGCGCTGCTGACCGGCTCGTCGTCGATCTTCCATTCGCTGCGCTGCGGCGTCGCGCTGGCTGAGCGCCTCGGCCACGCCCGCCCGGCGTGGGAACTCGCGGCCGGACGGCTCGGGCACGCGGTGGCGCACCACCCGGGCGCCTTCGCTCCGAAGAACGAGTTCGCCATGGACTGGTACTACCCGATCTTCTCGGGCGCCCTGGTCCAGGACGCGGGGGAGAAGCGCGTGCGCGACGGCTGGCAGCGCTACGTCATGGAGGACTTCGGCGTGCGCTGCGTCTCGACCAACGACTGGGTGACGGCCGCCGAGACCGCCGAGTGCGTGCTCTCCCTGGACGCGCTGGGGATGACGAGCCAGGCGCTCGACCTTTTCGCCTGCACCGGGCGCCATCGCCGCGAGGACGGCGCGTACTGGACGGGGATCGCCTACCCCGGCAAGGAGACGTTCCCCCACGCCGAGACCTCGTCGTACACCGCGGCCGCGATCATCCTGGCGGCCGACGCGCTGACGTCCTCTTCGGGCGCCTCGGGACTGTTCCGCCACGGCGTGCTCGCCGCGCCGCCCGACCTCAGCGAGCAGAACTGCCCGCTCGTCACTCGCTAGGCGTGCGTCGCAGCACCCGAAGCGACCCCTGCGCGGCGTCGGCGACGAACCGGCCGCTCTCGAGGGCCGCCACGTAGATCTCGTAGGGCGGCCGTCCGCCGTCGGCCGGGTCGTCGAAGACGTCGTGGATCATCAGCAGCCCTCCCTCGACGACCTTGGGGGTCCACGCGCGGTAGTCGGCCCACGCCACGTCGTGGGCGTGTCCTCCGTCGATGAACAGGACGTCGAGCGGCTGGGCGAAGTGCGCGCTCACGACGCGCGAGTGCCCGACCAGGCCCACCACCGTCGCCTCGAGGCCGGCGCGGGCGATGGTGCGCTGCCACGCGGGCAGCGTGTTGAGCCGTCCATCGAGGGGATCGACGAGGGACTCGTCGAAGTACTCCCACCCGGCCTGGTTCTCCTCGCTGCCGTGATGGTGATCGAGCGAGTAGAGCACCGAGCCCGTCGCCTCGGCGGCCGCTCCGAGGTAGACGGCCGACTTGCCGCACCACGCGCCGACCTCGAGCCACGTGCCGTCGCGGTGCGCCTCCCCGTGCGCGAGGGCGTGGGCGAAGAGGCTGAGGCCCTCGTCGCGCGGCATGAATCCCCTCACCGTGTCGGCGTAGGCGAGCAGCTCGTCGCGTCGGCTCATCGGCTCAGAGCCTCACCAGCGTGTAGACCCCGAGCGCCGCGAAGACGAGCCCGCCGGCGAAGCGGATCTTCCTCAGCGCAACGACGCGCTGGAGCATCCGGCCGCCGTAGGCGCCTATGAACGAGACGCAGATCATGGCCAGTGACCCCGCCACGAAGACCTCGAGCGGCTGGTGCGTCTTCGCGCTGAAGTTGGCCGCCTGGATCTGGGTGAGGTCGCCGAACTCGGCGAGGAAGATGACGGAGAAGGCGGTGGCGATCTCGCGCGGCCTCGACGCGAAGTGCTCGCTGCGCGCCTCGATCTCGCCCTGGGCCGTGACCTTCTCCTCGGGAACGAAGAGCAGGTACCCGGCTCCCCCGAGGAAGAGCAGGGCGACGATGACGTCCTTGACGTGCATCGGAAACAGCGTGAGCAGGGCGCCGGCCGTAACGGCGATCGCCATCTGCACCACGAAGCCCGCCGAGGCGCCCATCACGATCGACGAGGGGCGGGCCCTGGTGCTCATGACGACGGTCGCGATCATCGTCTTGTCGGGCAGTTCCAGCAGGAACATCAGGGCGAAGATGCCCGCCATCGCTCCGATGTTCATGGGCTCGATCTAGAACTGCTGGCGAATGACCGCGGCGAAGGCCAGGCCGATGCGCATGCGCTCGATCGACTGTTCGACCGTGCGCTGTTCTCCGCCGAGGGAGTGCTCGGTGTGGAAGGCCTCGACGATGTCGGCGAAGGCCTCGTCGCCGATGAACGTCGGCAGGCCCAGCGTGAGGCTCGAATGCGTGCTCGGCGGAAACTTCTCGAGCGCCTCGTCCCATCTGTCCGTGACGAACTTCCAGACCATCGGTCCGGTCACGGCGTTGCGCGTCATGATGCCCAGCACGATCGGGCTGTCCTGGCTGCGGAACTCGCCGAAGCACCTCTGGGCCGCGTCCCGGGCGCAGCGATCGTCACCGAAGTCGGCGAGGCCCCAGAGGTAACGTTGCTCCTCCTGGGGATTGGCGGCGCGGCGGTAGCGCTCGAGGAACGTCTCGTAGTCGCCGGGGCGGTTCTGGGCCGCGACGACGCGCAGCACCGCCCTCGCGAGGTCCCCGCTGATCTCGCCGGCCTCGAAGCGCTTCAGCGCCTCGGCGCGGATCGACTCGTCGCGCCCGAGGGTGCCGAGCGTCCCCAGCACGATGGCGCGCAGCTGGGGGGCCAGCTCGGCCTCGCCGGGCGCCGCGTCCCATCCGAGCCGGGCGAACTGCGGCGCGAAGAGCTCACGGACCGTACCGGCGAAGGCGTCACGCTGGTCGGCGTGCAGCGCGCGGTTGACCATGTCGACCGCCGTCGCCACGGTCGCCCACGGGGTGGGCTCGTCCTGGTCGCCGAGGCCCCTCGCGATCGAGAGGAAGGCGTCGAAGGGGACCTGGCCGGCGAAGAGCGACGCCCAGCTGTCGGCCACGAGGGTGACTCGCTCCAGTTCCTGGAGCTCGCCCACCCGCCCGGCGAGGGCGGCGAGCTCGGCCGCGGCGTAGCGCGAGCGGAACACGCCCGAGCCGCCCGCGTTGAGCACGACGGGAGGCGCCTCGGTGATGGCCAGCGGCTCGTCGCCCAGCAGATGGCGACTGGTCCCGCCGCCGTCGAGCGAGCGCGTCAGCACCGGGACCAGCCACGACGAGCCGATGGCGCTTTCGCCACGAGGCGCGCCGTAGGCGAAGGGCTGCTGGCTGATTCGACCGTTCTCCAGGCTCACCAGGGGGTGTCCACCCTGGAGGATCCAGGTGTTCATGAGCTCGCGCACGGGCTGGCCGGACGCCTCCTCGAGCGCGTCCCAGAGGTCGGTCGTGACGGTGTTGGCGTAGCTGTGCTTGACGAGGTAGGCGCGGATGCCGTCGCGGAAGACCTCGGCGCCGAGGTACTGCTCGAGCATGCGCAGCACCGAGCCGCCCTTCTCGTAGGTGAGGATGTCGAACATCCCGCGCGTGTCGTCGGGCGAGATCACCTCGTACTCGATCGGACGCGTCGAGTGCAGTCCGTCGACCTGCATCGCGGCGTCGCGGTCGGTGCCGAAGCCGACCCACATCTTCCACTGCGGGCGGAAGGCGTCGATGCACAGGACCTGCATGAACGTGGCGAAGGCCTCGTTCAGCCAGATGCCCTCCCACCACTCCATGGTGACCAGGTCGCCGAACCACATATGGGCGATCTCGTGCGCCACGACCTCGGCGATGCGCTGCATCTCGGCGATCGACGCGGTCGCGGGGTCGACGAGCAGCGCCGACTCGCGGTAGGTGATGCAGCCGAGGTTCTCCATGGCGCCGAAGGCGAAGTCGGGAATGGCGACCATGTCCAGCTTCTGGCCGGGGTAGGGGATGTCGAAGTACTCGGAGAAGAACTTGAGCGCGAAGGCCCCTGATTCCATTGCGAGCTCGGTCAGGTGGCCCTTGTTGAGCGGATAGACGATGCGCAGCGGCGTGCCGAGCACGTCGAGCGCCTCGGTCTCCTCGAAGGGGCCCACCACGAAGGCCACGAGGTAGGTGGACATCTTCATCGTCGGGGCGTAGCTGACGGTGCGCTGGCCGTTGCCCAGGTCGGTGTTGGAGGTGACCAGGGAGTTGGAGTAGGCGGCGAGGTGGGCGGGCACGGTGAGGTTGACCTGGTAGGTGGCCTTGAAGAACGGCTCGTCCCAGCACGGGAACGCGCGCCGCGCGTCGGAGTGCTCGAACTGGGTCGTGGCGATCGTGTGGGTGGTCCCCGCGGCGTCGGTGTACGTCGAGCGGTAGAAGCCGACCAGCAGGTCGTTCAGGACGCCGGTGAAGGCGATCTCGATCGTGGCCGGTCCGCGCGGCAGCGAGGCGTCGAAGGCGAAGGTGGCGGTCTCGTAGGTCGAGTCGAACTTGGGCTCGCTCGAGCGATGGGCCGTTCCCTGAGCGGTGACGGTGGCCGCCCCCATCTCCAGATCGATGGCGTGCAGGGCGAATTCGCCGACCGACTGGTCGATCTCGACGTCGATCTCGACGCGCCCGGTGAAGGTGGCCCGGTCCAGGTCGGGGGTGAGGAAGATCCGGTACGCCGAGGGGACGACCGTGCGCGCGAGGCGGTAGGGGTTAGAAGTTGGACTCATAACTCGCCACCTTAGGGCCAAAAGTTCTACGCTCGCTAAGTGACAAATTCATCGACGCCCGTTTCGTTACGCGTGAAGCCAGGACCAAATCGTCTCGCCGTGACCGGTATCGGCAACGCGATGCTGGACATCATCACGCAGGATTCGAAGGAGGTCTACGCCCAGCTCGGACTCGTCAAGTCCACGATGACCCTGATCGAGGAACACCAGCTCTCCGTCTTCTACAACGCCATGGGTCCGACCATCGAGATGTCGGGGGGCTCGGTCGCGAACTCCATCGCGGGCGTTGCCGCGTTGGGCGGGACGTGCGGCTACATCGGCAAGGTCGCCGACGACGAGTTCGGCGAGCGCTTCACCCACGACCTGCGCTCGTTGGGGGCCGAGCTGGACCTCGCGATCGCGGCGGACGGCGAGGGCGTCACCGGACGCTGCCACGTCTTCATCACCGACGACGCCCAGCGCACCATGGCGACCTACCTCGGCGCGTCCAACCAGCTGAGGGTCGACGACATCCACGAGACCCTGATCGCGCGCTCGGAGATCACCTACGTCGAGGGCTACCTCTTCGACCTCGCGCCGGCCAAGGAGGCCATTCGCAAGGTCGTCAACTTCGCCCACGAGCACGACTCGATGGTGGCGCTCTCGCTGTCGGACATGTTCTGCGTGGACCGCCACCGCCGGGACTTCCTCGAGCTGGTCACCCACGACGTGGACGTGCTGCTCGCCAATGAGGCGGAGATCCTCTCGCTCTTCCAGGTGCAGCGGCTGGAGCAGGCCTTCGGCGCGCTCCAAGAGCTCGGCATCCTGGCCGTGGTGACGCGCGGCCCGTGGGGCGCCGACGTCGCCACCGTGTCGGGCGTGGTGAGCGTGCCGGCCTGCGAGGTCGAGCACGTCGTCGATCAGAACGGCGCGGGCGACATGTTCGCGTCGGGTTTCCTCTACGGTCTCGCGCTCGGTGCCGATCCCGTCGAGGCGGCCGAACTGGGTTCGCTCTGCGCGGGAGAGATCATCGCGCACCTGGGCGCGCGACCCGAGAGCGACCTCGAGGAGCTGGCGATCGAGGCGGGCCTGCTGTGAGCTAGAGGCCCTGGGCGTCGAGGACGGCGTCGAGCTCCCTGGTTCGAATCATCTCCCACTTCACCCACGCCACCGCGATGGGAATGCAGGCGAGCAGCATGAGCGCGTCGCCGCCAATCCACATCACGGCGCCGCCCAGGTGGATGTTGTTGAGGATCGAGGCCTTGGTCGAGCCCATCGGGGACGACGCCGCGTACGCGGGGAAGGGGTCGTGCGAGGACATCACCAGCGCGAGGCCCGTGAAGGTGTCGACCGGCACGGCCGCCATCACGTAGACCAGGCGAAGGCCCGGGTGGATGGTGAAGCCGCGCTCGAGACCGAACGCGGCGCGAAAGAAGAGGTACCCCACGACGAGGAACCCGATCTGCTCGAGGTGGTGGACCCACTCGTGCTGCATCATGAGGTTGAACAGCCCCGTGAGGTGGGTCAGCGGGATGAACACGAAGTACGCGGCGAAGCCCGTCAGCGGATGGGTCACGATCCTCATCACCCCTCCGTCGAGCAGCCGGCGCTGTCGCGGCGAGCCGACCTCGTAGGCCAGGTCGAGCGGCCTGGCGAACGCGAACATGGGCGCGGCCACCATGATCAGCAACAGGTGCTGGATCATGTGATCGCTGAAGTACTCCATGTCGTAGTAGCCAATGACGGACTGGGTCGCGAGAAACGTGACCGCGAGGGCGCCGTAGAACTGCACGGCGCACGAGCGGGGCCAGCGCCCGGAGCTGCGCGCGGCGAGTGCGTACACGAGTCCCGCCGCCGCCAAGAGGGCGATCGGCAGCGCTCCGAGATGCCACAGATTGAGGTGTCGCCACGAAAATTGCTGGTCCGGCATGATCATTGAAGGCACCAGTGCATCCTAGGACGGCGGCTTTCGCGGGCCGGACGGCTCGGTAGGATGTGGCTGTGAAGTCCAAGTATTTTTCCGGCCGTGCTTACGTTTTGCATTTCGCACTGCTCTGCTGGCTGACCATGAGCGCGGTGGCCGCGTGGTGGCAGGTCGGACGCGCCATCCAGGGCAACTCCCTGAGCTTTCTCTACGCGATCGAGTGGCCCGTCATCGGAATACTGGGGGTGCTCGCTTGGTACGCCCTGTTGAACCTCGAGAAGGTCACCGCGCACCAGGAGCAGGCCCGTCGCGAGTACGAGGAGGGCATGCGCGCCGAGGCCCGCGCCGCGCGCGACGCGGCCGCCGAGCAAGAGGATCCGACGCTGGCCGCCTACAACGACCACCTGGCCGAACTCTCGACCAAGCCCAAGAAGAGGCTCTGGGGCCATTGATGGAGAGGGCCTTCGCCAGGTACCGCTTCATGTCGTTCGTCACGGGCACCACGCTGCTGATCCTGTGCTGCACGCTCATCCTGCACTACGTCGATCTCGCGGTCTGGAAGGACATGTACGTCTTCGTGGCGGTGGTGGGCGTCGGGCACGGCATGGTGCTCTACCCGATCTACCTGGTCATGTCCTTCAACCTGGCGATGAAGGCCCGGCTGCACATTGGCTACCTCGTGATGATGCTGTTGTCGGGATTCGTGCCGGGGCTGGCCTTCTACACCGAACACCGCATGAACCTGAAGCTCTTCCCCCACGGCCACGCGATAGCGTGAGCAACCCCTGGCGCGAGCGCCGGGTGGTCGCCTTAGCGCACCAGGGCGGGTCGTTCGAAGGCCCCTCCTCAACCCTGTTCGCGATCGGCCGGGCCCTCGAGCACGGGGCCAGCGCCATCGAGCTCGACGTGCACGCCACCAAGGATGGACGGATCGTGGTCTGTCACGACGAGACCGTCGACCGCACGACCAACCACCGCGGCGAGAGCGCCAACCTCACGCTGGCCGAGCTCGCGCAGATGGACAACGCGTACTGGTGGATCCCCGGCGAGACGGTCACCCACGGTCGAGGCCCGAGCGAGTACCCGTACCGTGGACGGGCGCCCCAGGACCGCGACTTCGGAATCGTGACCCTCGAAGAGGTCGTCACCCGGTTTCCCGGGGTGATGCTGAACCTGGACATCAAGCGCACGGCTCCCGAGGTTCCCGGCTACGAGCGGCTCCTCGCCGACGAGTTGGCCCGGCTCGAGATCCAGGGTTCGGTGATCGTGGCGTCGTTCCACGACCGGGCGATCGAGGCGTTCCGCGCGGTGGCGCCCGGCGTGGCGACGTCGGCGGCCACGGGCGAGGCGGCCCTCTTCTACTTCTCGCTGCGCGAGGACTCCGGTCCGGTGGTGCCCCCGGTGCAGGCCTTCCAGGTGCCCGCCTCGTACGAGGGCGTGGTGATCGTGGACGAGCGCTTCGTCGAGGCCGCCCACGCCGCGGACGTCGCGGTGCACGTCTGGACGATCAACGAGGTCGACGAGATGGTCCGACTGCTCGATCTGGGGGTCGATGGCATCGTCAGCGACACGCCCACGCCGCTCGCCGCCCTACTGAGAGAACGGGGATGCGCGTGGAACGGTGTGCTGTGACTGAGACGGCGTCAGCCGCGACCGCAGTTCGGCTTCTTGCCGTGGTTGGCCTTCTTCTTTGCGCGCAGCTTGCGCTTCACAGTCCGCTTTGACATAGGTGACAATGTTAGTAGGTCGGAGGCCATCAGGGCCAAACGAGGAGACGGACGTGGAAGTGTCAGCCAGCAGTGCCGCGTCGAGCGGTCAACTCGTGGTGGTCGCGACGCCGCTGGGGAACCTCGGCGACATATCCCGACGGGCCCTCGAACTGCTCGCCAGCGCCGACGTGGTCTACTGCGAGGACACGCGTCACTCGAGCACGCTCTTCAGCGCGCACGGCATCGCCGTGAACCGCCGACTTAGGGCGCTGCACGAGCACAACGAGGCCTCGCTGTGCGCCGAGATCGTCGAGCGCGTGCGCGACGGTCAGGTGGTGGTGTTGATCAGTGACGCGGGCACCCCCGGGATAAGCGATCCGGGCAGCCGGGTCGTCGCCGCCGTGGCCGAGGCCGGCCTGGTCGTGACCACGGCTCCCGGCCCGGCCGCGGTCATCGCCGCGCTCACCATCAGCGGGCTGGCGACCGACCGTTTCGTCATGGATGGCTTCGTGCCGCGCAAGGCGGGCGAGCGCGACCTTCTCTACGCGAGGTGGGCCCGCGAAGAACGCACCATCGTCTTCTACGAGTCGCCCCAGCGCCTGGCCGGGACCCTGGACGAGCTGGCGGCACGCTTCCCCGAGCGCCGCGTCGCGGTGGCCCGCGAGATCACCAAGCTGCACGAAGAGGTCATCCGGGGCACCCTCGAGCGGGTCGCGTCGCTCATTGCCCAGCGCGAGGTGCTGGGCGAGATCGTCGTGGTGCTCGAGGGCGCGCCCGAGGCGCCGGCGGTCGGCGACGAGATGGTTCGCGCGGCCCTCGCCGAGCAGCTGGCCGGCGGGGCCAGCGTGCGCGACGCCGTCTCGTTCGTCGCCGACTCGCTCGGCGTGGCGCACCGCGGCGTCTACCAACTCGCGCTGGCGCTGCGAGCCGAGGGCTCTTAAGTCAGTAGCCTTTGCCGATGGGTCGCTTCTACATCACCACCCCGATCTACTACGCGAACGACGCCCCGCACGTGGGCAGCGCCTACACCACGGTCAACGCCGACGCCCTGGCGCGCTGGCACCGCCTGCTCGGCGAGGAGACGAAGTTCATCACCGGCACCGACGAGCACGGACAGAAGGTCGCCGACGCGGCCCTGAAGAGCGGCAGTTCGCCCCAGGCGTGGGTGGACCAGACCTCGGCCCGGTTCGTGGAGGCCTGGGATGCGCTCGCCATCAGCTACGACGACTTCATCCGCACCACCGAGCCGCGCCACTACCTGAGCGTCCAGAAGTTCCTCACGGCGATCTACGAGAACGGCTACATCTACAAGGACGTCTACCAGGGGCTCTACTGCGTGAGCTGCGAGGACTACTTCACCTACGAGTCCAGCGACGAGGGCAAGTGCCCGATCCACGGGCGTGCGCTCATCGAGATGGAGGAGGAGAACTGGTTCTTCCGTCTCAGCGCCTTCGAGGACCGGCTGCTCGAGCACTACGCGCAGAACCCGGACTTCGTGACGCCCGAGACCAAGCGCAACGAGGCACTCTCGTTCGTGAAGAGCGGCCTGAAGGACATCTCGATCACGCGATCCTCGATCACGTGGGGCGTGCCGGTGCCCTGGGACGACCAGCACGTCTTCTACGTCTGGTACGACGCGCTCATCAACTACCTCACGGCCATCGGCTACGGTCGCGACGACGACGAGGTCGACAAGTGGTGGCCCGCCTCGCACCACCTGATCGGCAAGGAGATCATCCGCTTCCACTGCGTCTGGTGGCCGGCCATGTGCATGGCCGCGGGGCTCGAGCCCCCGTCGCACGTCCACGTGCACGGGTGGCTGCTCATCGGCGGCCAGAAGCTGGGCAAGACCATGGCCGCCAGCGGGGCGGTCAAGCTCAGCGACATCTCGCCGGTCGTGCTGACCGACGAGTACGGCGTGGACCCCGTGCGCTACTACCTGCTGCGAGAGACCGCGCTGGGCAACGACGGCGAGTTCTCCCTGGAAGGGATCGTCCAGCGCTACAACACCGACCTGGCCAACAACCTGGGCAACCTGGTGGCCCGCGTCACGACCGTAGTGGGATCCAAGTGCGCGGGCGTGGGACCTGGCTCCCAGGCCGACTCGCCGCTGCGCGCCGAGGCCGAGACGGCGATCGCCGAGTCCCAGGCCGCGTGGGGCCGCTTCGCTCCCCAGAGCGCCCTCGAAGCGACGTGGCGCCTCATCGGGGCGACCAACGCCTACCTCGAGCAACGCGCGCCGTGGAAGATGGATGCGGGTGACGAACTCGACGCGGTGATGGGCGACGCCCTGGAGGCGATACGTCTGGTGGCGATCCTGGCCTCGCCGGCGATGCCCAGCGTGTGCGAGGAGATCTGGCGGCGCATCGGACTGGAGGGCCGTCCCACCGACGAGGTCCTCGCCGTCAGCGCCGTCTGGGGCCGGTACCACGGGGGCCACGGCGTTCTGAAGGGCGAGCCGCTCTTTCCCCGCATCAAAGCAGAGCCGTGACGCTCTGGACGGACGCGCACTGCCATCTGCAGGACCGATTCGGGTCCAACGGCGAGAACGCGGCCGACGTCAACGCCACGCTGGTGCGCGCCTACGAGGCGGGCGTCGATCGGGTGGTGGTGATCGGCACCGACGCCGCCTCGTCGGGCGAGGCGCTGGCGATCACGGACCTGGACGGCCCCGTCGAGATCTACGCCACGGTCGGCCTGCATCCTCACGACGCCACGCACGAAATCGGGCCGGTCCTCGAGATGGCTCGGGCGGGCCACCCCCGCCTCGTCGGCATCGGCGAGTGCGGGCTGGACTACTTCTACGAACACTCCGCGCGAAGCGTCCAGCGCGGCGCCTTCGCCGCCCAGATCGCGCTGGCCCACGAGCTCGACCTGGCGCTGGTCATCCACGCCCGCGACGCGTTCGACGACCTGCTCGACGTCCTCGCCAGCGAGGGGGTACCGCCGCGAACGGTCGTGCACTGCTTCACCGGCACCGCCCGCGACGCGCAGGCCTGCCTCGAGCTGGGCTGCGACATCTCGGTCTCGGGCGTGGTGACCTTCAAGAACGCCCGGTCCGTGCGCGAGGCGGTCATGACGGTCCCGCTCGATCGCCTTCACGTGGAGACCGACAGCCCCTTCCTCGCCCCCGTGCCGATGCGCGGCAGGACCAACGAGCCGGCGTTGGTGCGCGTGGTGGGCGAATTCGTCGCGAATCTGCGCGGGGAAGACGTGTCGACGTTGCGCGACGCCACCGCCGCCAATACCGCCCGGCTCTTCCAGCTGCCGTCCCGGTAAATACCCTTTGATGAGGTATTTCGCCTCGACATGAAATTCGAGTTGCCTTCCGGGCCACCCTTGCCTAGCGTTGGGAGGCGGGGAGATCACGATCGACCCGTTGTCCTGGCGGAGGGTGGAGATCTGAGGGCATCAATCCAGCGGGCCTGTCGGAGTCCGTTGTTGCTTTTGACCGTGGTCAGCCTGTTGGCGACTTCACTGGTACTTGTTGCGCCCCCCGCGGGGGCGACGGCTTCTCACGCCTCGCGGCGGATGCCGCACATCGTCGGCCTCACCCGGGCCCGGGCCTTCGCCGTCATGCGAAAGGACTCCCTCTACTTCGACACTGCTGGCCCCGGAAGCGCGAAGGGAACCTGGACGACCGTGGCCGCCCAGTCCCCGGCCCCCGGCACGCCGGTTGCCTGGCACGCGACGGTGCACCTGACCACGTCGCTGCAGCCCTACCACGGTTCGAGGGCCGTGCCCAGCCTGGCGGGCCTGACGAGGACCCAGGTCTTCTCGGCCATGAAGAGGGCGCAGCTGTACTTCGACACCAAGGGTCCCGGGAGCGCCAGTGGGAAGTGGGTCGTCGCCGTTCGCCAGTCGCCGGCGGCGGGCACGCGGGTGCGTTGGCACTCGGTCGTCGAAGTCACCACCAGCCTGACCAGGCCGAAGCCCAGGCCCAAGCCCAGGCCCAAGGTAGTCGTCAGGGAGATCGTGAAGGCCAAGCCCGTCGTGAAGGCCAAGCCCGAACCCAAGTCGACCGCCACGACCACCACGACCACCACGATTGCCACGCCCCCCTCCACGACGTACCCGGGTGAGACCACCACGACTACGACTACGACCGTCCCCGTCACCACGACCACGGTGAAGAAGCTCGCAACGCGCTACCGGGTCGGGGTGGCGACCTGGTACAGGTACGTCCCGGGGCGTTGCGCCACCTGGTACCTGCCGATGGGCACCCACGTCGTCGTGCGCGACATGGTGACCGGAAAGTCGATCAACTGCGTGGTGACCGACCGCGAGGGCGCCCACGGCGACCGCGCGGTCGACCTCAACCAGACGCAGTTCGCCGAACTCGCCCCGCTCACCCAAGGCGTGATCAACGTCAAAGTCTCTTGGTGACCCACACCCGAACTGACCTCGTCGCGCTGCTGGACGCGCACGGGCTCAAGCCGGCGCGAGCGCTCGGACAGAACTTCGTCGTCGACCCCAACACGGTGCGGCGCATCGCGCGCCTCGCCCAGGTCGGCCCGGGGGACCTGGTGCTCGAGATCGGGGCGGGACTCGGCTCGCTCACCCTCGCCCTGGTCGAGACGGGTGCCGAGATCCAAGCCATGGAGATTGACCGGTACCTACTGGGTCCCCTGCGCTCGGTCGTCGAGCCGCACGGGGTCGTCGTGCACCACGCCGACGCGCTCCACGCGGACTATGGCGAGATACTGGGGGGGCGCGAGGCCGTCGTCGTCGCCAACCTGCCCTACAACGTGGCGACGCCCCTCGTGCTGCAGATCCTCGAGACCCAGCCCCTCATACGCCGGATGCTCGTCATGGTCCAGAAGGAGGTCGGCGAGCGCTTCGCGGCCCAGGCCGGGGACGAGGCGTACGGGGCGGCGTCGCTGCGCGTGCAGTACTTCGCCGAGGCCCGCGTCGTGGGCAAGGTCGGACCGTCGGTGTTCCTGCCCCGACCCAACGTCGACTCCGCCCTGGTTTCGATAGTGCGTCGCGAGCGGGTGCGGGTCGATCCGACGCTCGTCAGCGAGGCGGCGCTGTTCGAGGTGATCCGCACCTCGTTCGGGCAGCGGCGAAAGATGCTGCGCCGCTCCCTCGCGGGCTGGGTGACCGAGGGGGTCTTCGAGCGCGCCGGTGTCGCCGAGACGCGCCGCCCCGAGGAGCTCACCCTGGAGGAGTTCGCGCGACTGGCGGCGGCCAGGTGATCGGGCTGCGCGCTCGCGCGAAGCTCACGTGGTACCTGGAGATCACCGGGCTGCGCGAGGACGGCCTGCACGACCTGCGCAGCGAGATGCTCACCATCGACCTTGCCGACACCCTGGTGGTGGACGAGACGGCCGACTACGTGCGCGTGTTCAACCCCTTCACCGCCTTGGTCCCCGAGGACGGTGCCAACATCGTGGCGCGGGCCCTGCGCCTCGTCGAGAGGACGGCCGGGGTCACCATCGAGAAGTCGATACCCGTCGGGGGAGGGCTCGGCGGCGGGAGCGCCGACGCCGCGGCGATCCTGCGCTGGGCCGGAGGCGTCAGCGCCGAGCAGGCCCTGACGCTGGGCGGCGACGTCCCCTTCTGCCAACTGGGCGGGCGGGCCCTGGTCGAGGGGGCGGGCGAGCGCCTCACCGCGCTGGCCTTCGAGGTCCGCCCGCTCACCCTCATCCAACCGGGCTTCGGGGTCGACACCGCGGACTGCTACCGGGCCTACGACGAGCTGCGGGCGGGCGGGTGGATCCCCACGGGGCGCAACCACCTCGAGGTGCCGGCGTGCACGGTCGAGCCGCGCCTCAGGGCGACGATCGAATGGTTGCGCAGCGAGCTGGGCCCCGGCGTGCAGCTGGCCGGATCGGGTTCGACGCTGTTCGTCGAGGGGCTGGTGGAGGGCCGCGCGGCGGGCGAGCCGCGCCACTGGGACGTCCAGGGCCCCGAGGGCACTCTTCGGTTTCACGAGACCACCACTACGCCCGCGGAGGCGTAGGCGAACTATTTACCGGCGGCGCGACGCTGGAAGCGGGTTCGCTTCAGCATCTTCTTGTGCTTCTTCTTGCGCATGCGCTTACGGCGCTTCTTAATTAATGATCCCATGGCTTCAACGACACTACTAGGTTTCCCCGGGCGCCCACAAAGGCGAAAGCGCCAATGCCCCTACGCCGGCTCGCTGAGCCGCTCGATGCGCAGCGCCTGGCGCGGACAGCCCCGCACCGCGTAGCGGGCCGACTCCAGGGCGCTCATGTTGGCCAGCGGCACCGGAGTCGGCGAGATGATCGGGTAGCCCCACTCGTCGGTGGTGACGAGCTCCGGGGCCAGCTCGTGGCAGTGGCCGAAGCCGTCGCAGAGGATCGGGTTGACGCGCAGCAGGAATCCGCCCGAGCGGCGCCTCATTCCCATACCAGCTCCTCGGCCCGCTCGAGCGTCGGCACCGAGGCGAAGTGCTGGACCGAGCTCGAGCCCGCGCACGGGACTCCGCCCAGGTGGCTGGCGACGTCGCCGGCGAAGACCTCGAGCGCCGAGCGCACCATGCGCACCACGCCGTCGGGGTGCGCGCAGGCGCCGCGGCCCTCGATCACGGCGCAGCGCTCCACGAGACGCTGGTGGGCGCCTCGCGGGTCGCGCGAGTTCGAGGCGAGCTGGTAGAGGTCCTCGGCGATCGCGGGCAGGCCGAAGGCGCACGGCCCGCACTGGCGGGCGCTCTCGTTGGCCATCCACTTCACCATGCGCTGGGACTCGGCGATGCCGCAGGCGCCGCGAGGTAGCACCACGATGATGCCCGCGCCGATGCTGACCCCCTGGGGTGCGAGCGCCTCGTTGGCGTAGGGGGCGTCGAGGTGGGCCGCGTCGAGCCAGCGCCCCCCGTAGCCGCCGAGCAGCACCGCCTGAGGGTCGGTGTCCGCGCCGCTCGCCTCGAGGACCTTTCGAAGCGGCGTGCCGAGGGCCACCTCGAGCACGGTGGGACGCCTCACCGCGCCGGTCACCGAGACCAAGGCACTTCCGGGAGATTCGTCGGTGCCGAGCCCCCGGAACCAGTCGGCGCCGTAGCGGCCGATGAGCCCGACGTGGGCGCACGTCTCGGCGTTGTCGACGAGCACAGGGCTGTGGCCGATCTTCAAGATGTGCGGCCGCTTCGTCCGGTACTGCGGCAGCGACTTGTTGTCGTCGAGCCAGTGCACCAGCGCGGACTCCTCGCCCGCGACGTAGCGCCACGGCGGGGTGTGCAGTTCGAGCGCCGGTCCGCGAAGGCTTCGCCGCGCTCGCTCGTGGATGGCCCGCTCGACGTGGTTCACGACGGCGGGGTTGTCACGCGCGACGCACACGGCGATGTTCTTGGCGCCGATGATCGACGCCAGGTACTCCGCGCCGTCCAGCACCAGGTGGGGATTGGTGCTCAGCAGCGTGCGGTCCTTGTGCGAGGCTGGCTCGCCTTCCATGGCGTTGACGACGACGAACTTGCTGTGGTTGCGCTGATCGCGCAGCAGGCGGGCCTTGCGCGCGGTGGGGAAGCTCGCCCCGCCACGACCGCGCAGGCCCGAGGCGTCGAGCTCCTCGAGCATCGAGGCGCGCCGCGCGGCGAAGGCGAAGGTCTCCTCGTGCTGGGCCAAGGTCAGCGGGCGACCCTGGGCCCCTCGCAGGAGACGAGGCAGCGTGTTCGAGGTCATCGTCGCACCCGCCTGGCGGAGGGGGCCTGGGGTCTGCGCGGGAAAGGACCTGACGACGCGCGCGCCGCCGGCGGCGAGGGCGACGGCGAGCGCTCGGTGATCGACACGTCGGCGGCGGGGAACGGCGAGACCGTGCTGCGCGGGGCGAGGCGCGCCGCCGGGGACGAGGAGTGCGGGTATTCGAGGACCGCACCGCCCTTGGCGGCGGCGAGCGGCGAGAGGGCGGTGCGGCCGGCGGCGCGCGCGGGGCGACCGACGTAACGCCACAGGGCGGCCGCGAGCACGACGCCGGCGCAGGCGCCCACGAGCACGAGGCCGGCGCCGCTGCGGGTGTCGGTGCCGGTCAGGAAGGCGTGCGCGATCGCGGCGGTGAACGCCAGCCAGCCGAACCAGTGGATGAAGCGCCACGAGCGGTTGGCGATGCGGACCTTCAGCAGGCTCGAGACCCACACCGACAGCAGCAGGTCGAAGCCGACGGCCCCGATCGCCACCGGCATTCGCTTGAAGGACGACGTCATCGGGATGAAGGCCGAGATCAGTCCGGTGGAGACGTAGCTGTCGGCGACGGTCGTGAGGATGTGGATGAAGAGGAACACCATGGCCACGATCGACACCGAGCGGTGCAGCTCGTTGAGCTCGAAGCGGCCGACGATGGTGCCGCCGATGCGGTTGGCGACCAGCGTGCCGAGCGAGACGACCAGGGTGAACAGGACGAGCGCGACGATTCCCGTCGCGCGGGTGGTGTACCAGAAGTAGGGCGACGTCAGGGCCATCACGCTCGGCCCTCTTCCTCGTGGGGCCATCCGCCAACGAACTCGACGGAGCCGTCGTGTCGCACGAGGCGCCCCGACCAGCCGGCCTGTGCGATGTGGTACCCGGCGTCGTCGCCCCACAGCAGCGCGGCGGTGGCGAAGGCGTTCGCCGTGACGCAGCTGTCCGCGCTGACGGTGGCGGTGGCGTAGGTGCTGTGGGCGAACGATCCGGTTCGCGGGTCGATGATGTGGTTGACGATCCGGTTGCCGGCCCGCCACGCGCGCGTCGTGGTCGACGATGTCGCCACGCCGCCGTGGGCGAGGCTGATGCGCGGCTCGCTGCCGTTGGTGGCCAGCGTGTCGCTCACGCCGCGCTGGCCTCCGTTCCAGCAGGAGTTGCCCT
>PLHD01000066.1 GCA_003138815.1 Acidimicrobiaceae bacterium | reverse complement strand
GAAGGCGTGGCCTATACGGTGCGCCAATCGCAACTGTCGCCGCCCGGCTCGCAGTCCTGGTTTCGGTCGCCGGAATGGAGAGCGCCCGGTTGACGTTGCCGTACTGCACCCTCACCGACGGCGGCGTGTTGGTCGCCACCGCGACGCCGACCGAGCGATCGAAACGCCCCTTACTGGGCCGTCGTGGCGACGACGACCTCGCGAAGCGTCGTGCGCGTCACCCACTTGAACGTCACCTTGACCTTGATCCGGCCGACCAGATACCTCGATACCGCGGTGGCACGGCTCTTGGCGAGCCCAAGGTTGCTCCGCGCGTAGCCGGTGATGGTCACCGATGACTTCGTGGTCAGCTTCTTCGAGAGGTTGATGAGGGCGTTCTTCGCCGCCGTGCTGAGGGTGCTCCTTGTCGAGGTGAAGGTGATCTTCACCGGGGCTGGCTTCGGCAATTTCGTTATCGTCACCGTCGTTGCCGGCGAAGAGGCGGACGCGTACGTGACGTCACTCGCCTTGGTGGCCGTGACGATGCAGGTGCCGGTGCTGGCGTAGGAGAGCGTGCTTCCAGAGACCTTGCAGCCGTTCGCCGTTCCTTTCACCACCGCGAACGTCACGGCGCCGGTTCCCGACCCTCCGCTCGTCCTGAGCCGAAGGGTCCTGCCGTACGTGCCCTTGACCGAGGTCACGCTCAGAGGACTCTGCTGGGTTCCCACCACGATCTTGGCCGAATCGATGACGCTGAACCCGTCTCCCGAGAACAGGAGGGAGTACTGATCACCCACGACTCCCGTCAGCGCCAGTCCGGAGAACGTCGCGACGCCGGCAACGAAGGGGGTGGTCGCCCCCGCGCTTATGGCGCCACTGACACCCGTGTAGATCGAGGCGGCTGCGTCGCCCGTCGAAAGACCCGCCTCGACGTTGCCGCCGGAGTCCTCGACCTTGACGACCGGCTGAGCGGCGAGAACCGCGCCGCTGGAGACGAACAGGCTGGGTTCACTGGTTACCTTCAGCTGCGTGGCGGCTCCGACGCTCACCGCGATGCTGTTCGAGACAGCCGCAGTGAGCGAGCCGTCGGTGAACGTCAGCGTGTACGAGCCCGCCAACGCATTGAGGGCCAGACCGCTGAAGGTCGCCACCCCCGCTACCGCCGTCGCGCTCGCGTTCGTCACCGAGACACCGCCCGTAGTGATACGCGCGGTGGCCGTTGACGTATCCGAAGCGATCACGTTTCCCGCCGCGTCTTCGACCTTCACGACCGGCTTTTGGGCGAGGACCGCGCCGCTCGGCGCGCTCGATGAGGGCTGGGTGGTGATGACCAACTGAGTGGCCACGCCCGCGGACACCGTGATCGTCGAGGAGGCGGCCGCGGTCAGTCCACCGTCGCTGAACGTCAGCGTGTACGCGCCACTCGGCGCGTTGAGCGCGAGGGCGCTGAAGGTCGCCACGCCCGCGACCGCCACGGCGGTGTTGTGCAGGGCCGCGTACGAGCTCGACGTGATGTTGGCGGTGACCGTCGAGGTGTTGGTGGTGACGATGTTGCCGCCGGAGTCCTCGATCTTCACGACCGGCTGCTGGGCCAGCGCCACGCTGTTCGCGACGGTGGATGAGGGCTGGGTGGTGATGACGAGTTGAGAGGCGGTGCCGACGCCCACGACAATGCTCGTGGACACTGCCGTGGTGAAACCACCATCGCTGAACGTCAGCGTGTACGAGCCGGCCGGGGCGTTGAGCGCGAGGGCGCTGAACGTCGCCACACCCGCGACCGCGGCCACGCTGGCGTTGGAGACCGTGAAGCCGCCCGACGTGAAGGTGGCGCTGACCGTCGAGGTGTTAGTGGTGACGATGTTGCCGCCCGCGTCCTCGATCTTCAAGACCGGCTGCTGGGCCAGTGCCGCACCGCTGGGAGCAGCCGACGAGGGCTCGGTCACGATCACCAGCTTCGAGGCTCCGCCCGCGGACACCGTGATCGTCGAGGAGACGGCCGCGGTCAGTCCACCGTCGGTGAACGTCAGCGTGTACGTGCCGGCCGAGCCAGTAAGGTCCAGGCCACTGAAGGTCGCGACCCCGGCGACCGCAACTGCTGTCGCGTTGGCCACCGATGATCCGACGGGAGGCGCGGTGATGGCGGCGGTCACCGTGGAGGTGTTCGAAAGGACGACATTGTTGTTGGCGTCCTCGACCTTGACCACCGGCTGGACCACGAGGGCCACCCCGCTGGGCTCGCTGGTCGATGGCTGGGTGGTGATGACAAGTTTGGTGGCCGGGCCCGAGACCACGACGGCGTTCGACACGGCCGCAGTGAGCGAGCTGTCCGTGAACGTCAGCGTGTAGGAGCCGTCGTCAGCCGTGAGGGCCAGGTTCGTGAACGTCCCGACACCGTTGACCGCGGCCACGGAGGCGTTCGACACGTTCACGCCACCGGACGTGAACGCGGCGGTCACCGTGGACGTGTCGGTGGTCACGACGTTGCCGCTTGAGTCCTCGATCTGGACGACCGGCTGCTGGGCCAGGACCGTGCCGCTGACCGCGGCCGACGACGGCTGGGTCGTGACCGCCAGCTGGGTAGCCGGGCCGGCAGCCGCCGCTGGATTGACGAGGCCCACCATCAGCCCTGAGGAGATCAGGGCCGCAGCCACCATGGCCGTCGCCGCCGCTCTGCGTCCACTGCCAAGCACTAACTGATTGAATCGCATGTCTAACCCCGCCACTCGTGTGCAACCGTTCTTTCGCACCGTAACCCAGATGATGCAATGAGTCAAAGACGCCTTTCGCTCCTTCGATCTCATGAGTGATGAACCATCGCTCTCTTCAGAGCCATGAAGACCGCGATCCAGCCCCTTTGTGCTGAACCTCAACACCATCGAGGTGCGAAGGGGCGACGCGAACCAAGCATTGCTTAAGAAGGAGGCCCGTCACTGCGCAGGAGCGATCTGGGACTCTATTCTGACGACTTTCTCGATCCGAAGTTCATTCGTTGGCGCGAGTCGCTACCGTGTCCGCGAAACCCCGGCTGTTCGGGTGCCTTGAACGTCCCCTCGCTGCGTCGCACTCGCGCTGTCGGCGCAGCTTGGCTTCACGAAACCCTTCCCACCCGGTGAGATAATCTGTCCGTCACGGCAGAGTCCTTCAGAGGGACGATGGCGCTGGCATCCCTCTCGCGCGGTGCGCGGTTCACCTTGGTCGTGGCGCGACGGTGGCGGCCCTGGCTCACTCCATCGGCGAACCCGAGTGGCACGAGCAGTACGTGCGCGACAGCGCCCCGAGCACGGCCCCGAGGGGCGCCCGGTCATGGTGCACGAGTACTGCGGGTCATCGAGCACCCGGGAGGTGCACCGTGCGGAGCGGCGCTCGTGATCTGCACTGAGCGATCGCTGACGATCATTCTGGAGATTGACGGAGCCACCGGCCGGCCAACGCTCGCCACGGGCAAAGCGATCGTCAGGGGACGATGATCATCCGCACGGTGTCGGTGATCGCCGCGCCCCCGGAGGCTGAGCCGGCCATGACCACGACCGTGTCGCCGGACTTGGCGAGGCCTGAAAGCTTTATTTGCGTGATGGCGAAGTCGCAGAGATCGTCGATGTCGGTCGCCGGCGACACGTAGGTCGCCTGGACGCCCCACGAGCTGTGCAGCTGGCGGGCGGTCGATTCGCTCGGCGTGATCGCCACGATCGGCATTGGCGGGCGGAAGCGCGAGATCGCACGCACGGTCATACCTGAACGGGTGCAGGCCACGATCGCCACCGCCTGCTCCTCCATCGCCGCTCGCCAGGCGGCCCCGGTGACCGCGGCGGTGATGCGGATGGCCCGGCTGCCCGCGCCGGTGATTCGCTGGACCCCGAGCGAGGTTCCCCAGTTGTCGTAGTCGAAGGACTTCTCCGCGCGGCGCAGGATGCGGTCCATCGTCACGACGACGCCCACGGGGTCGTCGCCGATCGCCGTCTCGCCGCTGAGCATCACGGCGCTGGTTCCGTCCAGGACCGCGTTGGCCACGTCGGTGACCTCGGCGCGGGTCGGCACCTGGGCGTGGGTCATCGACTCGAGCATCTGGGTCGCCACGACCACGGGACGGGCGTAGCGGATGCCGTGCAGCACGATCTCCTTCTGCAGGTGCGGCACCTCCTCGATGGGCATGCGCACGCCCAGGTCGCCTCGGGCGACCATGATGGCGTCCGAGACGCTGATGATCTCGTCGAGGTTCTCGACGCCTTCGCGCGTCTCGATCTTCGCCATCAGCATCACGTCGTCGCGCGACAGCACCGAACGGGTCGAGACGATGTCGAAGGCCGAGCGGACGAACGAGACGGCCAGGATCTCGAACGATTCGCCGCGCAGCGCCTCGAGGCGCGCCCGGTCGTCCTCGGTGGGCAGGCGGTCATCGAGGATCGACGACGGCAGCGACAGTCCGGGCTTTCCCATGACCGATCCGCCCGAACTGACCACGGCCTTGGCGGACTTGCCCGGAGAGGTGACGTCGAGCGAAACGCCGCCGTCGCCGATGTGGATCTTGTCGCCCTTTCTCAGCATGGACAGTACGCCCAGGCGCTCGACGGCGATGCGCTGGGCGCTCGACGCCTCGTCGTAGGCCTCGACCAGTTCGATCTCGTCGCCCACGTGCAGTTCGACGGGCGTCGTTCCGAAGGACCCGGCGCGGATCTTCGGTCCCGGGATGTCGACCATCAGGGCGAGGTCCGGGGCGAGCGCGCGGATTCGCCGCAGGCGCTCGATGCACGAGGGGATGTCGCCGTGGGCGAAGGAGAGGCGAAAGACGTCGACCCCGGCCTTCATGAGGTCCCTGATGACCTCATCGCTGTCCGAAGCCGGTCCGATGGTTGCAACAATTCGCGTGCGCCGCACGGTGTTCCCTTCGTCGCTTTGGACAAGTCTAATGGGAACGGACAGCGCGGTTCGGTGGTGAGAGGCCCGTCGCCCGCTTGGTGGTCGCGCGGCGCCAGCGTCCGCGCTCGGGTTAGTGGCGCAAGCCCGAACGCACCGGCACGACGACGTCCGAGCCGTCGACGTCGACCACCCGCAGGCCCATCCCGTAACAATGCGCCAACTCGGCGCTGCGGATGACCTCGCGCGCGGGTCCGTCGAGGATGACCTCGCCGCGGTCCAGCAGCACGAGCCGGTCGGCGAACTGGCCGGCCAGCGTGAGGTCATGCAGCGTCGCGACGACGGTGAGTCCGCACTGGGCGACCTCGGACTTCAAGAGGTCGAGCAGCTCGATCTGATGGCGAAGGTCCAGCCCGGTGATTGGCTCGTCGAGCACGATCACCATCGTCGACTGGGCCAGGGCCCGGCCCAGGACCATACGCTGGCGCTCGCCCCCCGACAGCGTGATGACGTCACGCTCGGCGAATTCCTGCAGCGAGAGACGCTCGAGCACCGAGTCCACGACGGCGCGGTCGCGGGCGCTGGGCGCGCGCAGCAGCCCGTGGTACGCGGTTCGCCCGAGCGACACGTAGTCCTTCACGGTCATGCCCGCCGGCACCTCGGGATGCTGGGGCACCAGCGCCACCATGCGCGCGCGCGAGCGCTCGGACATGGTGCTGAGGCACTGGCCCGAGATCGAGACCGAGCCGCTCGACGCCCGACGAATCCCCGCCACCGTCTCGACGAGTGTGGTCTTGCCCGCGCCGTTGGGTCCGACGACCGTGCACCACGTGCCGGGCTCGATGTCGAGCGACACCCCCGAGACCAGCACCTTGGACCCGGCGCGCACGGTCAGGTCCTGGATCTCGACGGTGCTCATCGGACCATCCGGCGTCGAAGGCTGAGGACGACGACGAAGACCGGCGCGCCGATCGCGGCGGTCACCACGCCCAGCGGCAGCTCCGACGGCGCCATGACCGTGCGCGCCAGGGTATCGGCGAAGACGAGGAACGCCGCGCCGAAGACCACCGAGATCGGCAGGATGCGGCGGTAGGAGGTGCCCACCAGCAGGCGCACGATGTGCGGCACGATGATGCCGACGAAGCCGATCAGGCCGACGGCCGAGACGATCGCCGCGGTCCCGAGCGACGAGGCGGCGATCACGATGAACCGCACCCTGCGCACCGGCAGTCCCAGCGACCGCGACTCGTCCTCGCCCACGCTCATGACGTCGAGCGCCCGTCCCGAGACGACGCATATCGCCGTGCAGACGATCACGTAGGGGAAGACGAGCCAGACCGAGCGCCAGCTCGCGCTCGCGAGCGATCCCAGCAGCCAGATGTAGACGCGGGCGATCGAGTTCGCTGACGACTGCTGCTGGAGGAACGTCTGCATGCTCGTGAGCAAGGCCGAGACCGCGACCCCGGCCAGGATCAGCGTCGACGCGTTCGAGTGCAGCCCGCGTCCGCCGATGCCCCAGGTGAAGGCGACGGCGACCATGGCGCCGGCGAAGGCCAGCAGCGGCGTCCAGGTCGGGGTGTTGATGCCGCCGCCGATGTCGACGATAGCGAACGTCGCCCCGAGCCCGGCGCCCGCCGCGACACCCAGCAGGTACGGATCGGCCAGGGGATTTCGAAACACGCCCTGGTAGGTGCCTCCCGCCACCGCCAGCATCGCGCCGGCCAGCAGCCCCAGCACGAGACGCGGCGCGCGCAGCTGCCAGATGATGGTCGACTGGAGCGGGCTCAGCGTGCGGTGGCCGAGGCCCGCGTGGCTGAGGACGTCACCGATTATCTGCGACGTGCCGATCGAGGTGGGCCCGATCGCCAGCCCGCAGACCACCGCGGCGGCCAGCGCAACGACAGTCAGGGCGCTCACCAGCGCCACACGGCGCGCCGTCGGTGGATTGGAGTTCACGGAACTCAGTTCCGGAGCTTCGCTTCGTGCAGCACCTTCTTGACCTCGCTCGTCAGCTGGTACATCAGCACCGTCAGGCGCGGTCCCCAGCGTGAGGCGATGTCGGCGTTGAGCTCGACGACGTTGTTACTTGTCACCGCGCTGATCTTGGCGAAGCCCGCCCGCTTGGCGACCGATGAGGGCTTGACCGAGTCGGCCAGGAAGACCAGCTTGGGATTGGCGCTCACGATGTACTCGGCGCTCAGCTCGGGGTATCCGGCGTCAGCCGTCGTCGAGTCAGCGTCGGCGATGTTGACGAGTCCCAGGGACTTCATCAGCGATCCGACGAACGTCTTGCTCGTGAGCGAGTAGTAGGGGTTGGTGCCGATCTCGTAGTAGACCGTGATCTTCTTCTTCGGGTGCGCCGGCACCGACGCGATGTCGGCCTTGATGAGCGTGTTCATCGAACTGGCCAGCGAGTCGGCCTTGGCCTCGTGTCCGGTGAGCCGACCGAGCTGGCGGATCTGCTGGAGGGCGTTCGCCACCGACGTCGCGGCGTCCTGGTCGACCACCTTGACCCCCAGGTTCGTCAGCTTCTCCTTGATGGAGTTCGCGTCGTAGGAGATGATCACCAGGTCGGGCTTGGTCGACGGATGTGCCTTGGTGGACGTGCAGATTCCCAGGACGCTCTCGACGCTCGGATTCAGCGCGTTGATGCGCTTGGTGGGCAGGCCGCTCTTGGGGAAGTCCGAATCGACGTCGACTGCCTGCACCTGAGGGCCGGCCCCGATCGAGAAGAGCGTCTCGGTGGCGGTTGGCGACAGAGAGACGATGCATTGGGGCTTGGCGACGGTGCTGGCCGCCACGACCGCACCGCCTAGTAGTGGCAACGCCAGCGCACCCAGAGAGAGTGCGAGGACGAAGCGGAGGGTCTTGATCATGGATATCCCCTTTTCGTCGAAGTGGGTGGGACGACGGATGGATATCCGAACGACCGCTCCTTGCCTCGAGAGCTGTGTTCACATCTCCTCGCGGAAGGCGACCTGGCTTTATGGGCTTCTCACGAAGGCCAAATACAGTTGCGGGACAGCGTTGGAATCGCACCAACTTCGCTGCCGCGAGGCACCCATGACGTTACCCCAACTCGGCGACCCCGAGGCGTTCGGCCGCCGTCGCGCCAGTTACATGCCCAGCCCGAGGCACGCCGGTTTCGGTCCGGCGTTCACGTTGCCGTAGCGGTGGCGGGTCATCGACACGCTCTGCTCGAGGAGCCAACGCGGGCCCTCGACGGACCCCGACTGGGCCAGCGGGCGTCGGTCCAGCGAGACTCCCCGCTCCAAGAGCCCGTCCGCCGGCGCCTCCTCGCCGCTCAGCCAGCGCACCTTGGCGACGTCGGCGGCGCGCGCGACGAGCTCGTCGGGGCTCTCGACGGTGCAGCGCGCGACGCTGGTCACCGCCCCGCGCGCGCTGAAGGTGACGGCCGCGCCGGTGACGGCGGCGATGGTCGCGACGTACTTGGCCTGAACGGAATCGAACGACTCATCGACCCTCACGACGATGGGGTTCAGCGCGTGCCGGTAGCGCTGGACGTTGGCCTCCACGCTGAGGCCCGCCTCGTCGCGGGTCCGCGAACCGAGAGTGCGCCACCACGCCTCGAGCTCAGCCTGGGCCTGGTCGGCGTGGACCAGCGGCGGCCACCTGCGCAGGCAGTTGACGTAGTTGCGGCCTCCGGCCTTCGCGCTCGGTCCGACGCTGCTGCGCTTCCAGCCGCCGAAGGGCTGGCGGTTCACGACCGCGCCGGTGACCCCGCGGTTGAGGTAGAGGTTCCCCGCCTCGACGTGGTCGATCCAGTACTGGCACTCGGCCTCGTCCAGCGAGTGCAGGCCCGCCGTCAGGCCGTACGGCACCTGATTCTGCCAGGCCAGGGCCGTCGCGAAGTCCGGCGCGGGCATGACCGCCAGGACCGGTCCGAACCATTCGTTCTGGTGGCTCCACGAGCCCGGGGCGACCCCGATCCTCACGCCGGGGCGCCACAGGAGCCCCGCCTCGTCGAGGAGCTCGGGCTCCACGAGCCACGACTCGCCGGGATCGAGCTGGCCCAAGGCGCGGGCCAGGGTCGCCTCGGCCGGGCGGATGATGGGGCCCACCGACGTCGACACGTCGTAGCCCGCGCCGACCCGCAGGCTCCGCACGGCGTCGCCCAGCTGGCGGAAGAAGGCGGGGTTGTCGTAGATGGACCGGTCGACGACTGCGAGGCTGGCGGCGCTGCACTTCTGGCCGGCGTGGCCGAAGGCGGACTGGACGAGGTCCCTCACGGCCAGGTCGATGTCGGCGTACGAGGAGATGAGGATCGCGTTCTTGCCGCTGGTCTCGCCGAGCAGATTGATGGCGGGCTTCCACGACGTGAACAGCCGGGCCGTGTCGAACGCGCCGGTGAGTATGACGGCGTCCACTCCCTCGTGGGTCACGAGGCGCCGGCCGCTCTGGTCGTCGCGGGTGGGCACGAACTGCAGGACGTCGCGCGGCACTCCCCCTTCCCAGAGGCACTGGACCAGCTCCCAGGCGGTGGCGACCGCCTCGGGCGCCGGCTTCAGGATGACCGCGTTGCCCGCCGCCAGAGCGGCGCAGACGCCGCCGCACGGAATGGCGTACGGGAAGTTCCATGGGGGGACGACGAGCACGACGCCGAGCGGCTCGGACTCTCCGAAATCCTGGGCCTGGGTCGCGTAGAAGCGCGCGAAGTCGATGGCCTCGCTCACCTCGGGGTCGGCCTCGGCGACGGTCTTGGCGCCGTCGCGCGCCATGACCGCGATGGCCCTCGCGCGCTGGCGCTCCATGACCCGCGCCGCCCGATGGAGGATCTCGCGCCGGTCCAGGCACGTCAGCCCGGACCACGCGGGCGAGCAGGCCCGCGCGCTCGCCACGGCCGCGTCGACCTGCTCCTCGGTGGCGACCGCGTAGCGGTACCACGCGGCGCCGTTGCTGCTCGGATCCCTGCCCGCCTCGAACTGCTCGCCGGCGACCTCGTCGTGGTTGATGACCAGAGGTATCTCGTGGCCGACCGTGGCCACCACCTGAGCGAGCGCCTCGGTCACCTCGTCGGCGTAGAGCGGGTTCGTGGGATCGCCGTCGGCGCAGTTCTCGAAGCGACCGCCGCAGTGCGGACCACTCGGCGCGTGGCGCCGCGGCGTCGTGACGACGTGGTGACGTCCCTCGATGGAGTCGAGGAAGCGCTGCTGCTGGTCGGCGAAGACCTTGGGGTCATCGGCGATGTAGAAGGCGGCCTTCAGGTAGTTCTCGTCGGACGTGTTCTCGTCGAGGCGGCGCACGAGGTAGGCCACGGCGGCGGCGAAGTCGTCGTGCTGGGTGACCGGCGCGTACAGCAGCACGGTGCGGCCGCGCTGGACGATGGCCAGCGCCTCGGCGTTGGCCATGCCTTCGAGCATCTCGATGTCGAGCTGGTCCTCGACGCCGCGCTCACGCGCGACCTCGAGCGCCCACGAGAGGTCAAAGAGGTTGTGGCTGGCGACCCCGACGCGCACCGCGCCGGCGTGCTCGGCGCGCAGGCTGAGATCCAAGAGGCGCACGTAGCTGGCGTCGACGTCGGCCTTAGAGCCGTAGGGGGCGGGCGTCCAGCCGTGGAGTTGCGCCTCGGCCTGCTCCATCGCGAGGTTGGCGCCCTTCACCAGGCGGATCTTGATCTGTGCGCCGCTTCGCTCGTGACGGACCTTCGCCCAGGCCACGAGCTCCTCGAGCGCCCGGTGCGAGTCGGGCAGGTAGGCCTGGAGCACGATGCCCGCGGCGACCCCCTCGAACTCCGCCTCGTCCAGCACCGTGCAGAAGCCGTCGACGGTGAGGCGCAGGTCCCGGTACTCCTCCATGTCCAGGTTGACGAAGACATCGTCGCGCTGGGCCCTTCGGTAGAGCACTCGGAGCTTCTCGCACACCCGCGCCAGCGAACCCTCGTGGTCGATGGTGATGATCTGGCTCACGAGCGAGGAGAGCTTCACCGAGACGTAGGTCACCTCCTCGCGCGCCATCATCTCGAGCACCCGCTCGAGGCGTTCGTTGGCCTCACGCTCGCCGAGCACCGCCTCGCCGAGCACGTTGATGTTCAGCCGCAGCCCCTCGCGCTGGCGGACGTCCAGGTGCCGGCGCAACGGGCCGTGTTCAGCGGCGAGGATGAGGTCCTTGGACAGTGCGCGGACCCTGGCGTGGACCACCTTCACCGCGAGCGCGGGAGTCGGGCGCGACACCAGCGCGATGAGACGCAGTCCGAGGGCGTTGAACGCGCCGAATCCCGCGACGCTGGCCCGTCTCGCCGTGCCTCGAAGGATGCCCGCGGCGCTGCGCGCCTGGCTCACCCGCATGACCTCGTCGGTCAAGGTCATCGTCACCTCGATCGCGCGGCGATCCTTCAGCAGCCGCGCGAACCGGCGCCCGTTGGCCCGTTCGCGATGGGTCCGCAGGCGCTGCGCGTCGTCAATGAGCCTTCGGGCGCGCGAGCACGACGCGAGGGCCAGCTGGTCGAGGGCGCGGTCGGTGCCGGACGTCACGCGTCGCGCGCAGTTCTCGCCGAGTCGGCGCTCGAACCACTACCTCTGAACGCGCTCACAGTCACATCTCTTCATAACACCCGATTCCCGCCCGGCTGCGGCGACCCAGCCCACGAGGGCCTGGACAAGAGATGGGCGGTCGCCCGATCGGTCCCGGACGAAAGGACCGCGAACCAAGCCGCGCCCTACGAGACGGTCATGCCGCCGTCGATGGCGAGGTCGGCGCCGGTCACGGCGGAGGACCCCGCAGAGCACACCCACACGATCGCCGCGGCGATCTCGATCGGATCGAGCAGGCGTCCGATGGGCTGCTGGGCGGCGAACTCCTCGCCGCTGGCCAGGCCGTAGACCTGCGCGGTTGCCTCGAGGATCGCGGTGCGAGTAGATCCGGGGCTGACGGCGTTGGCGGTGACGCCGTACTCCGCCAGGTCCATCGCCACGCCCCGAATGAGACCCACGACCGCGTGCTTGGCCGCGGAGTACGCGGCCAGGTGGCGCAGACCCAGGCTCCCAGCCGCCGACGCGACCGCCACGATGCGGCTGTTGGCCGCCGGCCCGTTGGCGATCAACGTCAAGGCGGCGGCCTCGATGAGCCGGCGCGTTCCGAGCACGTTCACCGACCAGACCGCGTCCCACTCGGCGTCGGTGATCCTCCAGAACTGGCCGCCGGCGCCCATCACCCCGGCGCACGCCACGACCGCGTCGAGCCGGCCGAAATGGCGGGTCGCCGTCTCGACCGCCAACTGCATATCCGAGGAACTGCGCACGTCGCCCACGAGACCCAGCACCGAGTCGCCATGTCGGGCCACGACCGCGTCGAGGTCGCCGGGCGTGGCCATGGGATAGGCGACCTCGGCGATGTCGCGACAGAGGTCCACGGCCACGACACGGTAGCCGTCGTTGACCAGGGCGTCGACCGTGGCGGCTCCTATCCCCCTCGCACCCCCCGTGACGATGGCGACTCGGCTCACGATCCGAGCCTGCGAAAGAAGTCCGCGGGGGCGACCACGTCGTCGCGGGTGAGCTCGTCGCTGCTCGACCTGCCCAGCCCGAGCAGCGTCGAGTCGATGCCGCCGCGCAGCACGTCGAGCACGTTCTCGACGCCGGCCTGGCCGTTGGCGGCGAGCCCCCACAGGTAGGCGCGTCCGATCATCACGGCCCGGGCCCCGAGCGCGAGGGCCTTGACGACGTCGCTGCCGCGGCGCACGCCCCCGTCGAGCAGCACCTCGATCTGGTCACCCACCGCGTCGACGACCGCGGGCAGCGCCCGGATCGGGGCGGGGGTCCCGTCGAGGTTGTTGCCCCCGTGGTTGGACACCGACAACGCCGTGGCGCCCAGATCCACGACGCGCCTCGCGTCGTCGACGCGGCTCACGCCCTTGACCATGAACGGCCCGTCCCACTGACCGCGCAGCCACGCCACGTCCTGCCAGCTCGGCAGGCGGCTCTGCATCCACTCGTAGTAGGCGCCGAAGAAGGTCGGGGGCTTGGCGCCGATCGGCGCCATGTTCGGGGTGGAGAGGTTGGGCANNCGTTGATCTTGTCGGGGATCCAGGGGCTTCCCCAGTCGCGGCCGTTGGAGAACGACCAGTCGAGGGTGAGGATGATGCCCTTGGCGCCGGCGGACTTGGCGCGCTCGAGGCGCTGGACCATGGTGTCGCGGTCGCCCGACCAGTACATCTGGAAGAGGACCTGGTCGCTCGCGGCGCAGACCTCCTCGAGCGAACGGCTGGCGAAGGAGCTGAGCCCTACGGCGACGCCGCGAATGGCACCGGCGCGCGCGACCGCGACCTCGCCTTCGGGGTGCACGGCCTGGACGCCAGTCGGCGAGAGGATCACCGGCATCGACATGGCCTGGCCCATGACCGTGGTCGCCATCGAGCGCTCGTTGGCGAGGCCGGCCACGTGGGGGGCCAGCCCCAGTTGGTCGAAGGCGTCGAGGTTGTCCCTCGAGGAGAGTCCCTTCTCGGACCCCGCGACGAGCGCGGCGTAGACCGAGCGAGGCAGGCGCTTCTCGGCGCGACGCTGGGCGACCGCCACGGTCTCGAACCACTTGCTCGCCATGTGTCCCCCGATTGAACTCAATGCGAGATTACTTGAGGGATCGAATGGCCCCGCGCGGGTTCAGCGCGGGGAGATCGAGACCGGAATCCTCCGCGAGTGGTCCGGGGAGGTCGTGGGCAGCGAGGAAGGCGCCTTCTTGGCCAGCGCGGTCTCCCCGTGGCCGAAGACGCACTCGGGATCGGGGTCGGTGAGCTCGAGGCCGGTGAAGAACTTCGCCGCCATGCAGCCCCCGCGGCACGCGTCGTAGGAGCCGCAGGCCCCGCAGGCGCCGGGGCTGCCCGGCTCGCGCAGCGAGCGCAGCAGTTCGCTGTTCGTCCACACCTGGGCGAACCCCGCGTCGCGCACGTTGCCGGCCCGGAACTGCTCGTGGATGACGAACGGGCAGGCGTAGACGTCGCCCACGGGATCGATCAGGCACACGACTCGGCCCGCGCCGCAGAGATTGAGGCCCTCGAGCGGGCTGCCGAGCGCGGAGAGGTGGAAGAACGAGTCCCCGGTGAGGACGTTGGGGCGACCGAGCAGCCACTGGTAGAGGCGGCGATTCTGCTCGGCGGTCGGACGCAGCTCCTGCCACACCTGTACCCCGCGGCCCGAAGGACGAAGCCTCGTGAGGCGCAGCTCGGCGCCGTAGCCCTTCGCCATGGCCTCGAACTCGTCGAGCTGCTCGACGCTCTCGCGCGTCATCACGACCGAGATCTTGAACTGGCCGAAGTCGGCGGCCTTCAGATTGTCCATCGCCCGGCGGGCCTGGGCGTAGCTGCCGTCGCCGCGGATGCGGTCGCTGGTGGCGGCGTCGGCACCGTCGATCGAGACCTGGATGTCGAGGTAGTCGATGCCGGCGAGGCGCCTCGCGGCCGCGGCGTCGATCCGGGTGCCGTTGGTGGAGAACTTGACGCCGACCTTCTGGCCAACGGCGTGTTCGACCAGCTCGAAGAAGTCGCGGCGGATCATCGGCTCGCCGCCGCCGATGTTGACGTAGAAGATCTGCATGGCGGCGATCTCGTCGATCAGGCTCTTCGCCTCGGCCGTCGTGAGCTCGTCGGGGTCGCGCCGGCCCGAAGAGGACAGGCAGTGGGTGCACGCCAGGTTGCAGGCGTAGGTGAGCTCCCACGTCAGGCAGATCGGCGCGGCGAGCCCTCGCTCGAAGCGGTCGCGCAGGGTCGCGTCAGCGCCCACGGAGGATCTCCGAGGTGACGAGCAAGGAGAGCGCCTCGACGTACCGGTCGTGCTCACCGGGCGCGATCACGGCGCCGATCGCCACGTCGGCGCTCTCGAACTCACCGAGGCGGCGCACGAGCTCCACGAGCTCGCGCGATTTCAGGAAGACCAGCCGGCGGTTGCCGTGGTGGTACGCCAGGGCCCCGAAGGCCTCGTCACGAAGCGAGACCTCGGGGCTGAGCGACCAGGGCGCCGACGCGTCGAACGTGACGGCGCTGGACGACGCCATGGTCTAGTAGACCCCGCAGAGGCCGTCGATGGAGACCTCCTCGACGAGCAGCTCCTCGCACTCGCCAATCTCGGTCACCTCTTCATCGTCAATCAGCGTTTCGGTCGACACGGTTCCTCCTCGAACTCCCCCATTCTTACTTCCGGGCTGGGTCCGTCGCGCAAACCGTGCCAAACTGCCACCATGACCGCACTGATTCCCGTGGCGCCGCCGCCGGTCGACGCGCCAATCGCGATGGGAACGCTGGTGGTCTTGGATGCGCAGGCCAGATTCCTGGACCGGGACCTCATCACCGGCGGATCTCCCTGGCGGCTGCTTCGGCTTCCCGGCGGGTCCCGGCTGGTCGCCGAGAGGTGGGTGGGCGGCGCGGCGGTGCGGGCCGGCGAGGAGCGCTTCGCGCGCACCCTGGTCCAGCAGGGCCTGCTCCACCCCGTCTTTCACGCCGCGCTGGACGCCGACCAGGTCGACGTCGTCATCCCGGTGCGCGACGACGTCGCCTCGCTCGGGGCGCTCCTCGTCCAGCTGGCTGGGCTGCACGTGACCGTGGTCGACGACGGCTCCGCGGACCCGGACTCCCTGGCCGAGTGCACCGAGCGGCTCGGCGCCACGCTGCTGCGCCTCGAGCAGAACCAGGGGCCGGCGGGCGCGCGAAACGCCGGACTGCGAGCGACCTCTCGCCCGCTGGTCTGGTTCCTCGACGTGGACGTGTCCCTCGACAACGCCGCCGACGTGCTGGCGAGGCTCGCCGCCCAGTTCGCCGATCCGTTGCTCGCCGCGGCGGCCCCGCGCATCCGCGGCGGCGTCGGCCCGTCGGCCCGTGACCGATTCGAGCAGCGGTTCAGCCCGCTCGACATGGGTGCCCGCGGCGGCCTGGTGCTCCCCGGCGGGCCCGTCGCCTACGTGCCGAGCGCCTGCCTGGTCCTGCGGCGCAGCGCGCTGGGCGGGGGCTTCGATGAGACGCTGCGGGCGGGCGAGGACGTCGACCTCGTCTGGCGGCTCTTCGACCAGGGCTGGCTCGTGCGCTACGTCGCCGACGTCGTCGTGGCGCATCGCGCCCGCGACTCCTGGCGTCGCTGGTGGAGCCAGCGAGTTGGCTACGGCGCGTCGTCGAGCGAGCTGGCCCAGCGCCACGGAGCCCGGTTGGCGCCACTGCGCTGTGACGCGTGGACCCTGGTTGCCTGGACCACCGTACTGTTCTCCAAGCCGATGATCGGGGCGCGGATCGTGCGCGTCGCGCGCAATAGCCTTCGCGCCCGATTGGAGCCCTCCACTGACGACGCCGAGCACGTGGCCAGCGAGGTGGTCGCCAAGGGCATGATCCGATCGGGCGGCCCGCTCGCTCGGGCGGCCGTGCGGACCTTCGGGCCCCTGATGCTGGTTGCGGCGCTGCACCCGAGACTTCGCCGGCGCGCGCTGGCGCTCTACGCGGTAGGCACCGCCTGGCGCTGGCGACGCACCCGGGTGCACCCCGGCGACGTCCCTCTCGCCGCGGCCGACGACCTCGCCTACTCCCTCGGCGTCTTCGAGGGCGCCTGGCGCGCCAAGACCTTGCGGGCCCTCACGCCCGAGGTCATCAAGCCCTCGATGTCGGTGCGCGAGATGCTCGGGCTGAAGCTCCGGGGCGACGCACCCTAAAAGCGCACGACCCCGCGGACGTTCTTGCCCGCTTCAAGGTCGAGGTAGCCCTGATTCACGTCGTCGAGCGAGTACTCCTTGGTGACCAGCTCGTCGACGATGAACTTGCCCTCGTGGTGCAGTCGCAACAACCTGCGAATCTGCACTCGCGGCGGTGTCGAGCCGAAAACGGTCCCGCGCAGTTCCTGGTTGTAGAGGGTGAACATCGCGAGGTTGAGGTCGACCTGGGTCTGGGCGAACGGGGCAATCGCGGTGGCGACGATGACGCCTCCCTTGGCCGTGATCGAGCGGGCCTGCTCGATCAGGTCGCCGGTCAAACGGCCCGGAGTCAGGACGACGACGTCGCAGTTCTTTCCCGCGGTCAGCTCGCCCAAGAATCCGAAGGCCGCCTCCAGGGGCGAGCTGGCGCCGTGCGTTGCCCCGATCTTCAGCGCCCGGTCCACCTTCGTCTGATTCGTGTCGATGGCGATCACCGCGCGCGCACCGGCGTGCACCGCCCCCTGAATGGCACCCGAACCAACGCCGCCGCAGCCGATCACCGCCACCGTATCGCCGGGCTTGACACCGCCACGATTCACCGCGGAACCGAAGCCGGTCGCCAGGCCGCACGAGATAAGGGCCGCCGCGCGCATGTCGTACCAGGGGTCGACTCTGATCAGCGAGGCCTCGTGCACGACGATGTACTCGGAGAACGTCCCGAGCTGCGCGTAACGGTTGAGGTTCTGCTCGCCGAAGCGGTGGCGCCACGTGCCGTCCGAGATCATGGGTCCGGCCAGGGTCGTAGCACCAAGGTCGCAGATGTAGGAACGACCCGACACGCAGTACTCGCAACGACCGCACGACGGAATGAAGGAGACGGCGACGTGGTCGCCAGGAGCGAGCGAGGTGACGCCTTCACCCACCGCCTCGACGATCCCCGAACCTTCGTGCCCTCCGATGAACGGGAACATCGAATCGACGCCGAAGAACGCGAGGACCTCGGGCGGAGGCGCCATGTCACCGACGCGGCTGTGCTCGTCGGAGTGGCACATGCCGGCGAAGGCCATCTTGACCTTGACCTCGTTGGCGTGCGGCTCATCGATTTCGATGAGTTCGGTGTGCCACGGTCCATTCAGTTCTGTGACGATTGCGGCCTTAACCTGCATTGTTTCCCCCAGTGTCGGCGACGAAGGTCTTCCTTCTGTCCCGTACTCTACCGACTGCGTACTCTCCGCTCCCGAGGGTGTTGCTACATCTGTTCGGGCGCGTCGATCCCGAGCACCGACAGCCCGATTTCGAGCGTGCGCGCCGTAAGGTCGCACAGCGCGAGGCGCTCGGCGCGCACGGCTCCCTCGGACGAAAGGACGGGGCAGGCCTCGTAGAACGACGTGAGACGTTGGGCCAGGTCGAAGAGGTAGTTGCACAGCCGGTTCGGCTGCAGCGAATTCAGGGCCAGCTCGAACGCCTCGGGCAGCCCGAGCAGGCCGAGCGCGAGGTCGCGCTCGGCCTGGGTCCCCAGCGCGAAGGTCGCCCCGCCCGGGCTCCACGGTGCCCCCAGGCGGCGGAAGATCGAGCGCAGGCGGGCGTGGGCGTACTGCAGGTACGGTCCGGTGTCGCCCTCGAAGGCCAGCATCCGGTCGAGATCGAAGACGTAGTCGCGCTGGCGCTCGGTCGAGAGATCGGCGTACTTGATGGCCGCGCGCGCGATCTGCGTGGCCAGCGACACGCGCGAGGCCTCGTCGAGCCCGCTGGCGCGCGTCACGAGCGCCTCGTCGGCGCGTTCGATCGCCTCGTTCACGAGCCCCATCAGCTTGACGGTCTCGCCACTGCGGGTCTTGAACATCTTGCGATCGGGGCCGAGCACGTGCCCGAAGGAGACGTGCTCGCACCGGACGTGCTCGGGCAGCCAGCCCGCCAGGCGCGCGACGGCGTAGACCATGTCGAGGTGCTGGGCCTGGGGGGTGCCCACGACGTAGAGGATCTCGTCGGCGTGCAGGTTGCTCACCCGGTCGCGCACCGCCGCGAGGTCGGTCGCCGCGTAGCCGTAGCCCTCGTCACGCTTCTTCACGATGAGCGGCAGCGGCTCGTTGTCGCGGTTCGTGAAGCCCGGCGGGAAGACGCACAGCGCGCCGCCGCTCTCGACGAGCAGTCCCGCCCGGTCGAGGTCGGCCACGACACCGTCAAGCATGTCGTTGTAGTACGACTCGCCGACCACGTCCTCGGGCCTCAGCGAGACGTCGAGCTCGGCGTAGATCGTGGTGAAGTACCGTACCGACTGGTCGACGAGGATCTGCCAAAGCCGCCGGGTCTCGGGGTCGCCGGCCTGCAGGGCCACGACGCGGGCCCGCGCCCGGTCCTTGAAGGCGTCGTCGGCGTCGAACTTCGCGCGCGCCCCCTGGTAGAAGGTGTTCAGGTCGCCTATCGACAGCGACGCGATCGCCTCCTCCTCGCCGAGGTCGAGGAGGTGCTCGATCAGCATGCCGAAGGGCGTGCCCCAGTCGCCCACGTGGTTGCGCGCGATCACGGTGCTGCCGGCGAAGCGGTGCATGCGCGCGAGCGCGTCGCCGATCACCGTCGAGCGGAGGTTGCCCACGTGCAGTTCCTTGGCGACGTTGGGGGCCGAGTAGTCGATGACGACCGTCCGGGGCCGCCGGGCCACTGCCACGCCGAGGCGCGGGTCCTCGAGGAGCGCGCGCAACTGGCTGTCCAGCAGCTGCGGGCTGAGCGTCAGGTTGAGGAATCCCGGCCCGGCCACCTCGACGCTCGCCACGCCCGACAGGTCCGCTCGGCCCGCGATGTGCTCGGCCAGCTCGCGCGGCGAACGGCCCACCTGCTTGGCGAGGGCCATCACGCCATTGGCCTGGTAGTCGCTGCGCTCGGAGCGTCGCAGCACCGGATCGGCGCCGGGAACGACCTCGTCGAAGGCCGCCTGCAGGCGCTCGCGCACTATGTCGTAGGTCGAGGTCATGTCGTGCAGTCTCCCACCTCGGGCGAATCGAGGTGACGTATGGCTTCGACGAGGCCCGCGAATAGTTGGCAGAATGGGGAGATGACATCCCCCTCACTAAACAGCTTTGGATCAAAGAGCACGCTCAACGTCGCCGGCCGTTCGCTGACCTACCACTCGCTGCAGGCCGAGGCCCTTCGCGACCTCGGGGTCGAGCGGCTGCCCTACTCGATCAAGGTCCTGCTGGAGAACCTGCTGCGCCACGAGGACGGCGTCAAGGTCCGCGCCGCGGACATCGAGGCGCTGGCGCGCTGGTCCGAGACCCCCACCCGCCACGGTGAGTCGGCGGGCGACGACGCCCGCGAGATCGCCTTCACGCCCGCCCGGGTGCTCATGCAGGACCTCACCGGCGTGCCGGCCGTGGTCGACCTGGCCGCCATGCGCGACGCCATCATCGCCCTCGGCGGCGACCCCGCGAAGATCAATCCCCTGGTGCCCGTCGAGATGGTCGTCGACCACTCGGTGATCATCGAGCGCTCCGGCACCCCGACCAGCTTCGAGGAGAACGTCGCCATAGAGTACGCGCGCAACGTCGAGCGCTACACCTTCTTGAAGTGGGCCCAGAGCTCCTTCCAGCAGTTCCGCGTCGTGCCCCCGGGCATGGGCATC
>PLHD01000038.1 GCA_003138815.1 Acidimicrobiaceae bacterium | reverse complement strand
ACATTTACCGCGCCCCATCGTGTCCCAAGTTTGCCGAAGGGGCTACCAAGAATCTCCACACATTCGTCTTCGGGTGACAAAAAAGTGGGAACGGCGACCACCAGGCCACCGAGGAGCGAGGCTCCAAGCGCGGTATCGGTCAGGGTAATTACCGTTAGCTCGAGCACAAGCAAGAAACTACGCTGTGCTGTCACAAATCAGTAAGTTCAGTTGCCGTGGAGACCGCCGTGTGAAAATTTCCGAGAAATCGTGTGAAAATTCCGAGACCAAGGATTTCTGTGCCCTTCGATGAGGGGTTATGTAATTCACCAGCACCCGCTCCCAGAGTCTCTCGGATGTTGGCGGAATAAACACCGCATTGGTGGCGAAACTAACTGGGCCGCCTCCGACGAGATCGGAACCCGATCGGACGTGTCTAGATCCGTGGGCCAATTAACTCGAGGAGCCGGTGGAATCTCTGACTACGGCATGGGCTCGGGCCCGACGGTAGGGACTGAGGGTTCACGGCGGGCCTTCGACATGAATTCTCACTGCTCGGCCCAAATGTCAGCAGCGAGTCCGCAACGCCGCTGCATCGACCTGCAGCGGACTGAATCACCACTTCACTGCAACCAATCAGTCGACTTAGTTTCTTCTCGGGACCTGAAGGGGTAAAATGGCTTATATCTTCACCCGGACATCGGCAACGTCAATACGGAGGTGGGAAGCAGCCTAGTGAATCTGGCTTCGAACGAATCCGGCGAACGTCCGTCGGACGCCGTGCACGACAACCGCATCAGGCATGATTCCGTCCGCGGCGTTTTGCAGGCGGGTCTTCTTTTTTCCGTTGTAGGAGTGATCGGCTTAGTCAGCGATGCCTTGCCTGGCTTCGCCGGCCACGGCCACCTGACTTCAGTGATCTTGGACGCCGTCTTGTTGCCGGTTGGCATCGCAGCGGTCCTGCTCCGCAAGAAGCGCTTCCTCCAGGGTCGACCGGGGCTCCTGCTGGCGGTGTTCGCCATGGCGATAATTGCCGCAAACAACGTTAATGGTTCGCTCGCGACAGCCACCTTTGGGACATATTTTATGCTCATCGTGGTGTGGGTCGGCATCTGGTATCCGCCATGGACCGTCGCCGCTCTGTCGCCGGTGATGGCGGCCGCCTATATGGCTCCGCTCTTTCTTGGAGCGCCACGGTCCCCCGGTGATGTGCCGGCAGTGTTTCTCGTGGTACCAATTACCGTCTTGGCAGGAGAGACGATCGCCCACTACACGGACAGGGTCCGGCGTGCAGTCGCGTCACGAGAACGCCTGCTCAGTGATATGAGCCGGGAGAACGTCACCGACGCACTCACTGGCGTCGGCAATCGTCGCCTGGGTGGGATGTTGCTCGAGTCCCTCGCACCTGGTGACGCAGTAGCGATCTTGGACGTCGATCACTTTAAGGAAGTCAATGACAACTATGGCCATCCCGAAGGCGACCGGCTGCTCCATGAACTGGGGTCCTGCCTGAATGCATTCACGCGAGACCGCGATGCCAACGCTCGCATGGGCGGAGATGAGTTCCTGGTCGTGATGCGAGGTGCCGGACCGGAGGGGATCGACATCGCGTCGCGCTTGCTTCGTTCGTGGCGACAGGGCTCGCCACTTGCGACGATCAGTGCTGGGGTGGCCGTCCACAGATCGAGGACGAGTCCCGAAGCAACCTATGCGGAAGCCGACAGGGCTCTCTACGAGGCCAAGCACACCGGTTGCGATCGAGCAGTCTTGGCTAATGTGGCCGATAGGGCCGCATAAGCGGGTCTGTGTTGATTCAGACGCAAGGACTTGGCGCCTCAAACCGCGCAAGTCAAAGTCTGCAGAATACCTGGACCGATTCACTACTCAGGAATCAACGACGCAAGCTTCGGCGATGTACGCGACGGACTGAACTCCGTGACGACGTACGTGGCAAGACCTCGTTGGTTGAGCGGGTCGAGAGACAGGCGACGTTCTAGTTCATCGCGAGTTACGCCGTCGGCGAGGATAACGCCACCTGCGCGAGGCACCTGTCGACCGGACGCGAGGAACACCCCGTCCGCGTAGTTGACATCGAGCCAGGCCGAATGGTCGGGAAGCGCAGTATCAATCTCGGCTAGCTCAGCCACGTAGGTCAGGGTCACGATGTACACCGTGACATCGTAAGTGACTATCGATCGGTTCGACGCGGATAGGTGGGGACGCTCTCGCTCACAAAGCCCGTTCCTCATCAATTGACTCACTTTGGAGGAACGTAGGTTTGGAATGACACCTGGTGGGCCGGGTGAGTAGCGATCGAAGGTGGAGGCTCTCCCCCATTCGTCACACGGTGCGGACCTCTCAGCGTGAGATGCCAGGGCCGTGTGAGAACACCTCAGAAGATGTGTGAAACGTGGATGACGGGCGCCGACCGTTCGCCAGTTGCCCCTTGGGCAATGACCTCTTTCGCCAGGACCTCTCCCACGTCACCCTTTCTCAGGAGTCTTGGCGAAGTAGGTGCACCTTCGCTGGCGAAATGAATGAATCCTATGAACGGCTCAACTCAGTTGCCGATTCCATGTGTTCCAGCTCTCGAACATCAGCGACGATCAGCGGATTGTCGAGCGGGTGCGGCAACAGTCCAAGAACTCGAAACCGGTCGTATGTCGTGGACGCAAAGTAGTCTCGCCGTGCTCGCAAGCGCTGGTGCCGCATCCGGGTACTTCTTGGATGGTGCGGCGGAAGGGGGTCAACGTCGCCCCTCGGTTCGTAGAGAAGTAATGTCGACCCGGTGGAGAGTCTCCTAGCGGTCANNGGGTCATCAGCCCAGGGTGTGGTCACGAGCCTTCGGTGTCGCCAATTTGCCGTCGGGAACCTCTAGGTGAAATCGGCCGCCGCCGCCTCAATTGACGAATGAAATTCGGCGTATTACTAGGCTCGACGGTGGTTCGACTGCTGCGTGAAAGAGAAACGGCTCAAATCAGACGGCGCCGTGCCCCGGCAGAACAGGACCAAACGTTGCACGCCTTCCTGACTGCAGGTCGTTCAACTCTCTCGGACGCGATTCGGTGATCCCGCCACCCGAGAAGACGACGCGCTACGCCTGGCTCGACCTCTTGCGCGCCATGGCGGTGCTCGTCGTCATGTGGGATCACTTCGTAGGCGAATACCTCGGCCGGACGGGCCAGACCTGGCTACCGGACCGAATGGTGAACGTGGCCATCTTTCGGCCTCTGCACATAACGCAGTTCGGCGGATTCTTCGGGGTCTGTCTCTTCTTCCTGATCAGTGGCTACATCATCACCCGCGTCTCAACGAACGAAACTGCTTCGAAGTTCGCAATTCGCCGGGTGCTTCGAATCTTCCCGCCCTTGGCCGCGGCAGTGGCGTTCGTCATAGTGGGCGGCAAGATGGGGTTCTCGCTCTACTCTGCGGCCGCCGGCGCCACGTGGAAAGAGGCGCTCACCAACGTCACACTGGTGAATTTCTTCATGACTCCCCAGGTCATATTCGTGGGCGTGGCGTGGACGCTCGTGATCGAGGTCATCTTCTATAGCGAGTCGCTACTTCTCAATCCGCTCATCCATCGTCGACGGCTCATCCGGTACTTCCCGCTTTGTGTGACCGGGCTCAGTCTGTTCTTCATTCTGAGCTCACGTCACTGGACGAGTGGCTACTTCTTGTTCACCGTGTCCTCTATCTACGTGCCAATCTTGGCGATTGGAAGTTCATTCTTTCTCCTCGAGAAGCGAATTATCAGTCATTGGATGTTCCTAGGGCTGCTCGTGGTCGGTTGCGGTACTTTTCTTTACGGAACCGAGAACTTCTATCCGCAGTTCATGAGCACGAGCAACTCCTATCCAATCTCGGCGTTTCTGGCGATTGTGATGTTCGGCGGCGCATGGCTCGCCCGCAGCGTGATCCCCACTTTCCGAGTCGTGAGGGCCGTCGCCCTCACGAGCTATTCCCTTTACCTGTTCCACGGCATCGTAGGAGTGCAGCTCATCGAGTACTTTGACCGCTCACTCGGCTACACGCTGTCGCTCGCAATTGGACTCATAGCCACGGCAGTGGTGGTAGGGGCCAGCTACTTCATGATCGAACGTCCGAGCCAAAGGCTGGCGCGTCGCCTCACAACTCGAAAAGAGGCCATCGAGGCCAAATAGAGACTCCCCGGAGTTGATTGCGCCAGTGCAGCCGCAGGCCCCGAGGCGGAACGGCGCCATTGGGCGTTGAACGGGTGCACATGGCTTCGGCTGGCATCCCTCCGTTGAGGAACACTGCCGATCGAGATGGCCGGGCCCGACCAAGTGCACGTGTCGCGTTATGGCCACCCTTGTGGTCGCGACGGGTGAACACCTTTGCGCATTGAGGAGTTGTTGTGGTCGTTAGGAAAGTTCGACGCGGAAGTGGAATGCAAGGTTGGCTGACGATTCACCGATGTCGACTCCGTATTGACCCTGGACAGTGGTGAACGAGCCATTGCGGTAGATCTGGAACCCGGACCAGGGGATGCTCAAGGCGAGTTCTTTGGCCGAGTCGGGACTGATGAGCACCCGTTCGAACGCCCGAAGCTGCTCGGGGGGCTCTCCGGCGCTGCGCGGATAGCGCACGTAGACCTGCACGACGTCGGCCCCGGTTCGAGCGCCCTGGTTTGAAATCGCGAGATGAACGAGCACCCCCGAGGAGGTCTTGCGAACGCTCGCCCCTGACAACTTGAAGGAGGTGTACGAGAGGCCGTAGCCAAACGCGAAGAGCGGCGCCACCGCGTTGGCCAGATACCACCGGTAGCCGACATCGAGCGACGCTGATTGGCTGCCGAAGTTGACGACCGAGTCGACTCCGGGGAACTGAGCCGGTGCAGACATCGGCTGAGCCGACATGCTCGTCGGGAACGTTATCGGCAGTCGCCCTGACGGGTCGACTTCGCCAGTGAGTACCGCCGCGATGGCCGTGCCGTCCTCTTCGCCGGGATACCAGGCCTCCAGCACCGCTGACACTCGAGCGAGCCACGGCATGAGCACCGCGCCGGCGGTGTTGAGCACCACGACAGTGCGTGGGTTGGCAGCGGCCACGGCCGAGATCAGGGCGTTCTCGTCACCGGGAAGGTCGAGGCTCTGCTGGTCGGTGCCTTCGCCACTCGAGGCCCCGGCGAAGACCACCGCGACCTGGCTATGGCGCGCCAGGGCGGCCGCCGCGTCGATCTGCGCGGTGACGTCGACGATGCCGAACCTGGGCGGCCCCTGCTTGGCCACGGCGAACCACTTGGCCGAGAAGGCGTAGAGCCGATGAGCCCGAAGGCGGACGGTGGTGGACATGTCCGAAGGTCCGTGCAGGCCCGCCGACGCCGATATCAGGTGACCGTCGAGATACAGCCAGGTGTCGCCGACCTGCTGCATCGAGACCTCGTACCAGCCCGTCCTGTGGGCACGAAGGCTGACGCGCCAGCGGCTCCAACCCTCGCCGGTGCCAGGTTTGGTGGCGGTGGCCACTGCGGCGGAGACGTTCTTGGCGGTATCGACCGAGAGGTCGGCCTTGCCCGGTTCACCCTTGGTCTTGATGGGCACCGGCGGGGGCAGGGGCGTCCCGCTCACGATGTCGAAGTCGTTCAGGTGGTCGAGGTCGAGCGACGTAGGACCGCCGGGCGCGTACTTGACGACGGCGTGCGCACCCAGCGACGACGTGAGGGCCGTGAGAGGAGTGACGCTGAACGACGTCTTGACCTCAGAACTCCCCTCACCGGAGGTTTGGGCGAGCGACGAGGCGTCGGCTCCGATCACGGCGAGGGTGGCGAGATTCGCCGACAGGGGCAGGACGGCGCCGCGGTTCTTCAGCAGAACGACGCTCTTCTCGGCAGCGTTCAGGGCAGTTGCAGCGTGGGCGGGAGTCGTCGCGGGCTTGGCGAGGGCGACCTGGCGAGGGTGGGCGATCAGTCCGTAGGCGAACATCGCCACCAGGATCTGTCGCACGGCGCGATTGATGTCGCTCACCGGCAGCTTCCCCGCTCGCACCAGCGTCACCAGTGACTGGCTCGACGCGGGCTTGATGAGGGCGAGCCCGGCCTTGAAGGCGCCGGTCGCGTTGGACACAGATTTGAGATCGGAGCGGACGAAGCCCGTGAACCTCCAGGAGCGCAGTGTCTCGTAGAGAGAGGGACTCGAACAGGTGTTGGTCCCGTTGAGCGAACCGTACGAGCACATCATTGACGCGACGTGCGCGTCTTGAACCGCTGCTTTGAACGGGGCGTTGTAGAGCTCGGCCAGCGCCCTAGAGGGCACGATCTGGTTCAGCCGCACCCGCGCGGTCTCTTGGGTGTAGCCGGAGAAGTGTTTGGCATTGGCCATCACGCCAGTCGACTGGATCCCTTCGATGCTGGCGACTCCGAGAATGCTGGTCAGGTACGGGTCCTCGCCGAAAGTCTCGAAGATCCGACCGCTTTGAGGAACCCGGGCCAGGTTGAGCTCGGGTCCCTGGACGACGTCGATTCCCTTGGTGCGGGCCTCGGCTCCCATGACCTGGCCGGTGGCGCGCGCGACCGCTGGATCGAAACTGGCGGCGACTCCGATTGCCGCGGGCAGCTGCGTGACGCCGCGAAGCCCGTAGGCGATGCCGTTTGGACCGTCCGAGAGGACCAGCGGAGGAATGCACAACGAGGGTATGCCGCCGTTGGTGTTCTCGATGCCGTCACGGCTGCGAAGTACTACGAAGGCGGCCTTCTGAGTCAACGTCATCCTGGCGAGCACGCGATCGGCCAATGTCGTGTCACTCGCGAGGTGGAGTTGCGAATCGCGCACCCACGGGCATCGGGTTATTCGAGCCGCCGACTTTGCCGCGTGCGAGGACGCGCCGGAGGCCTGAGAGGCTGGCGTCAGGGCGGGGGTGATCACTGCGATGCTCAGCGCTGCCGCGACGACACAGTCGCGCAGAAGCTTCGGGTATGAGTTCACGATCACGGGGATGGGGGGATTGACATGTTCGTCTCTGCCAGGTGGCGTTCTTCTGGAAAGGGTGGCGCCCTCGTCGACGACGAAGCCCGCAGACTCGAGACACCGCTTTCGATGCTACGTCTTTTGAGGTTGTCCTGCCCAGACTGCGATGCCACATCGCATGGCACAAGCACACCGTTGGGCGCGGCAGTTGGACAATAGGCCATTCGTGAAGTGTCAACCCGTTCTTCGTGTATAGAAGACAGGCCTTCAGCTGCCGATGAACGTTTCAGAAGGTAAAGACTTGGTAAAGGTTGGGGCAGTCGTATCGCGGATGGAACATACTTGAGCGTGCACGTGCTCGTAGTCGAAGACGATGAGCCGATAGCCAGCGCGCTCGTGAGTGGGCTCCAAAGAGAGGGGTTCGCCGCAGAAAGCGCTGGCTCCGCGGCTGAGGCGCTCAACGCGCTGCCCGCTGACTTCATCCTGCTCGACTTGGGACTGCCGGACCGCGACGGCATCGATCTCTTCCGAAGCCTCCGCGCGGTATCGGCGGCGCCAATAATCATGGTGACGGCGCGCGGCGAAGAACAGGACAGGATTGCGGGTCTCGACCTCGGGGCGGACGACTACGTCGTCAAGCCCTTCGGGGTCCGCGAACTAGTCGCGCGGATCAATGCCGTGATGCGCCGCTCGGGTCAGAAGGAAGCCGAGACGATGCCCGTGCAGGTGATCGACGGGGTCGAGATCGATCGCCGGGTCCGGGAAGTTCGTGTGGAGGGAGAACTGATTGCGTTCACCCCCAAGGAGTACGGGATTCTGGAATTCCTGGCCCGAGATCCGGGGGCGGTTATTACACGTCAGGAACTGCTTGACGGCGTCTGGGGTCCCCACTGGTTCGGAACGACAAAGATGATGGACGTCCACGTCGCGTCGCTGAGACGAAAGCTCGGCTCGCCCGATCTCATCGAGACCTACCGGGGAGTGGGCTTCAAGCTCGTCGTGAAATAGTGAGAAATCGTCTCCTCGTCGGCTTCATCCTGTTCGCCTTCATCGCAACGGCACTGCTCGTGATACCAATCGGCATCACCCTGGAATCTCACGAGAGTTCGAACACGCTCAGCACGCTCAAGCGCGATACGAGCGCGCTGTCGGCGTTGCTGACCGATGCCCTCAATCACAATGACCTGGCGCGGGCGGTTGCTCTTGCTGACTCGTACGCCAAGTCAACGAAGCGTCAGGTCTTCGTGGTCGACAGAGGCGTCGTGCTCGTCGCCACCAGGACGAGCCAAACGCATGATGGGGACCTCATCAAGATCGCCAACTCCGTTCGCCTTCGCGAGTTGGCTGGCCAGACGAAGGGCAACGCCAGCGAGGGACCGCAGTTCTACGTCGCGATTCTGCTGAGTCACGTCGCCACGGGCGCCACGCCCGATCACGACGTCCTCGTGGTCACCTATCCGGTGAAGGTGAACAATCAGCAGATCCACCGCGACTGGACCGAGCTCGTGCTCTACGGACTGGTCATGCTGGCCCTGGCGTGTTTCTTTGGCCTCTTCGTCTCGAGTTCGTTGGTGAAGCCCCTGCGTCGCATTGGAACTGCCGTGGAGGCGATCGGCAGCGGGTCGCTCGACGTCCGCGCGCCGGTGACGGGCGGGCCCCCGGAGCTGCGAAGACTCGCCGAATCGATCAACTCGACCGCGGTGCGACTGATCAACCTCCTGCAAGCCCAGCGGGTCTTCGTCCAGGACGCCTCGCATCAGCTGCGCACTCCACTGACGGCGCTGCAGCTGCACCTGGAGAACCTCCAACACGGTGAAGGGCAACCGGGCACCGATCTCGCCGCGGTGATCGCGGAGGTGAACCGTCTGAGCCGGCTGGTGGACTCGCTCCTCGTCCTCGCGCGCGCCGAGTCGACCAGCCCCGATCTCGTCACCGTGGATCTGCACGAGGCAGCGCTTGAGCGCGTCGAGGTCTGGAGGCCGCTCGCCGACGAACTTCAAATCAGTCTCGTGGCCTCGGTGCCGCCAAGCGCGGTGGTACTCGCGACGCCAGGAGCGCTGGAGCAGATCCTCGACAACCTTCTGTCGAATGCGTTCGACGCGACGCCTCCGGGGGGTCTGGTCAGCGTCGAGTCGTCCGTCAGTGACGACAGCGTTGAACTCCACGTGCTCGACACTGGTCCCGGACTCAGTCCCGCGGACCGCGCGCTCGCGCTACAGCGCTTCTGGCGAGGGCGCTGTAACGCCAATGAGGGCACTGGCCTGGGGCTCGCGATCGTCGACCAGCTGACGCGCCTTTGTGGCGGCTCCGTCGAACTGCGCGAGGCAGCGAGCGGTGGGGTGGACGCAACGGTCTCGCTGCGCAGGGGCTGACGAGCACTCGGACCTTGAGCGTCGTTCGACGTGTCGACCCGCAACGCAAGTCGCTCGATAAGAGCACCGTGAAGGTGGAATAAGAGCACGACTTTCGACGCTCCGCGCGAGGGAATCTTGGCCGATTCTTTGCCGCAACCCCAAGTTTGGCGAGGGGTCGATTCGTTAACTTGATTTTGAGAGTTCGATCGAAGACGAAATTCGATTCAGTCGGGTTCTCGTTCACACACCCAAACCAAACAGGAGAAGATGACATGAAGAAGATATTCACCAAGGCAATGATCCCCGCTCTACTGGTCGTCGGTTCGCTCGGCGTTGGCGCCACCGTGGTTACGGTTCCGGCATTCGCCTCGACCAAGACCGCGACGGTCGCCGCGAAGACCTACAGCGGCACCGTCAAGACGGCCAACACCGTCAAGGACTCGTTCACCCTGACCGTGGGAACCACGACCTACACGGTGCACTACAGCGCCAAGACGACCTTCAGCAAGGGTACGGCGGCCAACATCAAAGTGGGCGCGGCCGTGTCGGCGACCGGCAAGCTCCACAAGACTTTGATTTCGGCAACCAGCATCAGCGCCTAATTGCCTGGCACAGTCCAGACGAGGCGGCCAGACCTGAGTCCCTCATCGTGCGCACCTTCGGCGCTCGGTGAGGGACTCAAGTGTGTGAGGGCCCCGAGTGAGAGTCTGTGAGAGTCTTCCCGTGCCGCCCCGCTCCGTGGTCATCAGAGTGCCCTACTGGTACCCGCGCGAGCAGCAAGCAAGATCGAGGTAGTGAGTCGCCCTTCTCCACGTCACGAAGATCGTTCCTCGCCGGAGCTGGGATCTCGGCGGGCGTACTCGTCGCTCCTCGAGTCGCCGGCGACTCCGCAGAGGATGAGGACGCCAATTCTTCGCCCTAGGCGCTCGGCGCCCCGGCGATCACGGCCGCCACCTCGTCGGCCGGCACGGCCGCTGAGAAGAGGTAACCCTGACCAAGTTCACAGCCGAGGTTGCGCAGGCGCTCCAGTTGGGCCGGCGTCTCTATCCCCTCGGCGAGCAAGGTCATGCCGAGCTTGTGGCCCAGCGAGATGATCGCCTCCAGCATCGTGTCATTGCGAACGTTCTCGTTCGCCGGGCTGACGAAGGAACGATCGATCTTCAGGATCCTTGGGTGCAACAGCGCGAGGTAGGAGAGCGAGGAGAACCCGGTACCGAAGTCGTCGAGCGCGAAGGCCAGTCCGAGGAGATCGAGACGCGAAATCACACCCAAAGACTCATCGACCTCGAGAAGCGCCACTCTCTCGGTGATCTCAACGATGAGCCGCTGTGGTGCAAGTCCGCTCGCCGTGAGTGCCTCCTCAATCATCGACACGAGGTTCGGGTCGTGGAACTGACGCATCGAGAGGTTGACGGTGACGTAGGGCGCGGTGGCCTGAGCACCTACTCGATCCCAGGAGTCCGCCGCGACAACGGCCTCGCGTAGCGCGAAGTGGCCGAGTTCGAAGATGAGGTCGCTCTCCTCCGCCAGCGGGATGAACACGTCGGGTGGCACCAATCCTCGCTCGGGGTTCTGCCATCGCATCAGCGCCTCAAAACCGACGACGTCGGACGTGGTGAGATCGACAATGGGCTGGTAGTGCATCGCGAGTTGACCGTCCGGAAGGGCGTGGCGCAACTCCCGGACGAGCGCGAACCGGCTGGACGCCTGCTGCTGCATTGCGGAAGTGGAGACGACGTGGCGGCCCTT
>PLHD01000072.1 GCA_003138815.1 Acidimicrobiaceae bacterium | reverse complement strand
GTCGCGCACCGTAGGCAGACTCGCGTGGGCCGCAACTTGGAAGACGCTGAGAGTTGAGCTGATCATGATTCCGATCGCGAAAACACTTCGAAATGGCTTCACGAAGGCGGTCATAGGTGGCTGCGCGCGTTGGGGGCGGGTTGTCGAGAAAAATTGCCCACTGCCTGCTAAATGATTCGAACAGGAACGTCCCCGATGGTCACGTGGCGGCGGATTGGCCTACGTTCTGACGAGCTGTTCAGGCAGACTGGGATTCTTTAGGTGAAGAATCCCAGTCACTCCGCCGGACGTGCAAATCAGATGCACTGAGCGGTTACCTGATTTGACGGCTGTGGCTTTCCTGATCTAGTAACAGGCTCCGGCGGTCGAACTTGGGTAGCCCCATCCGAGGTACTGGTAGTTCGAGGAGAACAGTGTCAACTGGTCGCCATTGACCGTCGTCCAACCAGGCACCGACGCTCCCGCGTCAAACTGGGCCAAGGTGGGTAGCCGCGTCAATTGGCCCGAGGACACCACCGCCGCCAGCGACGCAGAGTTCACCACTGTCGACGGCAGACCAGCACCTGACCATTCGGCGGGGTCGTAGACCAGGTCGCTGGCATTGCTGCTCACGGGCTGGATGACGCCGGCACCGGTGACGACCGGTGGCTGGCCTTCTGGAAAGATAAGCATCGTCTGGCCGTCCTTGGCATTGGTCATGGCGTAGTCCAGACCACCGAAACTGATGCCCCCTGCACTCGACTTGGTCGTCTGTGACAACAGAGTGACCATATTGTTCGCACTCGTGGCATTCGAGTTGAGCGACGACGAGAAAGTCGTGGCCTTCGCGGCGGTATCGAGTTCGGTGATGAACCCTCCCAGAGAACTCGAGCCATTGGTCGTTATGGCCACACTCTGGGTGTCGGACGCCGCGGTCACGTCGGTCGATAGTTTACCGTTGGCGTTGAAGGCCCAGGCATCGAGCTTCCACGAACCCGGTGTGGTGCCCACGGTGAGCGTGAAGTCGTAGTGACCAGTGGAGTCAGTGGTCACCGTTACCGGATAACCATCGGGACTGTTGAGTGTGGAGGTCGGCCACACTCGTGAGCCGTTGTAGCAGATTGACGCGCGGGCCCCCGCCGTGACGGCCTCGTCGGGGGTCTTGCCGGGTTGCACCTCGAGCTGCACCTGCACACCTGCGAGCGGCTTGCCGTACTGGGTGGTCGAAACCGTACCGCTCACCACTTCGTAGCCGTTGGCGACGACGCTCGACTGGCTGAGCTTGAGCTTGAGCTCGATGCTGGTGTCGAGAATGAAGTTGGCTTCCGTCCTCTTTCCACCCTCGACTGACGCGGAAGTGACCTTGGGTGTGTAACTGGGCGACGCCTTGCCCTGGGGTCCTCCAGATGGCTCAACCTGGTACTTGCCTTTTTCGAGTTGCATTGCGTAGAACCCGTCACTGCCCGACGTTGTCGTGGCGCCGTGAGCACCATAGGCCTTAACGGTCGTTCCCGCGACGGGGCCGCCATCCTTGTCGACTACGTAGCCGTAGAGGACTCCCTGACCATCGCCCACGACGCCGTAGTAGTCGCACGACTCCCACGCCCCTTGCACGTTGGAGCCGTCGATGCACAAAGTGGTGTACTGCTGATCGGTGGACGCCGTCGCCTTATATTCGCAGTACGTCCCATCTACTTCGCAACCCTTCACGCCCTTGCCAGGCACTACTGACCACGCCCACTCCACGTCCTTCGGTGCAGCACCGCAGATGCCTCCGTGCGTGTGTCCGATTACCTCTTGACCCACAAAGACGACGTGGCTGCTCACCGTCATGCCCTGACAGCGCGACTCAATGGGATAGCCCGAGGGCGCTGGGCCAAAACTACCTGAGGACGCGCCCGACGAGACCGTCTGGGTGAGGATGGCGGAGGAACTCATGATCAGAATCGACAAGAAGGGCATGAGCCACCGCTTACGAATCGAAGGCCGGGACCGACGATGTGCACTGCGGGTGGAGACTTTCATAGCGTTAATCCCTCCTCCGGCGTGAAGAGTTGTAGCTGAACCCCACGCCGTCAACGACGAATCGTAGCGCCGACCGCTCGCAATTGCACGAAAGAGCCGAGTCGACCCGTGGCGAGAATTGTTGACGTCGGGCCGCCGACACCAGCACGCTCAGAGTGCTGGATCCTCGGCTCCCGCTTCGCTGATCCTCGCGTGCCAGTGCTTGTCGTGCCAACCATCCGAGTGCAGTAGTGCACTCGTCTTTGTGCCTTCCTGGGCATATCCAGCATTTGTAGCAACTTGTCGATAGCAACCGGTGCAAAGGCGAACGTCTTGGGCTAGAAATGGTGGACGAATTGACGCCGTCGGGTGTCAAACGTTGGATCACTGAAGACCCGGACTGTCCGGGAAGTTCATGATTTGTCCACAGCAGTGTACTGCTAGACGGGGGGAACCAAATGTTTCGAGTCAGTGTGATGTATCCCAATGGCGAGGGTTCGACGTTCGATCGGGACTACTACTTGAACACCCACATGCCGATGGCTCGAGAGGCGCTTAAGTCCGTGGTGCTCAGAGACGAGATTTGGAGCGGACTCAGCGTGCCCGGATTGCCTCCGTCAACGTACGAGATTCTGCTGCACATGTACGTTGACAACTTGGAGAGTTTTGGGGCAGCATTTCAAGAGCACGCCGCAGAACTCATGGCCGACATTCCCAACTTCACGAATATCCAGCCCATCATCGAGCTGGAAGAGACGGTGTGAGCTAGCGACAGCCGCGATTGCGCAAGCCGGTAACGGGATGGTTGATGTGGTTCCAATCCTCGACTGTCACGAATCGGTTTGCGTTGTTCATGGAGTTGCTTGCGAGCGACGGCACAAGGGTTCACTCGGCGGCGATTCGGGCCAAGCTCGATTCGTCGAGATTTGACGTCAACTAGGCGATCGCGATGAGTGAACTTGACCCGCTTTCCCACGTATCGTGTCACCGACCATTCCGACTCCACCGGATCATCCGACAGGTTCCAGAGTCGGCTCGGGCGTTGAAGTCTCTCGAGTCGATCCTGGCCGCGAGACGGACTGGCCGCTCTCGAAGACCCCTCCTAGAGTTCGATGACCTGAGCCTCGGCTGGCAACAGACTACCGGCGCGGGCCCCGCCCGCGCTCGAGAGCAGCAGCCTGCCCTCGACCGCGACCGCGACCGCACTGTCCGTGTCCGAGAAGTTGACGACGACCATCACGCGACGACCCGCATGATGCCGGATGAATCGGAGCACACCGTCCGACGCCACGAGTCCGTCGATGTCGCCGTGGCGGAGCGTGTCGTCACGGTGACGAAGATCGAGCAACGTCTTAGTGAAGTGGAGCATGGAGTCGGGATCATCTCGCTGGGCTTCGACTGAGAACTGCGACGCGTTGTCCACGAACGGCAACCAGGGCGTCGCCGGCCAGCCGTGGAGCGCGTCGACGTCCCAGGGCAGCGGTGAGCGACAGCCGTCCCTGCCCCCTGGATCTACAACGCGATCGGGTGGAACAGTCGCGTCGCGAAGCCCCAATTCCTCTCCGGCGTAGAGGAACGGCGTCCCTCGAAGCGTCAGGAGCAACGTCATCGCGGCTCGCACGCGTCGGTCGTCAGCCCCCAGTCGCGTGGCCACGCGTACGTTGTCGTGATTGCTCATTACCCAAGTCGGCCACGCTCCGACCGGATTCATCGCCGCCTCCGTTGTCGCAATCAGATCTCGCCACGCCTCGGCGTTCCAGGGCGTGTAGAGCGACGCGAAGTTGAAGGATAGGTGCAGCTCGTCGCCGCGGCCGTAGTACGCCGCGACTCGATTCGGGTCAATGAGATACACCTCGCCCACCGAGACGCGTTCGTTGTCGTACTCCTCGAGGACCGCGCGGATCTCGCGCAGGTACTCGTGCGTGACGGGCACGTCATTGAGCGGCACGTGACTCATCGCCTTGAGGTCGTCCGGATCGTCAGCGTCGAGATCCTTGCCGAGGAGGTGCACGACGTCCATGCGGAAGCCGTCCACGCCCCGATCGAGCCAGAAGCGCAATGTATCGTGCATCGTCTGGCGCACGTCGACGTTCGCCCAGTTCAGATCGGGCTGGCTGTCGAGAAAGCAGTGCAGGTAGTACTGACCGGTCGCACCGTCCCAGGTCCACGCCGACCCCTCGCTCCAGGCCCGCACCCAATTGTTGGGCGGAGATCCGGCCTCGCGGGCGTCACGCCACACGTACCAGTCGCGCCGGGGGTTGCTCCTGGACGAACGCGACTCCGAGAACCAGGGATGCTCGCTCGATGTGTGGTTGGGCACCCAGTCGAGCAGGACGCGCAGGCCCCTCGCATGCGCGTCGCGAATCAATCCGTCGAACTGCTCGAGCGAGCCGAAGAGACGTTCGACGTCGACGTAGTTGGCGACGTCGTATCCGAAGTCCTTCATCGGCGAGGGATAGATCGGCGAGAGCCAGAGGGTATCGACCCCGAGCCAGACGAGATAGTCCAGCTCGCTGCGGATACCCTCGAGGTCACCGACACCGTCGCAGTCGGAGTCGCGAAACGACCGGGGGTAGATCTGATAGACGACGGCGTCGCGCCACCAAGTCATGGCTGCAGGCTACCTTTGCGCCAAGGTGGGCCTACCAACCAGCCGCACGGGGCATCTGGGCCCGTTGGTCCAGTTCACGCCACGTTCGACGCACCCACGCGGGACGACGGTCACCGATCTGGCCGTGAGCGGCCAACCACGACTCCTCAAGCTGCGCCGCTTGCCTGAAGGCCTCGAGGCTGCCGGGTGGATCGGCGATCCACGACGACTCCAATTCGTCACGTGTCGTGGCGAACGAGGCGCACTGGCCCGCCAGGTCGCGCGCCATGGTCCGATGAACTCTTTCGTGACGCCACCACAGCGTCGCCGCGTCAAAGACGTTGGTCGGTGGCGGGCCGAGGTCCACTGGGTCGCCAACGCTCACCTGCTTGAAGGTGGAGGTGCACGGCGCCGACGTTCCCGTGACCCAGTGTCGAACACCGCCGCGCAAGTCCGAGACCATCGAAGCGGTCGTCTGGCTCGACGCCAACACGCCACCGGCGTGCACGCAGGGCGCCCGAAGGGTCCCGTTGAGCCGCGACCACGACGGTGCACCGTTCGGGCCGTGATCCCGCAGTGCCCGCATCAGGGCCGCGGGTCCGTGGGAGCCACTCGAAGCGGACTGCGTGCGTAGTTGGCGAGCCCGTCCGCCGGCCACGGCGGTCCGTAGTCGATCAGAGTGGGCCGCGGAGAAAGCGGGAATGGACAGGGCGTTGGAGATCGTGCGCACGCCGTGTCGCACGTGGTCCGTCGCCCATTCGCGTCCAGCCGTCTCGAGCACCATTGCGCCGTCGCGATCGGCGATCAAGAAACTGTTGTCGTACGTGAATCCCGGCTTCTCGTGGCTGCACGGTCCACCCTGCCCGTAACGTTCCAGCAGGTTGACGATTACCTCCGCGGCACCGTCAATGTCACTGGCGCGTTCGAGGGCGAGTCGCACCAGGTCCATGCCCAACAGAGCCGGGTCGCCCTTGCCCGCTGTCGTGAACACCGCCTCGTTGCCTATGACGAGCCCGTGCTCGTTCGCCCCCATTTCTGCACCCCACATCCACCAGGGCCGCGAGAGTAGCACTGCGTTCGTCAGCTCCACCTGGCTAATCTCGATCCAGGTGCACTTGAGGGGACTCGTCACGTCGTGACGAGCGGCCGCCACCCACTCGAGGAACTGCGATTCGTTCGCGTCGCGATCGGAGTTTTTCGCGAAGAGGACCCCGTCATCGGTCACGTCAACGATCGAGTCGCACATCGTGATTCAATCCGCGGACGCCACGGCCTCGAGGTTCTGGCCAACCTCGAAAGCCTGGGTTTTGGAGAACATCTGTGCGCGACCGGCCGTGATACTCGGCACCTCGCTCGCCGCAGTCAGCGGTGGTCGATTTCGAAGGCCCAGTCGAGGGTCGATCGCTGATTCGTGACCCATCCCGCTCCTCCTCCGCTACGCACCACAGTAATCCCGAGAACTTCGACGCTGGCGAGCGCTGAGGAGAGCATCGGGAGCGACCGTTGGCCGGAGCCGGGGACCACGTCGTTGTAGGGGGATCGAACTGGTCCCGCCCCGAACAAAGGAGTCGGTGCCTAGGGAAGACACCGAAGATCTCCACTTCCGTCAAACTTCCCCGTCGCCTACTCTTCAGAATCGATGCAACTGCCGAGCAGCTCCGAACCAGCGCGGAGTGCCTCGTCAACCGCATCCATGTCGGTGATTGCACCACTGACGCTGGCAGGCTCATGCAAGATCTCGCCTGAGGCAGAAAAGTCATCCTCCGCAACGAGTACTCCGAAGATTCTACGAACCTCCGGTTCAATGACCTCGTCGAGGGAGTGTTCCTGCCTCTCCTTGGCGTCGATCGCGATTGGAGAAATAGCCTCCCCCAAGGAGGAAGCGGACGTGGGTCGACAACGATGACTTCGCGCGGATTCGCCATGTTTATCATCGTCATCATCTTGTTCGTGGTGCCGAAGCCAACTGAGTGGAACTAAACTTCACGAAAGTCCCCGTAAGTCTTTCCCTCGCGCAAGGTCCTCGCGATGATGGACACTTCGATCATGGCTGCCCTTCTCGAGCCGACGACTCTGATGCAATCATGAGAGGACCAACGAAGGACCTCTTTCGAGGCGAAGCGACCGAGGGCGTGTGACGTCAATCGATGGGAGGGTGCGAGTGGCTGAATTTGGTCGAGTGCCCTTGTCACGGAACCGGTCCGGAGGTACAATGTTATTGAGGGTCTGGGGAGGTCCTTAAGGAGGTGCCGACGCAGTGAAACCTCAAGGAATTCAGTCCTGAGAACGGGACGCGCGGGGTTGTACGGGAGAGATTCCGGAAGGCCCGGGCGAGTTCAAGGCAAACTCGAAGGTGAGAGTTGCGACGGACGAGAAGCACGTACGCTTCCCCGGGTGCCATTCCCCGAGTGGACCGTTCCGGGAGTACAAGTTAAGTAAAGCGCCTGATTCCCATGGTATTTGGGACAGGCGTTTTCGTATGTAGGGGCACTTTTTGCCTGGCCCGCCTGCTCTTGGCGTGAGATGGTCATTGCGTGAATGAACCTAGCTGGGTGCACGTGGTTGCATCGAAACGCCGCCGGTCCTCCTGGGTGGATTGTGTGCGCGTCACAGCCTGGATTTTCGTGTTGGAACGCGACTGGACCGACTAATCCGGGCACGGCAACTGACGACGTTGCCAGGGGGCCGTAGCGGGGTGAGCGAAGCGAACTCTGAGTAGGTGCGACGAGACACCGCGGTTCCTCTGAGCGAGCAACAGCAGGCCGCTCAGGAGAATGGCCAGCCCGCAACCCATCGCGATGTCAAGCCCCACGCCGTGACTGGCGACTACCCCACCACTGACGCCGAACCGGGTCTTAGTGGCTGCGTGAATGAACAGGGCGTTGCCGAGCAACTCGACCGTCCCCGCAGCCAGGGTGACCCACGCCGTCGTTCGTCCCTCGAGACGTCTGGTCATCGGCAGCCGTGAGGTCAGCCGCGGGAAGAACAGTCGCAAGGCGACCATGATCGCGAGCAACCAGGCAGCGACACTTAACCATCCCCAACGGTGGAAGTTCATGAGTTCTGATACATGAGAGTGCGTCAACCCGATCACTTGGATCGACCACCAGGGCAAGAAGAAGGAGACGAGCAGTGCGACCAAGGCGGCGACCAGAAGTACCGGCCCCGCGAGTGCAGCAGGAGCGCTCGTCCGTGGGGCCGTCTCCGCATCGTGCAAAGGTCTCATGGCGTCCCTTCCGCGCAGAACCGTAGAAACCCGGACAACTCAAACGTAGTTCCTTGCGGACATCGTGGCCGCGCACTCCCAATTGGCCGAGCTCGCGACGTAGGCCCCGGACATGTTCGCGTAATGGCACACCGGCGCGCCTGACGCAGAAAGGGCCGGCTTCGGACGCGAGGATGCAGCGGCTGGTGTCGAGCCGGACCGTGGGCTGCTGGCAAGCGCCGGGCCGATGAATGCGAACTGCACCATACTGAGGGCGAGGAGCAGCACCGCCCAGCGTCGCCGAGGGAATCGACTGCCAGGCGCAGCTGGATGCGCTGCGGGGCATCGGTTGGGAGTACGGCCAGGGCTACCTGTTGTCTCGGCCGGCGCCGGCCGAGGACTGCGAAGCGCTCCTCGCGGCCCAGTAGGCGAGGTCCTGGACGACCGCATGGCGCCGGCGCCCGCACTGAACGGACGCCGCCGGACGGTCCCATGTGTCGAAGGAGGCCACCCGCCCAACGGGTCCCGTGGCCTCTCGCGACCATTGGACCGAGAGTTCGAACGTTCCCTCACTGGTCGGTGAGGGGTCGTCCGCGCAATGGCCGAGGCCTCGACGGTCGCGCAGCGGCGGTGACCGCATCGGACCCTGGCAACGCAGCACGAGGAGGTCGATCCGACCAGGGCGAATCGCGTGAGATGGCCTCGCCACGTTCGCGCGACGTCGGTAGGCTGAGGCGGTGGCCAGCCTCCTCCAGCTCGAAGGTTTGCGCCAGCGCTACGGGACGCTCACCGCGCTCGACGATCTCTCCTTCAACGTGGCCGCCGGCCAGGTGGTCGGGTTCCTCGGCCCCAACGGGGCGGGTAAGACGACCACGATGCGGGCCATCTTCGGCCTCACCGACCTCGACGCCGGCACGGTCAAGTGGAATGGCGCCAAGGTCAGCCAGGCTGAGCGCCGCCGCTTCGGCTACATGCCCGAAGAGCGTGGCCTGTACCCCGGCATGCACGTGGGCGAGCAGCTCGAGTACCTCGGCCGACTCCACGCGATGAGCGCCTCGAGCGCGCGCTCGGCCGCCGAGATGTGGCTGGAGCGCCTCGGGATCGCCGACCGCACCGACAGCAAGGTGGAGTCCCTCTCGCACGGCAACCAGCAACGGGTGCAGCTCGCCGCCGCGCTGGTGCACGGCCCCGAGCTGATCATCCTGGACGAGCCGCTCGCCGGACTGGACCCGACGGGGATCGACGACATCGGCAACGTGCTCACCGAGCAGGCCCGGGCGGGCCAGTGCGTGCTCTTCTCCAGCCATCAGCTGGACCAGGTCGAGGACCTCTGCGAGTCGGTCACGATCATCGATCACGGCCGCCTGGTGGTGAGCGGCCGGGTGGACGAGCTGGCGACCAGCGGTGCGCGCCGTCTGGTGGTGAGGGTCGAGGGCGACCGGGACGCGTCGTGGGCCAACGGCATCGCCGGCGTCACGGTCTCGGAGGTCAACGGCGGTGAGGCGCGCCTGGTGCTCAGCGACGGCGTCGACAGCGAGTCGGTGCTGCGGGCGGCCATGGCGAAGGGTCGGCTCACCGAATTCGTGTTCCAGCGCCGCCGCCTTTCAGAAGTGTTCCGTGAGGCGCTGGGATGAAGACCTGGGTCCTCCTCGTCGTGCTGGTCGCCCTTGGGGCACTGCGGGTGTGGCGGCGCGCCAAGCGCCGTTCGGGTGCTCCACGCCAGTCCCGCCTTAGGTTCGCGCCGCTCACCAGCGACGTGGGACTCGTGGCGGCGCGAGAGATGCGCGAGCGGTTCCGCGGCCGGATATTCCGGGTGGGGACCGTGCTCATCCTCCTGGTGGTCGCGGGCGCCATCGTGATCCCCACCCTCAACAAAGGGAAATCCGAGCCGCAGCGGATCGGCGTCGTTGGCCCCCTCGCCGCCCCCCTGCGGGCCGTCGTCGCGAACTACGCCCGGGGTGCCGGCCTCACCGTGTACTTCGTGCCCGAGTCCGGCGTCGGCGCCGCCAAGGACGACCTTCGTTCCGGGCGCATCGATCTGGCCATCATCAACGCCGGCCAACTGCTCGTGGACAAGTCGACGGGAGCCGACGCCACCTCGACGATCCCGCAGCTGGCCAGCGATCTCGGGGACGCCGAGGCGATCGCGGCGGCTCACCTGAGCGCGGCGCAGGCTTCGGAGCTGGCCGGCGCCAAGGCGCTGCCGATCATGAGCCTGCAACCAGGCCCGGCGAACAAGACGCTCGCCACGTCACTGATCGGGCTGATCCTCATCTTCGTGATGCTCTCGCAGTACAACACCTGGATACTCATCGGGGTGATGGAGGAGAAGTCCAGCCGGGTCATCGAGGTCCTCTTGGCCGCGGTGCGCCCCATCCAGCTGCTCGCGGGCAAGGTCCTCGGGATTGGCCTGGTGGCCCTTACCCAGGCCACCGTCATCGTGGCGTTCGCCCTGCTGCTCGCCAAGGGCGTCGGCTCGAATCTCCTGCACGGCACCGGGCCGTCGGTGGTGCTCAGCACCCTGGTGTGGCTGTTCCTCGGCTACGCCTTCTACTGCTGGGTCTACGCGGCCGCGGGGTCCATGGCCGAACGGCAGGACCAGGTCCAAAGCCTGGCCTTTCCCCTGAGCATCCCGATCATCTTCGGCTACGTCATGGCCCTCACCGCGGCCAGTTCGGGGAGCGTCTCCTCGTTCTTCAAGGTTCTCGCCTATCTGCCTCCGACCGCACCCTTCGCCATGCCGGTGCTCGTCGGGCTCGGGGCGGTCGCCTGGTGGCAGTTCCTCGCCTCGGCGGTGATCAGCGTCGTGTGCACGATTGCCATGGCCAGAGTGGCCGCCGGCGTCTACCGCCGGGCGATCCTGCGCACGGGTGGACGCGTCAGGATCCGCGAGATATTCGGTCGGGCGAACGCGAGCTGATCGTGGCCCACCGTGCGATGCGGAGAGNNCGGAGAGCCGCGCGTCAGGGCGCCTGGCGCACGGTGACGTTGCCCAGGAGAGTGTGGGCCGAGATCCTCACTCGGCGGGCACGCTGCTCCAGCGCCAGAGGGGGGACCTCGTTGGCCAGATGATCGTTGTGCGCACGGCCGGTCAGGTCGACCTGGGTCCCAGCCGGTACGAGCACGTCAACGTCGCGGCCAATGGCGTAGGCCTTCAGTTCGACGTCGGCGGGCACGCTCTTGGCGTGGACGAGGTCGACCGAGACGTCGCCGAACAGCGCGAGGGCGACCAGTTCGCGCTCGACCCGCCAACCGCTGGCCCGCTGGCCCTTGTGCAGCCATCCGCCTTCGAGGATCGGCTCCAGCCCAAGCAGCCATCGCCGTCGATTCCTCGGGCCATGGCTGTCCGACTCGATTGAACCTGCGGGAGTGCTCACACAAGAGGTCTACTCCTCCTCTCCTTCGAAGAGCAGTGCCGAAGGTCCCTCCGGTGCGGGCCTTCGGCACCGCCGCTACTCCTGCGCCAGTCTCTTGCTGAGGAATCTGCGCAGCCACGTCGGCACGAATCGCTTGATCACGTTCGTCTGGTGGCGCAGGCGGGCCAGCTCATGCTGGTCCGCTTCACGCTGCGAGTTGAGAGTACCGAGTTCGACTTCGAGGGCTTCGGACCTGGCCGCGAGGACCGCGCTGCGCCTGCTCTCATCGAGGAGCTTGTTGGTGAGCTCGACCATTCCGGCCGAGAGCTCTTCGAGCGCCCTCGCGCCGTCATCGCGAACCGCCTTGACCACGAACTGGTAGGTCTGGGACTCGCGGTCGCTCAGGATGGCCTCCAACACGTGCTCGTCGACGTCGCTTCGCTGGACTCCGATCTCGGTGCCGAAGACCGGCACGGTGACGCGACAGACTTCAGTGACGATCAGGCCCGCCTGCTTGAGCAGCTCCAGCAGGCTCTCCCTGGTGAAGAAATGGATGTGGGTCCGGTCCAGGAGCCCGGTCTCGCGGTAGGGGAACGCTCCCTTCATCAAGGCGATCTTGACGTCGGCGTGCGCGATGTTGGGCACCGAGATGACGACGGTGCCCGAAGCTCGAAGATGCTGCATGGAACTGCGCAGCGAGTGGAGGGGATCCCTCAGATGCTCCAGGACGTCTCCGAACAGGATGGCGTCGAAGGTCTCGTCGTCCAGTTGCTCCCAGAGCGCATCGTCGTCCATGTTTCCAACGACCACTCGCTCGAGCCACTGCAAGGCCGGCTGGACAACCTCCTTGTCGAGCTCGATCCCGACCACGCTGCATCCCTGCGCGTGGAGGAACTCACTGACGTGTCCGGAAGCGCATCCAGCCTCCAGCACGCGCTTGTTGAAGCCGACCAAGCGGAGCATGGCGGCGTGCGAGTTGTTCTCCTGGTCAGGGTCGACCGCTGCGTGGTAGTGGGAGAGCACAAGGAAAATCTAGTCTGCTACCCTCCGCGCGACAACGGTGGCTGGAAAGTGGTCCCGAAGGCGAGTCGCGACTCCCCATCAATGGCGCCGACGGCCCCCACTTCTCTTGGACATGACGCCGCGGCGCCTCGCGCTGGCCACGCACCCTGGCGCCCGAGATATTCCCCGTCCGCGAACCGGTGTCCGGCGGCGGGACTGTCCGCTGCACCCGGGCGCTGGCGAGAGGAGCGCTCGGACCGTGCGACGGGTGGGACGTTGGTGTCTGGCTGGCGCCGAGACCGCGCCATTCCCTTCGCCTGATCGAGACCTCGTGGACAGGTCCTCAGATTCGCTGCCCTTCTCGAGCGGTGCAACGAGAGGGTGATCGCGCACGCGAACGCGCACGCGCAGGGGTCGGCCTGGAAGGTCGTCACTGGAGTCATTCGGCTCGACTCATCCTGGTCGGAAGGCAGGAATCGGGCGAAAGCGGGTTGCGGCGCTCGACGATGATTGCGGCGGACCAGTCGCCCTACCGTGGGTACATCCCTCTCCCCGTAGGCTCTAGGTCATGAACAGACTGCGGCGTTATCGCCTTGACCTTATTTCTATTGCCCTCTGCACCCTCGCCGTGGCGGCCGCGACCCCGCTCGTCGCCCAGGCGGCGGCGGCGAATCCGACCGCGAGCTCCGTGCTGAAGGCCACGAAGGCGGTCGTCGCCAAGGAGTCGAGCGTCCACGTGTCGCACGTCTCCACGTCAGGATCGAGCACCACTTCCATCGTCGCCGACGTCACCAAGACCAGCGGAACCGAGACGATCAAGTCCGGCTCGGAGGACGTCACCATCATCGTGACGCCGACCTACGTCTACCTGCGCGGGAACTCGGCCGGTCTCACCTCGCTCATGGGCCTGACCGCCGCGCAACAGAAGAAGGTCGGCGCCGACTCGATCTCCATGAAGGCGGGGACCACGCCGTACTCGGAACTCGCGGCAAGCGCGACCATCTCGCTCGTCGACGCGGTGATGCCCTCGGCCGCCGGGACCACGGTCTCGACGGCGAAGGTCGATAACAAGAAGGTCTACGAACTGAAGTGGACGATCAAGGCCACGAGCACGGCGCCGAAGGCGGCGAGTGAGATGACCGTCTCGTTCGGCACGTCGTCGCTTCCTGTCAAGGAGATCATCACCGCGAAGACGGGAGTCGCCACGACGACGTTCACGAAGTGGGGGGAACGCGTACTGCCGGTCACTCCGTCAGCCTCGTCGATCGTCACGTACGCGAAGATCTTCGGCTAAAGCTCACAAGGCCCGCCCAATGACGGCGACACCGGCGCAGTTCTCGTAGCCCGTGGCCGTGGCGCCATGCAGGACGCGGCGCTCGGCCGAGTTGGCCGTCGCCGGCCGGGTTTCCGGCTCACTGCATCGTGTCGCGACGTTACAATGAGGCTTCCTCTAGGTCGGACCGCAATGAGTGCCATGTACTGGATGCTTCGGAGCTCACCTGCCAAGGCAGGCAGATGCCTCTTGCTCGCGGGACTCGGCCTGGCCATGCTCACCCTGTCGGGCTGCAACTCGCAGGCCTCGACGTCGAGGGCTACGACGGCGCCCGCGGCCGTCCCCGCCGGATTCAGCGCCGCCAAGAGGCAATGGGTCCTCGGATCGAACGCCCTCTCCTACGAGACGTCCAAGTTCCTTCGAGGCGCCGCGTCGGATCTCTCCGGTGCCCTGGCCAACGCTGGTACCCACGTCGCCACGTACCGAAAGGCCATCAGCGAGCTTCGCCAGTTGGCGTCACTGCCCGAGACGAGCGAGTCCGCCCGGCAGCAGTCCGAAGCGCGCCGTGATCTGGCCGCCCTGAACTCCTTCTTCGGCACCAAGGGGCTCTACCAGTAGCTCGTTACCGGGTTGACCCGGCCGCCACGGCCGGCCCGCTCCTCGAAGCTCACGTGCTGGGGTCGCCCCCGTCGGTGCATCGGGTCACGACGAGACCGCACTGCGGCCGAGGTCCTGGACGTTGCGAACGAGGTCAGCCGCCGCGACGTGGGAACTCCTGGCTCTCGCCGGCGGCGGTCTCGGCACCGCGGCTCGTCGGGCGTGCCCTTCGGTCCGTGCTCAACGCTCAGGTCGGCGGGCGAGGGCCCGGGTTCGCCAACGGCAGTCGTTTCCATGCTCGATACGGGCTCGAGAGGTTCTCGCGTCGAAAGACCGTCAGCCCGACGACGTCGAATGGTGGCAGTGACCGCAGCGGCGCGACCAGGTCCTCGTACGGGGGCAGGCTGCGCCGTCCGCGTGCGACGCACACCGTCAGGTGCGGCACGAAGGGCCTGTCATCCAAGGACTCGCCGGTCAGCTCGTGGCCGGACCCGAAGGCGCCGAGGACGTCCTGGCGCAGGCTCAGGAGGCCAGCCGACTCGATGGTGAGGTACAGGACCCGGTCACCGAACGTCCCGAGGTGGCCGATGGTCACGGCGAAGGCGGTGGCGCGGGCGGCCGCTTCGCGGACTCGGGGGAGCCACCCCACCTGCGCGCTCAACTCGGCCGGCGCCCTCACCGTGACGTGCGGAATCGGCGAGCGGTCGCCGAGCAGCTCCATGACGCCGGCGATTCGCGTCGCGACGTCGCGGGGTGGTTCGATCGCTAGGTAGAACATCGTCATGGCGACTCCATTGTCGCATCGTCGGTCCGCCGCGGTTTGATGGTGATGATTCGCGCGTCGCCGACCGGGTCCAGGCCTCTCGCAGACAGCACTGGGATTCGAGGAACTCCCCGAATCAGGCGGCGTCGCGCAGCGATACTTCTTCGTGAACACTCTGGTGGTGGACGGGGGGTCCGAGCCGGGGAGTAATGACCTCTAACTCGTCGTGGCTGCCCGCTCGCCGCTCTGTCTGGATCGCGGGACTCTTCGTGATCAGAACTGCTCGAGCCTGGCGCGAATCGTGCTCGTCGGGTCCAGTCGGCCAGCCCCCCGCCTCGCCGGACGCACGCGCACCAGCGGCCTCAGGTGTCCGACGCCTCTCCCAGCATCGTTATGGCTTCTTCGTTCGGCACGGCCGGCGACCACAGGAATCCTTGGCCGAGGTCGCAGTGCAGGTCGTGGAGCCGCTCGAGTTGCGCCGGGGTCTCGACGCCTTCGGCCAGCACGATCATGTCGAGCTTGTTGCCCAGCGTGACGATCGCCTCGAGCAGCGTGTTGCTGCGCCCCTGATCATGCTTGGGCCGCACGAACGACTGGTCGATCTTGATGATCTTCGGATTGAGGGCCGCGAGGTACGAAAGCGAGGAGTAGCCGGTGCCGAAGTCGTCCAGGGCGACGCCGATTCCCAGGCGGTTGAGCTGGTCCATGATGACCAACGTCTCGGCGATGTCGTGCAGCGCCACCCTTTCGGTCACCTCGAGCACCAGCCGCTCGGGGGCGAGCCCGGCCTGGGCGATCTCGCTTTCGATCATCGCCACGAGGTTCGGGTCGTGGAACTGGTGCGCCGAGAGGTTCACCGTCACGTAGGGCGAGACGGCCCGAGGACCCTGCGGCTCCCACAAACTGGCCGCCATGACGGACTCGTGCATGGCGAAGGCGCCAAGCTCCAGGATCAGGTCGCTCTGCTCGGCGAGCGGGATGAAGACGTCGGGCGGCACCCAACCCCGCTCGGGGTGCTGCCAACGCATCAGGGACTCGAAGCCGACCACCTCGGTGGTGGTGAGGTCGATGATGGGCTGGTAGTGCATCTCGAGTTGGCCCAGGGCCAACGCCTGGCGTAGCTCCTGGACGAGCGCGAAGCGGCTCACGGCCTCCAGGCGGATGTCGGGGGTGAAGACGACGAGGTGGCCGTGGCCCTGGCGCTTCGCCTCGTACATCGAGGCGTCGGCGTTCTGGACGAGTTCGACGTTGTTCGTGTGCGTGCTGGTGTTGTCCCAGACCACGATGCCGATGCTCGCGTGCTGATCGATGCTGACGCCGTCGAACCGGAAGGGTTCGCTGAGCGCTCCGAGGAGCCGTTCGGCTATCTTCTCGGCTTCCGCGTCCGAGGAGAGGCCCTCGGCGAGGTAGAGGAACTCGTCGCCCCCGAAGCGGCAGATCGTGTCCGAGGATCGCGTGACCGTCTCGAATCGGTGCGCGATCATGATGAGCAGCTGGTCCCCGACCAGGTGCCCGTACGCGTCGTTCACCCCTTTGAAGTCGTCGAGGTCCAGCAGCAGCACGGCGCCGAGGTCTCCCTGGCGGATGACCCTGGCCTTGGCCTGCTCGAGCCGGTCGTCGAAGAGGGCCCGATTCGCGAGTCCCGTGAGAGGGTCGTGCAGGGCCTGGTAGGAGAGTTGGGTGGACAGGGCGCGCTCCTCGGTGATGTCGCGCACCGAGGAGACGAAGTAGATCGTCTTGCCGCCCTCGTCGCGCGCCGAGCAGACCGACACCTCGGCCACGACGATCCGGCCGTTCTTGTGCAGGAACCGCTTGGTGTAGCGGACCTGATCGGTCTCGCCGGAGTTGAGGCGCCGGGTGACGTTCTCGGTGATGCCGATGTCCTCGGGATACGTGAAGTGCTTCGAGTCGTTTCCGACGAGCTCCTCTCGGCTGTGTCCGGTCATCTTGCAGTACGAGTCGTTGACCTCGAGGAAGGTCCCGTCCTGGTTGCTGAAGACCATCGGGGCCATGTTCCCCTCGAACGCGAGGCGGAATCGCTGCTCGCTCTGGGCTACGGCCGCCGCCGCCGCCGCCTCGACCTGGGCGGAGCGGTCCTCGGCGATCCCGCGGGCCACTTCGGCGGCCCGCTGGGCGGCGTTGTCATTGATGGCGACGATGATCCAGAGCTTTCCCTCGAGGTCGAACTGTGAGAACGAGCAGGTGACGAGCTGCGAACTGCCGTCTCGGCACGAGATCGCGAGCTGCTGATCGAGCGGCGCGGGTGCGGAGGCCTTCGCTCCAACCCGGTTCCGGCGGGCGACGCATGAAGCCTGTCGATCGAGATCGGGAAGGATTACGGCGATGTCCTGGCCCACCAGGTCCTCTCTCTCGTAGCCGGTCAGGACCGAGAGGCGTTGGTTGACGGCCCCGATCACGCCGTGATCGTCGATCAGGGCCACCGCGCCGGGCAACGCCTCGAGGACGTTCTGGGACAGGACGGGCTCGTTCTCGAGGTGTTTCATGAAGTACTCCCTTCTCCTCTCCTTGCCGCGCAGTTGAGGCAGGGATCGGGGAACTTCAATATGGTGGAACTGTAGCCCCTGGACCTCTCGAAGTGAGTTATCCGCCGTGCGGTCACTCCATCGCTCGCGCGGTCTGGTCCTCGCCGCCGCTCGCCCGCTCAGCCGCGACCTCGGACGCGCGACTCGCCAGTGCGGCGACACGCCTCTGTCAGACCAAGCGAGCCGGCTTGCCGCCAGGTTACAGTCCGGTCGCCGCCACGAACACCGAAAGGGGCCCGCCGACCTTGCGCCACGAGATTGGCCGCCGCTCGCCTTGCAGACGGCGCTGAGTCATGGCTGCGCAACCGGCAAGGTGCCGGCGCCCGAACAAACGGACGACGGCACCTTGGAAGGACGGGATACGCCAGGACTGGTCGCTCGCGAAACCGGTAAGGGTCCGATCAGTTCTTGTGGCTCATGACGTCGAAACTTCCCAGGCCCGACAGGCCCATCACGTCGAGGCCGCCGTGACCGGATGGCCCCATGACGTCGAAAGCGCCAAGGTGGGGAAGGCCCATCAGGTCGAATCCGCTGCGACTCGATCGACCTACAACGTCGAAACCTCCGCGGTCGGAGCGGCCCATGAGGTCGGTGCGGTACGGCTGGGGCGTCACCGCGCGCGACGTGTCCTCGGGCACGGCGAGCGCCTGGGTGGCGGCGGGGGGAGGAACGGCTTCGGTGCCGGTGCTTGGGCTGGTGCTTGGGCCGCTGCTGGGCCGGGTCGGCGTCGTCGAGGGGCTGGTCAGCTCCTCGGTCGATTCGGTCACCAAGTTCTTCATCCAGGTAGCTCCTTTGGAGATGTCTATTGTATTTATGTTGTATCTATCATACCACGACGGTCTTGCGATGCTGCAGTGGCAGGCCCGCGGCGCTGCGCAGGTGCCGTCTTCACCAGGCTTGAAAGTCCGCCTGTCCAACTCGGGGAGCGTCGCCATTCGCGTGTCGCTCTGGCAATGGAATGCGTGCTCGACGTGATCTCCGACGTCGAAGGCAGTTCGCGGTCGGGCCGCGGCGCCAATCAGTCGCCGGGGCATGATGGGGTGATGGCGTCACGCTCCGAACACGAATCCGCCTCCCGGCGCGCCTACGCGTGGACGCGCTCGCGGATTCTTGACGGCACCTTCGCCGGAGGGACGCTGGTGAGCGAAGGCCAGGTGGCCGAAGCGGTGCAGGTCTCGCGCACGCCGGTTCGCGAGGCGTTCTTGCAGTTGGCCGCCGAGAACATGCTCGAGCTCTTCCCCAAGCGGGGAGCCCTGGTGGTGTCCTCGAGCATGACTGAGCTGCGCGAGGTGCTGGCCGCTCGAGGCGTGATCGAGCCGTGGGCGGCGGCGGCCGTCGCCGAACGTCCGGACCGCGCCAGCATCGTGGCCACGCTGCGCCAGCTGCTCGATCAGACGTCAGAGTCGATCGGCCGCGGCGTCGATTCGAGCCTCCAGGAGGCGGACCGCGAGTTCCATCAGTACCTGGTGGGCGCGGCGGGCAACAAGCTTCTGGCCAGCTTCTACTCGTCGCTTCGCGACCGCCAGCTCCGGGGCGGTTCGATGGCGCTTCACAACCACCCTGACCGGGAGTCCGAGATTTTGGATCAGCACGCCGTGATTGTCGACGCAATCGAACGGGGCGACGCGAGGGCGGCGAGGGCGGCGAGCATCGTGCACGTTGAGGCGACGACGTTGGCGCTCGGTCTCGTCCCGCTCAACTGATCGTCAGGCGCGCCGCGAAGCCGGCGTCCTGATTCCGGGCGACCGTACCCGCCCCGGCCGGGAGGCTCAGCCCCAGCTGTCCGGGCTCCGGGCGAGGAGCTCCGCCACGTCCTCGGCCGGCACCGCGGCGGAGAAGAGGAACCCCTGGCCGAGCTCGCAGCCCAGGCTGCGCAGACGCGCGAGTTGTTCGGTGGTCTCTATTCCCTCGGCGAGCATCGTCATGTTGAGCTTGTGGCCGAGCGAGACGATCGCCTCCAGCAGGTCGTCGTGGCGAAGGCTCTGCAGCACGGGGCTCACGAAGGACTGGTCGATCTTGATGATCCTCGGGTGCAGGAGGGCGAGGTAGGAGAGTGACGAGAACCCGGTGCCGAAGTCGTCGAGCGCGAAGGAGATCCCGAGGCGACCCAGGTGCTCCATGACGCTCATGGTCTCGGCGACGTAGAGCAGGGTCACGCTTTCGGTGATCTCGAGCACGAGGCGCTCGGGGGCCAGCCCGCTGAGCGCGAGCGCCCCTTCGACCATGGTCACGAGACTGGGGTCGTGGAACTGGTGCGCCGAGAGGTTGACCGTGACGTACGGCTGGCCCTTCTTGGAAGCGGGGAGCCGCCAGGAGCTCGCCGCCGCCACGGATTCGCGTAGGGCGAACGAGCCGAGGTCCAAGATCAGCTCGCTCTGCTCGGCCAGCGGGATGAAGACGCTCGGCGCTATCAGCCCCCGCTGGGGGTGGCGCCATCGCATCAACGCCTCGAAGCCCTCTATCTCGGACGTCGCCAGATTGAGGATCGGCTGGTAGTGCATCGAGATCTCGCCCGCCGCGAAGGCGTGGCGCAGTTCCTGGGTGAGCGCGAAACGGCTGATCGCCTGCTGGTGCATGCTCGGGGTGAAGACGACGTAGTGGCCCTTGCCCTCGCGCTTGGCCTCGTACAGGGCGACGTCGGCCTCCTGGACGAACTCGTCGTTGTCGGTCCTCGTGGCGTCCCAGACGACGACCCCGATGCTCGAGTGCTGCTCGACGTAGCTGCCGCCGATCAAGAACGGCGCGGCCAGCGACTCGATCAGTCGAGCCGCCACCTGCTCGGCCTCCCCCGGCGTGTGCAGTCCTTCGGCGAGGTAGAGGAATTCGTCGCCGCCGAAGCGGCAGAGTGTGTCGGAGTCGCGCGTGACCTGCTGGAGGCGCCCCGCGACCGCTCTGAGCATCTGGTCGCCGGCGAGATGCCCGAGCGAGTCGTTCACCCCTTTGAAGTCATCGAGGTCCAGGAGGAGCACCGCGCCCAGCCCGCCCTGGCGGAGCACCCTCGCGTGCGCCTGTTTCAGCCGGTCGTCGAAGAGCAACCGGTTGGGCAGCTCCGTCAGGGGATCGTGCAGCGCCTGGTGGGAGAGCTCCTCGGTGAGGACCCTCTCCTCGGTGATGTCGCGTTCGGAGATGACGAAGTAGAGCGTGTGGCCCTCGGCGTCGCGGGCCGGGGACCTCGACACCTCGACGTAGATGATCCGGCCGTCCTTTCGAAGGTACCGCTTGACGTACCTCGACTGGCCCAGCTCGCCCTTGACCATTCGCCGGTACGACTCCTCGGTGATGCCGACGTCCTCGGGATAGGTGAAGGGCGCCGAGTCCTTCCCCAGCAGCTCCTCCTCGGAGAACCCGATCATCTTGCAGAAGGCGTCGTTGGCCGCGATCACCCGATCCTCGAGGTCGGTGAAGATCATGGGGGCCATGTTGCCCTCGAACGCGAGACGGAACCGCTCCTCGTGCTCGCGGAGCCGCTCCACGTACTGGCGGTGTTCGGTGACGTCGTGGCCGTTTATGATTATGCCGCCGACGGCGGCGTTGTCGATGGAGTTGGTCGAGACGATCTCCAACTCGTGCACCTCGCCGCCCTCCGCCAGCGTCCGCACGGTGTCGCGGATCGACGCGCCGGGTGTGCCCAGGAGTTCGATGAACCGCAGTACCACCCGCTCCACGTCGTCGGGGTGCAGGTACTTGAACGCGTTGGTGCCTAGGCCCTCCTCGAGCGAGATGCCGAAGGTCGCCAGGGCGACCGGATTGGCGTAGATGACCCTGCCGGCCCGGTCGATCACGATCATCAGGTCGGATGAACGCTGACCGACCTGTTCCAACGCCGCGAATCGTTCCGCGGCCCCGTCGGGCGCGCTGGCGCCCGCCGGCTCGGTATCCGACGGTCCTGGCGCTGAAGCGTCCTTCGATGCCGGCTCGAGCGCGCGGTCATCAGGCGGGGTCATCTCCGAATATTACCTAGCCCCTGCGCGATTACCACGCCGGCAAGTCTGGTGCACGATCAAGATCGGCGGGGGGCTGGCGCGCAGCACTACCTGGAAAAGCCCTACACCATCACCGAAGTGATCGCGCTGGTCGAGTCGTTCTTGGCCGCAGCTCGCGAACGCGACGCGCCCCACTGAGTACGGCCAGCGCCGTCAGGGGCTGATCGGCTCACTTCGCAGCCGTCCACCGGCCAACTCCGGGAGCGGCCGCGGAGCCACGGAAGGGCGCCAGGATCGCAGTTCCGCGGGACTACCGAAGAGGGATCCCGGCAATTCCTGGACTGACCTCGCGCAACCCTCGCAAGTGTTCGCTTCTCGGACCGCGGAGTTCGCCACGCGGGCGCCTACGGCTGGGGAGCCTCCAGGGCTTCGTCGGCGTTGAGGATATTGCGCACGTTCTCCAGGAGCATGATCTGGTCGAATGGCTTCTCCACCATCTGGAACTCGGTGCCGAGAACCGCCTCGGCCTCGAGGACGGGCTGGGCGTGACCGGACATGTAGAGCACTCGAATGCCGGGCCGCAGGAGCTTCACCTCTTTGGCGACGGTCGGGCCCGGCATCACCGGCATGATGACGTCGGTCAGGAGCAGGTCGAGAGGACCCACGTGCGACCTCGCGATCTCGATCGCCGCGGAGCCGCTCGATGCCGTGACCACGGTGTAGCCGTTACGCGTCAGAATCCTTCGCGTCACTTCGCGCAGGGCCTCCTCGTCATCGACGACGAGGATCGTCTCGGTGCCTACTATCGGCTTCGAACTGCCCGAAAGGTGGTCCAGCTCTTCGCGGGCGGCGTCCTGGTGTGCCGCCGGGAGGAGTATGGATATCGCCGTTCCGACGCCTTCGTCGGAGTAGATCCTCGTGTAGCCGCCTGACTGCGAGACGATTCCGTAGACGGTCGCCAGCCCCAGGCCCGAGCCCTCGCCTCGTGGCTTAGTCGTGAAGAAGGGCTCGAAGGCGCGGTCACGGACTTTCGGGGACATGCCGCCTCCGCTATCGCTGACGCGGACACAGGCGTAGATGCCCGGTATCGGGCCGCCGACGAAGCCTTCGTTCTCGCTGACCTCCCTCGTGGAGGTGTCGATCGAGAGGGTGCCACCCGCGGGCATGGCGTCGCGGGCGTTGATCGCCAAGTTGAGGACGATCTGTTCGATCTGGCCCGGGTCAGCCATCACCATCGGCAGGTTGTCGCCAAGGCTGACCGCGAGTTCCACCTGCTCGCCGATTGTCCGGCGCAGAATCAGCTCCAATCGGGTGATCGCACTGTTGAGGCTGAGCGCACGCGCCTGGACCACCTCTCGGCGGGCGAACGAGAGGAGCTGGTGGGTCAAGAGGCTGGCCCGCTCGGCCGCTAGTTGTATCTGTTCAATGTCATTGAGAGGACCCTCCCATTTGCTGCCAGTCGGACTCTCGGCCGCACTGGTCAACTCCTCGGCGACGAACGACGCGTAGTTCATTATCACGGCCAGAAGGTTGTTGAAGTCGTGCGCCACACCGCCGGCTAGCTGGCCAAGGCTCTCCATCCGTTGGGATTGGTTGAGCTGGCCCTCGAGGCGTCTTCGCTCGGCTTCGGCCTCCTTTTTCTCGCCCTCGGCCTCCTCCTTCTCGCCCTCGGCCTTGACGCGCCGGACCTCGGCCACGAGACGGACCTCCTCGGCCACCTCCTTCTCGCCCTCGGCCTTGACGCGCTCGGCTTCGGCCACGAGACGGACCTCCTCGGCCTCCTCCTTCTCGCCCTCGGCTTCGAGGCGAACTCGCTCGGCCACCAGGCGCACGCCTTCGGCCACCTCCTTCTCGCCCTCGGCCTTGACGCGCTCGGCCTCGGCCTCGAGGCGCACGCGCTCGGCCACCTTCTTCTCGTCCTCGGCCTTGACGCGGTCGGCCTCGGCCTCGAGGCGCACGCCTTCGGCCACCTCCTTCTCGCCCTCGGCCTTGACGCGNNCGGCCTCGGCCTCGAGGCGCACATCCTCCGCTTCGGCGCTGACTCGATTGCGCTCGGCTTCGACCTCATTCCATTCCGTATGGTCGCGTACCGTGGCCCATTGCAACACTCCGACGCTGGTTTTCACGGTCGACAACGAGATCTCCGCGGAGAACTGGGTACCGTCGTGACGACGGCCGATCATCTGCAAGCAGGTTGCCTGAGTCGGGAAGTTCGACTCCGCCAGGGGGACGAGCATCTCGACGGGCTTGCCGAGGATCTCAGCTCGCTGGTAGCCGAAGACTCGCTCGGCCTTGGCGTTGACCAGGACGATGAGCCCATCCTTGTCGACAACGAACATCGCGTCGGGCGCGGAATCGAGCAGACCGAGCAACGTGCTGTCGGTGAGATGAGGCATACCCACCTCCCTTTCAGGTCGAGGACCCGTAAAGACAGGCGTACCCGCAGCGTAGTGGCCAGATTTTCCTATGTAGCGAAAAGAAAGATCTCGTCTTGGTCGGAATGGACGTCACGGATCCACTGGTGCAGGAACGGGTCTACTGTCCTTGCCATCAGACAAGAGCTGACTGGAAAGCCCTTCCACGCTCCACCAACTCGATTTTCGGGCTTATCGACCACTGACGAGTCAACGGTCACGGAATTGGTCCGATCCCGATGGAGCCCGAAAGGACGCGTGAAGTGGCCCAGCGGAGTTCGGGTCCAGCGATGTGTCGCGTACGGGTTCGATGGCCGAGGAGGACGATGGGCGAAGCAGTCAGCGCGAAGGGATCGAGTTTGTCGAGATTCGTCGACAACCAATTGAAGGACGGTCATTCGCTCGGTGGTCAGCTTTAGACGCTTAAGGTGCTGGGCTACTCTTCAAATTAGATCCCAATTGACTCAGGGATTTCGAAGAGCGCTGGAAGAATGTCGGTCGTCATCAGGCGAGAGGTGCATGCAGCGTCCGACGCTGGCCTGGTTCGCAGAAAGGTGTCAGGACGCGATGAGTGGGGAGCCCGCGATTCGCATAGTCGTGGTCGACGATCACGAGATGTTCCTGTAGAGCGTCGTGCGCCTGTTGCGCGACGACCCGGGCATCGTCGTGGTCGGCATGGCGCTGACCGCTGCGCAAGGATCGATGTCGTGGGTCTGCACCGACCCGACGTGGTGATTCTCGATCCCCACCTGCCGGACATGGAGGCCCCCGTCGCCATCAAGGCGCTGCTGGCCGTCCACCCGAAGGCCGGATCATCACCTTCTCCGGTTCCGAGCGTCAAGGCGCGTACTACGCCTCCATGCGAGCGGGAAGTTCCGCGTACGTGCTCAAGACCCGCGCGATAGAGGAGTTGCGCGACGCGATCGTTGACGTGGCCGCGGCCCGTCCGGTCACCAACCATCAGATGGGGCTCTCCCCAAAGCTCGACGAGCTGGTGCTGCACTACCAGCCGATCTTCGCTCTCGCGGACCGGCGGATAGCCGGGTTCGAGGCCCTGGTCCGCTGGCAGCATCCCAAACTCGGCCTGCTTCAGCCGGGGGAGTTCCTGCCGCTCGCCGAGGGGACCGGCTTCATCATCGAGATCGATCGCTGGGCTCGTGACCAGGCAATACATCAGCTCATGGCTTGGCAGCAGAGGTTTCCGTCGACCCGCGCTTCTGGATGAGCGTCAACCTGTCGTCCAGTGACCTGTCGGATCCGGACCTTCTTAAGATGATCTCGAGCGTGGTCGCCTCGTCGGGAATCGAGCCCTCCGATCTGGTCGTGGAAGTTACCGAATCGGTGCTGCTCAACGACTCCAAGGAGACCATGGACTTCCTGACCGGGCTCAAGGAGCTCGGCTTGGGTCTGGCGCTCGACGACTTCGGGACCGGCTTCGCGTCGATTTCGTACGTCCGCCGGTTCCCCTTCGATCATCTGAAGTTGGACATCTCGTTCATCGCCGAACTGCCCGAATCAGAGCGCTCGATGACGCCGGTGAAGGATATCAGCCGACTGGCCACCTCGATGGGAATGGTCGGTATCGCCGAGAGAATCGAGCGGCAAGAGCGGTGGGACGCGCTGCTCGAACTTGGCTGGGACTACGGACAGGGTTTCCTCTTCTCGCGCCCGCTCGACGCCGTCGACTGCGAGGCGCTGCTCGACGGCCAGCTGTCACTCCAGTAGTCGGTGCCGAGGAGAAACACCGGCCCGTGAAGCGTCAGTTGGAACCGCTGCTCCACTTCGGTGGGCGCTTCTCCAGGAATGCGGCGATCCCCTCCTGGGCGTCGGGCAGCTGGCTGGCCGACGCCATCACCTCGGTGGCGTAGTCGTAGGCCCTGGGCTGGTCCAGACCGATCTGGGCGTAGAAGGCCTGCTTGCCGATTCCCTTGGCCAGGGCGCTGCCTCGGGTGACGCGCTCGAGCAGGGCGTCCGTGGCGGCCTTGAGTTCCTCTGCGGGGACGACCTGATTCACCAGCCCCCACGAGAGAGCGGTCTGCGCGTCGATGGGGTCGCCGCTCATCGCCATCTCCAGGGCCCTCTTGCGGCCGATGCTGCGTCCCACCGCCACCATCGGCGTGGTGCAGAACAGGCCGCCCTTGCCCCCCGGCGTACAAAAGGTCGCTTCCTGGGACGCAACGGCCAGGTCGGCCGTCGCGACCAGCTGGCAACCGGCACCCGTCGCGAGCGCGTGGACCCGCGCGACCACCGGCTGGGGGATCGCCTGCATGGTGTTCATCAGGTTCGTGCAGGTCGCGAACAGGAGGCGCACGCTCTGGAGGTCCTGGCCGATCATGTCGGCGAAGTCGTGGCCGGTGCTGAACACCTTGCCGTTGCCCGCCAGGATCACGCCGGTGGCGTCGCTGGCACCGGCCTCGTCGAAGGCCCGGGTCAGCTCCTCGAGAAGCTCGAGGCACAGGCTGTTGCGCCGCTCGGGCCGATTCATCGTGATCGTGAAGGTTGGCCCTTCGCGCTCGGCCAGCAGGTACTGGTACTCTCGGGCCATAGACACTGCTTCCTATGAGTGATCTTCTCGAAGGCTAACCGCCGCCCGCCGTCCCCGTCAACGCCTTCGGTCCCGGCGCGCCGTGCACGACCAGTCTTTCCAGGGACTCGGCGTGGACCTAGACTTCGATTTCCTTTCCCGTCGCCATCGTCGTGCGGCTCGCGACCGACGTCGTGGGGAGTCGAGCCCTGGTTTGGAGTTGACGTAGATGGCCATTTGGATTCGCGTGCTGGCGGGGGTGCTGGGCCTCTCGCTCCAGGTGCTCGTGCTCGACGCGGCCATCCGAACCTTCCTGCTGCCGAGGATCGCGAGCATCCGACTGAGCCGCGCCGTCGCCATGTCGGTCGGCTGGGTCTTTCGGATCCTCGCCAGCGAGAAGAGGAGCTACGCGGTGCGCGACCGCATCCTCTCGCTGTACGCCTCGATCCTGCTGCTCACCTACCAGGCGCTCTGGCTGGCGCTGAGCCTGGTCGCGTTCGCGTTGGGATTCGTCGCGGCCGGCGTTCGCCACGCGGGGCGGGCGTTCGAGATATCGGGATCGTCGCTGATGACGCTCGGCACGGCCTCGGGCAGCGGCGGCGCGCAGGTGTTCCTCGGCTACGTTGAGGCGGCCATCGGCTTGACGCTGCTGGCGCTGCTCATCTCCTTCATCCCGACGCTGTACTCGGCGTTCCAGGACCGCGAGCTCTCGGTGTCGCGACTCTCGGTTCGCGCGGGTATACCAGCCACTCCGTGGGGTGTGCTCGAGATCGCCCAGAGCGTCGAGAACTACCAGGTGCTCGACGAGCTGTGGCGCGAGTGGGAGCAGTGGTTCATCCAGGTGGGCGAGACGCACTCGACCCTGACGATCCTCAACTACTACCGCTCCCCGAACCCCGATCAGACGTGGATCGGCGCCGCGGCCACCGTGCTCGATGCCGCGGCGCTCTTCAACGCGGCGGTCGACGCCCCGCCGTCGGCGACCGCCGGGATCTGCATCCGCGCGGGATGGCTGACGCTGCGCCCGCTGGCCGACTACTTCCGCATTCCCTATCCGGTCGCCGTGGACCGCACGATCCCGATCTCGATTACCCGCGAGCAGTTCGACCTGGTTCTGGAACGTCTCGAGCGCAGTGGCGTGCCGATCGTGGCCGACCACGACGCGGCGTGGTGGGACTTCGTCGGCTGGCGGGTGAACTACGACGCCATCATCGAGGCCTGCCACGTCATGTTCGTCTGTCCGCGCTCGGACTGGAGCCTCGCGCCGCTGCAGCCCCTGTTCGGCCGCTCGAACCGGCGCGGGACCGGCGGCCAGAAGGGAAACTGAGCGAGTTGCGCTGACACCGCGCGGCGGCGCCAGCGTGGTGAGGTGCAACGTACTGGCGGACTTCGCGCCACGGCGCGGGATACTGTGGCGGTATGCGAAGAGGACTCGTGGCTCTGCTGGGCTTGGCCACACTGGGCGTGGGCTCCTGGCTCATCGCCACGCAGGGCACGAAGAACGCCGCGTGCAATGCCTCGATCGGCAAGCAGACGGGAATGGGGCCGACCTGCTCGCGCATCGTGTTCTCGTACTTCGGGGGCTTCGGCCTCATCGGAGCGGGCGTGGTCATACTGGGCATCTCGCTGGGGCTGATGAAGAGGAAGAACATGCGCGCCAAGCGCGGCAAGATACTGCTCGAGTCCGAACGGCGCCGGACGACCCAGACGTACCCCGCAGGGCCGTTCCGGTTGAACGCCGACCCGGACCGAGAGCGCCCCGAACTCCCCTGAGTGCGATGACCGGCCACTCGCGCAAGGCGAAGTCAGCCTCCGCCAGATTCGGCGAACACCACGATTCTCCACGGGATTCTGCTCCGGTCGAGGCGGCCGAGCAGGGCTACGCGATGGTCACCATGTTGAGCGTCGTGGTGATTCTGGGCGTCCTGATCACGATTGTCCTGTCCGGTTCGCACGGCCCGACGCCGATCAGCACGGTGGCCCAGGGTTCGCCGGCCACTTCACCGCAGAGCATCGCGAGCGCGGTCCCGCAGTCGCGGGTCTCGGCCTGCGAGGCCGACTTCCAGTCGGTTGACACCGCGCTCGGGACGTACCGCGCGCTCAACGGCGCCGCTCCGGCGTCCGGCACGGGCTGGGCCACCTCCGCGGCGCGCGGCGGGCCGTTCATGCAGTCGTGGCCCTCGGGTGGGCCGGACTTCTCGATCACCTGGAACGGTTCCGAACTCGGCGTGGTACCGGCGAAGGGCGCCGCCTCCCACGGTTCCTACGGCACGAACTCGCCGGCGACCGGCTGCTTCGCCCCGTAGCGTGAGAAGCGACGAGCACGCGACGTGGGCGGCCGCGACATCTTCACTCGCCATCTTGGACGAACTCGGAACTCGACGGGCCGCTGGTCCGGATCCGACGTGCTCGTAGTACGGTCGGTTCCATGCGTCGCTCGCGTCGTCGGGTCCTCTCTCGCGGCCTCGTGGCCGCGCTGGCGGCGACGACGCTGAGCGGGTGCGCCACGAGCGCCACGAGGACCTCGTCACCGACCACGATCGTGGACGCTTCGGTGCGCGTCGCGCACACGTCCGAGGGCGACGTGGGGTACCGGACCATGGGCAGCGGGCCCGCGCTGGTGCTCATCATGGGGTACGCGGGGTCCATGGAGACGTGGGACCCTCACTTCGTCGACGCGTTGTCGCGCCACTTCCGGGTGATCATCTTCGACAACGCGGGCATCGGGAGCACCGCGGCGATTCGCGCGCCGCTCAGCATCGACGCCATGGCCGACCAGACGGGCGCGCTGATCACGGCGCTGCACCTCTCCTCACCCGACGTCCTCGGCTGGTCAATGGGCAGCATGATCGCCCAGGCGCTCGCGATTCGTCACCCCGGCCAGGTTCGCCGCCTGATCTTGTGCGCCACGTTCCCGGGCGTCGGCAACGCCGTTCAGCCGTCCCAGAAGGACGTGGCAGCTCTCACGGGCAGCAATCCGGCGGCGGCCCAGGCGGACCTCTTTCCCTCCGACCAGACAATGGCCGCCGACGCGTTCGCCGGCGACATCGCGGCCTACCCGGCGTCGCCGTCCGCCTCCGCGTCGGTGATTGCGGCCCAGAAGAGCGCGGTCCTCGCCTGGTTCGACGGTCGTGATCCGGCGGGGCGCGAGGCGACCCGGATCTCCGCGCCGACCCTCGTCGCCGACGGCGCCAACGACCGCATCGACGCCGCCGCCAACGACCGCGCGGTGGCCGCCGAAATACCGGGATCGCGACTCGTGCTCTATCCCGACGCGGGCCACGCCTTCTTGTTCCAGGAGGGGACGCCCTTCACGTTCCTCGTGCGCACGTTCCTCGCCGGAGCGCCGGCTGCGATCGCCCCTTCCCAGGTCCGCCAGCGCTACCTGGCCGACCAGAAGGCGTCGAACGCGGCGGGGAGGCGTTGGGCTTCTGGTCTCAAGTCGTTGACGGCTTCTTCGACCGCCCAGGACCTCGCACGAATCGACCTGCGCTTCGCCGATGCCCTCGGGGCTCTCGACGACGAGCTGCTCGGCTACGGGGCGAACGGGACGCTCGGCACCTCCATCAGCGCGTTGGTGAACGCCGATGAGCTCGTCGGGAGAGACGTGCTGGCACTCGCGGTCCAGGGCGGCTCGAAGGCGAAGGCATGGACGACCACGATCGGGAACGACGGCAAGGTCCTGCTCGCTCTCGAGAACGCGCTGCGCCGTCACTTCGGTCTGGCACCAATCACCACCACCACCACGACGACTCCAATGTTCTAGGCATCGGCCGCGGAGACCCCCAGGCCCGGTGACGGCGCTTGGAACGCCGTCGGGTTGGTGTGACGTCCCAGCGTCAACCTGGTGGACCCTCGCGCGGACGCCCTCGAGCCCTAACTGCTACCGATCGACGTCGCGTACTCCACCGAGTTCGCGCGAATCGTGTCGCGGTACCAGTGGTAGCTCTGCTTGGTGAGCCGAGTCCCCGTCGGGAAGTCCACCCAGACGATGCCGAACCGTCTCGAGTAGCCGAAGGACCACTCGAAGTTGTCGAGCAGGCTCCAAACGAAGTAGCCCTGCACGTTGACGCCGGCATCGAGGGCGTCGTGCACCGCCGAGATGTGCTCCTGCAGGTACGCCACGCGGTTGGCGTCGAGCACCCGTCCGTTGGGATCGACGTAGTCGTCGAACGCCGCTCCGTTCTCGGTGATGTAGATCGGCAGTGTCGTGTACTCGTCCCTGATGCGCACGAGCAGCGACGTGAGCCCCGACGCCTGGATCTCCCAGTCCATCGCCGTCTTGTCGCGGCCCGGCGTCTCGAGGGACCGCACGTGCAGGTCGGGAAACATCTCGATCGGCGCGACGAAGTATCCGGCGAGCCGGGCCTCGGTCGCGCGCGACTCGTCGACCACGGTGGAGGGGAAGTAGTAGTTCACCCCCAGGAAGTCGAGCGGCTGGGAGATGAGCGCCAGGTCCCCCTCCCTCACGACCGAGAATCCCGGATCGGCCTTCGCGTAGTGCGCGAGCATGTCCTCGGGGTAGCGTCCGTGGAAGACCGGCTCCAGGAAGAGCCGATTGAGGTTGCCGTCGGCGCGCTCGGCCGCCGCGACGTCGAGCTCGTGCTCGGAGCCGGGGCGCTCGTCACCCAGGTTGAGCGTGATGCCCACCTTGGCGCCGGGCACCGCCGAGCGCAGTATCGGCACCGCCATGCCGTGGGCGAGCAGCAGGTGGTGGTTCGCCGCCGCGGCCTTGCCGATGTCCCGGACCCCCGGGGCGTGCTGCCCGGCGCCGTAGCCCAGCCACGACGAGCACCACGGCTCGTTGAGCGTTATCCATCGCTCCACGTCGCTGCCGAGCGCCCTCGCGACGATGTCGACGTACTCGGCGAAGCGCTCGGCGGTGTCGCGCACGCACCAACCGCCCTCGTCCTCGAGCGCCTGGGGCAGGTCCCAGTGGTAGAGGGTGAGCGTCGGCTCGATGCGCCGGGCGCGAAGCCCGTCGACCAGCCGGTGGTAGAAGTCGAGCCCGCGCTGGTTGGCCGGACCCTTGCCCGTGGGCTGTATCCGGGGCCAGGCGACCGAGAACCGGTACGCGGTGACGCCAAGCTCGCCGAGCAGGTCGAGGTCCTCCTCCATCCGGTGGTAGTGGTCGCAGGCGACGTCGCCGGTGTCGCCGTTCCACACGGCGCCGGGTTGACGGCTGAAGGTGTCCCATATCGAGGGCCCCCTGCCGTCCTCGGTGGTCGCCCCTTCGATCTGGTAGGAAGCGGTGGCCGCTCCCCAGAGGAAGCCTGGTGGGAAGAGGCGAATCGGGCTTTGGCTGTTCGGGCCTGAGGTACTCACGGTAGGGACATCTCCTGATAGTTAGTGGATAGAAGTGGTCGTTTACCTCTACGCTCGGCCACGCCGGGTTGGGATGGCGCGGCCGTGCGTAGAGGAGGCCTTATGGGCCTTCTTGAAGCGCAACCTTGGCAAGGCGGCCTCGCACAGGGAAGATGCGTGGCCGCGTGCCTGAAGGCCGGTTAGGCCTTCTTAAGGTGCATCAAGATGTATGGCAACTGCGGATCACCGGGCGACGGGTCCATGTAAGGGTTCTGGGCCGTCACGAAGCCGGTGAAGCTTGCCGTGGAGTACTCGTCCCAGTCCGCCCCGTAGAGCAGAGGAGCGACGGGTACCTGGGTCGACACGAGGTTCTGCAGCACATCGACCGCGGACTTCAGCGCACTCGTGTTCGATGGGTTGGTGCTCGCCAACGTCGCGAGCGCCGTCTGGGCGGACGCGTTGTCGTAGCGACCGTAGTCGGCGTTCGCCGCGGTGCCGATGGGCGCCGACTGGGTGTAGTCGAGCCAGTTGTCGTACTGCACGTACGGGGTCACGCCACCGTTACCCCAGTGCTCGATCACCTGGAAGTTGCCGTCCGCGGAATCCGTGTACCACTGCGAGGCCTGCACCCCGTCCACCGTGGCGTCGATGCCCTCGGCTTGGAGCTCGGTCGATATCAGTTGAATGTCGGCGTAGTAGTCCGAGTACGCGGTTGGGTCCTCCATCGCGAAGGTGATTTGCACTCCACCCTTCGAGTAGAAGCCCGCCGAGTCCTTCGTGTAGCCGTCGCCCGTCAAGAGCGACGCAACCTTGGTCGGGTCCGACGCCGCTGACAAGTCGTTCTTCAGCGAGGACTCAAGGTACGACGACTGGTTGGGAAGGATGAGCCCGCCCGACGAGGTCGCCGGCTTCTCGTAACCCGACTCGCCCTCGATGCCCAGGGCCGTGCGGTCGACGCCGGCGCTGATCGCTTGACGAACTATCGGGTCGCTGAGTGGTCCCGTGCCGGTCGTGTTGAACTCTAGGGTGACCGTGTTACCCGGCGCGAAGTAGGTGTGGTTGGTCCTCGTGTTCTTGTCGACGAAGATCTTGTTCACGTTGGCGATGTCGTTACCCGCCCAGGTCAGCTGTCCGTCGGCGAGTGCCGTGGCGGCCGCTGTGTTCGTCGTGTAGGAGGGAACGTTGATCTCGCTGGCGGCGGGCTTTCCATCCCAGTACTTCGGGTTCACCTTGTACTTGACCAACTGTGACGAGTAGCTACTCAGGACGTACGGTCCCGTGCCAATCTCCTTGGTGATCACGGCCGTCGCCGGGCCCGCGACCTTGGACCATTGGGCCTTCGACACGATCAGCACCGTACCGGCGATGGTCGGGATGTTGAGGTACTGGGGCGACGAGTAGTGCAGCACCACCTCGTTCGCATTCGGTGTCGTGGCGTTGCTCGACATCGTGGGCGCGCCGTAGTCATTCGCGGCCGGATACTTCTTCAACAGGTCGAACGTGAAGGCCACGTCCGCCGAGGTGAAGGGCTTGCCGTTGCTCCACTTCACTCCCTTTCGAAGTTGGAAGGTCAACGTCTTTCCTCCGTTGGAGAACGCGTAACTCTTCGCGAGCCACGGGTACTGGGTGTTGGTCTTCAACGTGTCGAACTCGAAGAGCGGTTCGTTGACCAGCGAGCGCACGCTCAACTGGTCCGCGAAGGAACTCGAGGAGAAGGGATTGAAGTTGTCGGTGAATGTGACGCCGGTGTTACCCTCGAGGGTAATCACCGAACTTCTGGCTGCTGAGGCGGCTCCTACGGACGCCGCCACCATGCCGATCGTGAGGCACGACAGGGCAGTGAGTACAACTCCTAGCTTTCTAAACATAGTTGTCCTTTATATTGATAGTGTCCAGCCGGCTTTCGCCGACGTCTTATTGAACGGTCAAGGTCCATAGTGATTGACGCGACGGCCGGTTGGACCTTCGTGCTCCCACCGAGCGCACCGGCGAGCAATCGCTTGTTCGCTCGTGCACCCTACTGAATGGCTATCGTCATGTCTTCGTCGTTTCCCCCTCTCGTCGGCGCTCTGGCGGCGCCACCTCGGATACTGCTTCGGGTTCGCTCGCGTGCAGCCAGCAGCGCGAGGTGTGGCCCTCACCGACCGTGAAGTCCGGCGGATCGCTCGTGCGACAGACGTCCATGGCGTAGGGACAGCGCGGAGCGAATCGACACCCGACGTCGGCCACGGCGAAGGTGGTGTGCTCCGCTTTCTCGCGGGCCTGGCTCGTGGGGTCCGCCGGATTGGGGACCGAGGCGATCAGGAGCTGGGTGTAGGGGTGCGTGGGTTCATCCACCAGCGCGGTACTGATCGAGCGCTCGACGATCTGCCCGGCGTACATCACGATGGTCTCGTCGGCGAGGTAGCGCGCGGAGGCGATGTCGTGGGTGATGTACAAGAGGGCCAGTTGCTCGTTGTCGCACAGGCCCTTCAAGAGGTTCAACACACCGAGTCGAACCGAGACGTCGAGCATGGAGATCGGCTCGTCGGCCAGCAGCACGCTGGGCCGCACGCAGAGCGCCCGCGCGATCGACACGCGTTGGAGTTGTCCTCCCGAGAGTTCGTGGGGGTAGCTGTCCAAGAAGCGATCGGGTGGCTCGAGCGACACCCTCGTGAGGGCCGCCCTGGCGAGCTCGTCGACCGTGCCCTTGGTGGCGCCGTGCAGGAGGAGCGCGCGCTCGAGGCTGTGGCGCACGTGGTGCACCGGATTGTTCGAGGCGAAGGGATCCTGCAGAACCAACTGCACCTTCGAGGCGTAGTCGAGGGTTCGTCGCGCGCCGACGGCGATCGGCGTGCCCTCAAGGTCCAGTTCGCCCGAGGTGGGCTTCACGATTCGCGCCAACATCCTGGCGAGTACCGACTTGCCTGAGCCGCTCTCGCCAACCACGGCCGTGACATGTCCCGCGACGAGGTCGAGGCTCACGTCGTCGACGGCGCGCACGACGTGCTTGGCCTTCATGAAGCGCCCGGGTATGCGCGTCGTGAAGTGGCGCGTCAGGTGTCGAGCGCTCAGTTGCACCGGCGTGCTCGTCGGTTGATTCAGGGTCTCACTCACGGGCGCTCTCCGTTCGCGTGGGCGCGGTCCTTCGTTGTCGCGTCACGGGAGAGCTCGACGGGAACGGAGACCCCGGGGCCTCCCACGTGGAGCCAGCAGGCGACGCTGCGCTCCGAGTCGCCGAGACTGGTCAGCGGCGGCTCTTCGTCCCGGCAGCGGGTCATGGCGTAGGGGCAGCGAGAGTGGAACTTGCAGCCCGTCGGTAGATCGGCGAGGTCGGGAGGTGAGCCGGGGATACCCGTCAATTCACGACGCTGGCCGTGCATCGGGGGGAATGAATTCAGCAGACCGAGCGTGTAAGGGTGACGCGGCGCCTCGTAGAGCTCGTTCGCGCGGGCTCGCTCGACGATCGACCCGGCGTACATCACGACAATCTCGTCGGCGATCTCGACGAGCAGCGAGAGGTCGTGGGTAATGAAGATCATCGCGAAGTCGAATCGCGCGCGCAGGTCTTGAAGTTCGTTCATGATCTCTCGCTGGGTAACGACGTCCAAGGCGGTCGTTGGTTCGTCCATGATCACGAGTTCGGGATCCAGCGCCAGGGCGAGGGCGATCATTATCCGTTGACGCTGCCCCCCCGAGAGCTCGTGCGGGAAGCGATCGAGGCGGTCCTCGTTGAGGCCAACCGACGAGACCAGCTCAGCGGCACGTTCGCGACGTTGAGCTCTCGTCATGTCGGGTCGATGCGTCTTGAGTACCTCGTCGAAGTCACGGCCGACGCGCAGCACCGGGTTGAGGGCGCTGAGCGCGCTCTGGAGGACGATTGAGACGTGCGACCATCGGATCTTTCGGAGCTCCTTCTCGCTGGCGGTGACCAGATTGACGGTCTCTTCGCCGGCGTCACCGCTCCTGGTCGTGTTCAAGTTCACGACGCCACCACTGATCAGCCCGGGTGCGCGCAACAGGCGGGTCATCGCGTAGACCAACGTGGACTTGCCCGAACCGCTTTCGCCGGCCACGCCGAGCACGGCCGAGCGACGCAGCGTGAACGAGATGTCGTTCACGGCGCGCACCATGTGTTCGCCCGTACCGTAGACGACGCTGAAGTTGCTCACGTCCAGCACGAAGTCGCTTCTCGCGGGCAGTGGCGAGACGAGGGAATCACTGCGACTGCGTTCGTCGACGAGCGGCGGCGCTTCGAGCCGTTCGGCGCTCACTGGCCCACCAACTTTGCGGGCGACGGACTGATCTTCTTCGCGATCGCCGGTCGCAGGACGGGCGTGAGACCCAGGCGAATTCGGCGGGGGAGGCCTAAGGATCGTCGCTGGCGACTAGTGAGACCGGCGTCGCGGAGCCGGGGATTGATGAATTCGTCGATGCCGAAGTTCAACAGCGCGAGACTCGTACCCACGAGGGCGATGCAGATACCCGGCGGCACGAACCAGTACCACTCACCCGACAGGGGCGCGTTGTTGGACTGGGCCCAGTAGAGCATCGTGCCCCAGTTCCACACGGCGGTACTCGTAAGGCCGATGTAGGCGAGCGTGACGTAGGCGCCAATGGAGTACAGGACCGTAAAGAGCAACGAGGACGCGAGAATGGGCAGTAGGTTCGGCGCGATTTCAGAGAACATGATGCGAATGCGCTTCTCGCCGATGATGCGAGCCGCCTCGACGAAATCGCGGTTCCGCAGCGACATGGTCTGGGCGCGCAGTACCCTTGCCCCCCAGGCCCAGCCTGTGAGAGAGATGACGAGCCCGATTACCAACGAGTTCGAGCGGCTGTTCACGGGTAGGTAGCTGTCGATCACGATGAGTAGCGGCAATCCGGGGATGGCGAGAAAGACGTTCGAAAGCAGTGAGAGTCCATCGTCGGAGAAGCCGCCCAGGTAGCCCGCGGTGACCCCGATCGTGACCGAGAGCACCGTCGCCACGAGCCCCGCCAGCAGTGCAACCACCATGGTGGCGCGCGCCCCCACGAGAAGTTGCGAGAAGATATCTTGGCCGAGGCTCGTGGTCCCGAGCAAGTGATGCGCCGAGGGGGTCAGGTTGGGAGTGAAGTTGGTGGCGCTCGGGCTGTAAGGCGCAAGCCACGGTCCGATGACGGTCATGATGATGAAGAAGCCGAAGATGCCAAGGCCCAGGAGGACCTTGGGCGAACGCGGTAGGCGCAGCGCTTTCATAGTGCTGCCTCCGTTCTCGTTCGCGGATCAAGCGCGAGATAGACGAAGTCGGCGATCAGATTGGCGGCGAGCACGGTGAGCGTGATGACGAGGAAGATGCCTTGAATGAGCGGGTAGTCCTCGTTCAACACCGCTTGCAGCAAAAGGTCGCCGACGCCCGGGTAGTTGAAGACGAGTTCGACGAGCAGCGCTCCCGAAACCACGAGCCCAATGGCGAGCGAGAGATTCGCGATGCTGGGCAGTACCGCGTTGCGCGCGGCGTGCATGATCACTTTGCGACGGGGGAGGCCCTTTGCGACGGCCATCAGGACGAAGTCCTCGCCGATCATCGTGATCATCATGTTGCGCATGCCGAGCATCCAGCCGGCGATGGAGCTCAACACGATCGAGATGACCGGCAGTTCGCCGTAGCGAACAACGCTGCTTAGGAATGCCCAGTTCCAGCCCGGCGTCACGCTTTGGCTGTAGGCGCCGAGCACGGGGAACCAGTGCAGGTCGCTGCCGAAGATGAGCAGCATCACCGTCGCCAGGAAGAAGTAGGGCACCGCTTGAAAGAACGTCGCGGTAGGGATGAATGAATCAAAGCGTGAGCCTCGGGTCCATCCGAGCATCGCTCCGGCGAACGTGCCGATCGCGAAGCTGATGATCGTGGAGAGCCCGATGAGCCCGACCGTCCAGGGCACCGACGCGCGGAGAATCGAACTCACCGAAGCCCCAAGCGTGATGGACACCCCGAGATTTCCGTGAAAGAGTTGGGAAACATAGGTAAAGTACTGCGCGACGAGGCCCTGATTCACTCCGAAGCCGAATGAGAGGCGGATCGCGCGGATCTCGTTGGACGTCACCTGGCCCTGCAGCCTTCCGATCAGGTTTTGGATCGGGTTGCCGGGCATGAGGCGCGGCAGGAGAAAGTTCACCGAAATGGCCACCCACGCCGTGAGCGCGTACAGTCCGAGGCGGCGAAGGATCATCCGCACGATCAGCCGACCTCGCGTTGTGGCGTGGGCGGCTCGGAGAAGGTTCCCCGCATCTCGGGTTCTTCGACGCACCCGCAGCTTGCCCGCACGACGAGCTCGGTGGGCATCACGATGGTCCGCTCGACCTCCTTGGAACCGTCGAGCATCGCTACCAGCGCGTCCACGGCGACTTCGGCCAGCAGCTTGCCCGACTGGCGGATCGTCGTGAGGGGAGGGTTGAAGTACCGCGTCACCGTGATGTCGTCGAAGCCCGTCACGACGATGTCGTCGGGAACCTTGAGGCCGCTCGCGTTGAGCGCGTAGATCACGCCGATCGCCATCTGGTCGTTCGCGCAGGCGAAGGCCTGCGGCAGCGGCTCGCCCGACTTCATCCGCAGCTGCATCGCTGCTTCGCCCCCGGCCAACGTCCAGTCCCCGTCGAGCATGTCGGCGTCGTCGAGCCGCCCGCCCAGCTCCGTGATGGCCTCGCGAAAGGCGCTCGCCCGAGCCGAACTGTCGGGGCTCTGGCTCGCTCCGGCGACGAAGCCGACGTGGACGATGCCGTGGACGTTGACGAGGTGCTCGGCCAGGCCGCGCATGGCCTTCTCGTTGTCGACCCGGATCGTGACGGCCGAGGGCGAGTCGCCCTTGCCGGCCAGCAGCACCACCGGGGTCCGTCGGGCGAGGTCGGCAACGTCGTCGTCGCCGAGGACCCGGTCCAGGAGGATGAGCCCGTCGACGGTGCCGGTGAGGCTCAGGATCGACGCCATCCCCGAAGGATGCGTCTCGTCGGCGCTGGAGAGCAGCAGCGAGTAGCCGCGCTCGGCGGCCCGGGTCTCGGCCCCCCGGATGACGATGTCGGTGTAGAGCAGGCTCGCCTCCTCGACCGCGAGCACGTCGTTCTCCACTGGGGCGCGCATGAAGACCAGTCCCAGGATCCAGTGCTTGCCGCTCGACAGTCGCCGGGCGACCGAGTTGGGCACGAACTGGAGTTCCTCCATGGCCGCAACGACCTTGGCCCGGGTTGAAGGACGCACGGTCGAGAGTGAGTTGAGGGCCCGGCTCACCGTGGCGATAGAGACGCCGGCCTTCTTCGCCACGTCGTAAATAGTTGGCGGCGAATCTACCACCAGTCCCCCTTGCGTCCCCAACAGCGCCGAGTCGTACAGACCCTGTAACCGCTTACAGAGTACATAGCAAGGACTCACTTGTCAAGTAGCGCGTGGCGGTAGTTTTCCTTTGATCTAAGCCAGTTTCGAGGGAATTGGTCCGGGACTACCAACAGATTTTCGAGCCAAATATCTCTTGGCAGCAGGCCGGCGTCGCGGCCGGCCGCGACCAAGGTGGTCGGTGAGGGGCACGTCGCCAGAACCAGTCCGTCGCGGACCGTCGATCAGGCGTGGTCGCGCGACCGTCGCGCTCGCCGAAGAATCGCGCGTACCCACCGCCATCCGATCATGGAGGCGCCGAGGAAGCACAGCGCCACCAGCACGAAGGCCGCCGCGATTCCCTGGCCCGAAACTGCGCGAAGGGACATTCCGACGAGCACCGTGATTGCGCATGCGACCGCGCCGTCCGTCGGGGTCAGCCCGGACCTGCGCGAGGCGGCCAGGGCCAGCCAGGCCGCGCAGAGCCCGACGGCGAACGGCCAGGTCGTCGAGGCCATGCCGGCGACGTTGACGCCGTGGTCGTGGACGGACCGGCCGATACCGACGAAGAGCAGGACGACGGCGACGTCAATCGCGGCCCAGGTGTGGCGCATGGACCCAAATCCTAACGTTCGCGGCCGCCGCCGCGAACGTGGCGCGAGGAAGTGACGTGGTGGCGACGTGCGGTAATACTTGGTGACCAATGGCGACCTTCGACGGATGGGACCCCTCCCAGTACAACCGGTTTGCCGCGCAGCGCGAGCAGCCCTTCTGGGACCTCGCTCGCTTGGTCAGAGCCGTCTCCTCGCCCGCGGTCGTCGACCTGGGCTGCGGTGATGGACGGCTCACGGCGACACTCGGCGAAACGCTCGGCGCCGCGGCGACGCTCGGCGTCGACAGCTCCCCGGCGATGATCGATCGAGCGAGGTCGCACGCCTCGGAGTCGGTGCGTTTCGAGCTCGGCGACATCGGGGTGTGGGAGGAGCGCGAGGCCTTCGACGTCGTGTTCGCGAACGCCTCGATGCAGTGGGTCCCCGATCATCGTGCGGTGATGCGCAGATGGGCGGGCTCGCTGCGCCCGGGCGGCCAGCTCGCTATCCAGGTGCCGTCGAACGCCGATCATCCCGCGCACCTCCTGGCCGAAGAGCTCGCGCGCGAGGTCCTCGACGATCCGCCGCCCGACGCGGTTGCGCGCAACGTGCTCGCCCCCGAGACCTACGCCGAGCTGCTCGACGAACTCGGCTTCCACGAGCAGCACGTCAGGCTGCAGGTCTACGTCCACCGCCTCTCGTCGAGTGTGGACGTCGTGGAGTGGATGAAGGGGACGAGCCTCACGCGCTTCAAGGAGCCGTTGGGCGACGTCGGGTGGGAGCATTTCGTAAGCGTCTATCGTGAGCGCTTGATTTCACGGCTCGGTGACCGCAGGCCCTACCTCTACCCGTTCAAGCGGATACTCATGTGGGCCCAGAGGTCCTGACGCGTGGGGGCGATGCCCACCGCGGTCGCTTTCGTCGAAGGGCCGCCGTGCTGGGCGGTCCGAGTCGCCGGGACCCGCGGGGGCGTCGACATGACTCTGCGAGCACCTAGCATTTCGGTGGACTCGGGTGGTGTCCCGGGCCAGCGTTCCCGTCGCAAGGATCAAGGGAGCAGAAGTGGCGAACGATCGGTTGCCTCGCAGCGGAGCCGTTGGCCCGGCCCGCTACTCCGAGCCCGCGTAGCGTCCAGCGGTCTCGGGGAACATCGCGCGCACGATCTTGAAGTTGGAGACGTCCGACGTCCCGTCGGAGTGGAGATTGATCAGCGCGTCGCGCATGTACTTCTCGATGCCGACCTCAAGCATCGCGCCGTAGCCGCCGTGCAGCTCCATGGCGTGCTGGCACACCTGGACGATCTCGCGCGAGGCGAAGACCTTCACCATGTTGCACAGCGCGTCGGCGTCGCTCGACTGCTCGTCGACGGCCAGCGCCGCGTGGCGCAGCAGGGCGGCCACCGCCTCGAGGCGGGTGGCCATGTCGGCGATCCGCAGGGCCACCGCCTGGTGCTTGATCAGTACCTTGCCGCCTTGGACCCTCTCGTGGACGAAGGTCACCGTCTCCTCGTAGGCGCCCAGTCCGATGCCGAGGCTCTTGGCGGCCACGAGGACCTTGCCGGGACGGAAGTAGATGCCGGCCTTGCCCAGGGCGTCGTTGTGGACGAGGAGATGGTCGATCGGCACGCGGCAGTCCTCGAAGACGATCTCGCCGTTGTTCATGAACCGGCCGCCGATCGTCTCGTTGCATCCGGTCACCTCCAACCCCGGCGTCTCACGAGGCACGAGGAAGCTCGACGTGCCCTGCTGCATGCCGACGGAGTCGTCGGTGTTGGCGTAGACGACGTACAGCGACGCGTCGTAGCCGTTGCTGATGAACTGCTTGCGGCCGTTGATCACCCAGTGGTCGCCGTCGAGGACCGCCTTCGTGTCCATGTTCACCTCAGGGACGTTGTAGGGGAGCCAACGATCCGAAGCTCCCCGCGGCTCGGTCAGGCAGTGGGCCATCAGGAACTGCGGTTCGGCCATGTAGCGCGTGAACCAGTGCCGCTGGAGCTCCTCGGACGCGAACTGGGCGATCAGCACCGATATCTTCCAGTTCTGCACCAGCTTGTCGGCCAGGCCCGAATCGCCCCGGGCCAGCTCCGTCGCGATCACGGCCAGCGTCTGGGACTGCGTCGAGGGATCCAGGGCGACGCCGCCGAAACGCTCCGGCACCCCGAGGGACCGTAGGCCCGCCGCGTCGGCCTGCTCGAGGATGCGCGGGGCGAGACGCTCCATGGGATCCATCCGCCACTCGCGGGTGCGGTCTTGGCGGATGAACGGAATGACGACGTGGTCGACGTACTGGCGGCTGGTGTCTCGCATCATGCGTTGTTCTTCGGTCAGGTATCGGTCCTGGAAGTACACGGCTCTCCGTTCGGTGTTGGTGATGCGGCGGTCCTTGGCCCGGTCGGCTGCGGCGCTTCGAATCTAGCCAATCGTGGGCCCGACCACGGCCCCGGATGCGCGAACGGCCGATTTACCCGGCGGAGAGTTCGAGCAGCCTGTTGACCGTGCTCCAGTTCCTGAACGTGATCGGCGTCCCCAGCCGGCGAGCCAGGTACGCGGGCAGCTTCGACGGCCCCACTCCGGCGGGCAGGTACACGTACGCCTCGGTGCCGACGACCGCGAATCTCTCGGCTTCGAAGCGCTCGGGCTCGAGCGCTTCGAGCGCCGCCTGGCCCGGAGCACGCGCCATGAATCCGACGTGGACGGACCGGGCCAGGTCGTGGGGAAACGGGTTGGCCGCCACGACGCCGCCGAGTTCGCTCGAGGAGCGAAGGACCACGTCGGTCTCGATCCCGAATCTCTGGGCGATGGCGGCCTCGAGCGCCAGCGACGCGGGCTGGTGGCCGCTCGCGAAGACCACGTTGCCGCTTTGGATGAAGGTCCGCACGCCGGAGAATCCGAGGTCCTCGAACAGCGAGCGCAGGTCCGCCATCGCCAGCTTGTTGGTGCCTCCGACGTTGACCCCGCGCAGGAGGCCAACGTAGACCGATTCCTTCAGAGTCCTTCTTCCGCCCATCGGCGAAAGAGTACCAACGCCGCAGCGACGGTCGTGCCCGCCCACGGCTCGACGCCTAGGCTCGCGGGGTGAGTCGGTTCGACCTCGTGATCTTCGACTGCGACGGCGTGCTGGTGGACAGCGAGCGCCTCGCGGTGCGCACGGAGGCGCAGATCCTCGCCAGCCTCGGCTGGCCGATCTCGGAGTCGGAGATCGTGGCCCGGTTCGTCGGCCGATCGGCGTCGGACATGCACCGCGAGATCGAGCGGCACCTCGGTCGCGAGGTGGACTGGGACGGTGAGTTCGAGGTCCGGTACCGCGAGGTCTTCGAGCGCGAACTGGTGGCGGTGCCCGGGGTCGTCGAGGCCCTCGCGCGGATCGACACCGCGACCTGCGTCGCGTCGAGCGGCGGCCACAACAAGTTGGAGTTCACGCTCGCGCTCACCGGCCTGATCGACCGGTTCCGGGGTCGGATCTTCAGTGCCGACGACGTCGAGCGGGCCAAGCCCGCGCCCGACGTCTTCCTGCACGCCGCGAGCGCGATGGGCTTCGCGCCCGGTCGCTGCGCGGTGGTCGAGGACAGCGTCGCCGGAGTCGCCGCAGCCGTCGCGGCGGGAATGTCGGTGTTCGGATTCTCCGGAAGCGTCACCAGCGCCGCTTTGCTGTCGGCGGCCGGCGCGGTCGTGTTCGACGACATGAGCGAACTGCCGGACCTGCTCGCCGCCACGTGACTCGGAGGCGCTCTCGCGGGCCGTCGTTGCGCTTCTGGTCGCGACGATCACCTCGTCGCCACGATCGGAGAACCGCGGAGCTATGAATCGCCTGATTCCGCCACTGGTTGGCGGTGATTGGGGGCACGATGAAGGTGCCATTCCTCCAATCGTGGCACGCGTCGTCCAGTCCACTCTCCGGTGCCCACGGAGGGGGAGTCTCGCCGCCGAGGCGGGGCCCCACGGCGCCCATCGCGCGGGCGAGCTGCTGCCTTCTACTCCAGGCTCCTGGAGGCGGAACGGGCCTTCTGGAACTCCTCCGCGGTGATGCTTCGCCGCCCGCGGATGATCCGGTCCATGAGGCCGGTCTCGGAGTCGTCCTTCATCGCCTGACGGAAGGCGACGACGAGCGCGGGGAAGCACCACAGGTCGCCGCACACCCACAGGATGGCCGCCCCGATCTGCTGGTCCGCCATGGGGTTCAGGGTCGTCGTGCGCATGGTCATCGATCCCATCATCATCAGCCCGAAGTGGTACGAGGGAACCGCCACCAGCAGGCTGAGCGTAACCGCGATGATCGTCATGATCAGGTTCGTGACCAGCAGCGCTCCGGCCTGGGCGAAGGGCGTGAGCTTCGGCGTCAGGGGAGCCGACTGGATGAACTGCACCCAGAACAAGAGTCCCGACAGGAAGAAGGTCGACAGCATCAGGCCGATGTGGAGCTCCGGTCGGGCCATCACGGGGTTGAAGATGCTCGGTAGCATCCACACGACCATCACCACGTTGAAGAACACGATTCCGACGAACGGCGAGACGATCGCGGCGCAGATACGCCGCAGCGGATGACGACCGGGACGAACGAAGACGCGGCGCAACATGCGCCGCCTCGCGTTGAGCGGCACCGAGTGGATCAGGGGCACCAGCGGCGCGCCGGCGACGTAGAGCGCCGGCGCCGCGAGCATCACGCTGATGTGCTGGAGCATGTGGACCCAGAAGTACTGCATCGCCCAGTACTGCAGCGGCGAGACGACGCTCAACGCCAGCACCGCGAGGCCGCCGTAGCTCAGCCAGAGCCGCCGGCGCCGGCGCCGGGCGTGGGCGCGGGTCGAGCGGCGGTTGAGGGACCTCAGTCCCTTCTCGTGGACCGCGACGACGAGCAAGGTCACCACCGCCACCCACGGATAGCCCCAGTTCGCTGTGAAATAGCCCATCACCCGCACCTCTTGCGACTCATTGAACGAAACGGCCGAACTGCCGAGAGTATCTTGACGAACCGCCCATCTCCCGGGGCCAACTCACCCCGGACACTATCTCAAAGATCCCGACGCAGACGCCAGGGGATCGCCCGTCGGCGCGGCGGGTCCTCGCCGGATTCGAGGCACCGATCCCCTCCTGATTCCCGATGATTCTCGACGGTGGCGGCGCCGGGAATGGTCCGGCTTGCGAACCTGCGCCGTGCGAGGGTCGCGAGGGCCGTCACGACCTACATCGACATATTTCCCATCAGGAACTTGATATGGCGAGGTGCAGCCACCACGGAGGCCTCGATTGCCGTGTGATGAACTTCGTTGAAGTTGCTCCAGGTGACGATCAACGAGATCTTCTGGCCCGGGGTCAGCGCCCGATACAGCTCGCTGAGCATGGCGCCTTGGGACCTGTAGCCCAGCTTCTGGATGAAGCCCCTCGAGATGTAGATGTTCGAGAGCACGCTCATGGCGTGGTCGCCCTGGCACATGTTGGTGTCGAAGAAGATCATGTCCCCGCGCGCGCTGGGGGACCTCACCGAAAGCAGGGAAACCGGCTGGGCCGTCGAGTTGACGATCTTCAGGGCCACCGCCGAGTCGTGGCCCTTGGCCGCGGCCGTCACGGTGACGTCCGAGATCGTCAGTTGCCTCGGCGCGGCGGCCGAGTTCGGGGACGTGACCAGTGCACCGGCGCCGACGAGGACGAGAGCCACGAGCGGACGAAGGGTCACTCTCACGCCACCAGATTACCTTCGGTTCTGGGTCCTCTCGGCGGGCACGCGCCAGGCGCTGGCGGAGTCACGGCCGACGAAGGGACATGGCGCTCGGGTGCATGATCAAGTGATCGTCGTTCGAGACAGAAGATCTGACGTGAATCTCCTGGCCAGGTCGTGCCCTTTGTGCAGCGTCGACCTCGGCTCGAACCTGATCGGCGGGAGCTGCACGCCACGTGAGTTGACGATCTCACCTCGAGGCGTCGCTCGCCACCGGGCCACCGCGTGGGAATCGCGCCGGCTAACGACGCGCGACCCTCAGTTGCCCTCGCCTTCGGGGGGAGGCTTGTGGCGATGCTGGATCGACATGTCCTCCTCCCCGAGCGCCTCCTCCTCCTCGGTCGCAATCTCTATGACGGGCTGGAAGAACTGCTGGGCGATCAACGTGGGGATGAACGCCGAGAGGATCACCACCGTGACGAGCTCGGTGTACTGGACCTTGTCGATGAGGTGGTTCGTGAGCCCGAACAGCGCGGCGATCGATCCGAAGGTGAGACCCGTGGCCATCAGCAGCGTCGTGTAGGTCCGCTCCTGCTTGGGCAGACGGAACGCCGTTGCGGTGGGCCAGACGCCGATGAACTTCGTCACCATCTTCACGCCGAACAGCGCCGCGATCACGCCCGCGCCGGTGACGAGGGCCGAGGCGGAGATGAGCGTGCCGGCTCGCAGGAAGAAGAAGGGCGTCAAGAGGGCGAAGGCGATCGTGCGGATCCGGTCGAGCACCACGCGGTCCTGCATGAAGACGCCCGCGACCACGAGACCGGCCACGTACGCCGGCAGCACCGCTTCGCTGCCCGCGGCCGTGGCCAGACCGCCCAGCGCCAGCAGGACGACGAAGATCACCTTCACCTCGGGTTCGCTCACGCGGTGGCCGAGGTTCGCCAGGGTCCAGCGCAGCACGCGAGGCAGGAAGAAGAGGACCACCGCGGTGACGACGATGAACACCACCAGCAGCCACCCGTAGTTCGCGAACAGGCCGCCGAGCGCGAGGACCGTCCCGAGGTCGGTGACGAAGCAAGCCGCGAGGATCAGCTTGCCGATGTCCTCGCGGTTGAGCCCCGTCTCGACCATCACCGCGTAGACGACCGCCACCGACGTCGTGCTGAGCGCGATCCCGGCGATCTCGGCCGCGTGCAGGTTCCACCCGAACAGGTACTTCGCGAAGCAGAAGGCCCCGATGAGGGGCAGCAGGAAGGAGACGGCACCAAGCGAAAGGCTCGCCTTCCAATGTCGCTTCAACGAGACCGGGTCGATCTCGGCTCCGGCAAGGAAGGTCAGCAGGACCGAGCCGACGCCGGCGAGCAGCGTCGTGTAGTCGGTCTGCTGCACGTGCTCCATGATCCCCGGGATGTTGCCGAACACGGCGCCAACCAGGATCTCTATGAGGGCCACGGAGATCCCGACCCGGATGCTGATGAAGGACGCCAGCAGCGCCATGCCAATCCAGATCGCCATCACGTAGTAGACGTTCATCTGCACCTCCGGTAATGGCAGGGGTGCGGAGGACCGGCCCTACCAGCTCACTTTCACGCTGGTAGAAGCCATCAGCCGCGGACTGCTCGGCACTTTAAGGGGCGGGCCTCATCGCTCCACGGCGATGGTACCAAATCGCCGGTCGCGGCCCAGACATACCGGCCGGTTCGGCCCGCGAACCGAACCGGTCGACGGCGCGACCCGAGCGGCGCGGCGCCGATGGGCGCACCTGCGTAGGCCGTTTCCTGCGCGTCGTTTCTCTCGCGCGACGGCCGTGATTCGTCGCGCCTCTCTCGCGGGCGCCGCCGCTCGTCCGCGCCAAAGCCACGTTTCATTTCGGCGAGCGCTTACAATGACGATCGTGTCGTTCATTCGTCGGCCGATCTGGGGAGCATCGTGATTGCAGTCTGGCACTGGTTCCTCCAGGTCACCGGAACCGACGACGAGGCTGGCCGGTGGTACGCCTTCTGGAGCGGATTCGGCGCTGACTTCGCCGAAGGCGCCATCTTCCTCAGCATCCTCGGCATGTATCACCGCCACAAGTGTCAGAACTGTTGGCGGCTCGCGCTCAAAGCCGGACTCGGGCGTGTCGAGGGAACGCACTACGAGACGTGCCACAAGCACACGAACAAGGAAGATCACGCAGCGCTGAAGGAGCAGCACCGGCTGCGTCACCCCGCGCTGCACGAGCACTTGAGCAAGGGGACCGAATGATCGCCTCAACCTTCCTGCAGCGTTGGGTGTGGCCCGCCGGCGGCTCCGGCGGCATCCCCGGCGACGTGGTCGCGACGTTGATATGGGTGATCCTGGCGGCGATCGCCACTACCGTCTTCTACCCGCCGATGCGCAAGGCGATCGAGAGGTTCGTGAAGCGACACATCGAGGCCGGCACCGCCGAGCTGCACGCCAAGCTCGACCACATCATCGAGCATCATCCAGATATTCCGCCGTATCACTCGAAGAAGCCCGACTAACTGGCCGCTGCCGGGGCGGTCCAAGCGGCGTTCGAGGGTCGACTACTCGGGCGAGTGGCAGACGGCCTCGACGTTGTTACCATCAGGGTCGCGCACGAAGGCTCCGAAGTAGTCCGGGTGATACTCCGGCCACAGCCTCGGGCTGTGCAGGACCTGCGCCCCGGTCGCCACCGCGGCGTCGAAGAATGCCTGGACGGCGCCGCGGTCGGCAGCGACGAACGCGAAGTGGGACTCGCGGAAGCCTTCGCCGCTCTCTCGGGGACCGATCCAGAACGTGGGCTTTCCCGAGACGCCGAAGCCGATGACTTCGCCGAAGTCCATCACCCGCTGCGCACCGAGAGGCGCGAGCACCGAGTCGTAGAAGTTCGCGCTGGCGGCCACGTCAGCGCATTGGATTGACAGATGATCGAGCATGCCTGCATATTGCCACACTCCCGGTCCGCGGGCACGAGAGGAGCGTCGCGGACGGTCCACGGGCGACTCCATCGGGTACCGGGACTGCCGACGACCGGCATTCGAGTCATGCCCGCAAGCGGGCCTGCGCCAGGGAGCTCTTCCAGGATGCCTACTGGGTCGGGGTCACCTGCGACATCGACCAGCTCTTGCGGTGCGAGGACTCCCGAGGGGACCGGCCCGTGGGACCGGTCAACCGTCTCGCGGTGGGACCTTGGACCAGCAACGAGGACGCGTCGCGCTGGCCGAGGTTCCAACGTCATGGACCGCGTGTCAGGCCAGGTCCTGGGCGATCTCCCAGATGTGGCCGTCGGGATCGGTGAAGCTCGCCGTTCGTAGCCCCCACCACCGGTCCACGGGGCCGTTCACGAGGGTGACCCCCCGGTCCTTCAGCTGCTCGCACACGGCGTCGACGTCGTCGACCGCGATCGTGAACTGGAAACGCGACCCCGCGTCGCGCCCCGCCACGGCCGCGGGTCCGATCAGGTCACTGGCTTGGGTGACCTTCAGCAGGTTGAGGAGCGTGTGCGTGAATTGGAACACCGCGGAGTTCGCGTCCTCGTAGTGGACCGGGAGGTCGAAGACTTCCTCGTAGAAGGACTTCGCGACGTCGAGATCTTCCACGAAGAGCGTGACCGCGGCGATCTGCTTGGACTGACCTGACCATTCGCTCATGTGCTCGCCGCCGATGGCTACTTCGCGCACGATAGTGGCCACGAGAGCAACGCGGCAGTGACCGCACTCAGTTGGCCCGGCACGGTCGCCGGTGCGCCGGCGCGGGGACTCCACGAGGTCTGGGGCGCCCACATCTCCACGACCAGCGAGACGTCCAGGCCGTAGTCCCTGATCGGACTGTCGTACACGGCGCGCAGGTCGAAGGTCGCGCCCTCGACCGGGTGCATCGGACCGCGCCGTGCGCACCGCCTCTGGGGACGGCGGGTCTTGAGGAGTATGGTCGGGGTCAGTCACGAGGAACTGCCTTTGTCGGCGCGGCGCGGCCAGTACGGCTTGGATCTTCCGGTGGACCTCCGGGGATGCGAGTCGGAGGAGGTGGTGCGATCGTGGATCCATTGACCGGCGTCGCTGACGTCGGCGAGTTGATGGCCAGGGAGGCGCAGCTCGATTGCTGCGCCAGAACTGCGGAATACGGCAGCAGCTACGGACTGGCGCTCGTCGACGTGACGGCCCTGCGCGAGATCAACAAGCGATACGGTCCCGAGATCGGTGACGCCGTGCTCGTGGCGTTGGCGCAGCGGCTCCGGAGCATCAAACGCGACGCGTGCGTCGCGCGGGTCGGAGGTGATGAATTCGCCGTACTCGTCGACGGCTGCGGCCCGCACGAGACCTCCCAGCTGCAGCGGCTGATCCGTCAAAGGGTGAACCAGGAGGCGTTCGTCGTCGACGGCCAGAGCATTGCGGTGCACGTGCGGGTGACCGCCCGCACCGGCCCCAACCACGAGTTCAGGTCCACCCAGCTCCTCTGGGCCGTGCAGCGCTCGGATCAGAGTGAAAGGAGGCGGGACTTCGAGCAGCGGCTGGACGCCCTGGAGAAGGTGGCCCTCGCCTCCTTCCTGACCGAGCAGGCCGACTTCCAGACACGCCTCGAGCTGGTCGAGCAGCAGGCGAGGATCGACGAGCTGACGGGGCTCTTGAACCGTTGGGGCTTGCAGAAGCTCCTGCCGGCCCTCGCGGCGCCGTACGCGGTCGCGTTCATCGACGTCGACAACCTGCGCGACCTCAACAAGTCCCAGGGCAACTGGGCGGCCGGCGACCAAGCCCTGCGGGGCGTCGCTCGGCTACTGAACAGCCTGTCTCCCCAGGCCGTCGTGGCTCGCTGGGGAGGCGACGAGTTCCTCGTGCTGCTGCCGGGTGTTGCCGCGTCGGCCGCCCGCGACGGCATCGAGTCACTCCTGAGTCGGCCCGAGCTGCACCTGCGCATCAGCGACCTCCCGGTCACCTTCTCGGGCGGCGTTGCCTACGCGGCCACGCGGGAGGACCACGCGTGCGCGATGGAGAGAGCGCAGCAGATGGCCAAGGAAGCAAAGGATGCCGGCCGGTCTCAAATCTGGGAGACCTGCTGAGCCCGGCCATCCACGGCGCTCACTCGGGCGAGCCCGCTTGGAATCAAGCCGGCTCCGCGCTTCGTGCCAGCGCGATGGCCGCGTGAAGGGCGATGCCGGTCGCCATGGCTGACTCATCGAGGATCATCCGGTTCGAGTGGTTCGGCGCCGCGCTGGTGAACGGGGTGCCGTCGGGGCACGTGCCGAGGAATACCATCGTGCCGGGCACGTTCTCGAGGACGTAGCTGAAGTCCTCCGCGCCCATGACGGGGCTCGCCATCTCGACGACCTTGTCCTCGCCCAGGAGCCTTGATGACACCGCGCGGGTCCAGTCCGCCGTCGCGGCGTCGTTCACCGTGACGGGGAAGCCGAGTTCGATCCTCAGTTCGGCGGTCATCGCGTGCGCGGCGGCGATGCCGCCGACCAGCCGCGCCAGCTCGTCGTGGACGAGCTGGCGGGTCTGGGCGGAGATCGCGCGGACCGTGCCGTGGATCGACGCGACCTCGGGAATGACGTTGCTGGTGGTGCCGGCGGTCACGTGGGCGATGGTGACCACCGCCGGATCGAAGACGTCGACCTTGCGGGTGATCATGGACTGGATCGCGAGCACTATCTCGCAGGCGACCGGTATCGGATCGAGCGTGAGGTACGGCATCGACGCGTGGCCGCCCCTTCCCACCACGTCGATGAAGATCTCGTCCGCGGAGGCGAGCAGGGTGCCGCCCTTGGTCGCGATCATGCCCGAGGGGATGTTCGGGCTCTGGTGGATGGCGAAGGCGAGATCGACCCGACCCGCGATGTCGAGGATTCCTTCGTCGATCATGAACCGGGCGCCGTGCTCTCCCTCCTCGCCGGGCTGGAACATGAACACCACCCGGCCCTTCAGTTCGTCGACGTGCGCCCGCAGCAGCGAGGCGGCGCCCGCCAGCATGGCGACGTGCGAGTCATGGCCGCACGCGTGCGTCGCTCCGGCGTTGGTGCTCGCGAAGTCGAGGCCGGTGTCCTCGGGCATCGGCAGCGCGTCCATGTCGCCTCGAAGCAGCACCGTGGGTCCCGGTCGGCCGGAGTCCAGTACCGCCACGACGCTCGAGAGCGCCCGGCCGCTGGTGATGCTCAGGCCCAGGCCCTCGAGCGCGGAGAGGACGGCGCCCTGGGTGCGCGGAAGCTCCAGCCCGAGCTCGGGGTGGGCGTGGATGTCCCTGCGCAGTCGTATCGCCGCCGGGAGCAGGGATTGAGCCTCGGCGAGCAGCGTGGTGTCAGGATTCATCCGCCCAGACTACGCAGTTACGTGTCCGAACGCCCGGGCGAACGACTGCGCCAAAAAGGGGGAACTGCGTCAGGCGACCCGCGAGGCGAGGCGCTCACGTACTGCTGGTCGCAGGGCCCACGTGCGCCGGCGTGACCTTCTCCAGGCGACGATCGGGGACCAGCCACATCGTCGTGACGGCGACGTGGGACGCAACGCTGATCCACCGATTGACGAACGCCACGGCCCCGACGATCGCGTGGAACGTCAGCGGCGCCTGGCCCTTCAGGTCGTTGCCGTACGCCGTCGCCACAACCGATCACCACCTCGGATCAGCCACTCAAGCGCTCAAGGCCGGACCGTACACCGATTGGAGGATAACGTCGACCGCCTCGGGGATCGTGGACACGATGGCGTCGGGGGAGTCCTGGGTCAGGTCCCACTCTCGGCCCCGCGCCATCCAGATCGTTCGCAGCCCCGCTCGCTGACCCCCGGCGATGTCGGCACTGGCGGAGTCGCCGACCATCCAGCCGTCGAGCGCCAGCCCGCAGGTGCGGGCGGCTTCGCGGAAGATGGCGGTGTCGGGCTTCTGGGCACCGACGACCTCGGAGATGCAGACGCCGTCGACCTCATCGGCGAGATTGGTGACCTCGAGCTTCCTCCACTGGGCCCGGGGGCCATTCGTCACGACGGCGACCTTCCAGCCCCGCGATCGCAGCAGTCGAAGGGCCTCGACGGTCTCGCTCTCGATCGTGAAGCACGCGGGATAGTCGACGTAGTAGCGGGCGATCAGGTCCTCGCTCCCGGTCGTGATCCCGAACTGTGCCCTCAGCTCATCGAAGAAGAGCCGTCGCGATCTGGTTCCGTCCACGTCGACGTGCTCGATGACCGACCACGCGCGAGAGGGCAGATCGTTCTCCTCGATGAAGCGCTTCGACCACCGCGCGAAGGCTGACGCGCGGTCGAGCAGCGTGTTGTCCAGATCGAAGAGCGCGAGCGCCGACACGCCTCAAGTATTGCCGCTGGCCCGATCGACGCGAACGGGCCGGGAGGTTGAGGCGCGGCCGGCGTGCTGAGTTGGCGCCAGCGGGTGGCCGCGGACGGTGACGTGCCCGCGGCGCCGGCCGGGAGCGGCCGGATCTACGCGGACCAGATCGAGTCGAACTGGCCGGCGTCGAAGGCCACGAGCCAGCGGGCCACGATCCGGCCGTGCGCCGCGTCGTAGAGGCCCACGGTGGACCAACGTGAAGGTGGGCCTTCGCGACGCACCGCCGCCGCTCGAAGTAGGCCACGCCCTGGTCGAGACAGTGGCCCAGACTGGGAAAACTTGGACCTACGCGAAAGCGCCCGTCCCACAAATTAAGGGGAATCGGGCGCTTTACTTAAGATGTACTCCCAGAACAGAGCACTCGGGAAATGGCGCCAGGGAAGCATACGTGCTTCTCGTCCGTTGCAACTCTCGACTTCGAGCCACTTGCCATCGATGTGCCTGGGCCTGCCGGAATCTCTCCCGTACAACCCCGTGTGGTCCATCCTCAGGACTAACTACCTGCAGGTTTCATTCGTCCGGGTGCCTCCTTGAGAGTCTGCCCAAATCCTTCGTTTTCATCGTACCCCCGGGGCGCTCTCATTACAAGGAGAACGCGAACTCATTTTCCCTGTTCAGATTGGCTCGAAGAAAAAGTTTGTGGGGTATCCATCTGACCGCCACTGATGTGGTGTGTCCAATTGGCCACAGCCGAGGTGCATGACCCCTCCAAGTAAGTTGTCCCAGTGGAAGTTCTCGCAGTGATTGCAGCCATCGCCGCTCTTGGTCAGGCGTATTTCAACTTCGTTCTCGCGAAGCGTCTCGGTGTTCGGTCAGTGGGCATTTACGCAGAACGTTTTCGCACTGGTTGGGTTGTTAGTGGACTCTTGATGTTGCTTGTGACGCTGCTTGCAATTGTCGCCGCAGTGCTCGGTTCGCTGCCGCTGCTAAAGGTTGCGCTACTGATTTACATCCTGGGGTTCTTGGCTCCGTGGGCGCATAGGAAGTTCAGCAAAGCTGACCCTGGGCGGTCGTTGTAAACACTGCCGAGTGGCGGTCAGATGGATACCCCGCAAGGTTTTCCCACTCGTGTTCGTTTGGACGTCCGTCGTCGCCGACGAGCTGCCAGTGTCGAGGGATCCGGACGCCGCGGCGTACGCCGCCGTCGCCAAAGGACTAATTACCCTGGTCCGGTCGGTGAGCGAGGTCGATACTGAGTCCGTGAGCGAGCGAGTGATTGGTGGATTCGTGGGCAAGTCCAGATCGGTGACGGTTCTTGTGGCCTGTTGATGGTGTTCTCGGTCTTCTCGAGCTTGGGCGCCGCTCATGCGTCTGCGGCGGCCAAGTCCAAGGTCACAGTGGCCACCGGCAGCGTCACGTACCGGAAGGTGACCGGGTCGATCTCCCTCTCACCGCCGCTCCGCAAGGGGGGTACGAAGCCCGAGAAGATGACGTGGACGATCCACGCGAGCGCCTGCACGACGTCGAAGTCGAACGTCAAGCACGTGAAGGGTGGCGGCCTCACGGACGTCGTCCGATCACCGACGAATGCGTGTGGCGGCGTGGTGTCTTCAAAGCGCACAGCGCCCACCCTCGCGTGGACCCCGAAGTCAGTACATTCCACCTCGGCGTCGTTCTCCGGCTTCAGCTTCCTGCAGAACAAGGCTGGGCAGGAGGGATTCACGATACCGAACACCGGTGGCAACGCATCCGTGACGGGATCTTTCGCCGGCAAGGACCACGGAAAGCGATCGGTCGTCACGGTGTACACGAACTTGACCATCGCGAAGTTCAGGACCGCTTGTAAGTCAAAGGTGGGCCTGACTGGCTACAAGATCATCAGCGGCACGGCGAAGTTCTCCTGAACCGATCCTGAATTCACTGCGTCTCGCGCAACTACGGGGAACATTCGCATCAGACCGGCGAGGTCATGGTCGGTCGCCGATCGGCTTTGTAGGACTGCGACCCACGGGACTCCTCGCGGACGCTCGCTGGGCGACGCCAGACACCGAGACCGTCGCGTTCGCCGGTCACGTCTAAGAACAAAGGCCCGGACCCTGCGTACCGTGGATGACCCCATTCGAGATGGTGAGCACGACGTGCACGTTCTGGGAAGGCGCGCCGTAACACAAGTGGCGTCCCCCTTGGAGTTGGCTCACCGGGATCCCGCGGATCACCTTTCCCGGGCCGTTGTAGACGTCTATCAACCCGGTGAAGTTCAGCGCGATGATGTCGCCGCCAGAGAAGAGCGGGCTGTTTGACTCGCCGGCGCAGTACACCTGCCCGGTACCAATGTGCGGATCGAGGCTCCAGATGACCACCCCGACCGCCTTGGCGTCGAACTGCGCGGAAGCGACCGAACTGCCCTGGGTTGCGACGAGATTCGCCCAACACGCCTTTGCGGAGGGGTCTTTGTCGTTGCTGACCGTGTGGCGCGACGGCCAGTAGGGAATCGTCACGTTGCCGGCGATAGCCGACGCTGCGGGCTCCGATCCAACTGTTTGCCCGCCGACCCTGAGCGCTATCGCGCTGCCCGTCGGATCCCAGTCCCGCCCTCGGTACCAGAGCTCGATGCCCGAAGACTTGGCGATGTGCTTATCCATCTCGAGCGTTGCGCTCCCCCCAGCGGTGAAGTCCACGCCGGTCGAGTCCCCAGTCACAAAGACGATGTGATCCGTCGGCTGATACTTCAGTCCGAGGCCGCTCGGCGTGACCGTCCAGGTCCCTGTCTTTGACAGGTTGATCTGGTAAGTGCCGACGGCGGTACTGGTCGCGCTGGCTTTGTCACCGGCGCTGTCGCTCGCCGCGAGGGTAACTCCGGGGAGGGGCTTGCCATCGCGCATCACGGTGCCTGAGATCGTCCCGCTGTAGGCAATGCTCGCGGTGAACGTTCCGCCACTGCCGTTCGTGTCGCTCCATATGCCTTCGTTCATCTCGAGCTTGCCGTCATTCAGCTCGAGCGACGCGCTGTCAGTCGCGACGTAGCCTCCCTGGCTCTGGGTGAATTGGACGGTCGCGCCAAGCTCCGTGCCCGCCAGCACGAATGCCCCGCCATCGCCGGTCCCGGAGAACTCACCGGTGGCGGCGTCCATCGTCGTGATCGTGAACGTGCCCGTGTAGCCGCCGCCGGTGCCGTAGGTATCCCACGTACCGGTCAGGTTGTACTGCGAGTCTGCGCCGGCCGGACTCGTCGCGAGCGGTACGCACGCCACCGCCCCAAGCAACACGAGGCCGAGAACTGCTCGAAGCCACCAAGCGTTAAACGTTGCCATCGCCGCCCCCTATGGGAAAAATCCCAATTTTACGGCGCAGAGTAGCACGAATAGCACCAGTGGCGTCGTCAACACGGCGATTTGACAAACGTAGGAGCATCAGAGGACGCATCCGGCGACACTCGTGGGGCTGTCTCGTCGATCGATTACGGAACATGCGCCGATTTTCTCTGAGTGCGCCCGGGATGTTCTACTCGCCACCATCACACCCCGCTGAAATCCGAAGCGCCGATTGCCTCGGCGATGGCGAAGGTGATGCAGGACCAGGCGCGCCTCAGCGGAGCCCGGCGCGTCGCGGAGAGATGCCAGCGGCGTCATCGGTTGGCGAGGTCCTGTCGCCGTCGCACTGTGCCGATGGCGCCTGATGCCTCGTCAACCGCATTGTCCATGTGCGAGGACTGGCGAATCAATGTCGGGGGAGGGCCCCGGCGAGCACGTGGGAGGCGGGAATGATGTTTCGCAACACCGAGTACCGCATCACGTTCAGTTCCGACTTCGGATGCTTCGACTCCTACTGCGCCAAGGACGACAGCGGTTGGTACCAGGTGAGCGCTGGGCAACCGGCACCAGGCGACGGCCGAGCGATCGCCCAATCACCTCATGGCCGAGCTGGCCAACGCGAAGCCCAGGGCTGGTCGCCGTCGAGCACCTGGCGCCGGGCGCCACGCCAGAGACCTGAGGTTCACGCAACGCACACACGCGGCCCACGAGAAGCGGGCCGCGTGTGTGCGCATCGGTGAATGCTGCTTGCGTCAGGGTGCTGGTTCCAGTGCGACTAGTTCTTCTCGGCGTCGGGCAGGCTGTCGACCGTGGCGACCTTGCCGGCGGTGACGGCGTCGTTGGTGAAGGACTCCGGAACGGTGTCCGGGATGATCGCCTGGACCTTGGGGAGATCGTGGTGATCAACGTTCAGTTGGAACTTGCCGTAGTGGCGCTGGTGATAGCCGTACAGCAGGCCGTCCACTCCGATGTAGCCGGCGGAGCGCCACATGACGAGCAGCACGAATGCCACCAACGCGTAGAAGCCGCACACGCTGGCGGTGCCGGACATCACGTAGGTGAACAGGAAGATGAGGCTAGCGAACGCTGCCAGGGGCGTGAAGAGTCCCAGTGCCAGTGCGCAGCCGATAGCGAACTCGGAGACGGCGACCAGAATGGCGATCCATCCAGCGTTCGGTACGACGAAGCCGTGCATGAAGCTGGTCCACCAGCTGTAGGCACCAGTGGCGCTGGCGAAGCCCTTGACTCCCGCGCCGCCGTGCATGAAGGCCGCGTTCTCGGAGCCCCACAACTTGGCAATGCCTGCCTGGAGCCACATGACACCAAGCCAGATCCTCATGGCGGACCAGCCGACCGCCATCACACGCGATCCCTGAAGCCACGCGAGTGCACGGGGCTTCGCAATCTCTGCTGGGTTACCGAGGAGTTCTAGGGGGGTCTTCATCGAACTCGCTCCTTTCTATCTTCTGTTTAGAAGTTCGCAACCATCTTGCCGGCGCACGGCGTGGGGCCACTAGTGTCTAAAGTCAGAAGCTATTTAGCCTATATACAACTATTGGTTTTAGCTATCAACTCAACTACGGCCGAGGACGATGGTGCCGGTCGAAATCCCTGGCGTCCCATGGCTCTGCGACGATGCGCCGTCGACGATGGCGGGCCCCGACCAACGTCGCCACCCCGAACAGGGTTGCGCGGTGTCGATGGCGCCTGTCCGCTCGTCGCACTGGCCGTCAGTCGCGCACGAGGGAGTTGGCATCGCCCCGGGTACGCCGTCGGCGCAGGGAGTCAGTGGAGGCTGATCAGCTGGCGCGGCCGATGACGGCCGTTCGGATCAGAGTCGACCTATGCCCTCTCCGCTGCTGTGAGCCTGCTGGTGGCACAGCTTGCAGAGGAACTGGCAGTTGGTGAGCTCCTCGCTTCCGCCGGTGCCGACCGGCTTCTTGTGGTGGAATTCGGAGCCCCGGGCCTTGCAGGGACCGTAGTGCTGGCACGTGTCGCGCGCGCATTCGCAGGTTCCCATGGCGCGCAGGCGAGCTTCTTGTTCAACGGACTCTGGAAACACCAATGACCTGATTCCTTCAACTCTCGGATGAATCAACCAACCAATCCCGTCGCCATTTTACTGGACTACGGGGAAGCGAGCACGATTAAGCGCGCCGGAAAGCTGATCTTGTCGGAAACGGCGATCTTGCCGATGTCGTGCACCTTAAGGCCTGGCGGAACGGGCCACCGGGTCCGCCGGGCCGGCGGCTACGAGTTCAGCGCGTAGACGACGCTCACCTGCACGGTGATCGACTGGCTTCCCGCCTCGATCGGCACGGACGACGAGGTGGCCTTAAAGGCGACACCCTGGGGGTAGAAGACGTTCGTGGGGGTCGAGTTCTCCTGGTCGGTGATCTTCACGATCGATCCGATGCCCGTGGCGCCGCCTCTGGCGACCTGGGCGGCTTCGGTGTGGGCGTTGCGCATGGCCTTGGCGCGGGCCGAGGCGAGCAACTTGGATTCGTTGGAGATCGAGAAGGTGATGCCGTTGAGCTGGATGCCGTTGCCGACCGCGTGCGCCGCCGCATCGATGGCGCCGCCGGCCTTCTTGATCTGGTGCATGGTCACGTCGAGGTAGTTGGCAACCGTGAATCCGGTGACCACGCCCTGGTTGTTCGTGTTCTGGTAGATGTCGAGCCCCGAGGTCTGCATGTCCTTCTTGGCGACGCCGTGGGCCTGGAGGGTGGCCTCCATTGCCCTGACCCGCGCGTTGTTCGCCTCGAGCGCCCCGACGGCGCTCGGGGCGACGTTCTGGACGCCGACCTGGAAGCTCACCGTGTCGGGCGTCCCCTGGACGGTGCCCGATCCCGTGACGCTGATGGTCGCCGTCGACGAACTCGAGTGGTTGAGGGCGAGGGCGACGACGTTCACGACCACTAGTGCCACCAGCACCACGACCAGAATCGACCACTTGAGCGAGGCTCGCCGACGCCGGGCCGTCGGGTCGTGGGACCCGGTCGGGGCGGAGGTCTCCGCGGGCGCCTGGGGGGAACTGTCTCGGTCACTCATGGCTTCTCCTTCTATCGCATCTACTCATGTCATGTCGCCGGTCACGGCTTTCTTACACCGCACCGCGATGTTCTGGAGGCCCCGCTAGGAGAGCACGCGCCGGCGGAAGTTGTGCAGGCCGAGCGTGAGGAACGCCACGCAGAAGCCGATCAGCACGGGGTACACGATGTACAGGTGCATGTGGGGCGAGTTGGTGAAGGCCGCGCGCATCCCCTCGTTCACGTAGATCAGCGGATTGATCAGGACGATGGTCTGGAGCCAGTGCCACGCTCCGATCTTCACCGGCGCCAGGCGCGTCCACTCGTAGTAGGTGCCGCCGAGGAAGGTGATGGGCAGGATCACGAAGCCGAACATCATGCCGATGTTCTGCGGCTCGAAGCTGGTGCCCAGCACCAGGCCGAGCGCGCCCATGGCGATGCAGGCGAGCGGCACGAGGGTGACCAGGATGAGCCAGTGCAGGTTGATGCTCGCCTCGACCCCGCTGGCGTGCACCACCGACGCGATGGGCAGCACGATCGCGGCCGAGATCAGCCCCTGGATGGCCCCCGAGAGGACCTTCTCGAACGCGACCAGCCAGATCGGGCACGGCGCCTGGATACGGTCCTCGATCTCGCGCGTGTAACCGAACTCGGTGGACATCTGCAGGGCGACCGACTGCACGCCCTGGAACATGATCGAGATGCCCACGACACCGGCCACCAGCACGGTGGCGAACGTGGTCGAGCCGTGCGTGCCGCCGCCGCCGACGGACTGGCCGATCTTGGGGAACACGAAGAGGAAGACGAAGCAGAGCAGGAACGGCTGGACGATCGTGCGCAGCACGAAGATCACGACGCCCTTGCGCAGCACGGTGACGTCGCGCAGCAGGAGGGCGCCGAGCGCCATGCGGCTCGCCGCGAAGGTCGTTCGCCGCGGCCCGACGACGATGCGATCGTGGTGCGGGGCGAGCGGGGTGGTGGCCATCAGTCTCGCAACTCCTTGCCGGTGAGGTTGATGAAGACGGTCTCGAGGCTGGGCTCGGCGACCGAGATGTCGGCGACCACGAAGCCGCCGCCCTCCGCCGCCGAGATCACCCGGGCCAGCAGGCGGTCCGAGCCGCTCACGCTCAGCTCGAGTCCCGCGTCGGTCTTGCGGGTCCGGGTCACCCCCTCGACGCCCTTCTCGAGGGCGGCCGCGAGCAGGTCCTGGTCGCCCGGAGCCTTGATCGTCACGATGGTGTCGATCCCCACCGACTGCTTCAGCTCGGCCGGCGTGTCGAGCGCCAGGATCCGGCCGTGGTCCATGATCGCCACGCGGTCGCAGAGCTGGTCGGCCTCTTCCATGTAGTGGGTCGTGAGCAGGATGGTCTGTCCGTCGGCGTTCAGCTGCTGGAGGATGTCCCACAGCGCGAGGCGGCTCTGGGGGTCGAGCCCGGCCGTCGGTTCGTCCATGAAGAGCACGGCGGGGCTGTGGAAGATCGACCTCGCGACCATGAGCCGCTGGGCCATGCCTCCCGACAGGGCGTAGACCGAGGCCTTGGCCCACTTGGCGAGCTGGAACTGCTCGAGCAGGCGGTCCGCCGTCGCGCGCGACTCGTGAGCCGACATCCCGAAGAGCCGGCCGTGGTAGTAGAGGTTCTCCCACACGGTCAGCTGGCGGTCGAGGGTGTTGGTCTGGGAGACCACGCCGAGGAACTGCTTCGCGAGCGCGGGGTGGGCGACCACGTCGACGCCGGCGACGAACGCCGAGCCCGACGTGGGTATGACGCGCGTGGTGAGCATGCCCGCGGTCGTGGTCTTGCCCGCGCCGTTGGGGCCGAGCAGGCCGAAGATCTCGCCGGTGGCGACCGTGAGGTTCAGCTCGTCGACCGCGCGGAAGTCGGCCCCGGGGTAGACCTTGGTGAGGTTCTCGGTGTGAATGACGGTGGGGCTCGTCTCGACGCGCTCGGGGCTCGAAAGGTCAGTCACCTGGCCAATCATAGAGAGAGGCGACCTGGGCCAAACGTCCCATTTCCTCGCGTTCGTTGCCTTGGAGAGCGCCGTCGGCGAGGACCGTTCAGTCGAGCGCGGCCTCGGTCTCGAGCGGTTCGGCCCGGCGATGCGCGATGCCGGTGTTGGGCAGGAAGAGGGCGGGGATGATGCCTATCACGCAGGTGCCGAAGGACCACCAGAACGAGTGCGCGAAGGCGTGGGCGATCCCTTGGAGGTCGCTGAGCGTGGGCCTGATCAGTCCGGCCTGCAGCTTGGCGCCCGAGGCGCCGAAGCGCTGGGTGATCTGGGTCTGCAGCACGACCGCGAAGATCGCGACGCCGAGCGATCCGCCGATCTGGCGGATGATGTTGATCGCCGAGGTGGCCTTGGGCACGCTGGCGTGGGTCAGGTTGCGATAGGAGGCGGCGATGACCGGCATCATGCCGAATCCCAGACCGATGCCCCGCACGAAGAGCGCGAGCGCGAGCACGACGTAGCCGGTGGAGTTGCTGACCCCCGTATAGAAGAACGTGCCGAGCGCCAGCATCGCCATGCCGAACGCCGCGACGTAGCGCGGGCCCCGCCGATCCGAGATCGAGCCGGCCAGACGCATCACCAGCGCCGCGCCGATGCCCTGGGGCGCCATCATCAGCCCGGCCTTCCACGCCGCGTCGCCGCGGTCGATCTGGTAGTAGAGCGGCAGCAGGAACATCGTGCCGTAGAGGGTGGCGCCCGTGAGGAAGATGCCGACGGAGGAGACCGAGAACGTCCGGTCCCGGAAGAGGTGCATGTCGATGAGCGGTTCGAGCGCCTTGGTCGAACGCAGGACGAAGAGCGCGATCAGCGCGACGCCCGCCGCGAGGCTGTCCCAGACCGACGCGCCGTGGAATCCGCCTTCCACGCCGACCTGGGAGAGGCCGTAGACGAGCAGCGCCAGCCCGGGCGAGAGCAGCAGGAAGCCCAGCAGGTCGAACCGGTGCTCGTTGTCGCGCGTGGACTTCGGTAGGAAGCTGCGCGACAGCCAGAGCGCCACGAGTCCAATGGGGACGTTCACGAAGAAGATCCACCGCCACGACGTGTTCGAGACGATGACGCCGCCGAGCACCGGACCGAGTATCGGCCCGAGCAGCTGGGGGACCCCGATGATCCCCATGACCCGACCCATGCGGTGCGGCCCCGCGGCTCGGGCCATGATGGACTGGCCGACGGGTATGATCATGCCGCCGCCGAGGCCCTGGAGCACCCGAAAGAGGATGAGGCTCGAGGCGGACCACGCGCAACCGCAGAGTACGGAACCCAGGAGGAACAGGGCGAGCGAGATCATGTAGACGGGCTTGGCGCCGATGCGGTGGATCGCCCAGCCCGACACCGGGATCACGATCGCCAGCGAGAGCAGGTAGCCGGTCGTCACCCACTGGATCGTGTCGACGTTGACCTTGAAGTCGCCGCTGAGGGTGTGCAGGGCCACCGCCACGATCGTGGTGTCGAGGATCGCCATGATCGCTCCGAGCACGACGACGACCCCGGCCTTGATGATCGCGGGTTCGAGTCGGTTCTGGTCGGGCAAGCGGAACTTCCTTCGTCAGGGCGCGGCGATGAAACTCAGTCGACCCTACTGGTCGCGGCGCATATTTCGTACGGCCCCGGGGTCCGAAATAAGGTCTTTGGACCCCGTTCCCAGCCGCGAATCCTTACAAAATATCGACTTTCCGGAATAAGGTTCTGGCATGGTCAAGCAGAGCCGTTCCGGCCCCGTCATGCAGGTCGTGCTCGACGCCGTGGTCGAGCGCCTGATGACCGGCGACGAGGTCCTGATCCGCATTCCCGAGATCTGCGAGGCGACCGGCATCAACTACGGGTCGGTCTACCACCACTTCGGATCGCGCGAGGGGGTCATCGACGCGGCCTACTACGCGATCTACACGAGGCTGATCAACGAGGACATCGACTCGCTGCGCATGATCAACGAATCCGCCTCCACCCGCGAGGAGTTCATCGACGCGATACGGCCGGTGCTGAGGCGTTTCTCGCCGGGCCAGGACGTCGCGAAGCAGGAGATCAGGGTGCGGATCCTCGCGGCCGCCCTCACGCGCCCGGACCTGCGCGTCTCGATCGGCCTCGCCCAGACCCGCCTCGCCGACGAGCTGATGCGCGTCATCGAGTTCGGCCAGGACCGCGAATGGCTGCGCAGCGACGTCTCGGCGCACTACATCGGGCTGTGCCTGCGCGCGATCGTGTTCGGGCGCACGGTGGTCTACGCCTCGTTCCCGCCGATCGACGACCACGAGTGGGAGCGGATGATGAACGTCATCTTCACCCAGATGCTCAGTCCCCTGTAGGCCGCTGGCCCGCGCGTGTGGTTCACTGGTGACGTGAAGACCCCGCGTCTCTTGTGCACCGTCCTGGTGCTGGTGGCAATGGGCTTCGCGCTGGGCCGTGCGACGTCGAGCGCGTCGAAGGTCCCGCTCAGCACCCCGTGCTCCGCGCCGGCGCTCTCGGCGCACCTGACCAACGTCATGTCGGTGCAGAGCTACGGCTGCGAGGCGGGATGGGCCTATCTCTGGGCGACCGTGGGCACCAACGAGCAGGACGCCGTCGGCGTGACCGAGGTGCTGCACTACTCGACGCTGCGCCAGGGCTGGTTCGTGGTGCCGAGGCTGACGTACTGCAAGCCCGGCCTCATGCCCGACTACGTGTACCGTCTGGGCTGCTTCTCGAACTAGCGCGGCGCGGCGTCGTCGCGGGTCCGGAACGCGGCGGGCCGCCCGGCGCCACGCAGCACCTACGATTGCCTCGTGCGTCGTCGTGGATTTGCCTCGTTCGCGTGGGCGTCCACGCAGGACCTCTTCGACCAGACCACGGCCTTCGGGCGCCTGGCGCTGGTGCACGTGATCATGATGGCCGGCGACACGCTGGTCACCGTCTCGCTCGCGGGCTCGCTCTTCTTCTCGGTCTCGCCGACCGAGGCCAAGGGCAAGGTGTTGGCCTACCTGCTGCTCACCATCGCGCCCTTCGCGGTGGTCTCGCCGATCCTCGGGCCGCTGATCGACCGGTCGGCCAACGGACGGCGCATCCTGGTGGCGCTCTCGGCGGGCTTCCGGGTGCTGCTCTGCTGGTCGATGAGCCAGCACCTGAACTCGCTGTGGCTCTTTCCCGAGGCCTTCCTCGTGCTCATCTCCTCGAAGCTGTACGTGGTGACGCGCGGGGCGCTGGTGCCCGAGATGGCCCGCACCGACCAGTTCCGCGAGCACGCGGCCAAGGTCGGCCAGGCCGGCTGGCCCGCCCACGAGGTCGAGGAGGCGAAAGGCTACGCGGGATTCAACGCGCAGCTGACGCTGCTCGGCACCATCGCGGGGCTGATCGCCGGCTCCATCGGCGCCGGACTGCTGAAGGGGCTGGGCGCGCCGAGCGTGCTGGTGGCCGCGGCGGCCGTCTACGCGGGCGCGACGGTCGCGAGCGTGCGGCTCCAGCGACCGGCCAAGGCGGTGCGCGAGGAGGTCGGCGGTCTCAGCCAGTCGGCGCGCGACCTGCACGCGCTGAACCCGCTGGGCGACGTCGAGGTCTCGTGGGGACTCACGGCGTCGGCGCTGATGCGCTTCACCGTGGGCTTCGCCACGTTCCTGCTCGCCTTCGGGCTGCGCCGCGCGGACGCCGGGCTCAGCTGGTTCGCGTTCGCGCTGGCGATCAGCGCCCTGGGCTCGCTGGTGGGTCTGGCCGTGGTGACGCGGGTGCGAAACGCCGTGCCCGAGTCGACGCTGCTCACCCTCGCGCTGCTCGCCACCGGCGTCGGGGCGGGCGTCGCCTCCGCGCACCCGACCCTGATCGCCCAGGTCGTCCTCGCGGGCTGGCTGGGACTCTGCGCGGCGGTCGTGCAGCCGAGCTTCGACGCGATCACCCAGCGCAACATTCCCGCGGGCGCCCAGGGTCGCACCTTCGCGCGCTTCGCCGTGCGCCAGCAGCTGCTGTGGGTGCTCGGCGCGGTCATCCCGGTCGCCATCGCGCTCTCGTTCAGCGTCGGCGACCGGCTCCTGTCGGTGCTCATGCTCGCGTCCGGACTGGTCTACGGCGTCGGTCGCAGGTTCGCCCGCCGCTGAATTCCAAGGAAATCGTCTCACTAAGATGGCGCAGTATGGCGATGTCCTCCCACACCGCACCGGTCTACCGCGACTTCTCCCACCTTCCGCACGTGGTGATCATCGGGGGAGGATTCGCGGGGATCGCGACGGCCCGGGGGCTCGTCAACAAGGACGTTCGCGTCACCATCATCGACAAGCACAACTTCCACACGTTCCTGCCGCTGCTGTACCAGGTGGCCACGGCCGGACTGGAGCCCGCCGACGTCGCCTACCCCATCCGCACGATCTTCGGGCACGCCGACAATATCGGTTTCCGCCACGGGCGGGTGCGCGAGGTCGACCACGTCGCGAGCGTCGTGAGGCTCGAGGACGGCGCCGAGATCGGATTCGACCACCTGGTCGTCGCCACCGGCGCCACCGCGGCCTACTTCGGGATCCCGGGCGCGTCGCGGTACGCGATGCCGCTCTACTCGCTGGCCGACGCGCGCAACCTGCGCAACCGCCTGCTGCTCGCCCTCGAGGGCGCCGACGCGCGCGGACTGGACGCGGCGTCCAACCTGAACTTCGTGGTGGTCGGGGGAGGGCCGACCGGCGTCGAGACCTCCGGCGCGCTCGCCGAACTCATCAAGATCGTCCTGCGGCGCGACGGGCTGCGCATCGATCCGGCCAAGGTGCGGGTGCTGCTCGTGGACGTCGCGCCGCGCCTGCTCACCGCCTTTCCCGAGTCGGCCAGCGCCTACGCGCGCAAGGAGCTGACCAGGATCGGCGTGGAGATCGAGTTCGGCCGCTCGGTGGTGGAGGTCGAGGAGTACGCGATCCGCTTCGCCGACGGCGAGCGCCTCGAGACGGCGGCGGTCATCTGGGCGGCCGGCGTCACGGCGAGCGGCACGCTCGGTCACGACCTCCAGGTCACCCCGGGGCCCGGCGGGCGCGCCAGGGTCACCGCCGACCTGCGACTGGTCGACAGCACGAACGTGTGGGCCGTCGGCGACGCCGCGGCCGTGCCGAGGAACGCCACCGAACTGTGCGCCCAGCTGGCGCCGGTCGCCATCCAGTCGGGCCGGCACTGCGCGCGCCAGATCCTGCGCGTGCTGAAGGGCGAGCCGACCGAGCCCTTCCGGTACCGCGACAGGGGGTCGATGGCCACCATTGGACGCCACGAGGCCGTGGCGAAGCTGCCCTACGGCGGAGTGATCAAGGGCACGCTCGGCTGGCTCGCCTGGCTGTCGCTGCACCTGTTCTACCTGGTGGGNNGCCCGCGGGCGCGTCAACTCAACTCAGCCGGGCCTCGAGGTCCTTCAGCTGGGCGTCCAAGCGCGCCGGGAGCCGGTCGCCGAACTGGGCGAAGTGCTCCTCGATGCGCGGCACCTCGTCGCGCCACTCGTCGTCGTGCACCGTGAGCAGTTCCTCGATGTCGGCCGGGGTGACGTTCAGCCCCTCGACGTTGATGGCCGAGTGCGTCGGCACGAAGCCGATCGGCGTCTCGGTGGCCTCGCCGCGGCCCGAGACGCGCTCGAAGACCCACTCGAGCACGCGGCTGTTCTCGCCGTACCCCGGCCAGAGCCAGCGCCCGTCGTCGCCCTTGCGGAACCAGTTGACGTAGAAGATCTTGGGCAGCTTCTCCTCGTCGAACCGGTCGGCGAAGGTGAGCCAGTGTCCGAAGTAGTCGGCCATGTTGTAGCCGCAGAACGGCAGCATCGCGAAGGGGTCGCGGCGCAGGTTCCCGACGGCGCCGGTCGCGGCGGCCGTGGTCTCTGAGGCCATGATTGACCCGAGGAAGACGCCGTGGTCCCAGCTGCGCGACTGGAAGACCAGCGGCACGACGCTGGCGCGGCGCCCGCCCAGCAGGATCGCGTCGATCGGCACGCCCGCGGGGTCCTCCCACTCGGGCGCGATGGCGGGGTCCTGGCCGGCCGGCGCCGTGAAGCGCGAGTTCGGGTGCGCGCCGGGCGTGCCCGAGTCCTTGGTCCAGGGCTGGCCCTTCCAGTCGACCACGTCGGTCGTCGGCTCGTCCATGCCCTCCCACCAGATGTCGCCGTCGGACGTGAGGGCGGTGTTGGTGAAGATGGTGTTGGAGTGGATGGTGAGCATCGCGTTGGGGTTGGTGTCCATGTTGGTGCCCGGGGCGACGCCGAAGAAGCCCGCCTCGGGGTTGATGGCGTAGAGCCGTCCGTCGGGGCCGGGCTTCATCCAGCAGATGTCGTCGCCGATCGTCTCGACCTTCCAGCCCGGCAGCGTCGGCACGAGCATGGCGAGGTTCGTCTTGCCGCACGCGCTCGGGAAGGCCCCGGCGACGTAGCGCGACTCGCCGGAGGGACTACTCAGCTTCAGGATCAGCATGTGCTCGGCCAGCCAGCCGGCGTCGCGCGCGAGCACCGAGGCGATGCGCAGCGCGAAGCACTTCTTGCCCAGCAGCGCGTTGCCGCCGTAGCCCGAGCCGTACGAGATGATCTCGTGGGTCTCGGGGAACTGCACGATGTACTTGTTGTCGGCGTTGCACGGCCACTTCACGTCCGCCTGGCCCTCGGCGAGGGGCATGCCGATCGAGTGCAGGCAGGGCACGAACGCGCCGGTCTCGCCCAGCACCTCGAGGGCGCCATTCCCCATGCGCGTCATGATGCGCATCGAGACCGCCACGTAGGCGGAGTCCGTGATCTCGACGCCGATGTGCGAGATCTTCGATCCGAGCGGACCCATCGAGAAGGGGACCACGTACATGGTGCGTCCCTTCATCGAGCCCCGGAAGAGCTCCTTCAGCATCGCGCGCATCTCGGTGGGATCGCGCCAGTTGTTGGTGGGTCCGGCGTCCCCCTCGTGCTTCGAGCAGATGAAGGTCCGGTCCTCGACGCGTGCGACGTCGCCCGGGTCCGAGGTGGCGTAGTAGCTGTTCGGCCGTTTCGCGTCCGAGAGCCTGGTGAACGTGCCGTTGTCGACGAGGAGCTGGCACAGCTCGTCGTACTCCTCGCTGGAGCCGTCGCACCAGTGGATACGATCGGGGGTGGTGAGCTGCGCTATCTCTTCAACCCAATCGATGAGTTGCTTGTTCGTGGTGGGGTACGTCACGTCAAATCCCTTCAATCACTTGACGCCGCGATATCGCGACGTTGCCCAGGCGAGCCAGTACCGTGTCCGCGCCGCTTGACCCGCCCGCCCTCCCTGAGGAGCTCGGGCGCCGCGAAGACGATGTCCTTGAGCGTATCGCCGCAATTGTAGGTCGGCGAATCATCCCGCGCGGCGAGGTGCACGTCGGCGACGACGCCGCGGTATTGGCGCCCATCGTCGGCCAGGCCCTGATCAGCATCGACGTGGCGGTTTTCGGCGTTCACCTGGACGCCGAGCTGTTCCCGCTGGAGGACCTGGGCTTCAAGGCGGTCGCGGCGGCGGTGTCGGACCTGGCCGCGATGGGGGGAAGGCCCCGCGCGGCGGTCATCGGCGTGAGCTCGCCTCCGGGCACCGACCTCGAGGAGCTCCATCGCGGGATCGCCGACGCCGCGGCGATGACGAACTGCCCGATCGTCGGCGGCGACCTCACCCGGTCGCGCGACATCTCGGTGGCGGTGACGGTGCTGGGCGAATGCCCGGACCTGGGCGCGGTGCTGCGCAGCGGTGCCAAGCCCGGCGACGTGGTCCTGGTGACCGGCCCCCTCGGAAGGTCGGCGGCCGGGCTTCGCCGTCGGCGCGCGGGCGCTGGGCTGGACGACGAACTGGTCGTCGCGCACCGGCGTCCCTGGCCCCGACTCGACGAGGGGATCGCCGCGCGCAACGCCGGCGCGCACGCCATGATGGACCTCAGCGACGGACTGGGGCTGGACCTGCACCGTCTGGCCGACGCCTCGCGGGTGGGGTTCGACCTGAGCGTCGTCCCGGTCGCCGGGGGCGCGACGCTCGAGGAGGCGATCAGCGGCGGCGAGGACTACGAGCTGGTGATCGTGACCGACAATCCGGCCCGGCTGCGCATGATCTTCCACGACCGCGGACTGCGCGATCCGTTGACGATCGGCGTCGTGAACGCCGACCCGGGGGTGCGCACCTACCAGGGCGAGCCCTTCGCGCGCAGGGGGTTCCAGCACCAGCTCTGAAGCGGGCCGGGTGCGAGCTAGGCGGCGGTCCGGCGTGCGGGCTTGGTGATCTTGCCCGAGCGAAGGCAGCCCGTGCAGACGTTCACGCGCGTGGGCGTGCCGCCCACCAGCGCGCGCACGCGCTGGATGTTCGGATTCCAGCGACGCTTGGTGCGGCGGTGCGAGTGGGAGACGTTCATGCCGAACGACGGCTTCTTGCCGCAGATTTCGCAGACTGATGCCATGATGAACTTCTCCTTTTCCCAGCCGTTGGCGATTGCCCGCGGCGGTATAAACCGAAGGACCATTGTAGCATCGCTAGCAATGACCACTTCGACGACGCTGTCCGCTCGCGACCTGAGGACCGCGATCTCAACGTTTGCCGAGCTTTTGCGCTCGCACCGCGAGGTTATCAACCGGCTCAACGTCTACCCGGTGCCCGACGGCGACACGGGCACCAACATGACCCTGACCATCGAATCGGTCGTGGCCGAGCTCGAGCCCCTCGGCGCGAGCGCGTCGATGGAGGCGGTCTGCTCGGCCATCGCGCACGGTTCGCTGATGGGCGCGCGGGGCAATTCGGGCGTCATCCTCTCCCAACTGCTGCGCGGGCTCGTGGAGAAGTTCAAGCCCACCACCGAGATAACGCCCCAGCTGCTCACCGAATCGCTCGAGCACGCCGACGTGCTCGCGCGCCTGGCCGTCGTGCGTCCCGTCGAGGGGACCATCCTCTCGATCGCACGCGCAGCCGCCGAGGGCGCGCGTTCGGCGACCGGGTCGCTCAGCGCGCTGGTGCGCGCCGCGCGCGACCGTGCGCGCGAGGCCCTCGCCTTCACGCCCGAGCAGCTGCCGGTCCTGAAGCAGGCGGGCGTGGTCGACGCGGGCGGCGCCGGGCTAGTGCTGCTGTTCGACGCACTGTGCAGCGTCGTGGCCGACGATCCGCTGCCCGAGGCCCCGCCGGTGGAGTCGATCGTGGTGCACGACTACGAGCAGTACGAGAGCCACGAGCGAAACGACATTGCCGACCTGCGCTACGAGGTGATGTACCTGCTCGACGCCGACGACGCCAAGATGAGGCCGTTTCGCGAGGTCTGGTCCGGCATCGGCGACTCGATCGTCATCGTCGGGGGTGACGGCCTGTGGAACTGCCACATCCACACCGACGAGATCGGCGCGGCCGTCGAGGCGGGCCTCGACGCCGGACGTCCGCGCGAGATCCGCATCACGGACCTGCGCGAGCAGATCGTGGAGGAGCGTTGGGTCCGCGAGGGCAGCGCCGTCCAGCCCGAGGCCGTCAACGTCGAGCCGGCTCCGGCGACGTCGGTCGTGGCGGTGGTGGTCGGCGACGGCGTCGGGCGCATCTTCCGCTCGCTCGGGGTGCGCACCCTCGTCAAGGGCGGCCAGTCCATGAACCCGTCGACGGCCGACCTGGTCGCCGCGGTGCGCGAGACGGGCTCGTCCCAGGTGGTGATCCTGCCGAACAACAAGAACATCCGCGCCGTGGCGGAGCAGGTCGGGTCGCTCGTCGATCAGACCGTGACCGTGGTGCCCACCGACTCGATCGTCGAGGGATTCGCCGCCCTGCTCGCCTACGACCCCGACGCCTCGGCGCCGCAGAACGCCGCCGCCATGTGCGAGTCGGCGACCCACGTCGTCGCGGGCGAGGTGACCCAGGCCGTGCGCGACACGACCACCTCGGTGGGCGAGGTGCACACGGGCGACTGGATCGGGCTCTCCAGCGACGGCGTGCGCGCCGTCGACGACTCGATCGCGGGCGCCGCGAGCCGGCTGCTCTTCGACCTCATCAAGCCCGAGCACGAGCTCGTGACGATCATCGAGGGCGACGGCTCCTCGCCGGCCAACACGCGGCGCATCACCGAGTTCCTCGCCGACGAGTTCCCCCAGGTCAGCGTCGAGGCGCACCACGGGGGCCAGCCCCTCTACCCCTACTACTTCGGCATCGAGTGAGCGAGGCGGCGCCGCGCCGACTCCGCCAGTTGGGCGACGTGGCGGTCAGCGAGCTGCGCAACGTCGGCGAGAAGCGCGCGGCCGCGCTGGCGTCGATGGGCATCGAGAGCGTCTTCGACCTGCTGACCACCTATCCGCGCCGCTACGTCGACCGCACGAAGCGCATCGACCTCAGCGACCTCAGCGTGGGCGACGAGGCGGCGGTCTTCGCCGAGGTGCGAAGGATCAGTTCCCGGCGCACCCGCCAGGGCAAGGTCATGGTCGAGGCGACCGTGAGCGACGATGGGGGATCCTTCAAGGTCGTCTTCTTCAACCAGGCGTGGCGCGAGCGCCAGCTGCCCGTGGGGACCCAGGCGCTCTTCTTCGGTAAGGTCACCGACTACCGCGGCCAGCGTCAGATGACCAATCCGGTGGTGGACGTGATCGTCGGCGCCGCCGGCGACGAGCGCGACGCCTCCAAGGTCGGCCGGGTCGTACCGATCTACCCGGCGTCGGGCAAGGCCGGGCTCACCAGCTGGGAGATGGGCGGCTTCGTCGAGGAGTCCCTGCGCCGCGCGGGACCGCTGCTGGACCCGGTGCCCGAGGCGGTGCGCGCTGCGCTCGACCTCGTCGACCGCACCCGGTCGTTCTGGGGGATCCACCTGCCCGACGACCCGGGCGACGTGGCGCCGGCCCGGCGCCGGCTGGCCTTCGACGAGTTCCTGCGCCTGCAGCTGCTGCTGGCGATGCGCCGACGCCGCCTCGAAGAGACCGCGGCGGGCGTGGCCCACCCCATCAGCGACGACGATCTCGACGCCGAGCCGGGCGCGCTGAGCGATCCCTCGTCGTCGCTGGTGCGTCGCTTCCTCGCGGGGCACCGCTTCACGCTGACGGGCGCCCAGCGCCGCGTGCTCGGCGAGATCGCCAGCGACATGTCGTCGCCGCTGCCGATGCACCGCCTGCTCCAGGGCGACGTGGGATCGGGCAAGACCATGGTGGCGCTGACGGCGTTGCTGGCGGCGATCGACGGCGGACGCCAGGGCGCCCTGATGGCCCCGACCGAGGTCCTGGCCGAGCAGCACCTGGTCTCGATCCGCCAGGACCTCGAGCGGCTCAGCCTCCACGACGACGCGGTGCTCGGCGGCGAGAGGCCGCTGTCGATCCAGCTGCTCACCGGCAAGCTCCGCGCCAAGGAGCGGGCGTCGGTGCTCGAGGGGCTGCGCCGCGGCTCGGTCGACATCGTGGTGGGCACGCACGCGCTGCTCACCGAGGACGTGCACTTCCGGGCCCTGGGCGCGGTGGTGATCGACGAGCAGCACCGCTTCGGGGTCGAGCAGCGCGCCGCGCTGCGCGACAAGGGCCGCGGACGTTCCGACGAGGAGATAGACCCGGACCTGCTGGTCATGACCGCCACGCCGATCCCCCGCACGGCGGCGATGGTCGTCTTCGGGGACCTCGACCGGTCGGTGCTCGACGAGCTGCCGAGCGGGCGGCTCGCGATCATCACCCGGCGGGCCACCACCGACGACCAGGTCGCCGCCTGCTGGGCGAAGGTGCGCGACGAGGTTGCCCAGGGCCGGCGCGCCTACGTCATCTGCCCGCTCGTCGAGGGCTCGGACCGCGTCGAGGCCACCAGCGCCGTCGAGGAGCGCGACCGCCTGGCCCGCGAGGAACTGGCGGGGCTGCGCGTGGGCCTCCTGCACGGCCAGATGAAGGGTCCCGAGAAGGAGGAGGTCATGGCGCGCTTCCGTCTCGGGGACCTGGACGTGCTGGTCGCCACGGTGGTGATCGAGGTGGGCGTCGACGTGCCCGAGGCCAGCGTCATCGTGATCGAGGACGCCTGGCGCTTCGGGCTGGCCCAGCTGCACCAGCTGCGCGGTCGCGTCGGTCGCTCGAGCGACCAGAGCTACTGCTTCCTGCTCGGCGAGGCGCCCAGCGACGACGCCGCGCGCCGGCTCCAGGCGCTCGTGGACTCGAACGACGGCTTCGTGCTCGCCGAGATCGACCTCGACCTGCGCGGCGAGGGGACGCTGCTGGGGGCCCGCCAGCGCGGCCGCAGCGACCTGCGCCTGGCGTCGCTGCGCCGCGACGAAGACCTGCTGGTGGCGGCCCAGAACGCCGCGAGCGCCATGGTCGCGGCGAACGGCCTGAGCGACCTGCCCGAGATGGTCGACGAGCTGCGGCTCTTCGTCGACGACGAGGAAGCCGACTACCTGTTCAAGTCCTGACACGCCAGCGCCTACCCTTGGAGGGTGAGAGTAATTGGTGGCGCGGCTCGGGGACGACCGCTCAAGGCGAAGCTTCCACTCACGGTGCGTCCGACCACGGACTACGCGCGCGAGGCGATCTTCTCCATGCTCGAGAGCCGCGGCGGGTTGTTCGGCCTCGTCGTGGCCGACCTCTACTGCGGCTCGGGCGCGATGGGGATCGAGGCATTCTCGCGCGGCGCCGCCAAGGTCTACTTCGTCGACAGCGACGCGCAGTGCCTGGCGGCCGCCAAGGCCAACTTCGAATCCGTGAAGCTGCCCGGCGAGGCCGTCTTCGTGAGGGCCACCTTGCCCGTCTGGCAGCCGCCAGGCGACCTCGATCTCGTGCTGGGCGACCCGCCCTACGGCGAGCTCGACCTCGCGAGCGTGCTCCACGGGGTGCGCGCGCAGCGGGCCATCATCGAAAACGACCGCCACATGGACCCGCCGCCGGGCTGGAAGGTCACCAAAACCAAGCGATACGGCACTACGCTCGTAACGATGTTGGAACCGCACGAGGGGGACGACGAGTGACGGTAGGCCTGATACCGGGTTCCTTTGACCCCTTCCACAACGGCCACCTCGAGGTCGTGGAGCGCGCCTCGCACATCTTCGACGAGATCGTGGTCGCCGCGATCCGCAACCCCCAGAAGTCCGAGGCCCTCTTCGACCTGGACGAACGCCGAGAGATGATCGCCGAGTCGTGCGCCCACATCGCCAACGTCCGGATCGTCTCGATCTCCACGCTGCTCGTGAACGTGGCGCGCGACGTGGACGCCACCGCCATCGTCAAGGGACTTCGCGCCGTGTCGGACTTCGAGAGCGAGCTCCAGATGGCCCAGATGAACCGGTCCCTCTCGGGCGTCGAGACCCTCTTCATCCCCTCGAGCTCGAACCACTCGTTCATCGCGTCGCGCCTGCTGCGCGAGGTGGCGCGCTACGGCGGCGACGTCGGCCAGTTCGTGCCGGCCTCGGTCCAGGCGAGGATGCTGAAGAAATTCCTAGGAGGTGGACAATGACGTCCTTTGACGGCTACGACGACCCCGAACAGATCGAGGAGCCCCCGGGGCGCCACGCCCGGCGCGACATCGAGTCGGACCTGCGCGAGCTCATCGAGGTGATCGCCAACGCCAAGCAGATGCCGCTGTCGAACTCGGCCCTAGTGCCGCGCGAGGAGGTGCTGGGTCTGCTCGAGCAGGCGCTGCGCGACCTGCCCGACGAGATCCGCGAGGCCCGCTGGTCGCTGCGCGACCGCGAGGAGCTGATGCTGGCCGAGGTGCAGAAGGCCCAGCAGCTCATGGACCAGGTGCGCGCCGAGGCGGCGCGCATGGTCGACAAGACCGAGGTGGTCCGCCAGTCGCGCCTGAGGGCCGAGCAGATCGTCGCCGACGCCCAGGCCCAGGCCCGCAAGATGGTCAACGAGCACGAGGACTACCTCGACGGCAAGCTCGGCAACTACGAGATCGTCCTGGAACGGCTGCTGCGCACCATCCGCTCGGGGCGCGAGCGCCTGAGCGCCCAGTCGCTGCCGACGCCCGTGGAGGTCGCGCCCGACCCCGAGGCCTTCGCGCCCGGCGACGAGTACGAGACCGCGTCGGTGGCCGACGAGTCGTCCTTCTTCGATCAGGACGCCCACTAACCGCCGTGTACTCGTCCTACCTCGTGCCGGTCGCCCAGCTGCTGCGCGACGTGCCCTCGGGGATCGACGTGCGACTGGAGGCGCCCTTCGACGAGACCCACGAGTTCCCCCCGCGCGGCAAGGCCGAGACCGACGTCTTCGCCGAGGCGACCGTGAAGGTCGCGCTGCGCCTCGAGAGCTACCGCGGGGGACTGAACGCCCGCGGGACCATCGAGGCGCCGTGGCACGGGGTCTGTCGGCGGTGCTCGAACCCGGTGCTGGGCGTCTCGATCGTGGCGGTGAACGAGCGTTTCGTCGACGAGCGCGGACCGGGCGACGACGACGCCTACCTCGTGGAGGACGACTTCGTGGACCTGGCGCCGCTCGCGCACGACGCGATCTTCCTGGACCTGCCGCTGGCGCCGCTGTGCCGCGAGGACTGCCAGGGGCTGTGCCCGCACTGCGGAATCGACCGCAACGAGGAGAGTTGCGACTGCCGCGGAGCCGTGGACCTGCGCTGGGCTACACTGGACGAACTCCGATTCATCGACGTTCCGTCCGATGAATCCAAAGAAGTGTGACGGGTTCGCCCGTTCTGGTGAAAGAGAAGATCGATGGCCGTTCCCAAGCGCAAGACCAGCAAAGCCCGTAGCCGCAGTCGCCAGGCGGCGAACTGGACCCTGAAGCGTCCCGCGCGCAGCGTCTGCCCGCAGTGCGCGACCTCGAAGCTGCCGCACGTCGTGTGCCCGAACTGCGGCTGGTACAAGGGTCGAGTCGCCGTAGAGGTCAACTAAGTTGGCCCTGCCCATCGCCCTGGACGCGATGGGTGGTGACTTTGCTCCCAGTGAGGTGATCGCGGGCGCGCGACGCGCCGTGGACGAACTGGGCCTCTCGGTCACCCTCGTCGGCGTGCCCTCCCTGATGGGCGACCCCCTCGGCCTCGAGGTCGTGGCCTGCACCGAGGTCATCGCCATGGCTGACGACCCCGCCTCCAGCGTGCGCAAGAAGAAGGACTCGTCGCTGGTTCGCGCCGCCGAGCTCGTGCGCGACGGCAAGGCGAGCGCGATGGTCTCGGCGGGCAACACCGGCGCCACCATGGCCTCGGCGCTGCTGCGCATGGGGCGCCTGCCCGGGGTGGTGCGCCCCTGCATCGCGACCCCCATCCCCAGTCCCGGACACACCCCCACGGTGCTGGTCGACGCCGGCGCCAACTCCGAGTGCACGCCCGAAATGATGGTCCAGTTCGCCCAGATGGCGTCGGCCTTCGTCGAGGTCCACTACGGCGTCAAGGTTCCGCGGGTCGGGCTGCTGTCGATCGGTGAGGAGTCCTCCAAGGGGACCCCCCTCGTGAAGCAGACCCACGCCCTGCTCGCCGCGCTCGACGGGCTCAACTTCGTGGGCAACGTCGAGGGCCGCGACCTGATCCCCTCGACGGTCGACGTGGTCGTCAGCGACGGATTCACCGGCAACGTCGCCCTCAAGACCCTCGAGGGGGCCCTCAAGTTCATCTTCTCGACCATGCTCGGGGTCATCAACACCAACGACGCGACCAAGGCCGCGGGCGACGTGCTCTTCGAGTACCTTCTGCCGGTCGTGGCGTCGCTCACCCCGGAGAGCCAGGGCGGAGCGATGCTGCTGGGCCTCAACGGCATCTGCGTGATAAGCCACGGCGCGAGCAACGCGACGGCGATCATGAACGCGCTGCGCGTCGCCTCCGAAATGCACGAGGCGGGTATGGTGGAGCGCCTGCGTACCACCATCCGCCCTGATCAGGGGTAGCGGCAAGCACCGGCCCTTGCACTGCTCGGTAATCTGGAGTAGAAGCACGAAGGAGCGCTTATGACCGCTGACGCACCGAACCCATCCTCGCTCGACCGAGCCGCCATCTTGGGGATCGTACGAGACCAACTCGGGGAGATCCTGGAGAAGAACCCGAACGATATCCCCGAAGACGAGTCGTTCACCGACCTCGGCGCCGACTCGCTGGCCCTGATCGAACTGGTCGAAGCCCTCGAGGAGCACCTGGCCACCTACTCGGCCGGATTCCACATCGACGACGAGGACCTCGAAGGCCTGCTGTCGGTGCGCGACGCGGTGGACTACGTGGTCGCCAAGTTGCAGGTTGCGTAAAGGGGCTTGAGCCTGTTGCTCTCACCTCTGGACACCCTCGCCGAGCGCTTGGGACTGCCCGCGAACAGCGCGCTGCTGGCCGTGGCCGTGACCCACTCGAGTTACGCCGCCGAGCACGACTGCTCGTCGAACGAGCGCCTCGAGTTCCTCGGCGACGCGGTCGTGGACCTCGCGGTCGCCGACCTCATCGTCAACGAGTACCCCGACCTCGACGAGGGCTCGGGCTCGCTGGTGCGCGCGCGCGTCGTGAACGAGGCGGCCCTCGCCGACGCCGCGCGCCGCCTCGACCTGGGCAACTACGTGCGCATCGGCCGCGGCGAGGTCAAGTCCAACGGCCTCGAGCGGTCCTCGCTGCTCGCCGACGCCTTCGAGGCCATCGTCGCGGCGCTCTACCTCGAGCACGGCTTCGACGAGGCCAAGTCCTTCGTCCAGTCGATGCTCGCCGACGAGGTCGCCGCGGCCTCGCTGAGCCCCGACGAGGTCGACCCCAAGACGCGGCTGCGCCAGTGGTCCGAGGCCGCCGGTCTCGGCACGCCGGTCTACGAGGTCACCTCGGCGGGCCCGGCCCACGCCACCACCTTCGACGCCACGGTCACCATCGGCGAGAGCGTTCGCGCCACCGGCCACGCCAAGTCCAAGAAGAGTGCCGAGACGCAGGCGGCCCTCGCCGCGTGGGAAGGGCGTCACGATGCCTGAGCTGCCCGAAGTCGAGGTCGTGCGGGCCTCGCTCGCCCGCGACCTGATCGGCAAGAAGATCAAGACGGTCATGGTCACCAACGGGCGGGTCGTGCGCCGCCACAAGACCGCCAAGGAGTTCCGCGCCGCCGCGGAGGGCCACTCCATCAAGAGCGCCCAGCGCCTGGGCAAGAACCTCATCTTCGGGCTCGACAACGGCACCCACCTGGTGATCCACCTGGGCATGAGCGGCCAGCTGCTGCGCGCCAAGGGCCCCAAGGACCCCAAGCCCAAGCACACCCACGTGGTCTTCACCTTCACCCAGGGCGGCGAGCTGCGCTACGTGGACCCGCGCACCTTCGGCGAGCTCTACGTGTCGACGCCCCCGCCCGAGGGGACCGAGGTCGAGATCTCGAAGTTCGCCCGGCTCTCGATCGGCGGCGACGGCCTGACGCTGCGCCACCAGATCCCCGAGCTGGCCCACCTCGGCATCGACCCCTTCGAGGACCAGATCGGCTGGGACCGGTTCGCCGCCGTGCTGCGCAGCCGCACGACCACGCTGAAGGTCGTCCTCACCGACCAGGACATCATCGCGGGGCTGGGCAACATCTACGCCGACGAGACGCTGTTCGCCGCGGCGCTGCGCTACGACCGCCCGGCCGAGTCGCTCTCGACCATCGAGATACGCCGGCTGCACCGCGCCATCACCGAGATACTCACCGACGCCATCAAGCACGGCGGCTCGACGCTCGCCGACGAGCAGTTCGTCGATCCCGACGGCAAACCCGGCACCTACCAGCAGTTCCACCAGGTCTACGGGCGCGAGGGCCTGCCGTGCTACCAGTGCCGGCTGCCGATCTCGAGGGTGACCGTGCGCGGGCGCTCGACGTTCTTCTGCGAGAAGTGCCAGAGCTAGCGCCGAAGACGGACCCGGAAGGTTGGTAGCGTCTACGCGTGTTTCTTAAGCGATTAACCATGAAGGGCTTCAAGTCCTTCGCCGACAACACCGTGCTCGAGTTCGAGCCGGGCGTCACGGCGGTGGTTGGTCCCAACGGCTCGGGCAAGTCCAACGTGGTCGACGCCGTCATCTGGGTCCTGGGCGCCCAGAGCACCCGGGCGCTGCGCAGCGCGAAGATGGACGACGTCATCTTCATGGGCACGACCAACAAGGCGGCCCTCGGGCGCGCCGAGGTCGCTCTCACCCTCGACAACTCCTCGGGGCTGCTGCCGATCGACGGCGCCGAGGTGACGATCTCGCGCACGCTCTTTCGAAACGGCGACTCCGAGTACGCCATCAACGGCACCACCTGCCGGCTGCTCGACGTCCAGGAGCTGCTGAGCGACTCGGGCGTCGGGCGCCAGCAGCACATGATCATCGGCCAGGGCCAGCTCGACTCGATCCTGAACTCCAGCTCGGAGAACCGCCGCGCCGTCATCGAGGAGGCCGCGGGCGTCCTGAAGCACCGCCGCCGCAAGGAGCGCGCCGAGCGCCGCCTCGCCTCGACCCAGGAGAACCTCGAACGTCTCGGCGACCTCGTGCGCGAGGTGCGCCGCCAGATGCGCCCCCTCGAGCGCCAGGCCGCCTCGGCGCGCAGCTACGCCGACGTCGAGACCGACCTGCGCGCCGCGCGCCACGCCCTGTTCGCCACGCGCCTCGGCGCGTTCGAGTCGCGCCGCGCGCAGCTCGAGGTGGAGCTCTCGGGCTCGAGCGCCCGCGAGCAGGAGCTGCGCAACGAACTCGTCACCCTCGACGCCCAGGCGTCCAGCGCCGCCGCGGAACTGGCGAGCCGGCGCGAGGAGGTGCTGGCCTCGACGCTCGGCACGCTGCAGGGACTCTCCGAGCGCGCGCGGGGTACCACGTCGATCATCCAGGAGCGGGTCCGCTCGGTGCGCCTGGCCCTCGTGGCGTCGGCCGACGAGAACGTCATCGCCACCCTCGAGGCCGACGGCGCCAAGCTCACGAGCGACCTCGCCGAGCTCCGGTCCGAGGAGTCGTCGCTCGACGCCCAGCGAGACGAGCTCGAGCAGGCCCGCGCCGCGCTCGCCAGCGCCCAGGCGCTCTACGACGCCACCTGGGGGCTCAACTCGGCCGAAGGCGACGAGGCCGCGCTCGACGCCGCGCTCGCGCGCGTGGCGTTGCTCGAGAGGTCGCTCGGGTCGCTTCGCGGGAGCGAGCGCCGATCCACCAGCCGCCTGGCCGAGACCCGCAGCCGCCGCGCCGCCGCAACGGCACGCCAGGAGCGCTCGGGCGCGTCGCGAGAGCAGGCGCTCGACGCGGCCGCGAGGGCGCAGATGCAACGCGACGACGCCGCGCGCGACGCCGAGCGCTGCGAGCGAGAACGGATATTGGCCGACGAGGCCCTGCGTGAAGCCTCCCAGGTCGCGGCGCGCACCCAGGCGCGCGCCGACGCGCTGAGCCGCGCGCTCGAAGAGCTTTCCGGATCGGGCGGACGCGCGATCATCGGCGACCTGGAGGGCGTGCTCGGCGCGTTCCTCGACCTCATCGAGGTCGACGTGGGCTGGGAGCGCGCCGTGGAGTCGGCCGCCGGCGCGTCGGTCGGGGCCATGGTCGTCGACGGGCGCAAGTCCGCGCGCGCGGCCCTCGAGGCGCTTCGCCGCGAAGGCGGCGCCGGGCTGATCCTGCCGGTCGGCGAGGGACAGGTGGCGCCGGCGGCGACGCCCGCCGGGTGCACGGCGCTTCGCTCGCTCGTTCGCGCGCGCCGCGGCGCGCCCGCCCACGTGACCCGGGTGCTCGACGCGCTCTTCTCTCGCGCCTTCGTCGCCCCGGACTGGGAGTCCGGGATCGAGGTCGCGCTCTCGAGCCCGGACCTGCTGGTGGTGACCCGCGAGGGCGACCGCTTCGCGTCGTCGGGCTGGCGCGTGGCGTCGGGGCGGGCCCTGGTCACGCGCTCGACCGTCGAGGAGGCCGAGACCGCCGCGAGCGCCGCCGCCCAGGCCGTCGCGCCCGCCCTCGAGGTGCGCGCCGACGCCGACGCCGTCGCCGTCGAGGCGCGCCGTCGACTCAACCACGCCACCACGGCCGCGGCCCAGAGCGACGCCGAACTGGACCGCCTGATCGACGAGATCGCGCGCGTGGAGGCGACGCTCGCCGACCTCGCGACGGCCGAGGAGTCGCTCGGCCACGAGGTCGGCGAACTCGNNCGCGAGGTCCTCGACCAGCAGCGTCACGGCGTGGACCAGCGCGGCGACGCCCTCTCGCGGCGCGAGGCCGAGTTCGGCGAGCGACGCCGCCTGTTCGAGCAGCGCCGCGCAGAGATCGAGCAGCGCCTCGAGGGGCGCTCGAGCGAGCGGGCCGAGGCCGCCGGCCGGCGCCAGTCTCTGGAGTTCGACCTCGAGGTGCTGGGGCGCCTCGCGGCGCTCGTCACCCGCGCCGCCGACGAGATCCGCCTCTCCCAGGAGGCCATGGACTCGACGTACCGCGAGCAGCTCGAAGCCTCGCGCGCCGGGGCCGAGCGCCTCGAGGAGGTCCGGCGGGCCCGCCAGGACGCCGACGCACGCCCAG